>JASFYW010000048.1:0-4594 GCA_045046865.1 Woeseiaceae bacterium | reverse complement strand
TTTGATATTCAAGCGGCGGTGTTACAAAAAACACGAGCCAAAGTGGATGAGATGGAAGAGATTATTAAAAAACTAGAGTCAAAACTGCTATAAAAATGGTCGCACTAATTCTCGTGTGACCATTTTTAATATTGTCACCATTAGACTTTAAACTGCTTAACCAGATCTTGTAACTGAACGCTCAACTGATTTAACTCACTAAAAGGTTGGCATATTCAACACCTGCAAAAACTTGACTCGGTGAATATTTTTTTACCGCATGTGCTGGAGAGGTTAAAATGCTCAACACTAAAACCTTAAGCCACTCCCTCCCAACTTTACTAATTATTTTCTTGTACCCACGCTTTTCAAATAAGTTGCACAACAGTTAAAATATAAAGTAAAGTAAACCCCGTTACTCACTGGACTGAGTATTTTTAGGAAAGGAAACCATGTCTCTCGCAACCGTATACACCCGCGCCCAAATTGGCATTAAAGCCCCCCTTGTCACCATAGAAGTTCATTTATCAAACGGCTTGCCTAACTTATCGATTGTGGGGCTTGCAGATACCGAAGTTAAAGAAAGCAAAGACCGTGTGCGCGCGGCTTTACTGAACAGCCAATTTGAATTTCCAGCCAAACGCATCACCATCAACCTTGCGCCTGCTGATTTACCCAAAGGCGGCAGTCGTTTTGATTTGCCCATCGCTGTCGGGATTCTTGCTGCCTCCGGCCAAATTCCTATGGAGACGCTGGGGCAATTTGAATTTCTAGGTGAGCTTGCTTTAAGTGGTGAGTTACGAGAAATTCGTGGTGTGTTGCCTGCGGCAGTGCAATGTAAACACCAAAAACGTAAACTTGTATTGCCTACACAAAATGTTCACGAAGCCAGTTTAGTGAGTGAACTCGATGTCATACCGTGTACACATTTATTAGACGTTTGCGCCAAACTCAACGGTCAACAAGATTTACTTTCACCCGTAGAGCCTCCATCACATCAGCCACACCCTCAACATGCCTCTTCCATTGCAAATGATTGGGTAGATGATCTCTCAGATGTGGCTGGCCAACACCATGCAAAGCGTGCCATTGAGATTGCTGCTGCAGGCGGCCATAACCTCATTTTGCTTGGCCCGCCCGGCACTGGGAAAACCATGCTTGCAACACGGCTACCCAGTATTTTGCCTTCTATGACAGAAGAAGAAGCCTTGGAAAGTGCTGCGATTCAGTCAATAAGCTTTCAAGGGTTTAAATTACAAAACTGGAAAAAACGCACTTTCAGAGCACCGCACCATACTGCTTCTGGCGTTGCCTTAGTGGGTGGTGGAAGTCACCCTCAACCAGGTGAAATTTCATTAGCGCATAATGGTGTGTTATTTCTTGATGAATTGCCGGAGTTCGATCGTCGTGTTTTAGAAGTATTACGCGAACCCTTGGAATCTGGAAAAATTATTATTTCACGTGCCACACGCCAAGCAGAATTTCCTGCACGCTTTCAATTAGTTGCCGCGATGAACCCTTGTCCCTGTGGATATTTAAGTCACCCTAATGGACGCTGTCATTGCACAGCCGATCAAGTACAACGATATCGAGCACGTATATCAGGGCCATTGCTTGATCGCATCGACATGCACATTGAAGTACCGCCGGTACCGTTGAAGGAAATTCAATCGACTACACATAAAGAAGAAAGCAGTGAAACGGTGCGTCTTCGTGTCGTAAAAGCTTACCAACGTCAGTTAGACAGAAGCCAACACGTTAATGCGCAGATGCACACCCAAGATATAAAACGCTTTTGCCAGTTAGATAAAGCTGCAGGCGCGCTACTTGAACAAGCTGTTACCCAGCTTGGGCTTTCCGCTCGATCTCATAATCGCATACTTAAAGTGGCTCGCACCATTGCTGACTTGAATGATGATGAAAATATTTCTCAGCACCACATTAGTGAAGCCATTGGCTACCGACGATTAGATCGTGGGTTTAACCATTAATACCCGCCGGATTTGCTACTAGCTGCTGCACTATCATCATCAAAAAACATCCACAGTAATCTCGCCATCATTTCTGGTGCTATCACGGTATGGCGGTTATTACTTTCCATCATGCCTTTGCGTAGTGCTTGTCGCGTATCATCACTGCCGGTTAAATCAAAAATGATATCGACAGCTTCACCCATTTGAATGACATCTGTTGCCTTTTCAAAAAAGGTTACACCACTTTGTTGAAAGCCCAATGCCACAGCAGACTCTTTATCATTATGTGCAACGGCGACAATCTCTACGTCTTTGCCACCTTCTTGAATAATCTCTAAAAAATTTTCCGCAAACTCTTGGCCTACTTCACCTAAGCCTAATATTGCTATTTTAATTTTATATCCCATTGTTATGCCTCTTTTTTTATATTGACTCTTCTTTTATCGGCACTATTTCTAAAATATTTAGTTTTTTTGTTAATTTATCCCGACAAAAAGCATAACAATGAATGTCAATATCGACCTCTCGGCCACTTCATCATAGAATAGCCTCTTATTTTTACATCCTAATTAGGCTAAAAATCCCTCGTGAAATTAAACCCTCAGCAACATGCTGCCGTACGCTATATTGATGGCCCCTGCCTTGTACTCGCCGGTGCTGGCAGTGGCAAAACAGGTGTTATTACACAAAAAATTGCTTATCTTATTGAAGAATGCGGTATTAATGCCGCCAATATTGCGGCAGTGACGTTTACCAATAAATCTGCCCGTGAAATGCAAGGCCGAGTTAAAAAGTTATTAGGTAAAGATAAAACCAAGGGCCTGCGCGTTTCTACCTTCCACACCCTGGGTTTAGATATTATACGTAAAGAGCTAGAACACCTGCCGTATAAAAAAGGCTTTTCTATCTACGATAATCAAGATTCACTGGCTTTAATTAAACAATTAATGAAGTTAGCGTTTTCTGATCCCGATGGAAAAACAGACACTATTTTATGGCAAATATCTCGTTGGAAAAATGCATTCATCTTGCCCGAACAAGCGCAGCAAGAAGCCAATGGTGATGCATTATTAACTGTCGCCGCCAGTGTTTATGAACAATACAATCATCATTTACAAACTTACAATGCAGTTGATTTTGATGATTTAATTATGGTCCCTGTTTTATTATTTCGTGATCATCCGCTGGTTAGAGAACGCTGGCAGAACCAAATTCGTTTTCTTCTGGTTGACGAATATCAAGACACCAATGCAACACAATATGAACTCGTAAAGCTCGTCGTTGGTAAAATTGCTAACTTAACCGTAGTGGGTGATGATGATCAATCTGTTTATTCTTGGCGTGGCGCACAACCTGAAAACCTTTCTTTATTAAAAGAAGATTTTCCTATGTTGAAGGTGATCAAGCTTGAACAAAATTATCGATCGACTGGCTGTATTTTAAAATGTGCCAATAGCTTAATTTCGCACAACCCACATTTATTTGAAAAAAGTTTATGGAGTGATTTAGGTTTTGGTGATCCCCTTCGAATTATTGCCTGTCGACATGAAGAAGATGAAGCCGATCAAATTGTTGCAGAAATTAATCACCATCAGTTTGTGAACCGTACGCAACATAAAGACTATGCCATTTTATATAGAGGCAACCATCAATCACGCGCATTTGAACGTTTACTGCGCGAAAACAATATTCCTTATTCATTAAGCGGCGGCATGTCTTTCTTTGCTTATAGTGAAATCAAAGACATCATGTCGTACTTACGTTTAATCGCTAATCCCGATGATGATAATGCCTTCTTACGCATTGCAAATGTGCCACGCCGCGAAATTGGGCCAACCAGTTTAGAAAAGCTCAGTGACTTTTGTAATAAATATAATCACAGTTTATTTTCAGCATGCTTTGATCAATTCTTACGTCAAAGCATTGGCAACCGTGCCAGTACAAATTTATCTGGCTTTGCAGAATGGTTAAAAGATTATGCCCTACGTATAGAGGTTGAAAAGCCGGTTGATATAGTAAAAGAGCTGCTCGCCGATATAGATTATGAACGTTGGTTAATTGATACCAGTAAAGACGAAGCCGATTCAAAACGACGTAATGATAACGTCAATGAGTTGGTCGTTTGGTTAGAGCGTTTAGCTGCTAAAGATCCCGAAGCAGATCTTGCAACACTGGTTGCTAAACTTACGTTATTAGACACGCTTGATCGTGATGATGACGATAAAGATGAAAATAGCGTTCACTTAATGACACTGCATGCATCTAAAGGACTTGAGTTCCCCCATGTTTATCTTGTTGGTGTTGAAGAAGATATCTTGCCGCATAAAAATAGTATTGAAGAAGATAATATAGAAGAAGAACGACGCTTAGCTTACGTTGGCATAACGCGTGCGCGTAAAACCTTAACCATCAGCTATGCCTCTAAACGAAAGCGTTATGGTGAAATAATTAATTGCCTGCCCAGCCGTTTCCTCGAAGAGCTTCCACAAGAACATTTACAATGGAGTGGTGCAGGCATAGAAGTGCCTGAAGAAGAAAAGAAGGCGCGAGGCAATGCCAGTATTGCAGATCTTAAAAGCATGTTAGCAAATAGTTAAGTTTTTAAAATATCTACGCATAAAAAAGCCGATGTTAACATCGGC
>JASFYW010000047.1:0-9702 GCA_045046865.1 Woeseiaceae bacterium | reverse complement strand
CATTCTTGCAACAATATACGGCTGAGAAATAGTTTGCCCGTGACCAATCGGTAATGCAGTATCTTCATAAGAACGACTTGCCAAGGCTTCATCAACAAAAATATGCCGAGGTGTTTGACTCATAACTTCAAGCACATCCTCATTCTGGATGCCTTCTTCACGTAAACGCTGAATCAATCGATCCCTCGTGCGTTGCGAAGTCATACCGATACCCGACAAATCGTACTTCATTCTTGTTTTAACCAATCCGATAAACCTTCTCGTGCATCATGTCGTGTTAAATCTACATGTAATGGCGTCACTGAAACATAACCATTTTTCAGTGCATAAAAATCAGTCCCTTCGCCAGCATCTTCTTCTGCGCCGGGAGGCCCTACCCAATATATATTTCGGCCGCGCGGGTCTTTTTCTTTAATCACGGGCTCGGCTTTATGGCGATGTCCTAATCGGGTGGATTCTATTCCCTTTATTTCACCCCATGGGAGATCGGGTACATTGACATTGAGAATGGTATTACTTGGAAAGGGAGCATGACTAAGCCGTTTTATGAGCAATCGTGCTACTTGTACAGCCGTATCATAATGCTTTAAAGGCGAGTTATCTGAGCGACTTGCTAAAGAAATGGCGATAGAGGGGAGCCCTAGAAAACGCCCTTCCATTGCAGCAGCAACAGTACCGGAATACAACACATCATCGCCCATATTGGCGCCCGCATTAATGCCGGAAAGGACCATATCTGGCTCATCATCTAACAACCCTGTTAGGGCTAAATGGACACAATCAGTTGGCGTTCCATTAACACGAATGACATTTTCAGCAATCGTTTTAGCTCTAATAGGACTGTCTAGCGTTAAAGAATTACTCGCTCCACTGCGGTCTCTATCTGGCGCAACCAAAACTAACGAAGCCATATCACCCAAGCCATCTTTAAGCGCTTGGATCCCCGGCGCTTCTACCCCATCATCATTACTGATTAAAATTTGCATATTTTTTCAACAACCCATCACAAAGGACAACAACGTGCTCAAAACAAGAACTCTAATGTTACACTAAGCCACATATTAGCCATAGTATGAATAGAATATGACACGTAAAAAACCACCATCAAAGCCAAATATCAGTGAAGAGGAAAGGCAAGTTTTCCTGGATGAAATTGCTGATGTCCGCCCGTTGGTGAGTGAACCGCGAATGGATAAGGTTAAAGAAAAACCTTCTCCTAGAAATAGAGATGATGAAAGTTTTAATGATGATGAAAGTACATCTAAAACAAATTTAATGTCTGATCCTGCTGATTTACGTGACGCACAAGTAAATGATGTGCTGTTCTTTGCTCGTTCAGGCATTCAGCAAAAGCTACAAAAGAAATTAAAACGTGGCGACTTACCCATTGAATATGAGTTAGACCTACATGGCTATACCGTCGTCGAGGCTAAATCGGCTATCTATGAATTTATTGAAGACTGTAAAAATCAACATGTTCGATATGTGCATATGATACATGGCAAAGGTTATCGCTCCGAGCAAAAAATCCCTGTATTAAAAACCCATGTTGCCTACTGGTTACCGCAGCACCAAGACGTACTTGCTTTTTCATCATGCTTACCAAAGGATGGCGGAACAGGTGCAATCTATGTTATTTTAAAATCCTCAAATAAATAAAAGAAAAAACAATGACAAATAAAGATACAACTCAACGCTCATATATGGCACTTGCACCTTTAAGTTCTCTTGCAGGTATTTTTATCAACCCTCTGGCCTCAACTATTACTCCTTTTATACTTTTTTTCATTTTTCGTAATAGCCGCCCCGCTGTTAGTAAGGTTGCATTACAAACGGCCGATCTCGCTTTTAGTATACAGTTATGGATAATGCTCATTAGCTTGGCATTAATGTTAGGAATTTCATTAGATTGGGTTGTTGCAAGTGACGCAAAACAAATAATGGGACAAGCCACCTCTATCATTTTAATTATTTTTATCGTTTCACTATTTTTTGCACTTTACCAAGCTCTTAACTCTCGAAGCTGTACACATCTTATCTCTTTCAAAATAGCTGAACGAGTTTTTAATCTTATTAATGGCCGCAGCCATAATAATAAAGAAAAAAAGAAAAAATCAGAATAGCGACTTATTCATATTATGATAAAAAATCATTAAGCCGCCCTCTATCAGCAGACGAAATTGTATTTACCATAGCTAAAAATAATTCTGCTGTTGCTAATGCATCCAATAAAGCATTATGAGCTTTATAAGGCGGCATCTTATACATTTTTCGTAAATTAAATAATCTTAACTCAGTGGGTTTATACGATTTATTTTTTCGATCAAAGCTACGTTTAGCTAAAACTTGTGTATCAATAGTACGCATAATAAAATCAGTGTTGTACAAATATTGGCAAATTTTATTAATAAAACCTTGCTCTATTTTTGCATTATGTACCAAAACTACCTTGCCCTTTAAGCGTTTAAGTAATTCTTCAATCGCCACCTCAATTGTCAGACCTTCATCTGATTGATCATCAGTAATGTTATGTATTACTACACTATTCTCAGGATGAGCTATATTGGTTTTAATAATTTTATGCCAACAGCTATTCAGCTTAATGCCTAGGTTTGAAATTTCTACTAAACCTATACTAACAATCCTATCTACTTCTGGATTTAAACCTGTTGTTTCTATATCCAGCGAAATAATATCTGTTTCACAAATGAGTGTTCTTCTATTGATAAACGACTGATTTAAGAAGTTTTTCATCACTAAAGAATCAGATTTTCTTAGCCAATACTTTCTTTCGTAGTTTTTTCCTAATAATTTATGAAACATAATTTATTCTATGGTTGTCGTGTTTCAAAAAATTGTTGCATTGTTTTAATTATGGAAAACGAATCTTTCAAATGGCTTCTTTCCAGCCCAGAAAGTTCTTCAATGGGCAAAAAATTATCTGCAGCTAATCCCATTTGTATTTGTTTTGCTTGATGGCGTATGCGCAACGAAGAAATAAATTCAAGAGCATCAATTAAATTATCATGCATTTCTCGACTTAACGCTTTACAGTGGTAAGCAGCATCTAATCTTTCTACAGTATTAGTTTCACTGAGACCATTTTTTAACGCAATCACACGTGCAATATCAACAATAGGCACTACACCACGATGTTTAAGGTTTAATGCATTTTTATGTTCATCGTCATGTACCATCATAAAGTTTCTAAAAAAACCTAATGGTGGTTTATGTTTTAGTGCATTTCTAACCATATGAG
The DNA here is from genome assembly GCA_045046865.1 of Woeseiaceae bacterium. GTDB lineage: Bacteria > Pseudomonadota > Gammaproteobacteria > UBA6429 > Thiohalophilaceae > JAGLTQ01. The sequence goes on along the minus strand of JASFYW010000047.1, from coordinate 6,443 downwards.
AAATAAAGAGTTGATTGTTTTTTGTTTTAATCAGCATTTCTCTTTGTAAGTTTGTAAATAAAGAGATCTCACCATGTATGGGACGCATATCGAAAAATATACTTGAAAGCATCAATGCCTTTGGTTCTGGTTGAGTAATCCATTTAGTAAAATAGTTTTGCCATACGCCGATAGTTTGACGCCATTCAGTATTACTGGCCATCGCATTCCCCGGACAATACACATAACCGCAATCATTTAGACCATCGCAAACAAAATCAGATAATTTTTTAAAATAGTCTTCATGTTCAGGTTTAAAGTCATCTGAAATAATGAGCGCATTGTCTTGATCTGAATGTGATGTTTGTTCATTTCTTGCTTGTGAACCACCTGCTGCCCAAACATATTTTACGGGTGCTGTACCTATTTCTATTTCTGCTAACTTAATCAACCGACAAGTAATTGCATCTGTTATTGAGGAAAACACTTCGCCTATGTGTTTTGCTGTCGCACTTGATAACGAAAGCTGTAGTTGTAACTCAGGTAACTGACTACTTATTTTTGTAAGCGCCTCAATTGAATTAGCTTTATAAATGTCCGTCGCTATCAATGTTGGATTGGTCGTTAAGTGCCGTATGATATCGGATGAAGTTAAGATACCTACAGGCAGCCCCTGTTTTATTACGGGTAAGTGGTGTATTTGTTGTCGCGTCATAATGAGTAATGCTGCTGATAGCAAAGTAGAATCAGTCACCGTTTCTAGATCTTTACTCATAATAGTACCAACTGAATCACTAAAACTTCCTCCTTTGGCAACACAGCGTGAACGGATATCTCGATCAGTTAACAAACCTTGAAGGATTTTATTTTCAGTCACTAAGATTGAAGAAACATGTTCCTCCGTCATTATATTTGCAGCATGTTGAATAGTGGTAGTGACATCTACAATGACAGGAACTCGATCAGTTAGCCCACTCACTTCGAGTTTCATTGCGCTTAACTCACGCATGTCTGCTGTGTGAGTTAGTTCAACGGCATGTCGAAGACGTTCATTTATTGATTGATTAAAATGCAGATCAAAATCAGCATTTTTATTTCTAAATTGTTGCAGCTCATCAAGCCCTAACAAATAGACCATTGTATCTTCTACACAAATACCCTTACGTCGGTCTGATTCAATTTCGTTTTCAGCAAAGTAGTTATCACCCTCTGCCAACTTATCAATGAGTTGATTTTCACTGTCCCTAAATTCAATTGCACCTGTGCGAACGATATAGAAATAGTTGTTTTTAGTATCAATATTAGGGAATGAGCTTCCTCGACGGAGATAACGTATGGTTAATGTATTTGTTATAGCATTTAATACTTCATTATCTAAAGTATCAAATGGGGGGTGTTGCTTAATAAAATCACGTATTTCAATAAGTTCTATTTCCATAGCTCTTTATAACGTAAATGCGTCTAAAGTGGTATCTCCAATACTTTATTTAAGATATAAAAAAACCCTACATGGTTTTAAAGCCACGTAGGGTTTAATGTGTAACTAAACGTGTTTAGTGTTCAGTTGCAGCAGCAGCTCCCCTAGGAACACGAATATCTTCAACTAAATGTTGAATATGATCCGGAACTGGAGCAGTCACTCTAGAAACACCAATCGCAACGGCGAAGTTAGCTAGTGCGCCAATACAACCAAATGCATTTGGTGATATTCCAAAGAACCAGTTAGGTGACATGCCACCTAAGAATGATGTACCAGGAATAAACATAATGCCTTTATGTTGGAACACATAAAGCATAGTAATGCTAATACCTGTAATCATTCCTGCAACAGCACCAGTACGATTTACCTTTTTGTTAAAGATACCCATCATCAATGCAGGGAAGATAGATGAAGCAGCTAAGCCAAACGCAATCGCAACAGTACCAGCAGCAAAATCAGGTGGATGTAATCCGAAGTAACCCGCCATGGCTATTGCACCTGCCATCGCAAAACGTCCCGCATTCAATTCCTGCTTCTCTGAAATATCAGGCATAAATATGCCCTTCAACAAATCATGAGAAATTGAAGATGCTATCGCTAGCAACAAACCAGCAGCGGTTGATAGTGCAGCGGCTAAGCCACCCGCAACAACTAATGCAATAACCCAGTTAGGTAAGTTTGCGATTTCAGGATTAGCGAGAACCATAATGTCACGATCAACTTTGACCATTTCATTACCTTTCCAACCAAGCTTGTCAGCTGTTTCTGCAACAAAGTCTTTATTTTTATCATTGTAATACTGAATACGACCATCACCGTTCTTATCTTCAAATTTCAATAAGCCCGTTGCTTCCCAGTTTTTAAACCACTGTGGACGTTGCGCATATTCAAGATTGGCAGTCACTTCACCTACTGGACCGGTTTGAATTGTATTCATCAAATTCAAACGTGCCATAGAACCTACAGCAGGAGCTGTTGTGTACAAGATAGCGATAAAAACTAAAGCCCAACCAGCAGTAGAACGCGCATCTTTCACTTTAGGTACAGTGAAAAAACGAATAATAACGTGTGGTAAGCCTGCAGTACCAATCATCAACGTTAGCGTGTATGCAAACATATTCAGTTTGCTACCCATAACTTGAGTTGTATATTCATTAAACCCAAGTTCGGAGACCACCAGATTAAGTTTATCCATCATATAGGTATTGCCATCCGCCATTGTGCTTAATATGCCCAATTGTGGAATAGGGTTGCCTGTGATGTTTAAAGAGATAAAGATTGCAGGAACGGTATAAGCAAATATCAAAATACAATATTGTGCAATTTGCGTATATGTAATCCCTTTCATGCCACCCATTACTGAATAGATGAAAACGATACCCATACCAATATACAAGCCCGTATCATAATCTGTTTCGAGGAAGCGTGAGAAAGCCACACCAATCCCTTTCATTTGACCGATAACATAAGTAATCGAAGCCAAAATTAAACAGATAACAGCAACAATTCGTGCTGTGCGTGAGTAATAACGCTCACCGATAAATTCAGGAACAGTAAACTTCCCAAACTTACGTAAGTAAGGCGCTAAAAGTAACGCTAATAATACATAGCCACCCGTCCACCCCATTAAGAATACAGATGCACCATAACCATTAAAGGCAATTAAGCCCGCCATGGATATGAATGATGCAGCTGACATCCAATCGGCAGCCGTAGCCATACCATTGGCAATAGGGTGAATACCCTTGCCAGCAACATAAAATTCACCCGTTGTTGTCGCACGCGCCCAGAAGGCAATACCTATATAAATGGCAAACGTGGTACCAACAAACAGATATGTCAGTGTTGATAAATCCATTGTTATTAGACTCCCCTAATCTTCTTGGACGTTATATTTAATATCCAAAGCATTCATTTTTTTCGTATAGACAAAAATCAATACTAAGAACGTATAAATAGAACCTTGCTGCGCAAACCAGAAACCCAGTCCTACGCCCCCAATCCTGATGATATTTAATGTATCAACCAAGATAATTCCAAACAAGAATGAAACGGTAAACCATATTACAAGTAATATAGTCACGAGCCGTAAATTCTCCTTCCAGTAGTCAGCTTTATTCATGAGTACTCCTCAGATAAAATTTTAGTAAAGTAAGATCCATTTATTTTTATTTTTGAAGTAAAACATGGCTCTCACGTCATAATTAGTATTCACTAATATACAAAACTATCACCTACTTCAACATAATTATGCAATATGATGGTGCGATAAAAAATACACGCATGACATTGGTGCTTATAATTATGAATACAATATAACAAGATTAAATTCTAAATCCAATAAAACTTTATAAGGTTATAAATATTACTAAATCATAATATGCTTATAGGGAGATGATTAAAAATTGTGTTGATTTAAATGTGTAAGGAAATTAAACCTTGATAATTTCACGTAGCACTGAAGTTGCATATCCACCGGCAGGTAGAAAAAAAGAGAGTTCAAATAGTTTATTATCAGCGTCATAATTCCAATGCAGATCATTGACTGTCAGCCGTAAAGAGCGACGATCTTGATCAAGACGCGCATTTTTTAGTCCTATATCAAATACTTCAAACTTAGATGGAAGTTCATTTTCCAATTTAGCAACATCTTGTTTTGAAAGTAGTTCGCCCCTGCCCCATAGAGGGCCACTGGGATGAATATCATGTTCATTGAGTCGACGGTTAATTTCATCATCAATCTCGGAGGCCAAAAAATAACTGTGACTATTATCAAGTAACATAACGTCACCCGGTATGCCTGTAGCCCACTTATTCATGGATATACGTTGAGAGAGAACATCATTAAACATAGCTGAACGGGCAGCAGATAAATACATTGAGCGTTTAAAACGATCTTTTTCTCGTTTACCAGCAAACATGATTTCGGCTTTTTCTAAGTTTCTGCCTTCTATACCAAAACGTTGTTCGCCAAAGTAATTCGGTACGCCCTGTTGTTGAATAAGATTAAGTCGTTCATCAAGATCAGAAGCATCACCTTCTATATTTCGCACGATTAATGTAAATTGATTTCCACGTAAGCTGCCTCGTCGTAATTTTCGATTATGTCGACAAGAAGATAAAACCTCTATATTTTCTGAATTAAGTAAAGACCAATCAGGATCTGGCTTGCCCGGTAGCCATACGCTAAACCATTGTGTCGTAACGGCGTGCCTATCCTTTAAACCTGCGTAACTGATATCACCTTTTTTTAATCCAGCGACCTCAGCAATTTGTCGTGCTAACCAATCAGTATTGGTATCTATTTTCTTTATATGGATTAACGCATGCTCACCTTCACCACTAAAATCGAAGGAAAACTTTTCATCTACCTTAAAGTCTTTAGGATGTGTACGAATTACACCTGTTAGCATGGGTTTACTATACGCATAAGCCATATTATCAATGTCGTACATGTGTAATTCCGTTAATTCAATAGGAGGGAGAGATAAAACTAAGATGACTGACTTTGTAAACCAATAACAATTTTTTGCATTAATTCTTCAGGGATAAATTTAGTCAGCATATCATTAGCACCTGATTGTTTAGCCTTTTCAATATTGATAGCGCCATTTAATGATGTATGTAACAACACATACATGTTTTCAATGCCCGTTTCTTTTCGAATGTTTTCAGTCAAAGAATAGCCATCCATTTCAGGCATTTCTATATCTGAAACCACCATAGAAATAAAATCATCTGCATCACTACTATTGAGATTGCATTTTTTTAGAATTGCTAATGCTTCTTTACCGTTAGTTGCAGTAATGTAAGGTAGATTGATCGCTTCGATGGTTTCGGCTATTTGCTTTCTTGCTAAAGCAGAATCATCAACAATTAAAACTTTACCTTGCACGACCTCTACAACATCTAAGTCATTTATTAGATTTGTAATCGTGTTGGGTGAAATACTTCCTAGAACATTTTCGACATCAAGAATTTGTACCAGTTTTCCATCAACATCGGTGACCCCCGTCAGATAAGATGATGCACCTAGAGCTTTTGAAGGAGGAAGTATATCTTTCCATTCTCGCACAATAATCCTATCTACGCGTTCAACTAAAAACCCCTGCGTAATACGATTAAATTCTGTGACAATAACAGAGCCTACACAAACATTTTCTTCTTTGTTATATAGCGCACGTTTCCCAACTGCTTGGGATAAGTCAATAACAGAAAGTGGTACTCCACGTAATTTTGCAATTCCACAGATAGATGGATGGCTATCGGGTATTTGATTTAACTTTGGACAGTCAATAATCTCCATAACTTTAAGGACATTAATGCCAAATTGTTGCTCTGATCCTAAGTGGAATAACAACAACTCAAGTCTATTATCACCTTTCATATTCGTTCTCGCTCACTGATATACATAATATTAGTTATCGACTAAAACGGGATAAACTATAGACTTATTTAGATAATTTTAAGTTAATAATACCGTTGCTTGGACTGCAATCCCCTCAGCACGGCCTGTAAACCCCATTTTTTCTGTTGTAGTAGCTTTAATGCTGACATTATTGAGTGCTGTTGCCATATCTGAGGCAAGATTTTTACGCATACCATCAATATGGGGGGCAAGTTTCGGTGCTTGAGCAATAATGGTGATATCGGCATTACCTAATTTCATGCCACCGTCACGCACTTTATTCATCACTTCTTTTAATAGAATTCGGCTATCGATTCCTTTATATGAATCATCAGTATCTGGAAAGTGTTTACCAATATCCCCTAAAGCCATGGCACCCAATAGAGCATCACATAACGCATGTATAACCACATCACCATCTGAGTGCGCTTCCATTCCTTTTTCATAAGGAACATCAACCCCACCTAAAATAAGTTTACCGCCGTCTTTAAATTTGTGTGCATCATAACCTTGACCGATACGCATGATCTTTTCCTATTAATGTTTTATTTTTTGTAAAAAAAATGAAGCTAAAGC
>JASFYW010000046.1:0-7554 GCA_045046865.1 Woeseiaceae bacterium | reverse complement strand
TGTTACAGAAGATATTTCAGTTAATCTTCCAGATGCATAAGTCTCTGCTTTGTGGTGATAGGTGATATGTCCGCTTAATCAGGTAAGCGGACATTTTGATATTTACGGATTTAGGCGTTTGGTAACAATCAGAAGCGATCATTCAACGCTATTTTTTCGGTCAGCGGTTTATTAACTGTAATTTTTATTATTGGATAAATTTTCATCATGAGTAAACTTATTTTAAGTTAGTGGAAGCGTAGCAAACCACATCGAAAAATCATCCCAAATTAAACTGCGTGTCGATGATAGATTTAACCCTTGAGAAAATAAAAATATCAACAGCATTATTGGAAATACTTCACGTCCTTTATTTTGATTACGTTCCATAAAAATAAGCACAATCAAAATCATATCTGTGATCCCAAAAGTCCATACCTGATAACTAAAAGGAATTGACGGGAGATCGATGGGAAGCCTCGCAACAGCCGGGTCTATCATAGTTAATGCAGTACAAATCATATAGCGAGCATGGCGTACAGGCGTATGCCTGTTGGCTATAGCTAAAAAATAGGCAAGCATAAAAATACTGAGTAATGAAAGCTGTAAAAACAATATATATAGCCTGCTATAGGATATTCCATATTCATAAATGGTTATTTTACTATGAGACAAGAGTATCAGCGACACAACGAGAACAGAAAATAACAGATAGGATAATTTTCCAATTATTTTATGTAGATGGTGTTTATGAAATTTTATTAAAAACGCCTGAGTAATAAGCATAGCTATCCAAAGCAACATAGTGACAGCATGAAAATGCGTATAACTATCAATTTCACTAAAGCGAGGGATGTTACCAATACCACCAAATAACTTTGAAAAATAAGTGTTCCAGAACCCTGTCACAGCCAATAAAAGCAAAGCTACAAAAAAATATTCAATTTTATTAAATAACATGTGTTTGCTTCCAGAAATTATTGAAACCATTTTATTTTTATCTACCACCGAGTTTATTTATTGATATTTATTTGTAGAATAATTTCAATTGAGTTCCTGTAGCAATTGACTCAAGCCCCGCACAACTTCCTGTTATAGACGCAAATCGAATGCTTGGGCTTGCCGCTGTTGGCGCAGTACCCGTTCCATGACTTGTATTACCAAAAAATACAGCAATAGCAAACTTTTTCTCTTTTTGTGAACGCCAGTAAACCAAATTTCCAATTGAAAATATTTCTCGCTCATTTCCATTAAAAGGGATATCGATATCAGTAATAAAATAGACCTCTCCTCCAATATTGGTTCCTTCTCCTATAATTGGAGCACCCTCTAATAACCTCTCCTCAATACCCGAGTTTTCATCAAGCACTAATTTATATTCGCGAGAACCTGCCATTAAATAATAATCATTCTTCACGTATTACTCCTAAAATAATTTCAAGCTATAAAAAGTTACTTTTCTTGAGCCCAGCGATATGCTCCGCGTATATTCATAAGGAACCACATGTCATAAAAGCGCCATTGCTTATACTGTGTTAGCTTAGTTTCGATAGTTGTAACGGCTTCGTCTTCAGATAGCCCTTGTTTCAAAGCAAGCGTGGCCAGGGTGGTTAAATTTTTGTAATAACCGATTTGTCGTTTAATCGTCGTCTTATCTCCTGGCATGCCGTGTCCAAATGCAACAATATCAAAATCCAACCCGAGTAACCGACCTTGCATGGCAATCAGTTCATTCAGGTACCATCCAGGTAGATCAGTCCAACCAACGGCATCATTGTTAGCAAAATCAACGGCAAACACCAATTTTTGTCGTGGAAAACGTGCTACCAGCATTGTATTTGTATGCCCATAACCTATATAGTTCAACTCAATTTCCAGGTTTCCATAACGTAGTGTGGTTCCTTTATCGCTTACGGTATTTGTCGGCAATAAAATATCTGAGTCGTTCCAGCGCCTCAGTCTTCTCAGTGTTCGCTCATGCGCAATAATGGGTATGGTATCTCCGATAGTATCGCCAAATTCACGCTTAAGTATTTTTGCACCTGATGAATGATCGACATGCCAGTGGGTATAAATAATAGCGATCAATGGTTGTCCCGGCGCTACTGCTTTAATCGCATCGACATAATGTTCCGCAGCCTCATTTGACAAAGGATCAAATGCAACGACACCTTTAGAGGTAGTAGCAAACAGGGTGTAATGATGCTGATAGCGGAACTGATATAAGTTATCACCAATTTTAAACCAATCGAACTCAGCGCTCGGATCGGGCATTTTTGTAGAACCTATAGCCTGTTGAGCACTTACTAACCCAAGTGAGCAAAAGCTAATTAAAAATGTAACAACTACAGCGAAACAACGCATATTCTTTTCCTTATTTAATAGCTTAACCGGCCACAGCACAGCTGCTTTAAAGGCTACTTTCTGCGAACACCTTCGATTGCAAGAAACATTTCTACCTGCCGAGATGCGGGTCCGAGATCTGTTGTAATACCAAAATCTTTTAGTGTTAGCATTGTGCTGCCAGCAAAACCACGACGATAGCCACCCCAGGGATCAGCACCGTGTCCCACGTGTTCAAGTTCAATGTCGATATTTTTGGTGACACCATGCAAGGTCAGCTTACCTTTGATTACTGCCGTACTCTTGCCTTTCTCTTTGAACGACGTACTCACAAATTTAGCCGTTGGATATTTTGAGACGTCGAGAAAATCTTTGCTACGCAAGTGTTTATCGCGCTCAGCATGGTTACTGTCAATGCTGCTGGTATCGATATTTATTTCTATTTTTGATGCATCAGGTTGCTTTTCATCGTAACTAAAATGACCACTGAATTTATTAAAGCGCCCCGTCAACCAACTGTAACCGAGGTGCTTAATTTTGAATTGGACGGTAGCGTGAGCACCGTCAATATCAATGTCATATACTGCAGCTTGTATCGGTACGACGAAAATGCTCATTGCCAGCAATGCCGTAATAGTTAGATTTTTTTTCATGATTTTCTCCTAAGGTATTAGTGTCATATTTATTTAAAGTTCATAAGCCAAACATACGCTGCAATGTTCGGTCCCGGTCAAAAAATCGATGTTTAATAGCAGCCATAGCATGTATGGCAACAAGGCTAATCAGGATCACTGCCAACCATAGATGAACAAGCCCGGCGATATCCTCCTGATTATCAATACCGTGAAGTGTAGACGGCAGCTGAAACCAGTTAAAAAAACCAACAGCACGACCATCAGCAGTAGAAATAAGGTAACCACTTAACATCACCATGATTAACAACAAATACAGTAAGTAATGTATCGATGCTGCCATTTTTTGCTCAATGAGCGTATGACTGTTCAATGGTACCGGACTGCAATTGCTTAACTTCCAGACCAGACGCAGCAATGTCATAACCAATAAAAGTATGCCGATGCTTTTATGCAGGTCTGGTGCCTTGTGATACCAAGTGCTGTAATATTCAAGCTCTACCATCCATAAGCCGAATGCAAATAGCCCAAAAACCATTAGCGCAGATAACCAGTGAATCGCTACTGTTATCATGCCCCAATGGTTTTCTGTATTAATCCAGCGCATTTCGTTTCATCAATGCTCAAAAACCGGGGTTAAATCCTAACTACCGCTTTACCCAGTATTTGATTATTTTCCATGGCTTGATGAGCTTCCTGAATTTGATCAAACTCATACGTTTTGGAAATTAAAGATGGCATTTTTTTGTTTTCAACCTGTTCCGCAATCCACTGGATAGGTGATTCAGATAAAGGCATTTCCGGTGCGCCAAACAGGCCACTTGAAAAGAAATTTATCTTCACCGTATTAGGCAAATCTGACATTAAATTGAAATTTTCAAACACAGGCATCCCCGTCAACACACCCACTACACACAGATGTCCAAAAGGCTTGATTGTGTTTAATGTATCTTTGATAGTCGCGACACCAACGATTTCCAATGCACAATCAACACCCTCAGGAAAAATTGCACGGACTTGTTCAGCAATATTGCCATCATCAATAATCACATGATCAGCACCTTTGCTGAGTAACAGTTTTGTATTTTCAAACTCTCGGGTAGTTGCCACAACTTTCAATCCCCTGGCTTTAGCGTAGGTAATTGCTGCAAAACCCAACGTGGTTGTACCCCCTCTGACTAACAGGCTTTGACCTTTTTGAATGGCCATATTTTTATCCAAAGCCCCCCAAATAGTTAAGTAGGCTTCAGGAAGTGCGGCTAATTCTTCCCATGGCAGTCGTGACTCCACCGCAAGAACATTGCTTGCAGGCGCAACAACATACTCTGCATAGCTACCGTGCCTGGCCAACATTAACCCCCCCATCGCGGTAATCACTTTTTGGCCTGTTCTAAACTTGCCGCTCATGTCTTCTACAATTTCACCAACTGCTTCAATACCGGGTATTCTCGGTTCTGTTATCTCACCAAAATTGCCTGCACGATAATAGGTTTCTGCCCGGTTAAGACCAAAGGCCCTGGTTCGAATTTTGACATAGCCATCCGGTGTAGTGGGTTCGTCTATATCCTGAATCTTAAGTACCTCAATGTTACCTGGCTGCATTATGACGACTGCTTTCATGGTTTTTCTCCTGTGATATTTATGTTATAAAAAATTATTGGCGTGGCGTGGTGGTTGAAAAAAGATAACGATGAATTTTCCATTTATCATTTTCTTTTTTAAATATGAACAGCTCATTATTGCCTTCATTTATCTTTACGTTATCCGCCAAAATTATGGTTTTCCCAGCTGAACTAGTTCTAGCCCACGCCTTGTTGCCATGAATTTCTACTTCATAAATAGTGAATTTAATATTCAGGTCAATAGTAGTGAATACAGATTCATAGGCTTTTTTTACTGCGGTGCGTCCCACTTGTGCACCAGCATGTTGCGGCATAAAAATTGGCTTCTCGCCATATAGCTTCATAACCGATTCCGTGTCACTGGCATTTAATGCAACTTCATAGCGGTTAATTACCTGCGTTATTAGCTGCGATTCAGACTGCGATTTTGATATCGCGAGTGTGGAAAACATCAGGAGGGTTAGTGTTGCTAGAAATGTTAATGTTTTAAGATGACCCCTTTTTTTCATGCTCATTACTCCGTAAAATAACTGTTTTGATAAAGTAGGACAAAGACTAATACAGATGATTTGTATTGAGTAGTGGGTAAAAATGACAAGTATCTTTCCAAATATGGAAAGATCTTATAAAGTTGTTTGTTTAATTATCATTACGTGGTGAGAAATATGGATTTAAACTCAATCGAACTTTTTGTCAGAGTGGTGCAGCAAGGTAGTTTTTCTGCTGCCTCCAGACACACAGGCGTTCCGGTCGCAACGGTAAGCCGCAGAGTCAGCGAGCTTGAGCGATCACTAGACGTGCGTTTACTCGAACGTTCCACTCGGCAACTTCGCCTTACCGGTGCTGGCTCAACACTATACGAATATGTCTCCCGTGGACTTCAGGAGATGGATGCAGGCGCTTTGGCGCTCCAAAACAGGGAGTCAGAACTTAGAGGAACATTGCGCTTATCAATGCCCCCGAATTTTTCACCCTGGTGGGATTTACTGAGAGACTTCCAAGAAAAATTCCCACACATTGAACTCGATATTTACGCAACTGAACGAAAAATTGATTTGATAGAAGACGGCATTGATGTCTCGCTGCGCATTGGTGATGTTATTCATCTTTCCGCCGTTGCACGAAAACTCATGGACTACCGTCACGTGATGGTCGCGACACCTCAGTTTATTCAATCATTTGGCCAACCGAAATCACCGCAGGACCTTTTGAATTACCCCATTGCAGTTTGGGGTAAAAAAGAAGATTTGATTGACTGGGTATTGAATGGAGAAAAAGTTTCGATTAAGCCGACTGTTAGTGTAAATGATTATCTACATCTACGTTACCTGGCTTTACAAAATATTTATATAACGGAGCTTCCACCTTTTGTGGCAAGGGACTTGATAGCACAAAAACGTTTAGTGCAAATTCTACCAGACTATAAATTACCCCAATACAGTGTCAGCTTACTTTATCAGAGCCGACACCAGCTATCTCGTATAGCTCGAGTATATATTGATTTTTGTAAATCAAATGCTGAGAGTTATTTACTTCCCAATAGTTAAATATGCTTAATAAAGTTTTTTTGAGTGTCTCATAATTCCCTGTCAGGTGACTAAACTTGTCGCGTAAATAGGTATCAACTAAAGTGGGTTAGCTGCAGTCCGTGTGTAAACAATCGTTAGGATTATTTAATCTGACCTAGCTGTTTTAACATACTAAGGTCATCAGTAACTCGCCAGTGTTCCACCATTCCCCCATCAGAAATACGTTCAAACTGCATTTGATGAACTTCTATTTTCTTACCTGTTGGCTCTATGCCAAAAAAACACCTGTATGTGTACCGGTCATTGTAACGTAAGCCGCAACATAATCATTTGTTACAATTAGTTTTTCGATAATGTATTTTAAATCTGGGAATCCAGTACGTATTGCCGCAACAATAGGTTTTAATCCTTCAGGCCCTGGTTTCGGGCTTTCAAAACCAGGGCTGTGATTTATATATTCTGGAGAAAGAATCTCATCTAAAACATCTAATTTACCTTGATTCCAGACCTCCTCAAAGTATCGAGTAACTGTGTTTCTATTTTTTTATAATGTTTTCATTTGCTGATTCTCTGTGGCTAGAGAAGTATTAACCACACAAAATATTAATATGGGAATAAGCAAATAATTAAGTTTCTTCGCTATCATTAAATTTAGTATAATCATACGACCTCTAGCAATTAGTTAATTAGAGGTGACATGATAAAACTTAAAACTAATTTACTCCTTATCAATTGGTAAGAAATCAGATATAGCTAATTAAGTTCATTAGAGATGCGAGATAAAGACGCTTCTGTAATTCCTAGATATGAAGCTAAATGATATTGTGGAATACGCTGAAATAATCTAGAATTTTCTTTGGCAAAATCCACATAACGCATTTTTGCACTATCTTGTAGAAAACTTCTCTCTCGTTTCATTTTACTAATTAAAATACGTTCTATTAATTTTCGTCCTAGTCTCTCAATCCTTGGGCTCTTATCATATAACAACTCAAATTGTGAAAAATTAGCGATTAAAATGGTGGTTTTCTCAATTGCTTGTATGCCATATGGAGACACGAGCCCAAGAAAGTCTTTTGAAAATGACGTACACATCATATCTTCTGATATAAAAGCTTTATTCCACTCTTTACCATCTTCAGCTAAATAATAATATCGAATTAATCCCGATAAGATAAAAAACACACTACTTTTTTCTTCAGTTGGGTCAATAATATGTTCTTTGTTTTTGTATGTTCGAATCTCAAATAATTTTAGAAGTCTCGTAAACTCTTCATCTTCTATATTTGAGTCTTGTTTTACAAAATTTAGAAATTGTTGAATTTGTGATTTTTCCATAAACTTTAAATTGTTTCCTATATGTTCAAGCACCTTATTTTATAATTTAATATTCTTATATAAAAGTAAAATCCTTCGTAATGTATAACTTCTGCTCTATCAGGAAAGCGG
>JASFYW010000045.1:0-4484 GCA_045046865.1 Woeseiaceae bacterium | reverse complement strand
ATTACTCCAAAACATTTTCCCTTAGAATCGATAACTGGAATACATGAAAGTTTGTGAGAATCTAGTAATTTCTCGACATATTCAACAGTATCATCAAGCCCTGCTGCAATAATATTTTTTTCCATGATGGAGGTTATCGAATTATTCATAAGATCCTTTTCCTTATTTTTTTACACATAACGTCATAGTTAAACGGTTTTTTAAAAGCGAAGCAGAGCGCCGCTTTTAAAAAGTCCGAGCAGTGTGGAACACTGCGGTTTTGAATGTTTTGTTAGGCTGCTTTAATATTTAGTTTTTTGACCTTACGAAGATCAACATTGTTTCTCGCGTGCCAGAGATTGTAAGAGTCTTGCATAGAAAGCCAACTTTCAGGTGAACGGCCAAGTGTTTTAGAAAGCCTTAAAGCCATTTCAGGTGAAATATTACTTTCAGCATTTACTAACCTGTTAAAGGTTGAAGGAGAAACTAATAGTTTTTCTGCAACCGTACGAGAGCTGATATTAAAGGGAGATAAATATACTTCTTTAATGAACTCTCCTGGATGAGGTGGGTTATGCATGTTCATTAGTGGTAATCCTCATAGTTAACAATATAAATATTTCCATTTTCGAATTTAAAAGTAACTCTCCAGTTACCATTTACTGTCACTGACCATATACCTTTTAACTTACCCTTTAGAGAGTGAAGTTTGTAGCCAGGAATGTTCATATCGTCTATTTCTTGTGTAGAATTGAGAGCAGCTAATATCATACGTAATTTGGTTTTATGAGTATTTTGAATGCCTGCGGTGCTACCAGATTCATAAAATTTCTGTAAACCTTTGTGTTTGAACGAAATGATCATTAGCAAAGTATAGCGCATTGCGCGTCACGCAACAAGGTTGTGCTTAAGCTGTTGATTTTAATAGCCTAACGTTTGAGTTAAGCGGAACATGCTTCTACTGATCACGAATATTGAACGACAAACATTTAATGTTTTTAACAAGACGTTCGGATCAGAAGAAGTCACTTTGTTTCAAAACGCATACTCAGGGAATGTCGTGGACCGACTATCTATAAGACCTGCGAGAAACAAATTCTAAGCACATTCCAGTAACCACTTTACACCTAGGAGGTCGATTATGAAAGCACCCGCTATTCACGATTTTGCTGCACTTATCGGTATTGATTGGGCGGATAAAAAACACGATGTGTGTGAGCACGTTTACAATACACAGGATTATCATTATTCAGTGATACTGAGTAAACCTGAAGCCATTCATGAATGGGCGATGTCACTAAAAAAACGTTACCCTAAACAACGCATTGCCGTTGCTTGTGAATTAAGCAAAGGGCCACTTATTTATGCATTAAGCAAATATGATCACTTGACGTTGTTTTCAATTAACCCGTCAACCGTCGCTAAATATAGAAAAGCCTTCACGCATAGCGGGGCAAAAAATGATCCCAGTGATGCGTTTATTCAAACTGAAATATTAGAAAAGCACATGGATAAATTAGATGCCCTTCGCCCCGAACCATCGCGGGTCAGAGCACTTGCCCAGCTTCTCGAATATCGCCGAAAAGTCGTGCAAGATAAAGTGGATTTAACCAACCGTATTACTGCCACGCTTAAAAACTACTACCCACAAGTGCTTGATTGGTTTAAAGAAAAAGATACCTTGGTGTTTTGTGATTATCTAACTCGGTGGCCATCGTTGAACCAAGTTAAAAAAGCACGTAAAAAAACGTTACTTGACTTTTTTAACCAACATCATTCACGTTATAGTGAAGTCAATGAAAAACGCTGTGATGAAATAAAATTGTCTCACGCATTAACCGATGATCTGGGAGTAATTGAACCCAATAAAATACTAATTGAAGTCTTAGTGCCGCAACTTAAAATTATGCTTAATGGAATTGCGCGACTCGATAAAGAAATTAAACAACGTTATAAAAAACAAAAAGACAAAGTCATTTTTGATAGTTTTCCCGGTGCAGGCCCGCAAATGTCGCCGCGTATTTTTGTGGCTTTTGGTACAGATCGCACTCGATACTTAGAAGCGAATGCTGTGCAAAAATACGGCGGAATTGCGCCGGTGATAGAACAGAGCGGCCAAAAAAAATGGACGCACTGGCGATATAGCTGTCCTAAATTTATGCGCCAAACGTTTGTTGAGTGGGCAGGACAATCTGTACGCTATTCATTTTGGGCGAAGGCATATTACGAACAGCAAAAACAAAAAGGAAAACCTCACAACACAATTATTCGAGCGTTAGCTTTTAAGTGGATTAGAATTGCTTTTAGATGCTGGCAAACAAGCACGCCTTATGATGAATCAAAATACTTAAATGCATTGAAGAGGCAGGGCTCACCGCTGTTGAATTTTGCTGTGAACAACTAAATATTTACTTGTTGTCCACCTCAGGGCGTGTTGTTATACGATTTCAGCTACTAAGTACGATCCCATATTTTTAACTTTTGCAATAAGACTAACTTCTTTTAGTGCTTCTAATACAGAAAAGTCTTCTGAATGCCCATTAATATCAATAAAAAAATTATACCTACCAAACTCTACTCTTGTGGGTCTTGAAATGATTGATGTTAAATTAATATTTCTCGAAGAAAAGGAGGTAAGTATCTCAGCTAATAGCCCCGGTCTATCGTGATCATCAAGTATTACCAAACTTGTTTTCCAGTTCGATCTCATACTTGTATCAATTTCTCTTCGTTTGTTAGAAAGCACTAAAAAACGTGTCTGATTGTTCTTGTAATCATTAACATCCTCCACAACCGTATTGAAATCTCCTAAGCCAAATGAACCAGAAGGGACTATTGCTGCACTATTGGCTGAGTCACTAACAACCATATTCAATGACTCAATATTACTTTCTGTAGAAATAACACCAATATTATCTAATCGGTCGATATACTCCGAACACTGGCCTTTAGCAACGAACTGAACAAACAAACGATGGACATTTAATATATCTACTGTATTGCTTACAAAGGAAAACTGTATAGGAAGAAGTATTTCTGAAATAATATTAAAATCGCTATCTATTATGTGATCCAATACTAAAGATACAAACCCCTCTGAGAAATTTTCAATAGGCAAGACTGCAATATCGCAACCGTCACCAACAGAGTCCAACACCTTTTTGATTGAGCTAAAATATACAATTTCATAAGTTTCATCACATGATTGTATATATTTCAATGCGGCCAATTCTGAGTATGTTCCTTTTGGACCTAGTGTTGCTAATTTACTCATATTTTCAATATCTGCTGCATGTTTTTGTTAGACCTTGTATTTATTGGGCAAGTCTTCAAGGTTCCAAACTTGGGCTTCAATATAAAACTGATATTCATAGCTTGAAGTATACATAAATTGATCAATTGGAATTGCATCCTTTCTCAACAGTTCAAGTAACCCATCAAGTGTAAATACTCTGCCATTAAGGTCTTTATTGAAAAGTGGGTGGCTTTGATTCCGACTCAACCATTCTGAAAAAAAGCTATCGGGGTATGTAAAGCTAATATGTTTAGAAGAAAACTCATTTAAGGGAATTTTTAGTTCAATTGATTCACCGTCAAATGATTCAAAATTCTTCAAAAATGATGACGCTCCAAGTGTGAAGTAACAGGGATGTTCTGTTTTAGGATCTCCACCAGTTTTAATAAATTCCTCATGCAACCATTTTTCTACTTTTCTTCGGTTTCGTATTCTTTGTTTTGGATTAGCATGAAACCAATTATGATTTGGAAAATTCTCTTTCATGAAAACCAGAATTTCATCATCAGCTAATTCTGATGTACTCTTAAATGGGTTCATTCCA
Organism: Woeseiaceae bacterium; assembly: GCA_045046865.1. Lineage (GTDB taxonomy): Bacteria > Pseudomonadota > Gammaproteobacteria > UBA6429 > Thiohalophilaceae > JAGLTQ01. The sequence continues at coordinate 666 of JASFYW010000045.1, read as the reverse complement.
GTTTTGAAGTATCGATACAAGTACTGTTTCATATTTTTTTGGCCTAACGCCTTGCTCACCAGCACATACTGCGGAGAGCGTTTTTGTGTAAAATGGAGCGCAGCGACAGACACAAAAACGAGCGTAGCAGTATGTGTCTGCGTGGAGCAACTTGTTATGAGTATAGCCTTATTGATAAGCATAAACCCTGCCCGCTCACTATTTTTTATTTTTCACTAAAATTCCTTTATAAATATTCCCACTTAACCTAGCCACGCCATCTTTGGTTGTTATTTTAAATATGTGGTTTATCCAAACCTCTTCAAGCTCTCCGCCAATATACTCCTTTGCTATAATTTTTCCCTTGCTAAGCTCCCAGTATAAATCTTTAACGTCACAAATTTCTCCTGATTTATCTGGAATAGTAACCGAAGCCATTCCTTCTCTCTCAAAAACTATAGCTAAATTTGAATCTATTGCTTTCCATTCACCTAATACATTATTTTTTTTAATATGAGAGCACGAAACAAGTGCGCTTAATATAATTACGGTGCTAACTATTTGGGTTACCTTAATCATTTCCACTCATAACGTCCGGTATCACCGGAAACAAGCAGAATTACCGACCAAGGTCATTCGCAGCTGTGAGCTTGAATAACCGATGAGGGTGATTTGAAAAACCGCGCT
>JASFYW010000044.1:0-13350 GCA_045046865.1 Woeseiaceae bacterium | reverse complement strand
GGACTCATTTTAAGTTTGCTTGGTTTTTTATCTGACGGCCAAACATTTGGTACTGGTTATTTAGAAGCGAAAAACTTGGTTGATGGTGGCGAGGTCTCGCTGGCTTTTCCTTTCTATAAATTAATGGCAACGGTTGCTTCGTATTTAAGCGGTATTCCTGGCGGTATCTTTGCGCCATCTCTTTCTGTCGGCGCGGGCTTAGGTGCAGATCTTGCGCAGTTCATGCCAAATATTCCTTTCAGTGCCATCGTTATGTTGGGCATGGTCGGTTACTTTACTGGCGTTGTACAAACACCCATCACTGCCTTTGTTATTGTGATGGAAATGACCGCTAGTTCTTCTATGCTCATGCCTTTAATGGCCACGGCTTTAATAGCAAAATCAATATCTCACCTTGTTTGTCCCACGCCAATATATCAAGCCTTGGCTGATGCATATTTATTAAAAACGACGCATTCAAAAAATAAAGATTCTTCAACATGATAAAAAAAGAAATTGTACTAAGCCTTATCTTTTTTGCCATTTTATCCAGCATTGCCTATTTATGGTTAACGCCTTCTGCGGGACAACAAGCGCCCGACTTAACGCTGCAACTGATTGACGGAAAAAAACTAAAAATTTCAGACTTAAAAGGCCAGCCGGTTCTTATTACTTTTTGGGCGACCTCCTGCCCTGGCTGCATTAAAGAGATGCCTCACCTTATTGAGTTATATAATGAACTGCATAATAAAGGTTTAGAAATTATAGGCATTGCAATGCCTCATGATAGACCTGACTACGTGATGGAAATGGTGAAGCGTAAAAAGGTTCCTTACCCTATCGCATTAGATTTAAAGTCTGAAGCAGTGACGGCTTTTGGTCGCGTTAGTTTAACGCCAACCACTTTTCTTATTGATGACAAGGGACAAATTGTTAAAAAGAAAATTGGAGAAATAAAGTTGGCTGTTTGGAAAAAAAGAATTGTTTCTATATTAAATAAAAAACAAGATGTCATTGCGAGAAAGAACTAAAAACATTATTTTTAGTTCTGACGCGGCAATCTCATGATGAGTGCACTGTAGTTAAAGATTGCCGCGGTCACTTTGTTTCCTCGCAATGACGGATTTCCTTTAGGAGCTAGAGTATGTGGTTTAAAGCATTACATTTAATTTTTATGGTGACGTGGTTTGCAGGTTTGTTTTATTTGCCGCGTTTATTCGTCTACCACGCATCATCTGACGATAAGATAAGTCATGATCGTTTCATTATTATGGAGCGAAAATTATTTTACGGCATTATGACACCCGGCGCCGTGCTAACGATTTTATTTGGAACGGCCATGTTAGTTGATTATGCTTGGGCTACCTTTAGCCAAGACCTCTGGTTACATATCAAGCTTGCTTTGATTATTTTATTGGTTATCTATCATGTTATGTGCGGCAAGTTTGTTGCAGACTTTAAAGCTGACAATAATAAACACTCGCATATTTATTATCGCTGGTTTAATGAAATGCCTGTTTTAATTTTAGTTGCCATTATTATTCTTGCTACGGTTAAACCTTTTTAATGATGAACTCAAAAAAATTAAACCCAACCGTTCTCTGTTTGTCTGGTTTTGATCCAACCGGTGGCGCAGGTATACAAGCCGACATAGAAAGCATTGCCAGCATGGGCGCACATGCTGTCTCTGTAATTACGGCATTAACGGTTCAAGACACTCATAATGTTAAATCATTTACCTCCGTTGATCCTCAGCAATTTCTTGATCAAGCAAATACCTTATTAAATGATGTTTCGATCAATGCAATAAAAATTGGCATGACCGGTTCACTCTCCATTATTGAATCTATCTCAACACTGTTAAAACAATTTCCTGAACTACCGGTTATTTATGATCCTGTGCTGGCCGCTGGCGGTGGTAAAAACTTAGCCAATGTAGAATTGTATGCTGCCATTCAAGACAACATTTTGCCTTACACTACCATTCTTACCCCAAACAGTTTAGAAGCGCGCCTTCTTACTTTTGAAGAAGATTTAAAAGACAGCGGTTTAAAACTCATGCAGCTAGGTTGTGAAAATGTATTAATTACCGGCACACATGAAAACAGTGAGCATGTTGATAACCTATGGTTTACCGAAGGTCGTTATAAAGAAACCTTTAGTTGGGATCGACTGCCGCATGAATACCATGGTTCAGGTTGCACCTTAGCCTCGGCCATTGCCGCATTGGTCGCACAAGGATTGGATGCATTTAATTCTATTAATGAAGCGCAAGATTATAGTTGGAATGCTTTGCAACATGCTTTTAAAATTAGTGCTGATGGACAACGTATTCCTCACCGTTTTTACTGGCAGCACAGCGAGTAAATGAAAAAAAAATCTTTACAAGGTTTATACGCAATCACGGATTCCACCCTTCTTTGCGATAACCCGATAGAAAAAGTACAACTCGCCATAGCTGGCGGTATAAATATTCTCCAATACAGAAATAAAACTGCATCAATGGATGTGCAAACGCAAGAGGCTCAAGAACTGGCCCAACTTTGTCATCAACATGATGTTATGTTTTTAATTAATGACGCTGTTGACTTAGCGATTGAAGTGAATGCCGATGGCGTTCACCTTGGCCAAAGTGATGCCTCGTTACAGGACGCACGAAAACGACTAGGTGATGACAAAATTATCGGTGTGACCTGTCACAATGATCTTCAGCTTGCTTTAGAAGCAGAAAAAAATGGTGCAGACTATATAGCTTTGGGTCGTTTCTATCCTTCTTTAACAAAACCTAATGCAAGTGCTGCGAAGATTGAATTACTCCATGATGCGGCACAAGTATTAACTATTCCTATCGTCGCCATCGGCGGCATACAACACAACAATGCCAAAGAGCTACTCAAACAAGGTGCTGATATGATCGCCGTGATTCATAGTCTTTTCGGCCAAAGCGATATTTTAGAATCTACACAGGAATTTGTAGATATAATAAACCAAGCTAAATCCCACTAAGCATGTCAAGTGGGTTAAAATAAAACTTTATTTTTTATAAAACCTGAAACAAAGGAATTTTTATGTCTCGTTCTAGTGATCTTTTTATTGCAGCCAAAAAACATATTCCCGGCGGTGTTAACTCACCTGTACGCGCATTCAATGGTGTCGGTGGTGATCCTGTCTTTTTCAAAAAAGCACAAGGCGCTTATGTTTTTGATGAAGATGATAACCAATACATTGATTACGTCGGTTCTTGGGGCCCAATGATCATAGGTCACGCGCATCCTGATGTTTTAAAAAGTGTACAAGCTGTTATGCAAAATGGCTTAAGCTTTGGCGCACCCACTGAACTTGAAACAAAAATGGCAGACAAAGTATGCGAGCTAGTGCCCTCTATGGACATGGTTCGCATGGTCAGTTCAGGTACAGAAGCCACAATGAGCGCATTACGTTTAGCACGTGGTTACACTGGCCGCGATAAAATTGTAAAGTTTGAAGGTTGCTACCACGGCCATTCCGATTCTTTATTGGTTAAAGCAGGCTCTGGTGCATTAACACTTGGCGTACCAACATCTCCAGGTGTTCCCGATTGTCTTGCTGAACTGACGATTACTTTAAGCTACAACAACATTGATCAAGTAAAACAAACATTCAAAGAAATAGGTTCTGAGATTGCTTGTATTATTGTTGAGCCTGTTGCGGGCAATATGAATTGCATTCCGCCTATTGAAGGTTTTCTTGAATGCTTACGTGATGTTTGTGATGAATATGGTAGCGTACTTATACTTGATGAAGTGATGACCGGATTCCGTGTTTCAAAATCTGGCGCACAAGGGCATTATAATATTACGCCAGACTTAACCACCTTAGGTAAAATCATTGGTGGTGGTATGCCTGTTGGTGCATTTGGTGGCAAACGTAAAATCATGGAACACATCGCGCCACTTGGTCCTGTTTATCAAGCGGGTACTTTATCGGGTAACCCTGTTGCAATGGCTGCGGGTTTAGCGACGTTAGAAAAAATATCTGAAGGTGGTTTTTATGAAACACTCACTAAGCAAACAACAAAGTTAGTTAAAGGTTTAGAAGAACGTGCGGCGAAAGCGAATATTCCTTTAACCACTAATCAGGTGGGAGCGATGTTTGGTTTCTTCTTTACTGAAGATAAAAATATTTCTACATTTGAACAAGTTTGTGCTTGTGATGCTGAGCGTTTTAAAACGTTTTATCACGGGATGTTAAAAGAAGGTGTTTACCTTGCACCATCCTCTTATGAAACAGGTTTTGTTTCTAGTGCACATACGGATGAAGATATTTTAAAAACATTGGATGCGGCAGAGAAAGTATTTAAAACTTTGTAAGTGACGTCACTGCTGTCTTTGCGGGCGTCAGAGCATTTCCATAGAAACTAATAAAGGTTGGAGATAATCTAACCTTTCTTTTAAGTTCGTCATTAATAACATTTCTTGTTTTTTATTTAACTCTAACGGTAAGAGTTCGATTAGACGTGCGCTAACCCAATCTAGATCATCATAATACTTCGTCATAGTGGTATAAGGTGGTTCGAGTTGAGCGATAATTTGTTTTAATAGCTTCACCAATGACTCAGCTTGGTGTTCAACTTCTAATGTTTCAAATGTTGGAAGTAAAGTAACCTCGGCAATGATGGATTGGTTTGCTTGTATTTCACTTGATAAGATACGGAAACGTTGCTCACCCGTTAACGTTATTCCTAACATGCCATCGACGCGTTTATGCCAGTAAGAGATATAACTTAAGGTGCCAAAACCATTCACCTTTGCCGCTTCACCCGACTCATGTCCTGACTTAATTAACACGACACCGATGCCGCATTCCTTTTTCAGGCAATCACTCACCATATCAAGGTAACGTGGTTCAAATATTCGCAGCGGCAAAACACCGCCAGGAAATAAAACTGCATCCAAAGGAAATAAGGGGATTTTAATGGTCTCTAGTTCTTCCATGCTTTTTTACCGCTAGCTATTTCTGTTCAGTTAAAGTTATTCACCCCAACGAGGTTGTAAGGTGTTATCAATGTTTAAGTGATCTAAAATTCGTGAAACCATAAAATCATAAATATCATCAAGTGATTCAGGATTGGAGTAAAACCCTGGGTTAGCCGGCATAATGGTTGCGCCAGCTTGAGAAAGTCGCAACATATTTTCTAAATGTATTTGAGAAAAAGGCGTTTCTCTAACAACCATAATCAATTGACGGCGTTCTTTTAACATGACATCTGCGGCGCGCTCTAATAAATTATCACTGTTACCGTTTGCAATGGCAGCAAGCGTTCCTGTGGTACATGGAACGACGACCATCGACTTTGCCATATGTGAACCACTGGCGATAGGTGCCGTCCATTGTTCCTGACCAAAGACTTTTATTTGATCATCCTTTGCTTGATACAACCCGGTGAAAAACTTGGCCATCTCTGAAGATTTAGCGGGGACCTTTAAATCTGTTTCCATCGACAAAACAATTTGTGCCGCCTTTGAAACCATTAAATAAATCGGCACATCCGCCTCAACTAGGCACTGCATTAATCGTAAAGCATATTGAACACCGGATGCACCGGTTAAGGCAACAATCACAGGGGTTTGAGGATTTTGTTGAGATTGAGTCACAGTGTGTGTTTATCCTAGTTGGTCGATAATTTTTTGATGTATGCCTTCAAAGCCACCGTTACTCATAATCAATATATGATCACCGTGTTTTATACTTTTAATAACAGTATCAATAATAGCTTGAATTGAAGAAAATACATTGATTGCTTCGGATTCTGTTCTTAAATTTTTCTCTAATTCTAAATTCACACCTTCGGCCAAATATAGATAGACCTCATCGGCCTGCTTTAGTGAATTAGCTAACGTAGTGTTATGTACGCCCATTTTCATGGTGTTCGAACGCGGCTCTAAAATAGCAATAATTTTTTTACTACCGACATTTTTACGCAAGCCATCTAAGGTTACTTCTATCGCCGTGGGATGATGAGCAAAGTCATCATAAACCGTCACGCCATTGATAACTGCGAGAATTTCCATACGCCGTTTAATACCTTTAAAGCCAGTTAAACTTTCAACTGACAGCGCTGCAGGCACGCCAACATGTCTTGCCGCCGCAATCGCTGCTAAGGCATTTTGCATATTATGTTCACCCAACATTGACCACTTTGCCGTAGCCACTTTCTCTGAATTTAAAAGGACATCAAATTCTAAACCATCTTCTGATATCGGCTTTGCTTGCCAACCGCTTTTTGTTTCACCAGAAAAATACTCTATTGGCGTCCAACAACCTTTTTCAATGGTTTGATCTAAATATTCTGAGTCTGCATGAGAAATAACTAATCCATTCGCTGGCACAGTGCGCAGTAAATGATGAAACTGAGTTTGAATGGCTTCTATATTAGGAAATATATCGGCATGATCATATTCTAAATTATTTAAAATTAATGTCCGAGGATGGTAATGCACAAACTTAGAACGTTTATCAAAAAATGCCGTGTCATATTCATCCGCTTCAACTACAAAAAAGGGCGTATCACCTAAACGTGCAGAAACACCAAAGTTTGTGGGAATGCCGCCAATTAAAAAGCCCGGCGCCATATTATTGTCTTCTAATAACCAAGCTAACAAACTGGCTGTTGAAGTTTTTCCATGCGTACCGGCAACGGCTAAAACCCATTTATCTTGTATCACATAATCAAGCAACCATTGTGCGCCTGAGGTATAACGTAGGCCTTTTTCTAATACCGCTTCGACCGCAGAATTTCCACGAGACAAGGCGTTTCCTATCACCACTAAGTCGGGGGCTGGAGTCAGGTGTTCAGGGGCATAGCCCTGCATTAAGGTAATACCTTGTTCCTGTAATTGCGTACTCATTGGTGGGTAAACATTTGCATCTGAACCACTCACAGTATGGCCTAGCTCACGTGCTAGTAACGCAAGGCCGCCCATAAAAGTGCCGCAAATACCAAGAATATGAATATGCATAACGTTCCTAATTACGATTTAATCTGTTGAAATGATAATAAATAATCTGCCACCATGACACCAAAGATTAAATAACTCAGTGAGATAATCGTCGCCATTAATAAGCCGATGGATAGTGCGTGTCGAAGAATATGTGCGTTAACCGAGATACGCCATATATTGTCGATTAAGATATAAAAAGCATAGGATTTTGATTCTGAAACAGACGTATAAATAAACAATAGGCTAGGTAATAAGACCAAGCTTATCAATAAGCCCGAACCGGCAACCGCGGTGAGTGTTTGCATGGCTCGCTCTTTAAAACCAATGGCTTTTAATAATAAAAATAAACTAAAGAGTAAAACAACGTTAAAAATGGTCACTGTAATAGCAACATCCATTGCCGATGTTTCTTTCATTAACAAAGAAGAGCCAAAACTATCAACAAATATACCTGCGATCACAGCAGCAATGAGTAAATTCCGTGCCACAGGCAAATCTTGTGGTGCCGCCTTAAAACGACAAATCGACCAAAATACTTTAATTAATTGCAACATCAGAGATAAGCGTTATTTTTATTAATAAAAATCTTATCTTACCCTGCATAACTCGTACAAGAAATAGCATTTTGCTATTATAGGAGCTTATTCTTATTATCAGGATTCCCGCGGTATGCCAGACAACAATAAAACACAGTATGAAATTTTCTATGTTGATACTGAAGAAAAGTTACAGCAACTCTGTGAACAAATACAAGATGCCCCAATACTCGTTATCGACACCGAATTCGTTCGAGAAAAAACCTACCGCGCTAGACTCTGCCTTTTACAGCTGGCGACAGAGGATGTTGTGGCTTGTATTGACCCCATTGCACTCAATAACATCACACCATTGATGAAGATCATTAATGATAAAAACAAAATAAAAGTGCTGCACGCCGCAAGGCAAGATTATGAAATATTTTATGACTTATGCAGCGAACTCCCTAGCCCATTATTTGATTCTCAAATAGCGGCAAGCTTGTTGGGTTATGGTGAGCAGGTGGGCTACGGCGCATTAGTAGCAAAAATATTAAATATTCAATTAGATAAAGCCCATACTCGTACAGACTGGAGTAAACGGCCTTTAAGCCAAGCGCAAATTAATTATGCTTGTGATGATGTGGTGTATTTAAAAGAACTATACCCTATTTTGAAACAACAACTCATCGAGCAAAACCGTGAACATTGGTTAGACGATGAATTTGAATTGCTTTGCCAGCCTGAGCTTTACATTACTCGCCCGGAAGATGCGTGGAAAAAACTGAAAGGCATTAATAAGTTAAGACCAAGACAACTGGCTGCAGCCATGAATATTGCTGAATGGCGCGAAACGGTCGCCATCAAAAAAGACCGTCCTCGCCGATGGATTTTAGCTGACGATATTGTGCTTGCCGCATCGCAACTACTGGCTAAAGATACAAAGCAATTAAGCAGCATTGCCAATATTAAGCCCGGCATTATTGAGCACTCTGGTGAGATACTTTTAAACTGCATAAAAAAAGCCATAGTACTCGGTGACGATGAATTACCCAATAGAGAAAAACCAAAACGACTCACACCAAACCAAGAAGTGGTGGCTGATTTATTATTAACTCAGCTTAAACTGATTGCTAGCGAACAAAGTATCAGCCCCGCTAATATTGCAAACCGTAAAGCGATTGAAAAATTAATTATGGGCGAAAAGGATATTCCTTTATTACAAGGCTGGCGATTTAAAATTGCAGGTGAGCAGATTCATGACTTACTGTTGAATAAAACGGCATTACAGATTAAAGACAACAAGGTCGTTGTCTTTAAGGTAACGCAGTAGATGACTACTCTCACGTAATGAAAAATAAGCAACAATACCAATATCCTTGGCGTAATAATAATCGCTTTAATGTGTTGGTGGATGGTGCGGAATATTTTCCATCAATGTTAGAGGCTATTAAGAATGCACAAGCTCAAGTTTTTTTAGAATCTTACTTATTTACTTCAGGCAATATAGCCAACGATTTTATATCCGCTTTATGCGAAGCAAAAAAACGTGGCGTTGATATTTTAATACTTTTAGATGAGTACGGATCTAAAGGGCTAAACGAAGAAGATAAAAATAAGTTAATAGATTCTGGCATAGCATTAAAACTTTATAATCCTGTTACATTTTTACATTTAGGCCGAAGCTTAAAACGAGATCATAGGAAGTTATTAATTGTCGATAAGCATGTCGCATATATTGGTGGCGCAGGTGTCACCGATGAGTTTTCGCCTGACGCTACCTCTCATTTCTGGCATGATCTTATGTTAGAAGTACGGGGCGAAGTCATTGAAGATTTAACACATTCTTTTCTCGAACTCTTCCATGAAAAACACACTCCTTCTGGCACTACTCATATAAAAAACATATCAACACTAAAAGCCCGCGTACTTATTTCTGCGGGCACAGAAAAAAATGAAATTATTCGCACCACCATCACCCATATTCGAAACAGTAAAAAACATGTTTGGCTGACATCACCTTATTTTGTCAGTAGTTGGAAAGTGCGACGCGCTCTTCGCTTTGCCTCGAAGAAAGGGGTTGATGTTCGATTATTGTTTCCCGGCAGATACAGTGACCACAAGTGGATTTCTTATGCGATACAACGCTACTATCAACGTTTATTAAAAGCCAATATTACAATATATGAATTTCAACCGCGTTTTACACACGCTAAAATTATTTTATGTGATGATTGGTATACTCTCGGTTCAAGCAATCTTGATCGGTGGAATCAATTTCTAAACTTAGATGCCAATATCGAAGTTTATGATGAACAAAGTCATCAACAAATCAAAACGCTTTTTGAAAAAGATTTCTCTAAGAGTATAAAAATAAGTTTAGAAGATTGGACGTCCCGTTCTATACTTCAGCGTATAAAAGAAACAGGGGTAGGTATCGTGGTGCGCTACTTAAGTTATATTAGCCATAAATTTAAACGTTAAGCCTGACTTTTATGAGTATTAACAACAACCAATGACATATCATCATGTGCTTTGTCACCATCAAGATGATTAGACACTGCTTCAACAATATTATTTCGTAGCTTAACAGCATCACTTTCTATTTTTAATATTTCAAGCAAGCTGTCTTCATCAAAAATTTCGCCCTCTCTATTTTCAGCTTCAGTTAAACCATCCGAATAAATAACCAAGGTATTACTACCTTCACAAACTAAAAAATCTGTATTCGTATCAAAATCCGAATCAGGCAAAATACCTAAAGCTAAATGCTGAGAATCAAAACGTTTAACAATTTCATTACTTTCATTTACTGCGAACACACAGGGGTTACCGCCATTCCAAACTTCAACCACATTGCTTGAATAATCAATGAGTACAAGAGAAACCGCGACAAAACGATTGATCGGCATGGTGGCTTTTAATTGCTTGTTCATGTTTCTGGCTATTTGGCCAATAGAGTAACCTTCTTTAGCCATAGCATAAAATGTTTGAGAGATAGGCAACAAAGGTAATGCTGCAGTTAAGCCATGACCTGTTGAATCAGCATGTAATAAATAAAGTCTATCATCTGAATATTTTTCGGCAACAATCAAGTCTCCACTAAAACGTGTTGCAGGAATATGCCAAATATGAAAATCTTGACCCTCACATTCACCACCGGCAAACAAACTGTTCATTAACTCATGCGCCATGACCTGTTCACTTTCTTCTGCTTTTTTATATTGTTGTAACTCTGCAGTTGTCTCGGAAAGTTTGAATTGAATATCAGCAATACGTTGAACAGCTTTTAACTTCGCAACAAGAATATTAAACTCAACAGGTTTTGTAATGTAATCATCACCAACATCGAGCCCTTTAATTTTATCTTCTTCCGAAGCCAATGCGCTCATAAAAATAACTGGAACCCACTTATCGCCTGAAAGCGCTTTTATTTTTGCCGTAGCTTCTAACCCACTCATTCCTCCCATCATGACATCCATCAAAATGATTTGAGGATCTTCTGCTTTAAATAATTCAATTGCTTCTTCACCTGACTCTGCAGTGATAACTTCATAGCTTTGTTTTAAAAGAAATTGACTTAAAATTTTAATGTTAACCAAATTATCATCAACCGCTAAAATTTTAATTTTTTTATCGTTTATATTTTTCATTAACTACATTCTATGTATTCATTTCGTACTTTCAAAATGTCTGGAAGGATATCAATAAATAAATCAACTAACCGTGGTTCAAAGTGTTTACCCTTTTGTCCTTTTAAAAATTCCACAGCCTCTTCCACCGGCCATGCTTTTTTATAAGGTCGTTCTGTTGTTAAAGCATCAAAAACATCTGCAATGGCAACGATTCGTCCGCTTAAAGGAATATCCTCACCGGCTAATCCCTTTGGATAACCTGACCCATCCCATTTTTCATGGTGATTTTGTGCAACCTCCGCAGCCAGCTCCATTAGCTCTGAGCTCGATCCTGAAAGAATTTCAACGCCAATATCTACGTGTGTTTTCATGATGCTCCATTCATCGGCATCAAGTTTGCCTGGTTTCATCAACACATTATCGGGGACACCGATTTTTCCAATATCATGCATGGGGCTGGCATTGAGTAACATATCCGCAAGGCGCGCTTCCATACCTGTGGCCAGGGCAAGTATTTGTGAATATTGACTCATACGTACGATGTGAAAGCCTGTCAGATCATCACGATATTCAGCTGCCCGACCTAGGCGTCGAATTACCTCAAGGCGAGTGTCATTAAGTTCCTGTGTACGCTCTTTTACCATTTCATCTAAAATTTGGTTCTGGTTCTTCATTGCTTTCGTCATAATTCGCACTTCTAGCATATTGCGAATGCGCGTCATGAGTTCAACGCGGTCAAACGGTTTGGCGAGGAAATCACGCGCGCCCATATCCAGTGCTTTAATACGTGATTCACGATCACTTTGCGCAGTTAATACAATAATAGGGGGGTAATCAGGGTCAACTTCTCTAATTTTTTCAATGACTTGATAGCCATCCATAACGGGCATATTTAAATCTAGCATGACTAAATCACTGCCCTGTTCGAGATAAAGTGACTCAACTTGAGTCGGATCTGTTGTCGAAATAACATTGATATAGCCACCAATATCCAACATTTTCTCGATCAAGGTGACATTTGCTGGTTGATCGTCAACAACGAGAATTTTAGCTTCTTTGATTGTCTTTTCGTCAAGCATGGTTAACTAACTGTTTCCAAATAAGTGATAAGTAACATAATCTTTATCGGCAGGAAAATAATAAAACTTAGTAAATTAAGACATTATTTTAAGAAATATACTCCATATTTAAGATTAATATAGCCCATATCCTGACTATATTTATGGCTTTTGAATAAAAAATGCGAGCATATTGCTCGCATTTTTATTTCATTTCACGTTTAAAATTTTAACGCTTCTTCTTGGCTTTTTTCTTACTCGCCTTTTTCTTAGAAACTTTCTTCTTGGCTTTTTTCTTACTCACCTTTTTCTTAGAAACTCTCTTTTTGGCTTTTTTCTTACTCGCCTTTTTCTTAGAAACTTTTTCCGTGGCTTTTTTCTTACTCGCCTTTTTCTTAGAAACTTTCTTTTTGGCTTTTTTCTTACTTGCCTTTTTCTTAGAAACTTTCTTTTTGGCTTTTTTCTTACTCGCCTTTTTCTTAGAAACTTTTTCCGTGGCTTTTTTCTTACTCACCTTTTTCTTCGCGACTTTCTTCTTGCTCGTTTTCTTTTTAGATGCTTTTTTCTTAGATGCAGTTTTTTTCTTCGCTGCTGTTTTCTTCTTACTTGTTTTTTTCTTTTTAACTGGTGTTTTTTTAACAACAGTTTCTGTTACTGCAGGTTTAGTCTCTACCGTTTTTGACGTGGGCAAGCTATCTAAAACGCGTTGTATTGCGGCAAAAATACTATCGACTTCCCCTACTCCACGTACGGTACGTAACTTTCCTTGCTTACGGAAATAATCAACTAATGGCGCTGTTTCTGCTTCATACACACCAAGACGGTTACCAATAGTTTCTTCGTTATCATCTGCACGATGCTCTAAACCACCACCACATTTATCACAACGACCTTCTATACGAGGAGGTGAAGTATGTATATTAAACATTTGGCCACATGAACCACAGGTACGACGACCGGTTAAACGTTGCATAAGAATACTGAATTCAACATCAATCAATAAACTGGCTTGTAATGGTTTATCTTCATCATCCAGCATTCGGTCTAATGCTTCTGCTTGAGGAATGTTGCGTGGAAAACCATCTAAAATGAAACCATTTTTAGCATCACTTTCTGACAAACGCTCTTTGATCATTCCCAACACAATATCATCTGATACAAGTTGACCTGAATCCATCGCTTG
>JASFYW010000043.1:0-199082 GCA_045046865.1 Woeseiaceae bacterium | reverse complement strand
CTGAGCTACGGGGACTCAGCATAAGTATGATATCAGAGTGTTTTGTGAATTTGTTGCGAAGCGAATTTTTATATCAAAAAATTTTTAATTAAGTCTAAACTTTAAGCACGTGCTAGTGTATTTGATGTGTGTTGTTGGATATTCGCTCCTTTGGCTGAATAGGTTAATTCAGGTGAAGGGGGTAAGGCATTGAGTATTTGAATTTGCGATTGTATACGGTTGCGGCTGCCGTTGATAACTTGACCATTAATTTGATTTTGTTTTTGGGCTTTTATCGAAAGGGTTTTTATCTCTTGCCAAATTTTTTTCTGTTCATTCGTTTTTAACCATTGTTGCGGGTTATCGGGGTTAAGCGAATACGAGGTTAAAAATGCGATGCGTTGTTGATCACTTTTTTCGAGCTGTTCTGTTATATCAACTTTTTTAAGCGTGATAGTTTCAAGCGCTTCGATATCATTTTTTTCTAGCATTTTAGTTTCAAGTAGAAGCAGTTTTAGTAACTGGGTTACTTTATCTTGCGTAGAAGACAGGATATTTATAAGAGAGGGGAGTGATGTTGATGAAGACATGATTTTTATCCCATGAATTCTTCAAATGCCAACATTTTGTCTGCGACACGTTCAGCGTCAATATTATAATCACCATTTGATATTGCACTTTGAACTTCAGCAACACGAGCACTATCAACTGAAGGGGCACTTGATAATTGCTGCTCAATATCTTTCAGACGTGAGGCTGTATCCGTTAATGTGACACGGTCGCCCAATGTAGCCGCGCCTTCGCTCGTGCTACCTTGCTTCGCTTCATTGCGACTTTTAATTGAGCCAGCTTGGTTAGAATTTAACTGTGCTCTGTTTGAATTAATATTTGTAATATCATTCATAATCAACTCCGGATAGATCTTCTCTCATGCTTATTAGCGTCCTATTTAGAAATAACTTTAGCATTTTAGCTTAAATTATTTCTCCTATAATACTATATAAATATCAATCACTTATCGAGTGATAAAATTAAAAAATCACTTCTACTGTGCCCGCTGAAATAACGCGTGCATAAATGAGCTTTTTACTCTTTAAATTCGAGACTTTAATGGTTTGTCCCTGTTGGCCATCCATGAGTGCTTTTCCTTTAACTCGTAAGTTTAAATGCCCCTTTTGAGCAATAATGGTGACATGTTGGCCTCGTAATACCAGTTTCGGTTCTTTGACTAATTGTGGTGTAATTACCTTACCCATTTTTAGGTTACGCTTAGCTTCTTTATTGACGAGCGTTTGCGGATTTGAATAATAGCCATGATTTAACTGAGAATAGCGTCGTGAAGCAAATTGAAGATCAGATTCTCGAATAATCGAGCCACGACTAATTGGATAGCGAGCCACTAAGGTGTCGACCACACCATCTACGTGGGCGGCAACATGTATTTTCCAGGAATTTATGTATTTTGAAGCGGGACAGCTCACCGATAAACTGGTGTATCCCATTAATTTTGAACCGGGAGCTGATGCCACCTTAAGGGCTTTTGGGCATTGAGCTACACGGATTTGCGCATTCAATGAGGTGACGGACACCTGTACATTCTTAAGTGGAATATCTTGTTTTGAGATAAAAGCATTCACTGCTTCATGAATTTCGGCGTGACTTTGCAGGGTATAGGCGTGTGCAGGCAACGCAAATACGCTTAATACAGTCAATAAAATGACATTAGCCTGTTTAAAACGGTGCTCTAGAATGCGAATTGTTACCCATTTAGTCATGGATTAGCCTATTTTCGTTAAAAACTCATATTTACTGTAAATAAATGCAATCGTCATGCCATTTAAGCTTATTTTATTATTTAACTTATATTCTCAAGGTATTCCTATTTCTGGCCGATATAGATTGACGTAACTGTACGTATGTGAATTTAGGAGTTATATTGTGGCTAGTGTATTAGATCAAGTAGATAAACGAACCAATTTAGTCGGAGAAAATAGGCTAGAAATATTGCTATTTAAATTACAAGGACGGCATCTATTTGGTATCAATGTGTTTAAAGTCCAAGAAGTATTATCTTGTCCTAAACTGACACAACTTCCACAGTCTCATTCCTCCATGCGAGGTTTAGCGACACTTCGAAAACAAACCATTCCTGTTATAGATCTTGCATCTGCAATAGGCCAACGTCCTATAGAAGCGGGCCCAGATAAATTAATAATTATTACAGAATACAATGGCTCAGTGCAGGCATTTTTAGTCGATGCGGTTGAACGTATTGTTAATATGAATTGGGAAGATATAAAAGCGCCACCTAAAGGCGTAGGGCGTAATAATTATATGACGGCAGTAACCGAGGTTGAAGGTAGCTTAGTTGAAATTATTGATGTAGAAAAAATATTATCTGAAATTATAGGTGCTGACATACATATTGAAGATGCATCTGAACTGAATGATAAAAATGGCAATCCTATGCGCTTTTTAATAGTAGATGACTCAATGGTTGCGCGTAATCAAGTTCAGCGGACACTCCAGCAAATAGGTATTGAATGTGATATTGCTACTACCGGCAAAGGAGCTTTAGATATATTAAAAGAAAAAGCAGATGCAGGACTTATTATTACCGATGAATATAAACTGCTTATTTCTGATATAGAAATGCCAGAAATGGATGGGTATACTTTAACAACAAGCATACGTGCCGACGATAGAATGAAAGATTTGCCCATTATGTTGCTCTCTTCATTAAGTGGCGGCTTTAATGAAAGTATGACAGAGAAAGTTAAAGCAGATAAATTTATACCTAAATTTCAAGCTGAAGAATTAGTTAGAGAAATTAAAGATTTGTTGACGGTCAAAGGTATTATATAATCTACATTGTATGATTTTTATTAATTCAATTTTGTAAGGTAAGGCGCGCCATTGGAACAATCCCCTATTGCAGTCAGTGAATATGATACTTTTCGACGTTATCTAGAAGATGCGTGTGGTATTGTATTAGGTGAAAACAAACACTATCTCGTCACCAGCCGTTTAAAACGCGTCACGGAAGAGTCTTCTTTTAAAAGTCTTTCTGAAATGATGATGACGTTGGTAAAAGGCAATGATAGACACTTAAGAGAAAAAGTCATTGATGCCATGACCACGAATGAAACCATGTGGTTTCGTGATGTCTATCCTTTTGAAATTTTAACAAAAGAGTTATTGGTTGAGCTCTCTGCGAGTAAGTCTCCCATTAAAATTTGGTCTGCGGCAAGCTCAACAGGACAAGAAGCTTATTCTATTAGTATGGCGATCAGTGAGTTCCAACAGAAAAACCCAGGCAAGCTAACATCTAATGTGGAAATTGTCGGTACTGATATTTCACAAACGGTTGTGAACCAGGCCAAGCTCGGTCAGTACGATGAGTTAAGTGTGGTGCGTGGTTTAGCGCCTGAACGCCGAGATAAGTTTTTTACCAAGCTTGATGACAAGTGGGCTATTAATGCAGATATTAAAAGAAGAGCACGATTTACTGAATTAAACCTTCTTACTAATTATTCATTACTGGGTAAGTTTGATATTATTTTTTGTCGCAATGTCTTAATTTATTTTTCTTCTGAAATGAAAAAAGATATTTTAGAACGTATGGCTACGATCTTAAAGCCGGGTGGTACGCTTATTCTAGGTGGTTCAGAATCACCGACAGGTTACACTAAGGCGTTTATGATGAAACGTTATCCTGATGGCGTTGTTTATAAACTAAATGAAAAATAACTTCGTAAAAATTTAGCTGTTAGTTTTTCGCTAACGGTTCTGCTCGTACCTCTTTTAAAAAAATCCCATCTTTCGCTATAAGCGGCAACTTCCGTTGCCGTAAAGGCTTAGTTTTGCCGCTTTATTTAGTTATGTTTTATTCTTAAGTTATTGATATTACTTGGTTAAGTCGTTTGGCATGGCTGTTGCAATTAACTCTGTACACAAACGAGGAATGGAACAGATGGCTATCAATATTAATAACATGTTTGGGATTCATGAAAATGCAATGCACTTGCAAACTCACCGTGCACAATTGCTTTCTCAAAATCTCGCCAACTCAGACACCCCAGGTTATAAAGCAAAAGATATTGATTTTAAATCAGCGTTGAAATCACTTTCAGTCTCTAATGCTAAAGCGCCATTGAATGCGACACAAAGCGGACATATTCAACCTAAAGGTTTCTTTATGGGAATGGAAACACTTTATCGCCAACCAAACCAATCTTCGTTAGATGGTAACACCGTTGAACCACATGTAGAAATGTCTGAGTTTACTGAAAATTCAATGCGTTATCTTATGACATTACGAATTATGACTGGTCGTATTAACAAGATGATGTCAGCGATTAGAGGAGATTAATCATGGGTTTATTTAATATTTTTGATGTTGCTGGTTCTGCGTTAAATGCTCAAACATTACGTTTAAATACCACTGCAAGTAATTTAGCGAATGCAAACAGTGCCAGTAGTAGTACCGATACAGTGTATAAATCTCGTCAACCCATATTTGCGACAATGATAAGTAACGAATTTGACGGTGACAACAGCAGTGTTGGTGTGCAAGTACTTGGCATAGTAGAAAAGCAAGAGCCAAGCAAAGCCGAATATAACCCAGGTCATCCGCTCGCGAATGAAGACGGTTATGTTTACATGCCAAATGTAAATGTCATTGAAGAAATGACCAATATGATTTCAGCATCACGTTCTTATCAAACCAATGTTGAAGTGATGAACACAGCAAAACAAATGTTAATGCGTACGTTGTCACTAGGACAATAAAGTTAATTTTAAAGTTTAATTAAGGTAAGTAGGAGTCTAAAGATGGACAGTGTAAATAAACCCAATATGAATGTTTTAGAAAGTTTAGGTTTGTCAAAACCAAAACCAAAAATGCAAGAGCAAAAATTGGGACAAGAAGATTTTATTAAACTGATGACAACACAAATGAATCATCAAGATCCTATGAAACCTATGGAAAACGGTAAGTTCATAAGTGAAATGGCACAGTTCAGTACCGTGTCGGGTTTAAAAGAAATTAAAGATTCATTTAATAGTTTAGCCAATTCATTGAAATCAAGTCAGGCATTACAAGCATCAAGCATGGTCGGGCGTAATGTTTTAGTTCCTGGGCAAATGACCAGTCTTACGCAAGGTGTACCCATGCGAGGCGGTGTTGATCTAGATACTAATGTCGCTGATTTAAAGGTCAACATTATGAATGCGAGTGGGGCTCTAGTGAAAGAAATTAATTTAGGCACTAAGCCTGCAGGCACAGCACACTTTACTTGGGATGGCATGATAGATGCCAACACAAAAGCACAAGCCGGTAGTTATAGTATACAAGCAGTGGGAATGGTTGATGGTAAAGCACAATCACTTGCCACATTAATTACTGACAAAGTTCAAAGCGTTTCATTAGGTTCGGGTGGTCAAGGTGTTTCATTAAGTTTGGCTAATGCAGGTTCAGCTACGTTGGCTGATGTAAAAGAAATTTTGTAACAGAGGAGATTCACCATGCCATTTCGTTCAGCACTCAGCGGTATTAATGCCGCCGCATCAGAGTTACGGGTAATTGGTAATAACGTTGCCAATGCAAGTACAACAGGTTTTAAACAATCACGAGCAAATTTTGCAGATGTTTATGCTGCATCAAGTTCTGGCGGTACATCTACATCCATCGGTGCCGGTGTGCGATTAACCTCGGTCGATCAACAATTTACCCAAGGTACAGTTGGTTTTACAGATAATAAATTAGACATGGCAATTAATGGCGAAGGTTTTTTTATCTTAGATGATAATGGTTCGAGAGTTTATTCACGTTCAGGTCAGTTCCAAGCAGATCGTGAAGGTTTTATTGTAAATAGTAATTCTCAAAAAATGGTCGTGAATATAGCTGATGAATTTGGTGCCATCACCGGTGCCGCAGGTCCACTGCGTTTAGACTCATCTAATATTCCTCCTAAATCAACAAACCTTATTGAAGTAGCAGTGAACTTAGACAGTGGTCAAGTACCACCAAAAACAATTCCTTTTGAGCCAGAACGTCCTTCGTCGTTCACGCATTCCACATCATTAACGGTTTATGATTCATTAGGTACGCCTTCTTTAGCCAGTATGTATTATATAAAAACAGATGTACCTAATGAATGGGAGGTACATACCTTTGTGAATGGCAAGTCGTTAAATGGACCAAAAAATCCAGAAACAGGTGAGTTTACAGGTAATAAAATTAAATTTGATGGTGCTGGTGGTTTAGCGCAGATAAATGGTATCGACATTCCGCCAGGAAAATTAAGCTACGCACCTATTGAACTAGGAACCGGCGCTGATCCTATGTCGTTGACGTTTGATTTGTACGGTGATATTCCAGTGACTCAGTTTGGTGGTAATTTTACAGTAAATGGGATTCAACAAAATGGTTATACCTCGGGTCGCTTAACCGGTATAGATATAGATGGTACCGGTATTGTTCGCGCCAAATTCACTAATGGGCAAACCAGAACATTAGGCCAAGTTACCTTAGCAAATTTTTCAAATAAAAATGGTTTACGCCAACTAGGTGAAACGAATTGGTCAGAAAGTTTTACATCTGGCCCTGCATTAATCGGTACACCGGGTTCAGGTAGTTTAGGTTTAATACAATCGGGCGCACTTGAAAATTCTAATGTGGATTTAACAGGGCAGCTGGTGAACATGATCACCGCGCAACGAAATTTCCAAGCCAACGCGCAGGTTATTTCAACTGCGGATTCGGTTACTCAATCCATCATTAATATTCGTTAAGTATAGGTTAAGACTATGGATCGCATGTTATATATCGCAATGAATGGTGCAAAGCAAAATATGATTGCTCAAGCCATTAACGCAAACAATTTAGCGAATATTAGCACCACAGGTTTCCGTGCTGATTTGGCAGCAGCGCGGAGTATGCCTTTGTATGGCGGCAGCGGTCATCCGACAAGAGTTTATTCTATGACAGAAAAACCAGGTATAGATTTTAAGCAAGGCTCAATGAGTACTACAGGTCGTGATTTAGATATTGCGGTTGCCGGACAAGGTTTTATTGCAGTGCAAGCGGCAGATGGAAGCGAAGCTTATACACGTGCAGGTGATTTACAATTAGACAGTGCAGGTGTTCTACAAACTGGCGCGGGCCATCCAGTTCTCGGTGAAGGTGGTCCCATCACAATTCCTGATACAGCAAAGATAGACATTGGTAAAGATGGCACCATCAGTATTAAAAGTATTGGCGATGCCGGTGGTTCAACGGTAATAGATAGAATTAAATTGGTTAAGCCAGAAGCAAGAGATTTAAAAAGAACAGAGCAAGGTTTATTTGTTCAAAAAAATGGTGAAGATGCTGATTCATCCGATGAGGTTTCTGTTATTTCTGGAACGATTGAAACAAGTAATGTGAATGCCGCCGCGGCACTTGTTAATATGATTGAGCTTGGAAGACAATTTGAAATGCAAGTAAAAATGTTAAAAACAGCAGAAGAAAATAATGCGCAAGCAGCACAGATGTTGAAGCTAGCTTAAAAACATTAAGAAATAGTATTGGCATATTAAATGCTACTTACTAATTAAGAAAGATACATTCGGAGAATTAAAATGAGTAATGCACTTTGGATAGCAAAGACAGGGTTAGAAGCACAACAAAATAGACTTGCTGTCGTCAGTAATAACTTAGCCAATGTAAATACTACCGGTTACAAAAGATCGCGTGCAATATTTGAAGATCTTTTATATCAAAATTTAAGACAAGCCGGCGGCCAAACAAGTCAAGAAACAGAACTACCCACAGGCTTAAGTTTAGGTACAGGCGTACGTACCGTTGCAACACAAAAATTGCATACTCAAGGTAATTTAATTCAAACAAATAATACCTTTGATACTGCTATTCAAGGAAAAGGTTTCTTTCAAATATTAAAACCAAATGGTGATATTGCTTATACACGTAATGGTGAGTTCCAAGTTAACTCTACAGGGCAATTGGTTAATGCTTCAGGCTACCGTGTTCAACCTGATATTATCATTCCACAAAATTCACAAAGTATCACCATTGGTGCAGACGGTACGGTGTCTGTTACGCAACCAGGTAATCCTGCACCAGCACAGGTAGGGGTTATTCAAATTGCAGATTTTGTAAACCCTGCAGGTTTGCAATCTATAGGTGGAAACTTAATGGTTGAAACAGGTGCAAGTGGTGCACCTGTTATAGGAAGTCCAGATTCAAGTAACTTAGGTTCTTTAATACAAGGTTCAATAGAAAGCTCTAATGTGAATACGGTAGAAGAGTTAGTGAACATGATTGAAACGCAACGCGCTTATGAAATGAATTCTAAAGCCATTTCAACAGCAGATCAAATGTTGCAATACATTAACAATAATATTTAATGGTTGAATATAAAGTGAATAAAAAAATGACACATATTAAATTAATCCTTGTTGTCACAGCGTGCGCACTATTTTTAAGTGGCTGTTTAAAACCATTAAGTGTAAGAAAAACATCTGAAGACTTTAAGCCTAAAAAACAAGAACGTGTAGCCATTTATAGAAAAGACAATGGTGCAATCTATCAGCAAGGTATGAGGGTTGGTTTATTTGAAGATTTAACGGCTAAATATGTCGGTGACATCTTAACAGTTATATTGCTTGAGAATACAAATGCAAGTTCAACATCGAACACAAATAGCTCTAAAGATAATAAAGTTGATTTGCCGGGTCCTACCTTGGCAGGTAAAAAAGTTGAGAAGGATGGCGTAGAAATTTTACAAAATAATTTTTCGGGAGAGCGAGAATTTAGCGGGCAAGGCACCAGTGCAATGAACAGCAGTTTAAATGGAAAAATAACAGTCATTGTGGCGGAAGTACTGCCTAATAGAAACTTAGTGATTCGCGGTGAAAAAATGATGTTGTTAAACCAGTCGGATGAGTATGTTCGTTTTATTGGTGTCGTACGCCCGGCAGATATTGGGCAAGACAATACCATTCAGTCAACACGTATTGCTAATGCACACATGGCTTACAGCGGTAAAGGTGACTTATCATCTGCAAATAAAGTAGGTACGTTAGGAAGATTCTTTCAAAGCCAAGCATGGCCGTATTAAACCTACGATTAAGGGGACTTAAAATGTTATCAGGAAAAGATTTAAGTATGACACTTATCGCAGGGCTATTTTTATTACTCAGCATGAGTTCAGGTTCGGCCAGTGCTGAAAGAGTTAAAGACTTAACTCAAGTAGAAGGCGTTCGTAGCAATCAACTCATTGGTTATGGTTTAGTCGTTGGTTTAAATGGAACGGGTGACGGTTCAGGTGAAGTGACTACACAAACACTACGAAGCATGATTTCTCGTTTAGGTGTCAATATTCCTGCTGGTGTCACCCTTCAAGCAAAAAATGTTGCTGCGGTTGCTATACATGCGGAACTTCCTCCCTTTACTAAAGAAGGGATGAAAATAGATATCACTTTATCTTCTGTCGCCAGTGCAAAAAGTTTAAGAGGGGGCAGTCTGTTAATGACGCCACTTCGCGGTGCTGATAATCAAATCTATGCAATGGCTCAAGGTAATGTTGTGGTCAGTGGTTTTGGAGCAGGAGGATTAGACGGCTCTAAAATAACAGTCAATGTACCTAGCGTGGGTAGAATTTTAAATGGTGCAATAGTAGAACGTGAGGTAGATACACCTTTTGGTTTAGATAAAGAAGTGACACTAAACTTATTTAAACCAGATTTCACAACAGCTAACCGCTTAGTGAATGTAATTAATAATAGCATTGGCCCTGGCACTTCTTATGCAAAAGATGCAGGTTCAGTTGTTGTTAGTTCTCCTGAGGATACGTCACAACGTGTGGCGTTTATTTCAATGTTAGAGAACATGACCCTGACGCCGGCTGAACCAGCAGCAAAAATAATTGTTAATGCGCGTACCGGTACCATCATCATTGGTAAGAATGTGCATATATCAGCAGCTGCTGTTTCACATGGTAATTTAACCGTCACGATTACAGAGGGAATTGATGTTAATCAGCCATTTACTGATGCGGGTACAACGGTGGTTACGCCCACGTCGAATCTTAAAATTAATCAAGATGCGCGTACCTTCAAAATACAAGATAGCCCAACATTAGATGATGTTGTTCGAGGTATGAATGAGCTTGGTCTAGCCCCCGGTGACCTAATCGCCATTTTAGAGGCACTCAAAGAAGCGGGTGCTTTGCATGCTGAGATAGTGGTTATATAAGCACTCACAGTTGCCCCATTAACTCCACATCGCCATTCCGGCGCCAGTAACTTGTTGTAACCACTGGGTTTCCGGCCCCGGCAATTGTTCTGCATTGTTCTACCTGCAGCCATCCCGTGGCTTCGCCCCTGGGCTAGTACGCCGGAATGATGAGAAAATATTTTTGTTTCATTTTCAGTATTTTTCCAAAAAGTAGGCACGGTTTCTGCATAGTACTTAATGATTCATTAAGGAAAGATTATGCAAAGCGCAGTACAAACATCAACATATACCGATTTTAGTGGCTTCAGTGAGTTACGTGCTCAGGCAAGGACTGATCCAGATGCGTCACTAGAACAGGTAGCAAAGCAATTTGAAGGAATTTTTATTCAAATGATGCTTAAAAGTATGCGTGATGCGAGCATGGGGGATGAAATCTTTGATAGTGATCAGTCGGATCTCTATAGAGATATGTATGATAAACAAATTGCACTCAATATGGCGGAAGGAAAAGGGATCGGTATCGCTGATTCATTAATCAGGCAGTTACGTCAAGGAAAACCTAAAACCGAAGCCACTAAATCTGATGATGTGACTATTCAACAATTTCAAAACCAAGTATTAAAACATGGCAAATTATTGCCGCTTTCTAGCCACAATCTACACTCTGTAGACCAATCCTTTATACGTGGTTTAGCTGCGAGTGAATTAAGCTCAATAAAACCAATGAAAGATAATAAATCTTTTAATTCGCCAGAAGAATTCACGAATCATATTTTACCTTATGCTCAAGAAGCTGCTGATGAGTTGGGCGTTTCGCCGTTAGTGCTTGTTTCTCAATCGGCATTAGAAACGGGCTGGGGAAAAGCGGTCATTCGTAAACCAGATGGAGCAAGTAGCTACAACTTATTTAATATAAAAGCAGACAGTCGTTGGCATGGAGATACCGTCACAAAATCGACATTGGAGTATCACAATGGTCTGGCAAAATATGAAAAAGCATCTTTTAGATCTTATGAGTCATATGCTGATAGCTTTAATGATTACGTTGATTTTTTACGCTCGAATAGTCGGTATGCTGATGTCATTCATTCTCAATCAGAGCAAGCGGATGATGGTTTATATATTCAAGGCTTACATAAAGCGGGTTATGCAACCGATCCGAATTATGCGAACAAAATAATCAATATACTCAGCCGTGATGAGATTCAACAGCACGCATCTGCAGGTAATTATAAGGTGGGTGTATAAATGGGTACGGCTGACGTTTTAGGCATTGGTATTTCCGGAGCAAATATAGCTAGCCGTCGTTTAGCGACGACCAGTCATAATATTGCAAATGCGCAAACCAAAGGTTTTTCACGTCAACGTGTAGAAGCTGAAACAAGAGCAGCGCAAACGGGTAGCGTTGGGGCATTAGGTACAGGAGTACAAGTTAGCAGTATCGGTAGAATACACGATGAATTTATAGTTTCTGAATTAAGAACAAATGCAAGTATAGCTAACAATTTACAAATGAATTATGACTTTACCAGTCAAATAGATAATATGTTGTCTGATCCTAATGCGGGTTTATCTCCTAGCTTACAAACGTTTTTTGCTTCAATTAATAATGTGGCTAACGATCCTGCATCACAATCAGCAAGGCAAGTCATGATAGGAGAAGCTAATGCTTTGGCCACACGTTTTTCTTATTTGGATAGTCGTTTTGAAAGTTTGAAAAAAGGCACTAACGAAACATTAAAATCACATATCGGAGATGTAAATACTTTAGCTAAGTCCATAGCTGATGTGAATGGAAAAATAGTATTAGCAAAAGGCATATCACAAGGCGAACCGAGTGATTTATTAGATCAGCGTGACCGTTTATTGCACCAGTTATCCGAACGGGTTTCAGTACAAAAAAACCAACAGGAAGATGGTTCAATTAATGTTTTTGTTGGTAATGGTCAAACATTAGTTTTAGGTATAAAAGCCTCACAGTTGGGTGTTCAAGCAAATAAACATGATCCTTCTGAACTAGATGTGACCTTTGTCAATAATAAAAGCAACACCGTGATCACTAAATTTATGAAAGGTGGAACAGTCGGAGGCCTGTTAGACTTTAGAGAGGGCATGCTTGCACAATCTCAAAATGAATTAGGACGTATTGCGATAGGTGTTACAAAAACATTTAATGCGCAACACAATAAAGGTATGACGTTAGAAAATAAATTAGGCTCAGACTTTTTTAGCGCGATTGATAAAACAGCACCGTTAACTCTACCTGCAAAAAATAATGAAGGTGACTATACACTTAAAACAACAATATCAAACACAGATAGTTTAACCACCAGTGATTATTTTCTTAATTATCACTCAGGTTTATATACTTTAATCCGAGAAAGAGATGATGTGATTATTGATACGTTCACATCAATTCCTCATGATGTTGAGAGTGAAGGTTTAAAAATTGAATTAGAACGAGGCACACAAATTGTTGATGGAGATAGTTATATGATTCGTCCCACAACAGAAGCGGCGCGTTCTTTTGCTGTTGAAATTGAACGAGCAAATGATGTAGCAGCAGCGGCACCTGTACGTATAAGAACATCGGTTAATAACTTAGGCGATATTAAAGCGAAGTTAACCAATGTGACTAATATTAACTCGCCCAGCTTTACTGCAAAAGATGGCATGTTATCGCCCTCTATCACGGTTCATTTTATTGATGAACATCATATTGAATTATTGGATGACAAAGGTAAGGTCATTCAAACCCAACAATTGGATCAACAAAACAAGGCAATTCCTGCTACACCCGCTGTTCCAGGAGAGCCCGGTACGCCAGCAACACCTGCTATACCCGCGAATCCAGGTGGAAAACATGAAGGCCGTGGATCTTTATCGGGAATAGACAATGATAATGATGATTCGCATGATGGTTCAGAAATACCTAAAATAGAAACGAGTATTTATTATAATTCTGAGGTGGGTTTAAATTTATTCCCAACGCCGTCAGGAAAAGAAACTGGTTATAACGTTCAACTATCAGGTAAAGCACGCGCAGGTGATACGTTCGTTATTGAATATAATACAGATGCCGTGGGTAACAATATTAATATTTTAGAGTTAGGTGATTTACAAAACAAAGCAACCTTAGATAACGGCACCTCAAATTATAATGAGGTTTATGGTCAGCTTGTAAGTCGTATAGGCAGTAAAACACATGAGCTGGATGTTAACCAAAAGGCTCAAAATATACTGTATGAGCAAGCTAAGGCACAACGTGAATCTGTGTCTGGTGTTAATTTAGATGAAGAAGCTGCTAATTTAATACGTTATCAAAATGCTTATGAAGCGAATGCCCAAGTCATTGGTGCGGCAAGCGAAATGTTTGACACCCTAATAAATGTATTGAGACGATAATGCCAAGAGTATCCACTAATCAGATGCAATCCGTTGCGATAAACTCTATGTTGAAACAGCATGAAACTTTGAGTCGTGTTCAACAACAAGTTGCAACAGGTAAAAAAATATTTAAACCGTCGGAAGATCCTGTTGCAGCTGCACGGGTGGTTAACTTAAAAGATACCTTGTCATCGGTTCATCAGTATCAATCAAATGTGGATGCGGCAAAAGCAAGAATCACTTTATCTGAAGGTGTGTTAGCCAGTGTCGTTGATTCAATTCAACGTGTGCGAGAACTAACAGTGCAAGCTAATAATGATTCACAAAATGATGAAACTCGTGGTTACATTGCGGCAGAAGTAAAACAAATTCAAGATGAGATTTTAAACCTTGCCAATACCACAGACAGTAATAATGAATACTTATATGCAGGCGCATTAAGCCGGTCTAAACCTTTTTCACGCAATGAAGTGGGTGGTTTTGAATATAATGGTGACGAAAGTAACCGTCAAATTCAAATAAGTCATAGTCGACGTATTGCGGTTGATGATCCTGGCTCTAAAGTATTCTTAGAAATTAAAAATGGTAACGGCATTTTTAATACGCAAGATGCTGTTGAAAATAAAGGCACCGGTGTGATTGACCCCGGACAAGCATCAGGTGATTTTTTACCTGATACCTATGCCATTATTTTTGATAAGAGTCATAAAGCTTTTGAAGGTGCATTTAAGTTTGGTGAAATACCTTTAACGTACAGTGTGGTTAATTCTAAAGGTGGCGTGATATCAGCAGGTATTCCCTTTCAATCAGATAAAGAAATTTCCTTTAATGGAATACATACTTCCATTAAAGGTGAGCCGATGGATGGCGATGTTTTTGTTATCAAACCTAGTCAAAATCAAGATATTTTTACCACCTTAGAAAATTTAATTAGTGCTTTAGACTCAAGCAATCCTGAAGTCAGTGATAGAATTAGTTTCCACAATGCGTTAAATCGTTCTTTAGTGGATATTTCTCAATCACTTGATAATATTCTCGAAGTGCGTGGTGATATTGGTTCGCGTCTTAATGCATTAGATGCTCAAGAAACCATTAATGAAGCCTACACAATTCAAATTCGTGAAATTTTATCGAATGTGGAAGATTTAGATTATGCCGAAGCAGTCAGCAGGCTAAATCTTGAATTAACAGGCCTTGAAGCCTCTCAAAAAGCCTTTACTCGTGTACAAAACATCTCTTTATTTAATTACATCTAAAAATAACGTTAATTTTTAATTATCTTCGATATTTAAGAAAATAAATTTTCTACATTATCGTTAATTTTATTAAAATCTAATAATATCAATGGGTTACATGATTATCCCCTCCTGCACTATTTAAGCTTTATTTACTCATCACCCTAAAGGAAAAAAATAGCCGGACGCTAGTGTTGTTGGGAGCGGTGAATATATTAATTAAATGTATATCCGCTAAAGATAAAAATCCTTTGTACTGATAGAACAGTTCATCGGACAAAAGTTAAGGAGAGTGCGTCATGCCTCAAGTCATTAACACCAACATCATGTCGTTGAATTCACAACGTAACTTGAACTCATCGCAAGCGGCATTGCAAACGTCATTACAACGTTTGTCATCTGGTTTACGTATTAATAGTGCGAAGGATGACGCGGCTGGTTTAGCAATATCAGAGCGTTTTACTTCTCAGATTCGTGGTTTGGATCAAGCCATTCGAAATGCTAACGATGGAATCTCTTTAGCTCAAACAGCTGAAGGTGCGTTATCAGAGTCGGGTAATATCTTGCAACGTATTCGTGAACTGTCAGTACAGTCTGCCAATGCAACAAATTCCGCATCAGATCGTCAGGCACTACAAGCTGAAGTAGGTCAGTTAGTGTCAGAATTAGATCGTATTGCATCTTCAACAGAATTTAATGGTAAGAAATTGTTGGACGGCACTTTTGGAACAGCAATTTTCCAGGTTGGTGCCAATGCAAATCAAACTATTCAGACAACAACAGCAAATTTCCGAGCGAATAACTTTGGTAACTACCGTGTTGAAGGTGCTGGTGGTTCTGCAGGTTCAGAAGGCCGTATCAGTGGTGAAAACTTAACGGTTACCGGTTCTTTAGGTGCTGAAACAGTTTCAGTTGCAGCAGGTAGTAGTGCGCGTGATGTTGCTGAAATAGTAACAAGTAAGTCAAATAGCACGGGTGTAACAGCATTTGCATTAACTGAAGAATTAGCAACATTTGATACTGCAGGTGCCTATGTAGTTAATCTCACTTCGGATAATACTGAAGCAACTAAAGTAGCATTCACTATCAGTGGTACTTCAGGATCTGATAGTTTATCTGGTGCGGTAACGGCCTTTAATGACGTGTCATCTAAAACGGGTGTAACTGCACGTATTAGTGATAATGGCGACGGTATTGTTTTACGTAACTCAACGGGTAATAACATCAACCTTGCTGAAACAGCAAGTAATACTAACTCCGGCCAATTGATGGTAGGTGGTGCTGCACTTCGTTCAGGTGTGGAAACAGCTGAAGCAGGTGAAGGTGCTGAGTTATCAGGTATTGTTGTTACGGGTAAGGTAACGTTTGATTCTGATAAATCTTTCAGTGTTGTAGGTGATGCTGGAGAAACAATAACAAATGCAACTGAAGCATCAGGATTAAACTCTGTTAATAATCTGGATGTAAGTTCGGTAGCAGGTGCAAACCTTGCGTTGGCAACAGTTGATGCCGCATTAAACACGGTAAACAATCAACGGGCAAAGTTTGGTGCGATTCAAAGTCGTTTCGGTTCAACCATTGCGAACTTGGCAACAAACTCTGAGAACCTGAGTGCTGCACGTTCACGTATTCGTGATGCAGATTTCGCGAAAGAAACAGCAGAATTAACACGTAATCAAATTCTGCAACAGGCTGGTACTGCCATGTTAGCTCAGGCTAACGTTGCTCCTCAAAACGTACTGACTTTACTTCAGTAAGTTTGACGTAGTTGAAGATGACTAATAGTCTTTCTTTAATAACCGGAACGAGGTGACAAAATGGCAACTCAGTCTATTACCAATGTGGCTTTACTGGGGAGAACGGTAGAAACACGCTCCAGTAGTTCCACGGAAAAGGTGGCCGTCCAGCGGCAAACCATTGCCGTGGAAGTTACTGAGGTAGAGACTCATATTGACGTCGAGCTCTCCCAGGAAGCCCTGGAGAAAGTAGTCAGCCAGCTAAATGCATATATTCAAAATACACAGCGAGACGTAGATTTTAGCGTCGACGATGCAACAGGTCGTGTTGTGGTGAGAGTAATCGATTCAGAAAGTGAGGAAGTAATACGCCAAATACCATCGGAAGAGATGTTGGCAATTTCCCGGCACTTGATAGAAAGTTTGGAAACGGAACAACCCAAAGGATTTCTAATCGAATTGAAAGCATAATTGGTATTGAACTTGCATTCTTCAATAATAAAGACCGGTTATGGAAACATAGCCGGTCTCTTATTTAATTAGCCAAAGATGGAGGACGGGTGAAAAATGCCTACGATTAATGCAGCAAGTTTAGGTTCAGGATTGGATGTCCGTGGCCTTGTCGATCAGCTTGTTGCAGCAGAAGGTGGCCCAGTAACATCGAGGCTTGACCGAAAAGAAGTAAATATTCAAGAAGGTTTAACCGCAATAGGTTCATTCAAAGGTGCCTTGATAGATTTTCAAGCCTCACTTGCACCGCTGAAAAAAGAAAATGCGTTTAAATCAATGAACGCAAACTCATCCAATGAAGACATTTTTACCGTCACATCAAGCGAACAAGCATCAGCCGGTTCGTATGACATTGAAATTGAACAACTCGCACAATCTCAAAAATTAAAATCCAGTACCTTTGACTCAGAGTTTGATCCTGTAGGAACAGGCACCTTACGATTTGAATTTGGTGAAGTGAATAACTCATCTAATAGCTTTGATGTGAATGGTAATGTGCCGTCACAATTTATAACTATAGATGATACCAATAACTCATTACGCGGTATTCAAGAATCAATTAACCAAGCAGCTATCGGTGTACGTGCAAGCGTTATAAATGATGGCAGTGGTTATCGTTTAGTCCTTAGCTCAGAAAAATCAGGTTTAGAAAACAGTTTACGTATTGTCGTTACCGATGACGATAATAATAATGAAAATAATTTTGGTTTATCAAAATTCGCCTATAACCCGGTGGCAAGTGCTGACACAGTAGAGGGTGAAGAAGTGAACAGCGATACCCAAATTAAAGGTAAAAACTTTGTTGAAGCGAGTGCTGCGAAAAATGCTATTTTTAGTATTGATGGTATTACCATATCGAATGCTGAAAATACTATCCGTGACTCTATTACCGGCATTACCCTGACATTGAAAAAAATAACAGAAGATAGCTCAGAATTATTTAAAATTGAAACAGAAACTTCAGCAATTAAAAAGTCTATTAAGTCTTTTGTCACAAGCTACAATGAATTAATGACCACGGTTAATACCCTCACTTCATATAATCAAGAAACACGAACGTCAGGTCCGTTATCAGGAGATTCTGTTGTTCGAGGTGTGACAGAGCAAATTAGAAGAGCGTTATCTACCTCATTTAATGGTATTAATGAAAATTTAAGTTCTTTATCAAGTATTGGTATTGACAGTAATCGTGATGCAACGCTGGCATTAGATGAGCATAAGTTAGACCTTGCACTAAGTCAGCACGGCAAAGAAATCGCACATCTTTTTTCTGCTGCGGTATCAACCTCCGATCCAAAAATAAAAGTAGTCAGTGAAAAAACACCTACGGTTGACGGAGTGTTCTCTATTATCGTTTCACAAATACCTAAAAGTGGTTCTTATACGGGGCAACAATTAACGCCTCCTATTAATAACATAATAAGTTCAGTCGAAAAGTTTTCAGTCAAAATTGATGGTGTCACTTCAAGGGAACTTAAGCTTTTACCTCAAGAGTTTTCATCGGCTAAGGAATTTTCAGAAAAATTAGAAGGCGTTATCAATAACGATAGTTTTTTAAAAGGTAAAGATAAGTCGGTCACGGTTAACTTTATTAATAATAAACTTAATATTACTTCTAACAATGCTGGTGCAGATTCTAATGTTGAAATTAGAAGTATAAGCTCAAAATTAGCAGCAATGACTGGTGTGCAAGTAGGCCAAGGTAAACAAGGTGCTAGCCTTAAGGCTGTCGTTAACGGATTCAACCTTGAAGGTGATGGGATTAAGCTAAAGCTTGAAGGTAGCTTAAGCGGTGTTGTGCTGGAAGTAGAAGGCAATAAAACCGGTGAACGAGGTGATATTACCGTAACCAATGGTATTGCTTCTATTTTAGACGAAATGACCAATAGCTTTTTAGCCAGTAATGGGTTGTTAGATTCAAGAATAGATGGCTATAACGCAAAAATAGATAATATTAATCGTCAACGTGGTGATTTAGTGAGAAAACTTGAACTTTCTGAGCAAAGATACCTAAAGCAATTCTCAAATCTGGACGCTATGTTAGGTAAGATGAAATCAACAAGTAATTTTTTAGCACAAAAACTGTCTAATTTACCAGGAGCTAGACGTTAAGTTTTTCGAGTAAACCAGGCAATAAAGTTTAAGTGTATTGATAATTTAAAATAGGAGTATGGCAAATGAATATGGCAAAAATGCATAAGGCAGTACAACAATATAATAGAGTAGGCGTATCCTCTAGTGTTGAAGCCGCAAGTCCACACCGTCTTATTGAAATGTTAATGGACGGCGCTCTAGAAAAAATTGCTTTCGCAAAAGGTTTTATGGAACGTGGTAATATTTCTGAAAAGGGCGGGCATATTAGTTGGGCAATTTCAATTGTAGAAGGCTTACGTGCGAGTTTAGATTTAGAAAAAGGTGGTGAGATAGCACAAAATCTAGATGACCTATATGACTATATGACGCGTCGATTAGCTAGATCAAATGTTGAAAATAACCCAGATATTTTAGATGAAGTTTCATCGCTAATGAACTCAGTTAAAAATGCATGGGAACAAGTCCCTAACCAGCAGGGTATGCCGACACAAACAACAAATGCCGCAGCGTTAAATCAAACAAAGCATTTATAACAGGCAATACCATGACAGATAAAATCACTTACTTAATGCCGGAGCACTACGCGAAAGTGGTGTTACGCTTAAGTAAAAAAATAGCTGAGTTGGCTCATAGGGAAGACTGGGAGTCAGCTAGAGAGATGGAGGCTGAGCGTCATACTGCGTTGTTAGAACTGTTTGAGCACCCTGACATAAATGAAGCATTACCTTCTATGCAATCTATTTTACGTGAAGTCATGCAGCTTGATGCTGAAGTGATTATAAAAGGCGAAACAGAACTACAGCAAATGAGTAGTCAATTATGTGATTTGGGTAAAGGTAAACGTGCCGTAAATGCTTACTTAAAGACATAGTTTTATTAATTTATATTTTTGAATTGTTACATGTTCGTAAACTCTTACAAAATACCAGTTATCTGACCGCCATTATTTTGACATGATTTAATTACCTATCTAAAATCTTGATTTATAACGTTGTTTGTCTTGCTACAAGATCAAGGGTTTTAGAATGAGTTTAAGTGATGTGGAAAATAAAACAATTTTAGTGATAGAGCATGACTCTGATGCACATGTAAAAATAGCCACTATCTTTGATTTTCTTGAATACGGTAAGCTCACCTTTACCGACTCTATTGAAACAAACCCCTTAAAAG
Source organism: Woeseiaceae bacterium (assembly GCA_045046865.1). Taxonomy (GTDB): domain Bacteria; phylum Pseudomonadota; class Gammaproteobacteria; order UBA6429; family Thiohalophilaceae; genus JAGLTQ01. The sequence goes on along the minus strand of JASFYW010000043.1, from coordinate 178,731 downwards.
AAGATCCTTACTTTATCGTTATAAATTATATTGATGACGAAAATAAAATGCTGAAACAGCTCGATGGTATACATCAAAAATACGAATTAAGAATTCCTATTTTATTACTTGCAAATAAAGCCTTACCTACCTCTATCGAAACACAAGTGACAGATGTCATTAGTTTTCCGCCAACGTTAAAAACATTACGTATTGCTTTGCAAAATATAAAAATGTTTTATTTAGAACGTAGTTCAGATGAGTCATCATCATCAACATTATTTCGTAGTCTTGTTGGTATAAGCGAGGGTGTTGCTAATGTTCGCCGTATGATTAAACAAGTCGCAGACACCGAGGCTAATGTGATGATCCTCGGTGATTCAGGCACAGGTAAAGAAGTGGTTGCACGTAACCTACACTTTCATTCTTCTCGTAAAGATAAACCTTTTGTTCCTATTAACTGCGGCGCCATTCCTCCTGACTTATTAGAAAGTGAATTGTTTGGCCATGAAAAAGGGGCTTTTACAGGTGCTATTAGTGCAAGACAAGGTCGCTTTGAGCTTGCCAATGGCGGTACTTTATTTTTAGATGAAATTGGTGATATGCCACTTGCGATGCAAGTAAAACTGTTACGCGTTATTCAAGAACGCGTTTTTGAACGTGTAGGTAGTAATAAAAGTATTAAAGCTGATGTGCGTATCATTGCAGCAACGCATAGAAATTTAGAAAAACAAATCGAAGAAGGACACTTTCGAGAAGATCTATTTTACCGACTGAATGTTTTCCCTATAGAGGTGCCATCGCTTGCAGAAAGAGTAGATGACATTCCTTTATTGCTTGAAGAACTCATTGTACGTTTAGAAAACAGTAATCGTGGCTCAGTACGTTTAACACCTAAGGCCGTAGAAGCCTTACAAACCTATCGTTGGCCAGGTAATGTGCGAGAGTTATCTAATTTAGTTGAACGTTTATTGATTTTATTTCCCAATGATGTGGTTGATGTTCATCATTTACCTGAAAAATATCGACAAGGTGTAGATATTTCAGGGGTATTACAAAAGACAGAGCCCAAATTAGACAACCTGAATCCTTCGGCCTTGTCACATATTGTTGATAACACACCTCAGACAGATGTTTTACCTGCTGATGGTATCGATCTGAAAGCACATTTACTCTCATTAGAGTCAAACCTTATTAAGCAGGCACTCGATGAGTCAAAAGGTGTTGTCGCTCATGCAGCACAACGTTTAAACATGCGCCGTACAACCTTAGTAGAAAAAATGCGTAAATACGGTTTACAGCGTGTCGCTAATGCATCTTAGTTTTTTATTACTTTTTACTACTGATTCCATTTCATCATCACCCTCAAACTAGAATAATACGTGTATTTTGTGTCGGTTATTTGACTCATGCTGCCGACGTGCATTATAACTAGTTGAAAATCATACTATTTAATTTTTGGCGCAGTTCTTGCTCTTTATCATTATCAATATTTGAACATTGACTCATGAGAGAGCGGTATGAAACAAGCACAAATTAAAAACACGCCATCAGTAGAAGATATCACAGCCTTTCCTATGCAGGCCCAAGAACTCCAAGATGCCTTTGGCGCATTTAACCTACTATCTGAACAGCTCACCTCATCTTATCAACAGCTCGAAGTGCGCGTATCAGGTTTAACGCAAGCACTGGAAAAAGAGCAAGATGAAAGATTAAAAGAGTTGACTGAAAAAGAACGTGTCGCAAATCGTTTATCAAGCCTATTAAATGCATTGCCCGGCGGTGTGGTTGTTATTGATGATGAAGGTCATGTACAAGAACATAATGAGGCGGCGGAATCATTATTAGGTGAGCCTTTGATTGGCTTACCGTGGTCTGAAATTATTCAACGTGCTTTTGCCCCGCGCAGTGATGATGGGCATGACATTTCTTTGGTTGATGGCCGTAAAGTTAATATATCAACCTGTCCATTAGGTTCTGAACCAGGGCAAATTTTACTCATTACAGATGTTACTGAAATACGTCAGTTGCAAGATAAAATGGGGCAACAACAACGACTCGCGGCCATGGGTAAAATGGCAGCATCCTTAGCGCATCAAATTCGTACTCCCTTATCATCTGCATTACTTTATGTTTCCAATTTAAAACGCCAAGTACTTTCGGATGAAGACAGGTTTTCTATTACAGAGAAAATGACTTCAAGGCTACGTCATCTTGAGCAGCTAATAGAAGATATGTTGATGTATTCAAAAGAAGGAAAGGTTGGCGAAGAACATTTTACTTCGCAAGATTTAATTGATGAACTGTATCAAACATTAGAACCACAACTAGAGTTAACGCATACGCGTTTCGTTACGGTAAACCATAAACAAGATCTTGTTATTCAAGGTAACCGTCAAATGCTGCTGAGTGCGATATCAAACTTAGCAATGAATGCGATTCAAGCCATGAAAGAAAATAATAATGGCAACACACCCATCATTGAAGTTGAAATTAAAAAAATTAACAGTGATGTCTTTATTAGCATAACGGATAACGGCCCGGGTATATCCGACGAAGGTCAAAAACAAATTTTTGATCCGTTTTATACCACACGAGAACAAGGTACAGGATTAGGTCTCGCGGTAGTGAAGGCAGTCGCAAAAGCACACGGTGGAGAAATTGATATTTGTTCACAATTAAAACGTGGCAGCTGTTTTGAATTAAAAATCCCTCTAGCAAACAATAGCGAAAACACGTTAGTAACAGATAATGTATTGCTAAATACAAATAAAATAACAGATTTAGAACTGATACAGCAAAAAACAGCATAAAGAACGAGGATTAGATTATGAAAGGTGCAACCATATTAGTTGTAGAAGATGACCAAGCATTAGCAGAAGCGTTGCAAGATACGTTACAAATAGCAGGGTATCAGGTGTTACACGCGGAACATGGTCGTATGGCGTTATCACTTTTAGAAAGCAATGATGTGCAATTAATTGTGAGCGATATAAATATGCCACAAATGAGTGGTGATGTTTTATTAAAACGCGTTAAACAACTTTACCCTGACATCCCTTTTGTATTAATGACCGCTTATGGAACCATAGAGCAAGCCGTTGATGCCATGAGAGATGGTGCTATTGATTACATGGTTAAACCTTTTGAAGCTGAAGTTTTAATTTCTATGGTAACTCAATATATTGGTAACTCTACTGAGAATGAAGGGATGATTGTTGCAGACAAAGCATCTGCGGAACTTGCCGTTATTGCTAAGCGGGTGGCAGACAGTGATGCAACGATATTAATTACAGGTCAAAGTGGTTCAGGTAAAGAAGTGCTAGCACGCTTTATTCATGATAATTCATCGCGTAAAGACGCACCGTTTGTTGCTATTAATTGCGCGGCAATTCCTGAGAACATGTTAGAAGCCACCTTGTTTGGTTATGAAAAGGGAGCATATACTGGTGCTTATAAAGCCAGTGCCGGTAAATTTGAACAAGCGCAAGGCGGAACAATTTTATTAGATGAAATATCTGAAATGGATATTGGCTTACAAGCAAAACTGTTACGTGTATTACAAGAAAAAGAAGTAGAACGTTTAGGTGGTAATAAATTAATTAAATTAAATGTACGGGTTCTCGCAACATCAAATAGAAATATGCATGAGGTTGTTGCAGAAGGTAAGTTTAGAGAAGATCTATATTATCGTTTAAATGTATTCCCATTACATTTATTGCCTTTGTGTGAACGAACAGATGACATTTTTCCTTTAACAAAACGTTTGTTAGAAAAACATGCCATCACTGCTCACCGAGCTATTCCTGAACTTTCAGCAGACGCACAAAGTAAATTACTGGCATATCCTTGGCCTGGAAATGTAAGAGAGTTAGATAATGTGGTGCAACGAGCATTAATTTTACAATCAAGCAATATTATTGGTAGTGAAGATATTCATTTTCAAGCGACAGGTTCGCAAGCAACGCATTCAATTAAAGCGAAGGTTAATTCAAGTAAGCAACTTGATGCCAATCATCAAACAGACTCCGAATCTAACGTATTAGAATCAAGCATTCACCAAGCGACAGAAGCAGAATCGTTAACGGGAGATCTCAAGCAGCGAGAATGGAACTTGATTCTGGGGGCAATAAAAAATGCCAAGGGCAGCCGTAAAATGACAGCAGAAAAGCTAGGTATCAGTGAACGTACTTTAAGATACAAATTAGCACGTATGCGAGATGCAGGTATTACGGTACCTGAGTCACATGGACAAAAAGTCCAGCGCGCATAAATGAAAGTATGATTGTTTCTTATGGCCTAATACTTGCTAACAGTAGTAGTAAGCCATTTAAAATGACCAAATAATGACACTTAAACAGGTAAAAGGTGTGAGTGATGAACAATAGTATCAATACAGACACATTACTATCGCAAATGCGAGCTATGGCTGCACAAGCACAAGGTCAAACGTCAAAAACACCTGCGGCAGGTGGAGAGTCTTCATTTTCAGACATTCTTAAGCAATCCGTTGATAAGGTAAACGAAACACAAACATCTGCAAATAAATTGCAAGAAGCTTTTCAGGCGGGTGATCCTAATATTCAAGTGTCAGAAGTGATGGTAGCTATGCAAAAATCGAGTGTCTCTTTTCAAGCGATGCTTCAAGTTAGAAATAAATTGGTTAACGCTTACCAAGATATTATGAATATGCCTGTTTAAAAACAATTAATACGATAACAAAATAAAGAGCGTGAAATAAAAATGGATCTAGTTAAAGCCGATACAGTCAGTGTTCCTTTTCAGGGGATGACGGCTTTACCAATAATAAGACAGTTAGGTCTTTTAATTGGTTTAGCTGCAAGTATAGCGTTAGGTGTTGCCGTGGTTTTATGGATGCAAACACCAAACTATACAAAACTACCGGGGCAACTTTCAGGGCAAAATTTAACAGATGTCATTAGTGTCTTAGAACGTAATCAGATTTCTTATAATGTAGACCCAAGCACGGGTACATTAATGGTTGATTCAACCAAAGTGAATGAAGCCAAACTTAAATTAGCTTCGGAAAATTTAAGTTTAAATTCGGGGCATGGTTTTGAAATTATTGATAAAGACCAAGGCTTCGGTACCAGCTCTTTTTTACAAAAAGCACGTTATAAACGTGCTTTAGAAGGTGAGCTTGCGAGAACAATTTCTTCTATGCGTTCAGTGCAATCTGCTCGCGTACATTTAGCATTACCTAAAGAGTCTGCTTTTATACGAAATAAGCAACAAGCCACAGCATCTGTATTTATTAGCCTTATTCCTGGCTACAGTATAGAAAAGTCCCAAATATCTGCCATTACGAATCTAGTTGCTTCCAGTATACCGAGCTTAAAAAATAGCCAAGTGACCATCGTTGATGATAAAGGAAAGTTATTATCGAGAACGGATGACGAAAATGGCATGTTAGGTTTAACCACCACACAACTTGAATACACGCGTAATATTGAACAAACTCTTGTTGCTCGAATTGAGAGAATGTTAATACCCATTGTGGGATCAGGAAATATTCGTGCGCAAGTGACAGCCGACGTGGACTTTACCCAAACAGAATCAACCCAAGAAAGTTTTAATCCAGACTTACCTGCCATTCGTAGTGAACAAAGCAGTGAAGAACAATCACAAGGGGCAAGTCAAGGTGGTATTCCCGGTGCGTTATCTAATCAACCACCACCACAAGCGACAGCACCTGAACAAGTAAACCAGCAAGTAGGTGAAACTGTAAAACAAGGATCAAATCGAACAAGTCGTCGTAGTACAAAAAATTATGAACTAGATAAAACCATAAGCCATACTCGGCATAGAGTGGGCGCAATTAAGCGTTTATCTATTGCTGTCGTGATTGACAATAAAATTTCAACCTTAGCTCCTGTTGCTGTAAATGAAAACGTAGATCCTGCTACAGCGACTGCTTCCGCCGTACAACGTGTACCTTATACTCAACAAGAAATAACAAGATTAACAACTTTAGTAAGAGAGACCGTTGGCTTTAGCACATTACGAGGTGACTCTGTTAGTGTCATTAACGTGCCATTTACTAAAATTGAAATAGCAGATATTCCTGAACAACCCATTTATGAAAAAGCATGGGTATGGGATCTTGCGAAACAAGTACTTGGCGGCCTCGCAGTATTATTTCTCATCTTTGGTGTACTTAAGCCTGCGATGAAAAATTTAGCAATTGCTCCACCAGTAATAAAAAAAGTTTCTAAAAATGGTGAAGATTTAGATGAAGATCAGCTAAGCTTAAGTGGTAGCGGTAGACAAGAGCAATTAGAACAAATCTCAGGTTATGAAGACAGTTTACAACTCGCACAATCAATCGCAAGCCAAGAGCCTAAGCGTGTTCTTCAGGTTGTTCAAAACTGGATGGGCGAAGAAGGCGGAAAACCTTAAAAGTTATTTAAGAAGAAAAAAACATGGCGGAAGAAAAAGAACAAAAAGAAAAATCATATAGCGGCTTAGAAAAGGCCGCGATATTATTGCGTAGTCTTGGTGATCAAGAAGCTGCAGAAGTTTTAAAAATGATGGGGCCGAAAGAGATTCAAAATATTGGTGAAGCTATGGCCGCGATGAAGAATGTTGAGCGGGATACTTTAGTTGACGTATTGGACGAGTTTCATGTCGATGTGGGTTCACAAACTTCTCTTGGTGTAGGTAATGAAGATTATTTAAAAAGTGTACTTATTTCTGCTTTAGGTGAAGATAAAGCAGGAAATATTATTGATCGTATCCTGATGGGGCATAATGCCAAAGGACTAGAAACTTTAAAATGGATGGAACCGCGTGCCATTGCGGAAGTTATACGTTTAGAACACCCTCAAATTATTTCAATTATTCTTTCTTATCTAGAAAGTGATCAAGCTGCACAGGTTATGCAAGCACTACCAGAAAATATGCGTACAGATGTTTTACTTCGTATTGCAACACTCGATGGTATACAGCCCAGTGCAATTTATGAATTAGATGAAATGTTAGAAAAACAATTCTCTGGTAACAGTGGTTCCATAAAGTCGTCTGGCGTTGGTGGATTAAAATCCGCAGCCAATCTGCTTAACTTTATGGACTCTTCTTATGAAGCGTCATTAATGGAGAGTTTAAAAGAAATTGATGTTGAAATAGGTGATCAAATTCAAGACCTCATGTTTGTCTTTGATAATCTTATAGATATTGATGACCGCGGCATACAATCATTATTACGTGAAGTTTCATCTGAGAATTTAATTGTTGCATTAAAAGGTGCTGACGAAGGTATTAAAGATAAAATTCTTAATAATATGTCTAAACGTGCTGCTGAAATGTTACGAGATGACTTAGAAACAAAAGGTCCGGTTAAAGTCAGCGAAGTAGAAACTGCACAAAAAGAAATATTGACTATAGCTCGTCGTATGGCCGAAACAGGAGAAATTAATTTAGGAGGCAGTGGCGGTGAAGACTACATCTAATCTATCTAAATCAGATTCTCCAATAGCCTATGAAAAATGGGAGCTTCCTTTCATTGGCGAACAAAAAGCTAAAGTAACAGCTAAAGAATTAGAAACAATTCAAGAGCAAGCTTTTAAAGAAGGTTTTACACAAGGCCACGAAGCTAAAAATTCGCAGTTAGAGCAAGAAATAATGACCTTTAAATCCTTGATTGAGGTCCTCTCAGAGCCATTAAAAAATATGGATAATGAAATTGTAGAACAGCTTTCGGAGCTTTCTATGATTGTTGCAAAGCAAGTCATTAGAAGAGAGCTGCATACAGAACAAGGCGAAATTGTCGGTATTGTTAGGGAAGCGATGGCCGCTTTACCTGCGAGCACAAGAAAAACAACATTAAATATTAATCCTAATGATGCTGAATTAATTCGAAATGCTTTTTCAATTAGTGCTGAACAAGAAGCGAATGATGCAGACGAATTACGCTGGGTATTAGTAGAAGATCCAATGATTACCCAAGGTGGATGCACCATTGTCAGTAAAAACTCACGTATTGATGCAAGCGTTGAAGCACGCTTAAACAGAGTGATTTCCACTTTATTAGGTGGAGAACGTGAGTCAGATGAATAACCCTTATTATTCAAATCATCATGCACAGTGGAAAGAACGCATTGGTAAAATTCAATCGCGTGTTGATCAAGTAAAATCAGTTATTGTTGAAGGTCGTCTAAACCGAATGGTTGGCTTAACACTGGAAGCGGTTGGATGCCAGGCTGTTATAGGCTCTCGTTGTTTAGTTAAAAGCCAAAACAAAGAGAGTGAAACGGTAGAAGCTGAAGTCGTGGGCTTCTCAGGTGAAAAATTATTTCTTATGCCAACTGGCAATGTACGGGGGATTCATCCTGACGCAACGGTTATACCGACACAACAAATTTATGAAGCCCATGTGGGTGATGCTTTATTAGGTCGCGTATTAGATGGACGTGGAAAACCGATTGATGGAAAAGGCCCATTAGAAACAACACAGCGTCGAGCATTAATAGGGGAACCGGTTAATCCGCTGGATAGACAGCCTATTAAAATTCCACTTGATGTGGGAGTACGCGCTATTAATAGTTTATTTACTGTTGGCCGTGGACAACGTATGGGGTTGTTTGCAGGCAGTGGTGTTGGTAAAAGTATGTTGTTGGGGATGATGACAAAATTTACCTCAGCCGATGTCATCGTCGTTGGATTGATTGGTGAACGGGGACGTGAAGTAAAAGAATTCATTGAAGATATACTCGGCGAAGAAGGGATGAAACGCGCTGTTGTTGTTGCTGTTCCTGCTGATCAACCTCCTGTTATGAGAATGCATGGGGCATATCAAGCTACCAGTATTGCGGAACATTTTCGTGATGAAGGTAAAGATGTTCTATTGCTGATGGATTCGTTAACTCGTTTTGCACAAGCCCAACGTGAAATTGCTTTAGCTATCGGTGAACCGCCTGCGACAAAAGGTTATCCGCCTTCTGTTTTTGCACAGTTACCTCAGTTGGTTGAACGCGCAGGGAATGGTAAAGAAGGGGGTGGATCGATCACAGCATTTTATACAGTTTTAACCGAAGGTGATGATCAGCAAGACCCTATTGCGGACAGTGCTCGCGCAATTCTTGATGGGCACATTGTACTTTCTCGCGAACTTGCTGAAAGCGGTCATTACCCTGCAATAGATGTAGAAGCTTCGATCAGTCGAGCAATGAATGCAGTTGTTTCAGAAGAACATCTTTTAGATGCGCAAAAATTTCGAAAAATATATTCTACTTACCAACAGAATAAAGATTTAATTAATGTTGGTGCGTATGCCGCAGGGTCTAGTAAAGAAGTGGATGAATCTATTTTATTACACACAACACAACAAAATTTTTTACAGCAAGATAGACAAGAGGCTGTAAGCTGGGAAAACAGTTTAGAGCAATTGGCAGATTTATTGCATTTATCAACAACAGATGAAAATAATACTGAAGCAGTGAATACGATTAATACACCACTGGCACCCACGTTCTAATATAAAAAATATTATAGGAGACTTGCATGGCAGTAAAACGCTCAGATCGCTTTAAGCCCATTCATAATTTAGCAGAAAAAAATGAAATGGCGGCAGCTCAAACCTTAGGTAAGATTCAGCGTGAATTAACCGTGCACCATGAAAAATTAAATGAATTAATGAAGTATTATCAAGACTATACAGAACGCTTTAAAGATGAAGCATCAAAAGGTATGAGCATTATACAAGTGCAAAGCTACCAAAAATTTATCTCTCAATTAGATCAAGCGATTAAGCAACAAAAAGAACAAATACAACGTGTTACTGAAGCATGTAATTCAAGTAAAGCCGAATGGAATGTTGAACGGCAAAAAACACAAGTGCTAGAAAAAGTGATCACACGTTATCAACGTCAAGAACAAAAGGTGTTTAACCGACAAGAACAACGTCTTTCAGACGAGCATGTGACGAATCAATTTTGGCATAAGGTTAATAAAACCTAACAAAATATGGTTGGCATAACCCTTGCAATTTCATCTATTGGATAGATATAAAATGTGAGGATGTCATGACAGATTCAATTCAAGTAGCATCATCAGCAAGTGCTGGTGTCAGTAAATCAAAAATGTCTGCAATTGATTCAGGCCGAACTTCCAGTGAAAATGAAGGCTCAAGTAGCTTTGGAGCAGCATTAGCAAGCTATGATGACGCACCAAAAGACGTTGCACAAAATGAAGCCAGTGTAGATGCAGCAGAAACACCGAATGAATTAGCTGAAAATGCACTTATGACAGATGGCAAAGCATTGCCGGCAGAGGAGCTTGCTATCCTATGGCAAGCACTCATGCTTAACCAAGCCGCTGAATCACCTACAGTACCATTAAAGACAAACTTACCGGTATCAACCGCTATGGCTGCGCCCACGCTATTGGCAAATCAAAAATTAACACCAAGCCTAAATACTAAGCCTGAACTTACATCGCCACTTCTGAGTCAAGATTATTTCACCACCATGGCGCTACAAAGTGAACAATCGGCATCCGGTTTGCCTTCAGCAGGCTCCCACAATATAAACATGCAGTTGGCTGCTGCACACTTCACACCTGAACGCGGTGAAGCCATCATGATTAACTTAAGTGATCAGCTATCCCCATCACAATCAAACAACATGTCTCCAACTCAAGGTATCGCAGCCGCAAGTTTAGCAGCGGTAGGCTTGGGAACAGCAACACAAGCTGCGGTAACACAAACGCAAATGGTGCCATTGAATATGAGTCACAGCGCATGGGAATCAAATTTAAGTACTCGTTTGCAAATGATGTTAGGTCAAAATGTTCAGACGGCTGAAATAAGGTTAGATCCCCCTGAGCTTGGTGCATTAGATATAAAGATTAAAGTCACCAATGATGTGGCTCACGTAAGCATTGTCAGTGCTAATAATAATGTTCGTGAAGCATTAGAATCTGCCGTTCCTAAATTAAGAGAAATGTTTGCAGAAAGCGGCCTATCGCTAGGTGATGTGGATGTACGACAAGAATCCTTTTCACAGCAACAAAGTGATGGCGAAGAAAGTGCACAAAGTACAGGGTTCGGCCAAACATCCGATGATGGTTCCTTACAAGAATCTCCTATAAACAGTACAAAAATTGTCACTAATAACCTATTAGATATGTACGCATAAGGAGGATAATTTCTAGATATGACATTAATTTACTAATAACTGATAAAAACACTAAAGCTTATTTTGTTTTGGACGATGAAGAGTACAGGGACATTAATTTGTGTCTTAAAACAAAGATTTAAACAGTAAACTTACAGTGAATACCTGTATTAATAATGTGGGTTTTGAGGCGCTTAAATACGCTATTGGAAGAGTGATAAAAAAAGATGTCAGATATTACAACAATAGATTTTGGTGAGGTTTTAGATATTTCATTCGCAGCAAAACTACATGCTCAACTTAAAGATGAAGTAAAAGAAAACAGTGCCGTGCAGTTCGATACTTCAAATTTAACGCGCATTGATGCTAGCTGTTTACAAGTACTCGCAAGTTTTATGGCGTACGCAAAAGAAAATGAAATTAAAGTGCAGTGGCAAGCCCCCGGAGAAGTGATTTTAGAAGCTTCACGTATAACAGGTTTATCAGAAATCTTAGAATTAAATTAAATATTATGATCTAGAAATAGTTAGGAGAAAGGTTCAATGGCAAAAATACTCGCAGTAGACGATTCGGCTTCAATGAGACAAATGGTCGCCTTTACTTTAAAGGGTGCTGGCCATGATGTTATTGAAGCAGTAGATGGTGTTGATGCACTAGCTAAGTCAAAAGGACAAAAGTTTGACTTGGTTATTTCAGATGTGAATATGCCAAATATGGATGGTATTACGTTAATTGCAGAACTACGTAAATTACCAGAGTTTAAATTTACCCCCATGCTTATGCTCACCACAGAAAGCACCGGTGAAAAAAAGCAAGCAGGCAAGGCGGCAGGAGCAACAGGTTGGATTGTTAAACCATTTAATCCAGATCAGCTTTTAGCCACCATTCGCAAAGTGCTCTAGCTTTAAGGAATTGATGTTATGACTTTTGATATGTCACAGTTTCTAGCAACCTTCTATGAAGAAAGTTTTGAAGGCCTAGATATTATGGAAACCGAATTACTTGCCCTAGATGTTGGCGAAGCAGATTTGGAAACAATTAATACCATCTTTCGTGCAGCACATTCAATTAAAGGTGGCAGTGGCACCTTTGGCTTAAATGATGTTGCAAAATTTACCCATGTTATGGAAACCCTGCTCGATGAAATGCGAGATGGAAAACGTGACGTAACACAAGAAGGTGTCACAATTTTACTGGAGTCTGTTGATATATTGCGTGAAATGTTATCAACGCTTCAAGCAGAAGAAGAATTAGATGTAGAAAGCATTGCTATTGTAAAACAAAAATTAGATAACCTTTTAGCAGGAACAAATTCAGAAACACCGGCAGCAACTGAAACAACAGAGACTGTAGAAGAAACACCAGAACAAACTACATGTAAAAATACTGCCGGTTGGATAATTAACTTTAAACCGCATACAGAGATGCTACAAACAGGAAATGATCCTGTTCGTATGTTTAGAGAGCTTGAAGCACTAGGTGAAATAACCGTTGATGTAGACACATCAATGTTACCCGAGTTTTTGATGATGGAGCCAGAAAATAGCTCTCTAGCATGGATTCTCACCTTGAAAGGTGAAATCACAGAATCAGATGTTAATGAAGTATTTGATTGGGTTGATGATGAATGTGATTTAACACTCACTGCAATTGAAGAAGAAGTAACAGAACAAGCACCTATTGAAATAGCAGCTGTTGAAGACAAGGGTAAAGAAGAAGCGGCTCACGCGAAAAAATCAGCAGCTAAAGCTAAACGTAAAGCAACCACAGAATCATCTTCAATACGCGTGTCAATTGATAAGGTTGATGATCTCATTAACATGGTAGGTGAATTAGTTATTACTCAATCTATGTTAAGCCAGTTAGGTGAGGAAGAAGAGTTTAACGAAGAACACCTAGAAAAACTTAAGACAGGCTTAATTCAGCTAGAACGCAATACACGCGAAATGCAAGAGAACGTTATGCGTATTCGTATGTTACCTATTAGTTTTGTATTCCAACGCTTCCCACGTTTAGTGCATGATTTATCCGCTAAGTTAGATAAAAAGATTGAGCTGGTCTTGTCAGGTGAATCAACTGAACTTGATAAAACAGTCATGGAAAAAATTGGTGATCCTTTAGTTCACTTGGTAAGGAACTCACTAGATCACGGCATAGAAATACCGGCAGATAGAGTTGCAGCAGGTAAAAATGAAACGGGGCAGATTCTACTTAACGCTTTCCACGAAGGTGGCAAAATCGTCATTGAAATAACGGATGACGGTGCCGGCTTAAATCTAGAAAAAATTCTTTCTAAAGCAAAATCAAGTGGCATTGTAGGAGAGAATGATAATTTATCAGATGAAGACATTGCTGATCTTATTTTCCGTCCCGGTTTCTCAACAGCCGATGTTGTGAGTGATGTTTCTGGTCGTGGTGTAGGTATGGATGTAGTACGACGAAATATTCGAGCACTCGGTGGCACAGTCGAGGTGCAAACTCAGGCAGGACAAGGCAGTATATTCACCATTCGTTTACCACTAACACTCGCCATTCTTGATGGCCAGTCCGTTGTAGTGGGAGATGAAGTTTATATTATTCCATTAGTGGCTATCATCGAATCTGTTCAAATCGATAATGCATTGGTTAATGGTATTACAGGGCAAGCTGAAGTCTATCGATTACGTGATGAATACATTCCTATTGTAAAACTACACAGTGTTTTTAATGTAAAACCAACAGCAGAAAGTATGGAAGAGGGTTTGCTTGTTATTGTTGAAGCAGAAGGTAAAAAAGTAGCTCTATTAGTTGATGATTTACTTGGCCAACAACAAGTTGTTATCAAAAGTTTAGAGACAAATTTCAAGAGCGTTGAAGGTATATCAGGGGCGACCATTCTAGGTGATGGTACGGTGGCATTAATATTAGATGTTACCGGTTTAATCTCCATTTCAAAAAATAATCAACGTAAAACATCATCTCCAGATGATGTAAAAGCAGCATAAGGAAAATCTCATGGCACTAGCAGAACAAAATACTGAAGAAGCCAATAAAGGCTTGCAAACCGATCAATCTATTATCGGTGGAGCAGAATTGGATGAAAACTCACAGCAATTCCTTACTTTTATCTTGGCGGGTGAAGAATATGGTGTTGATATTTTAAGAGTCCAAGAAATTAAAGGTTGGGATTCAGTGACACAAGTGCCCAATACTCCAGCGTATGTACGTGGTGTTATTAATCTTCGTGGCACGATAGTCCCTATTATAGACTTACGTGCTCGTTTTGAAATGGACGAACTTGATTATGGCCCAACGACTGTAGTGATTGTTTTAAAAGTACTCACAGGTGATGACGATAGCCGTATTATGGGCATTGTGGTAGATGCTGTTTCTGATGTCTACAACATGAAAAATGATCAAATTAAAGATGCTCCTGATTTTGGAGAAGGAGTTGATTCAAGCTTTGTTAAAGGTTTGGCAACAGTAGAAGAAAAAATGGTCATCATCTTAGATATTGATCATATGCTTAACTCAAACGAATTAGCAGTTGTTAAAAAAGCAATGGATGAGGATTAAGCGAGACTGATGCGAATGATATCTGTCATAAATCAAAAAGGTGGCGTAGGAAAAACGACCACAACCTTAAACCTTTCACATGCTTTAGCTCAGCATGGTAAAAAAGTTTTGGTGATTGATCTCGACCCGCAAGCTCATTTAAGTGCAGGTTACGGTGTATTACGAAGAGAACAACAAGGTATCGCCGATGTCTTGATGGGAGAAGTAGAACTAAACGAAGTGATTGAAGAAGTACGTGAAAATGTTTTTATTATACCTGCAGGAACACGTTTAGGTGAGTTAGAACATTTAACCGAAGGTGGAGCCAAAAGAGGATTTTTATTAAAAGATGCATTAAAAAATAAAATACGTAAATACGATTACGTATTAGTTGATTGCCCACCGTCATCAGGCATTTTGGGTATGAATGCATTACTGGCTTCTAATGAAGTATTAGTTCCTGTATCAGGTGATTTTTTTGCCTTACAAGGTTTGTCTCGTTTAATGAGTATTTTTCAACACATAGAGTCAACATTAAAACGTAAAACAAAAAAATGGGTGGTGTTAACCCGTTTCCATGAACGTAGGAAATTAGCAAAAGAAGTGAAAGGAAAAATACTCTCTTATTTTCCTAATAGTGTTTTGCAAACGGCCATTAGAGAAACCGTTGCTTTAGCAGAAAGCCCCGGTTTTGGACAAACTATTTTTGAGTACAAACCAAAATGCAATGGGGCTAATGATTATTTCGAATTGGCCGCTGATGTAATAGACAATAGAGTTTTGAGCTGAAGGTAAAAGTACAAAGAGGTTTTTATGTTAAATATAAAAGTTAAAGGCGGTCATAAATTTAAGTCGGTCGGTAAATGCGATTTGCTTCGTAAACGTTTATGTGACGAGTCTATGGAAGCACCACTTAACAAAATTAGCACCAAAGAATATATGGACGAAATTTTTGCAGGACTTATGTGGTTAGGTTAACCAATATAGTTAACTAATTTAGGATTAAAGTTAAATGGCAGCAAATAAAAATAAGTTAGGTTTCGATCCACTTGCATGGATGCAAGAGGATGCTGAGCCTGAAAAACAACAACCGACTAAAGTAGCGTCGAAAAATAAACCAAAAGCAGTTAAAAAACCAGCAAGTAAGAAAGTGAGTGGTGAAAAAATGACTAACAAAGCAGCAGTATATAAATCGACAAAAAATGTCTTAGGTTTAGAAGCCGATATTTTACGTGAGACCTTTGCACTATTGGCTCCAAATGCTGAAGAAATGATTTTACGTTTCTATGATGAGTTGTTTGCAAGACACCCTGGTGTTATTCCGATGTTTGCCAAAACAACAAAAGTAAAACAAGCAAGAATGCTCACAGGTGCTCTTTCGACCGTCATTGAACATATTGATGATCCCGATACCTTGGTTCCTATACTTCAATCGATGGGTAAAAGGCATAAAGGCTATGGTGCTGTTCCAGAACACTATGGTGCAGTAGCAGAAACACTTTTAGATGTAATGAAAGAATTTGCAGGTAAAGCATGGACCAAGCAAGTGCACAATGCTTGGAGTGATGCATTAAATTTAGTTGCCGAGACAATGCTCGGTGGAATAGACACAGACTCAGAGGATACGGATATGGCAACGACAGCAGAAGCAATGAATGATAACGAAGAGCTAACAAAACTACGCACAGCATTTGATAGTGTGACAACAAACTTAATGATGTGCGACGAGGATTTGAATATTACCTATGTAAATCCAGCCGTTGTTAAAATGCTTGCTGCGCGCCAAGAAGAGCTTCGCACGGTGTGGCCAGGTATGGATGCACATAATTTAATTGGTCAATGTATTGATCAGTTTCATCGTAACCCAGCTCATCAACGAGCCTTACTTGCAGACCCTTCACGCTTACCTGCTAAAGCCGAAATTCAAGTGGGTGAGTTAGAATTTCAAGTAGATGCTTCATTTCTTGCTGGAGAAAATGGTGAGTACTTAGGCAATATTGTTGAGTGGAAAGATTTAACAGATATCAATCAACAAAAACGAGAAGTCGCTCGACTTGAATCTGCAGTACAAGGCTCAACATCGAATATTATGATGTGTGACGCAGACTTAAATATTGTTTATGCCAACCCTTCTGTTGTTCAAATGTTGAAAGCACGTCAAACAGAATTGAAAGCGGTATGGCCTGGATTAGATGCTGATAATCTAGTAGGACAAAACATCGATCAATTTCACCGTAACCCTGCACATCAAAGAGGCTTGTTAGCTGATGCGAGTCGTCTACCAGCTAGAGCTGAAATTAACGTCGGTGAAGTTACTTTTGAAGTCAATGCAACGTATGTATCTGGTCCTAATGGCGAATACCTCGGTAATATGGTTGAGTGGAAAGACTTAACCGAAACCAATAAACAGCTGCAAGAAGTTGCAAGATTACAATCTGCAGTACAAGGTTCAACATCTAACATAATGATGTGTGACGCAGACTTGAATATCGTATTTGCCAATCCTGCCGTTACTGATATGTTCAGATTACGCCAATCCAGCTTACGTGCCATTTGGCCTAGCTTAGATGCCAATAATTTGGTGGGACAGAATATTGATCAGTTCCATCGTAACCCTGCGCATCAACGAGCATTACTGGCAGATGCGTCACGTTTACCTGCTAAAGCTGAAATTACAGTGGGTGAAGTAGAGTTTGAAGTCAATGCCACTTTCGTTTCAGGCCCAGATGGCGAGTACATGGGTAACATGGTTGAGTGGAAAGACATCACGGAAGAAAAAGATGCGGAACGTCAAATCCAAAGCCTCATTGATGCAGCGGTAGAAGGCAAGCTCGATACACGCATAAATGCTGAAAATTATAATGGATTTATGAAAAGTTTAGGTGAAGGTATTAATAGTTTAATGAATGCGGTCGTAGAACCTTTGCAAGAAGGAAAACGTGTTATGCAATCCTTGGCTGAGGGTGACTTAACACAAACGATGAAGGGTGAGTTCAGTGGTGAATTTGCTGAATTACGTGATGCGATTAATGGCAGCGTGACCAATTTGCTTAATATGGTGAATGACATTAATGAAGCTTCAGGAAGTATTTCTTCAGGTGCATCTGAAATTGCTTCAGGTAATACAGATTTAAGTCAACGTACAGAAGAGCAAGCATCAAGCTTGGAAGAAACTGCTTCAAGTATGGAAGAAATGACGGCAACAGTAAGACAAAATGCAGACAATGCACGAACAGCGAATACACTTGCCTCAACAGCACGTGAACAAGCAGAAAAAGGTGGTGCTGTGGTCAGTAATGCTGTTTCTGCAATGAGTGAAATTAACTCCAGTAGTAAGAAAATTTCAGACATCATTGGTGTTATTGATGAGATTGCTTTCCAAACTAACTTACTCGCCTTAAACGCGGCAGTTGAAGCGGCAAGAGCCGGTGAACAAGGTCGAGGTTTTGCAGTCGTGGCTGGTGAAGTACGAAATCTTGCACAACGAAGTGCAGGCGCAGCAAAAGAAATTAAGAGTTTAATAAACGACAGTGTTGAAAAGGTTGATGAAGGTTCAAAGCTTGTCGATGAGTCAGGTCAAACATTAGGTGAGATTGTTGAGGCAGTTAAAAAAGTAGGTGATATCATTGCCGAAATTGCAGCAGCAAGCCAAGAGCAATCTACGGGCATTGAAGAAGTGAATAAAGCGATTAGTCAAATGGATGAAATGACACAACAAAATGCAGCGCTGGTTGAAGAAGCTGCATCAGCAAGTGAAGCGATGGAAGAACAAGCAAAAGGTATGATTGAGTTAATGGACTTCTTTGATACAGGTGAACAACGAGCAGCACCAACGCGTCGTGCCCCTGCATCATCAGCGCCGGCACCCGCAGCAACACGAGCACGAGCTAAACCAGCACGCGCTAAGCCTGCAGCAAAAGCGAGCGGAGATGATGAGTGGGAAGAGTTTTAATAATAAAATGAAAGCATGATTAAAGTTATCACTGCCATTAAGCTCAAGTTTAAATGTAGTGGTAATATTTAGACCCGTTTAGCAATGATTCAATAAAATTCATTATACCTATCATATTCTGGTTATGATGTTTATTGGCTAAGGAGATTTTGTGGTAGGTAATGTTGCTCAAGCAAGAGAAACAGAATTTCACTTTTCAGATAAAGAGTTTAAGTTTATAAGTAAGCTTGTTGGTGAGCGTACAGGGATAGTTTTATCTGATGCTAAACGTCAAATGGTCTATGGCCGTTTGTCTCGCCGTTTACGTCAACTTAATTTAACTCAGTTTTCTGATTATTGTGACCTACTCACAAGTGGCCACGAAGGTGAACTTATTGAGTTTACTAATGCTATTACCACAAACTTAACCGCCTTTTTCCGTGAAAACCATCATTTTGAATATTTAAAAGAAAAAGTCTTGCCCGAATTGATGAAAAATAACCGTAGCAGCAAACGTATTCGAATATGGTCTGCGGGGTGTTCTTCAGGTGAAGAGCCTTATTCTATAGCAATGTGTGTAAGAGAAATGATGCCAAGAAATTCTGATTGGGACGTTAAAATCCTCGCAACAGATTTAGATTCAAACATGGTGCAGCGTGGTAAAAACGGTATTTATACTGCTGAACGTGTTGAAGGGCTAACGCCTCAACGTATGAAAAAGTGGGTGCAGCAAGGTAAAGGTGAGAATGCTGATAAAGTAAAAATGTCGGATAGCTTACGTGAATTAATTACCTTTAAAGAACTAAACTTAATGGAAGATTGGCCAATTAAAGGCCCTTTTGACTTAATGTTTTGTCGAAATGTTGTTATTTACTTTAACAAGGATACACAAAGAATTTTATTTGATCGTTATGCTAATTTATTGGTAGATGATGCACATTTATTTATTGGCCACTCTGAGTCTTTGACTAAAGTTAGCGATAGATTTAATTTGTTGGGTCATACCATCTACCAAAAAGCGAGGTAGTTGTGTCATTAATTGCACCGCCAGCCTCACAAAAAATGCAAAAGTGTCTTCGTGGTTTTAGTGAAATTAAACGCTATTGGGATAAAACAAATGATATTTTTGCAGCAAAAATATTACCCGGTGAATATTATGTTACCGCCAATAATGAAGCAATTACGACAGTATTAGGTTCATGTGTATCAGCCTGTATACGCGATACCGTTTTTAGAATAGGCGGTATGAATCATTTTATGTTGCCTTTAGGTAAAGAGATGAACCACACTGAACAATCCTTAATGAGCAATGCAGCACGTTATGGAAACTTTGCAATGGAAAAAATGATCAATGATATTCTAAAAAATGGCGGCACCAGAGAAAATTTAGAAGTTAAAATATTTGGTGGGGGTCTCGTATTACAGAATATGAAATCATTAGATATTGGTAGAGGCAATATTGATTTTGTCCGTGAATATATAGCATTAGAAGAGTTACGTTTAGTGGGCGAAGATGTGGGAGATGTTTTTCCACGTAAAGTGATTTATTTTCCACTAACAGGAAGAGTAAAAGTTAAAAAATTACGTCAGATGCATAATAGAACGATCATTGAACGTGAAGATGATTATATGTCTTCTTTAGACAAACCTGCAGATACTCCTGATATTGAATTATTTTAAAGGCTTTAATGGATAATATGAGTAAAATAAAAGTTTTAATTGTTGATGACTCAGCCTTAGTTAGACAGGTAATGACGAAGATTTTAGATAGTCATAAGGACATTGAAGTCATCGCTACGGCGCAAGACCCCATTGATGCGCGTGCTAAAATTAAAAAATTTGAACCAGATGTTATAACGCTTGATGTTGAAATGCCTAAAATGGATGGCATTACCTTTTTATCTAACCTTATGCGTTTACGTCCTATTCCCGTTATTATGGTTTCTACACTGACTCAAAAAGGAGCCGATGTTACCTTTGAAGCATTAGAGCTTGGCGCGATAGATTTTGTATCTAAACCCTCTATTGGTGTGAGCGAAGGCTTAGCCGATTACGCAGAAGAAATTTGTACTAAAGTAATAAATGCATCACAAGTAAATGTCAGTAAAATTTCTGATCTTAATGCAAGAAAAATTACAGGTAGAAATGCACCTGCACCTATACAGGTAGATGCAAAACTCAGTGCAGATGCAGTGCTAGAAAAACGTGGTGCACCCAGAACAAAGTTAAAAACAACAGATAAAATTATTGCCCTCGGTGCTTCAACAGGCGGCACAGAAGCAATAAAAGAAGTGCTTATGATGATGCCCGCGAATAGCCCTGGAATTGTTATCAGTCAACATATTCCGGCGGCATTCAGCAAACCTTTTGCAGAGCGTATGGATAAAAATTCTGCCATGACGGTATATGAAGCTGTTGATGGTCAACAAGTCCTGCCTGGACATGTTTATATTGCACCCGGAGATCACCACTTAATTATTGAACGCAGTGGTGCACGTTACATTTGTCGTTTAAATGATGGGCCTCCAGTGAACCGTCATAAACCCAGTGTAGATGTGATGTTTCGTTCCGTTGCTCAGAACGTAGGACCTAATGCGATTGGTGTTATTTTAACCGGCATGGGAGCTGACGGTGCCGAAGGATTAAAAGAAATGCTTGAAAACGGTGCGACAACCTTAGTTCAAGATGAAAGAAGCTCGGTTGTATGGGGAATGCCAGGTGCTGCCTATAAATTAGGTGCAACAGATCATCAATATCCATTAGCCAATATTGCTAAAGAGCTTTTAAAACGTGCTTACGAATAATAGTACCTCCTATAAATAACCATACCTATAACACCCACAGCTCTTTTATATAAACATCGAGTATTCTCACATATATATCTTCATTTACTCGTCATTCCGGCGCATGCCGGAATCCAGTGGCTACAGCAACGAACTGGATATCTGTATATCTTCATAAAGTTTTTTCCACTCTAAAATCTAATCTATACTCTAAACCAACCACTGTCTTTATTCCTACCCTAAAAGTAGGCATGGAACGTGCATTATTCACTATGAGATTAAAGGAAATATCGGAATGTCGGAGAAGGATATTTTTGGATGTAGTTTGAGCAATAGGCTCATATTTAAAGGTAGGATTGGTGATGATGTACCCAGTAGCCGAGCCATCAATGGCTGATGACCTGATTGAAGAACATTCGGGGTTAGTGAACCGAATTGCATATCATTTGGCGGCAAGATTGCCGGCAAGTGTTGTCGTGGATGATTTGATCCAAGTCGGGATGATCGGCTTGCTTGATGCTTCTCGTCAATATGATCCCTCGCAAGGGGCTGCATTTACGACCTATGCGACGATAAGAATTCGAGGAGCAATGTTAGATGAGTTGCGCCGAAATGATTGGGCACCAAAGTCAGTTCATAAAAAACACCGTGACCTAATGAAAGTTGTTTCACGCATAGAAACACGCACCGGCCATGAAGCACGACCAAAAGATATTGCTGATGAAATGGGTATTTCTCTGGATGAATATTTTGCTCTTATTCAAGAATCAAACTCTTGTCGTATTATTAGCTTTGTTGATTTAGGAACAGATGATGATTTACTAGCAGGTAAAGGCAATGTTGCGCACATTAACCCCGTAGAAAAAATTCAAAAGCAACAGTTTCGCGAGCAGCTGGTTGTAGCCATTAATATCTTACCTAAAAGAGAAAAGCTCATTGTTAGTCTTTATTATGATGAAGAACTTAACTTGCGTGAAATTGGAGAGGTATTAGATATTAGTGAGTCAAGAGTTAGCCAATTACTTGGACAAGGTCACATGCGAATGCGTAAATTTATCACTGAGAAATTTCCGAATATAAATGAATAAATTTATGTTCGTACGTATTCACACTAATAAACCACAATAAATATTCATTTCCAATGACATTAAAACAATAACTCCTATACTTATTAAATGTTTGGCGGTTGGATATTTTCAAATAACCATTAATATATTCTAATATCTTAATGAACTACTTTGCCCTCATTACTTGTAAAATACCACAGTAATATCCTGTGAACCGTATCTCGGTTTAATGCTGTTTTACGCGTTAGAATTTATAATCAACAGTCATTACAAGCTCACAACAATTTTTCAGGAGGTCAGAATGGCGTTTAATGATGTATTTATGATCGTACCATCAAGTGCAGGACTATCTGGCGCAATATGGTTAGTTTTATTAATGATCGTTTTCTACATGGCTCGCAGTCATGCACATAAAGGAATTCTTTCATTAAGTGAAGCTCTCCATAATTCTTTTCGTTTAAGTGCTCGCTCTATAACAGCATTACGAAATATTCTAATCATAAGAAATAGAGATGTTTTATTGGCTCAAGGTCGTGAGTCCACCGAAAGAATTATTGAGCGCGAGTTTGAAAGAATTGATGATACTGTACGTAAAGACTTATCAGAATATCCAGCACTACATCGTCACATAAATGAAGATATTACTGCGATAGATGAAAATTTTGCAGGCAGTACAGATGTACCGCCAACGCCACCTGCATGGGTAAAAGCGGTTGAAGCTGTTGCCAAAATTCCTGCAGCTAAAGGCGATCCTACTGTTGGAAATATCTTAGAAGATATCCATCAGTCGTTAGTGAAATCAAGCACTCGTGCATTAGAAGAATATCGTACCGCAAGTAGTAAGCGTCATCAGTTATTACAAAAGATGATGCCGCATTGGCGCAATGTTTTAAAAACATTGACTGAGGTAGATAAGTCGGTCAATAGTTTACTTGCACGTTCAGTTACGATTGATCGGTTAATGCATGACTATGAAGATATTTTAAAAGGCACAGATAAAGCGCAACGTATGTTGTCATCATCATCTATGACGCAGTTTTTTATTGCTGGATTTGTATTAGCGATTGCGGTTGGTGGTGCATTTATTAATTTCCAATTAATTGCTCGACCTATGTCAGAAATGGTCGGTGGTTCAGATATGTTAATGGGATTTAAAACCTCAAGCATTGCAGCACTGGTGATTATTTTAGTTGAAATTTCATTGGGATTGTTTTTAATGGAGTCTCTTCGTATTACCCGACTCTTTCCTGTTATTGGCGCTTTAAACGATAAGATGCGAATAAAAATGGTTTGGATTACCTTCATCTTTTTATTCTCATTAGCCTCGGTTGAAGCAGGGTTGGCATACATGCGTGAAATCTTAATGGAAGATTCACAAGCAACATTGGCACTCCTAAGTGATACAGGTGGCACAGAATTCAGACAAAATTCAGCGTTGTGGATTACAACAGCAGCGCAAATGGGATTGGGTTTTATACTACCTTTTGCATTAACTTTTGTTGCCATACCTCTTGAGTCGTTTATACATTCAATGCGTACCGTTGTTGGAACAGCAACCGTTACTTTTTTACGTGCGCTTGAATGGTTATTAAGATTAGTTGGGCATTTAGTTCGTTCTTTTGGAAAAATATTAGTTCATGTTTATGACTTCTTTATATTTTTACCGTTAAGTATAGAAAAAATGATAAAAAATAATCGTCGTGAAAAATCATCGAACAATTCTGAAAATTCAAATGTTGGAGAAGTATTATGAAAATGGGATATAAACCCTATTGGTTTGTTTTATTCGTATCAGTATTTTTATTACAGGCTTGTAACAATGAGCCGACGGTGCCAAATACGCGCGGTGTGTATATGTTGATGGACACATCAGGCACGTACACTAAAGAATTGAAACAAGCGCAAAGAGTGATCAACTATATTCTTTCAGAATTAGGACCCGGTGATTCATTTGCTGTCGCAAGGATAGACACGGGAAGCTTTAGTGAAAAAGACATTGTCTCAAAAGTGACCTTTCAAGATCGCCCAAGTATGACAAATCAACAAAAACGCGTCTTCCGTGAAAAAATAGATAAATTTGTTAAAACAGTAAAAGGCAGTGCCTATACCGATATTACTGGAGGTATTTTACAAGCTATCGAATTTTTAAATGAAGCGGGAACTGGGCATAACACGATACTGATTTTCTCAGATTTAAAAGAAGAACTACGTAAAGGCTATATACGTGATATTCCTTTATCAGTAACGGATTACTCGGTAGTCGCACTTAATGTCACAAAATTACGCAGTGATAATATCGACCCACGTGAATATTTAGATCGCTTAGAATCTTGGCGTTTAAAAGTTGAATCAGGCGGGGGAGAATGGCGTGTGATTAATGATATGGCGAGATTAGAGAAAATCCTCCATAAAAAGTAACAGTTATTTACATTTTTTAAAGCGAAACCTCTAATAAAGCCTGATAATATCAGGCTTTATTGTTTTAAAAGATGCGCATTTCATTAAAGAACGACGTAAATATGCCGATAATATTTATGTAAGAGTCAAAAGAGGGATTTAAGGCGTGAGCCACTCAATAGAGCAAACGAGAAATAAAGAACCCATGTGGTTTTTTGAACGAAATTACAGCTTTTTCAGAGCCATTTTTCCTGAAATTATTGAGCTGTACTCAGGCGCTATATTTTATAGAGATAATCTAAAAACGGTAAGACTTCAATGTTTAGAAGTAAGCCGTTACACCACCTTAATTTCACTCCGTTTAAGTTTTATTGAATGCCCGCAGGTCACGCCTGTGGAAATGACCATTCGGCTTTATCATGATGCTGAAGTGGCCGATATTATTTCATACCAAAATATTTCCCGCTTAATCGCTCCGTATTTTTCTAACAAAACTCCATCAGAAAGCGATCATAAACGCCAAGCAAATATCCTACTTTATGAATTATTGTCTGGCTGTACTAAAAAAAGAATAACTCAAGTTGCGTAATAAACAAAAGGAATGTTAGGAATGAAAATAATTAGTAATCATCTTTTTAAAACAATGTTTTTTTCTTTTTTAATATTAATTTCACATGAGATACAAGCTGTAACAAATGATGATGCAGTATTAGCCAGTAAAAACAGCAATCCTATTCAAGCCGTTAAAATTTGGACTCAACTCGCCAGTGCCGGCAATTCGACTGCGCAATATAATTTGGCCCAGTCTTATTCCTCTGGTATTGGCATAACAAAAAATGAAGATTCTGCTTCTAGGTTGTTAAAAAATGCCACGAAGTCAGGTCTTGTAGAGGCTTACTTAAACTTAAATAAAGGCGCGATTGCGCCAGCAAAAGGCATAACTCTTAGCTTTGATGTAATACCCGATACATGGCTGGAAAAACAAGAAGCAAAACAATACACCATACAAATAGCCAGCAGCCGAAATAAAAAATCAATTATCAGAACTTTTGAAGAAAATGGATTAGCAGGTAAAGGTGATTATTTTCATTATAAACGTGATGGCATGGACCGCTACGGTTTAGTTTATGGTGCATATAAAACTGTTGCCGCTGCTAACCTCGCAATTAAAAAACTCGCGCCAAACCTTCTCAAAAAACAACCTTGGGTAAGAAGAATTCGATCTGTACAAAAAGTAAGCCAGTAAGTTTTATTTTTTGAAGAGACTGTAAATAAATATGTGTAAGTGTAACCATGATATTAAATTGATTTAGTCGCTAGTACTAAATTTTCAAACGCTTCTCGCTTTAATGCCGTTTCTTCTGTGTAATTCCCATTTCTTGGAGTTAAATCAATATAGTTTTATAATATGATCTTGGCTCGTTTTACTTTGAAAGATCTCAGATAAGATTTAATCTGTTCTAATAAAGAAAGTGCTTGCCGATTATAAATTTCGTATGTGAAACTAGGAGTATGGTGAGATTTAGTCGTACGTTTATTGGTGATTTTACCTGCACTGATTGCCAGTAAACAGAACTCAAGTATTTCCCGTTTAGTATTACTAATTGTGACAGCAAGATATGCGGCATCTACCGTAGATTATATTTTTACATCCATATAATTATCATTCTTGAAAAAGAAAAAGGTTCTGATATTTCTATCAGAACCTTTAGTTTGGTGGAGGCGGCGGGAATCGAACCCGCGTCCGCAAATTCTCCGCTATCAGGTCTACATGCTTATTCTGTCTTTTAATTTAACCGGCTGCTGCCCGACAGACAGGGATCACAGACGGCTGGACTGGTAAGTTTTAGCGGATTGGTCCCAGACGTACCTTTCTCGCGATCTTATGTTAGTGACCCCTGGGATCTGGGAGCATAAGCACTCACCAGGCAGAGGGCTTTAAAACTGGTGTTTAGGCAGCTAAAGCGTAGTTGTCGTCGTTTGCAACTATAAGTGTAACAGCTAATTTTACGAGCTAATCTGTCGCTCGGCATGCACGTCAAGTTTCGCTATCCACGTCGAAGCCATGTCGCCCCCTTGTAGTACTTAGGACAGCAATTCTAACGAAAAATTCTTGATATGTCAGATAAATTGTTAAGTGTTTGAAATTATAATAAATTTAAGAAGATTTAAGAATTCTTGCTTTTTCACGTTTCCAGTCTCGGTCTTTTTCAGAAGCACGCTTATCATGTTCTTTTTTACCTTTAGCCAAAGCAATTTCTAATTTAGCGCGGCCTTTTTTCCAATACATCGCCGTGGCAACCAGGGTGTAACCTTTTCGATCAATGGCACCAATAAGCTTATCTATCTCAGAACGGTTTAATAGTAGCTTGCGCATACGCTGTGGTTGCGGATGTATGTGGGTAGATGCAGTTTCTAATGGCGTGATGACTGTAGAGCTTAAAAATGCTTCATTCTTTTTGATAAAAACATAGCTGTCTCTAATTTGTACCTTGCCTGCACGTAGGCTTTTCACTTCCCAGCCTTCAAGTATCATCCCGGCTTCAAACCGTTCTTCCAAATTAAAGTCATGCCGCGCTTTTTTATTGAGAACTATGGTATTTGAATTGGACTTCTTGTCTTTTTTACTTTTTGCCATGGAGCGAGATTATACAGACAATTCGCATTCCAGGCATTTTAGTCTTTAGATGCGCAGCACTTATTTAACATTCAAGGTATAGTTAAGTGCATAGGTAGGCAATATCAGCAAAGACTGAAGTGAATAAAAAGCCACCATATTTAAAAAAGGGGAACGACTTTGCACACTAAAAATAACCGGTTTAGTCGCGTATTCAAAAGTAAGCAGTTTGTACTTGGATTATTGCTTACTCTCACCAGTTCATACGCCTTTGCGGCGGAGCCCGTCTCAAGTTCTGTCATCAATGAGTTTTTTGGCGTGGTTAATGGCTATTTAGCGGCAGTCTTTTTCTTTGATGTGATGCCGGGGACAGCAGAAATGCCGTTTATTGTTGGTTGGCTTGTTGTTGGTGCTGTATTTTTAACCGTACGTATGAGCTTCATCAACCTAAAAATGTTTGGTCATGCGTATGACATTTTACGTGGAAAATACACCAACAGTTCAACCCAAGGTGAAGTCACGCCATTTCAAGCATTGACCACCGCACTTTCTGCCACGGTTGGTTTAGGGAATATTGCCGGTGTTGCCATTGCCATTATGATAGGTGGGCCCGGTGCCACTTTTTGGATGATTGTGGCAGGATTTTTAGGTATGACCTCAAAATTTACCGAAGCCACCCTAGCTCAAATGTATCGAGAAGTTCGCCCAGATGGACACATTATGGGCGGCGCGATGGAATACCTTTCGCGTGGTTTAGCGGAAAAAGGCTGGACTCAAACAGGTAAAGTTTTAGCGGTTGTCTTTTGTGTTTTAACCATTGGTGGCTCATTAGGGTTAGGTAATGCCTTTCAAGTCAGTCAGTCATTAACGGCGGTAAAATTACAAATTCCACTCTTAGCTGAAATGCCTTGGATTTATGGCGTCGTCATGGCATCACTGGTTGCGGTTGTTATTATTGGCGGTATTCGTCGTATTGCTCACACTGCCGAAGCTATTGTGCCTTCCATGGTGACAATTTATGTCTTAGCTTGTCTCTGGATTATTTTATCTAACATCACACTCATTCCAGATGCCTTTGTGAAAATTGTTTCTGAAGCCTTTTCGCCTGCCGCAGGTGTCGGTGGCTTGATTGGTGTCTTGGTACAAGGTTTTAAACGTGCCGCATTTTCAAGTGAAGCAGGTATCGGTTCTGCCGCTATTGCCCATGCAGCCTCAAAAGTGGCTTATCCTGTTCGCCAAGGTATTGTTGCTTTAATGGAACCGTTTATTGATACGATCGTCATTTGTACGATGACAGCATTAGTGATCATTATCACGGGTGTTTACAACAGCCCAGAAACAGCCAGCTTAGTCGCAAATCGAGAAGGCGCGGCATTAACAGCTGTTGCATTTGGTTCAGCTATTTCATGGTTCCCTATCGTCTTATCAATTTCAGTGGTGTTGTTCGCTTACAGCACGATGATCTCATGGTCATATTATGGTGAACGTTGCTGGACATATTTATTTGGTGAAAAAACAACGATGGTTTATCGGGTGATTTTTATCATTTTTGTTGTTTTAGGTTCAATCACCAGTGCCAGTAATATTTTAGACTTCAGTGACTTATTAATTCTTGGTATGGCTTTACCTAACTTTATTGGTTTATATATGCTGCATGGCAAAGTACGCGAAGCTTTGTCTAGTTACTTAATAAAATTGAAATCAGGTCAATTCCAACAAGAGATAGATAACAATTAATGAAGCATGAGTGGTCGAATCAATATACGTTTATCTTAGCAGCGGTTGGTTCGGCGGTTGGGCTAGGTAACATATGGAAATTTCCCTATATCACGGGCGAGTACGGCGGTGGTGTTTTTATCTTGGCTTACATTGCTTGTATTTGTTTAATTGGTTTACCCATTATGTTGGCAGAAATTGCCATTGGGCGGCGCGGTAAACAAAGCCCCGTTAATACAATGACAGAACTATCACTTTCCGCAGGAGGTCATCATGCTTGGAAGTATTTAGGTTGGGCTGGCATGCTCGCGGGGTGCTTAATTCTTTCTTACTACAGTGTGATTGCTGGTGAAGTCATGGCCTATAGTTTTAGAGCCAGCTCAGGTGTATTCAACCAACAAACGGCTGATGGCATTAAAGAAATCTTCACCCGCTTCTCTTCTGACCCAGAAAAACTTTTAGCATGGCATACACTGTTTATGTTGCTCACAGTACTTGCGGTCTCTAAAGGAGTAAAAGGTGGGCTAGAAAAAACAGTAACATTACTCATGCCTGCATTGTTTATTCTTCTTGTTTTTCTTGTTCTCTATGCGATGACATCAGGTGGTTTTAGCCAAGCCATTGATTTTATGTTTACCCCAGACTTTGATAAGTTCTTTTATGCAAGAAGTGATTTTGGTGGCTACTTGTTAGATGCACAAGGTGAAAAAGTGATCACTTGGGAACCTCTATTAGTTGCTATGGGGCATGCCTTCTTTACTTTAAGTTTAGGTATGGGGGCTATTATGATGTATGGCTCTTACTTAAATCGAAATATTTCTATTGGTCAAGTAACCCTGATTATCATTAGCTTAGATACCTTGGTCGCGCTGTTAGCAGGCTTGGCTATATTCCCCTTGGTTTTTGCCAATGGATTAGATCCCGCAGCAGGGCCGGGCTTAATATTTGAAGTACTGCCCATTGCCTTTGGTAATATGGCTGGGGGTGCTTTTATTGGAACATTATTTTTTGTATTACTCTTTTTTGCAGCTTTAAGTTCCGCTATTTCTTTAATTGAACCTACGGTGGCTTGGTTAATTGAAACACGACAAATGCGTAGAATTAAGGCAACGGTTTGGACGGGGGTTATCGTTTGGTTTATCGGCTTAGCTACGATTTTTTCTATTACAGGCACAACGTTAGGCGATATAATTCATTCTATATTCGGGAACGTAGAACTCAACGCAAAAATATTTAATTTTAGTCTGTTCAAAATTATAGATTTTCTGACCGCCAGTATAATGTTGCCATTAGGTGGCTTATTCATTGCTATCTTTGCTGGTTGGGTAATGGAACGAGATTCAACAGAACGTGAGTTTTCATTTAAACACCAATATCTATATCCAACATGGTATTTCATGATCCGTTTTGTTACTCCAGTATTAGTTTTTGCCGTATTTTTAAATATTATCGATATTTTTTAGTTTTAATTTAAAGTAAATATAATGACGACCATTCATAAAAGTGCATTAGTCACACATTCACCTGAACAAATGTTTAAGCTTGTCGATGATATCGAAGCGTATTCAGAGTTTTTACCGTGGTGCAAAAAAGCCACTGAAATTTCGCGAGATGAAATCAATGTAGAAGCCAGCTTATTTATTTCTCATACTGGCCTGAATAAAGAATTTACAACAAAAAATAAAAATACCGCGTTTAATAAAATTGAAATGCATTTAGTCAATGGGCCGTTTAAAAATTTAGATGGGACGTGGCGTTTCGAAACATTAGGTGAGAGTGCATGCAAAGTATCACTCGATTTGGAGTTTGAATTTTCAAGTAAGATACTCAGCTTTACCCTCGGTCCCGTCTTTAGTAAGGTTGCTAATAATTTGGTTGATGCCTTCATTAAACGAGCAGACAATATTTATGGATAAGAAAAAAATATTAATCGAAATAATCTACGCCTTGCCAGATAATCAAGAATTACTAAGCTTTGAAATAGAAGAGGGTGCCAACGTTGAACAAGCGATTCAATCCTCTGGCGTGTTAGAAAAGTTTCCAGAGATTGATCTTACACAAAACAAAGTAGGGATCTTTGGTAAGGCCACGAAATTGACCGAAGAGCTAAGAGATAAAGACCGAATAGAAATATACCGACCTTTAATTGCTGATCCAAAAGAATCACGCCGTAAACGTGCTGAGAAAAAAGAGGGGCAACTCAAAAAGTAAGTTAGGGAAGAGTAATTTTCTTCACTTGGCTATCATCAACCTTCGATAACACACCATTCTTGAAATACAATGTTAATAACCGACGCTCTGTCTTCCCTTGATTCTTAGCGAAGGTATAAAGGTAATCCCAGCGATTATTATGAAAAGGATCTTTAAGTAAAGCCGTTCCCATAACAAACACAACTTGTTGTTGAGTCATACCGAGTTTGAGTTGTTTTAATTGTTTGTCTTCGAAAGTGTTACCTTGTTGAACATCAGGCTTATAGGCACAAGATGTAACCATAAGTGAAATTAAAAGACTAAAAATAAGAATAGATGTTCTTTTCATGAAGATTCCAAAAGCAAAAAATTAAAAACGAATAATACCTGTAGATTCAAATAATAAATAGTCGTAGCCAATAATCTAGTTATTTAACCCGTTTAAGCTTTAGCCAGCATTTCTTCTGCGTGAGACAGTGTTTGTTGGGTGATTTCAATACCGCCCATCATTCGAGCTAATTCTTTCACGCGCGCTTTTTTATCAAGATAGCTGATTTGGCTAATGGTACTCGCAGAGTCTGACTGTTTGCTCACTTGTAAGTGATGTTCACCTAAAGCGGCCACTTGCGCAAGGTGAGTCACGCATATAACTTGTCGGTGAGCTGCGAGTTGTTTGAGTTTATGCCCGACTATTTCTGCAACGCGACCACCGATTCCCACATCAACCTCATCAAAAATAAGTGTCGGCATACGTGTAGATTCTGCTGCGATAACTTGAATAGCTAAACTAATACGAGAAATTTCACCACCTGAGGCAACCTTTGTGAGTGATTTAACCGGTGAGCCGGGGTTGGCGCTGACCATAAATTCAATTTGTTCGTTTCCATTTTTATGAAAAGCATTGTTCTCATACTTGTTTAAAGCCACTTCAAAACGGCCGCCTTCCATGCCCAGTTCCTGCATGTTTTCACTGACTTTACGTGACAATATTTTTGCCGATTTAACACGGCTTGTGGTTAAGTTGTTAGCAAAGGCTTGGTACATTGTGGCTGTTTCAGTAATACGCGTTTTAAGTTGTTCAAGGTGACTATCTGAATTTTCTATTGAGTCGAGTTCTTTTAATAAAGCTTCAAATAAATCAGGTAACTCATCAGGTGTCACTTGGTGCTTGCGCGATAGGTTGTGGATGGTGCTGATCCGTTCATCTAAAAAACTAAGTCGTTGCGGGTCACTTTCAAGACTCTCAATATATTGGTGTAATTCACTGGATGCTTCATTTACTTGGATTAAAGCACTGTCGAGTAAGCTCGCAATACTTGTTAATTTAGGATCTGTTTTCGCGAGCAACTGTAATTCAGAAATAAAATGAGTTAATTGAGGCGTGATCGCTTTATTATCCGTTTCTTCTAAAGCTTGTAGTGTTTGTTCTGTTGTTTGTAATAATACATTGGAATTTGATAAACGTTTAAACTCAATATCTAGTGCATTTGATTCACCCTCTTGCAATGCGAGTGTTTCTAACTCTTTAACTTGGTAACGCAATAAATCTAAACGATGATCTTGTTCATTTTTTGCAGCATTGAGTTTATTGTATTCTGTATTGAGTTTATTCCATGCAGTAAATGAAGTAGAAACATCATTAACAAGTTTAGAATGCTTGGCATAGTCGTCGAGTAATTGTTCTTGAACATCTGCTTTCATTAAAGATTGGTGTTCATGTTGGCCATGTAAATCAACCAACATTTCAGCTAACTCTTTTAACTGCTGAACCGTTGCAGGTTTTCCATTAATAAAAGCTTTAGAAGGGCCTTTCATATTGACAGTACGACGAATAATACATTCGTCTTCACTGTCTAAATCATGCTCCACCAACCACGCCTGCGCATTTTTAGTTTTACTGGTATCAAAGGTCACGCTGATTTCAGCACGTTTTTCCCCATGACGAATCACAGTACTGTCCGCACGGTCACCCAAAGCCAAACCTAAGGCATCCAATAAAATAGATTTACCCGCACCTGTTTCTCCGGTTAAAACCGAAAGATCAGATTCAAGTTCAATGTCGAGCGCCTCGACGATGGCAAAATTCCAAATGTGAATGTGAGTTAGCATAGTTTGGTTATATTAATTTTTATATTTAAAGAACATGATAGTAATCTTAATTATACGCAAAAGCATTTGCATGGATAGTGAGAAAGCTTAGTACAAGGCAAAACTGATGAAAAAGCGGAATGTACATTAAGTACATGAGCATTTTGAAGATGTTTTAACGCAGTAATACGCTTTCTCACTATTCGTGCAAAGGTCTTTTAGAAGTGTTCGCCCCAATGTAGTTTGGCTCGTAGTATTTCATAGTGATTGTGTTTTCTCGGATGTATCAACCGCACGACTTTTTCTTTTTTCTTAATCGTAATTTTATCACCTGAAACAACACCTAAATTTATTTGGCCATCACAAGTGACTTGTGCATGTGAATTTTGATTTTCTTTTACAATAATTTCAATGGTACTATCACCGCCAATAACA
This sequence comes from Woeseiaceae bacterium, assembly GCA_045046865.1. GTDB lineage: Bacteria > Pseudomonadota > Gammaproteobacteria > UBA6429 > Thiohalophilaceae > JAGLTQ01. The sequence continues at coordinate 144,862 of JASFYW010000043.1, read as the reverse complement.
ATAGGGCGGTAGCTCATGGTATGAGGGCAGATAGGCACAAGTACCATGGCATCCATATCGGGTTCTAAAATAGGGCCGCCGCCAGATAAAGCATAAGCGGTTGAACCTGTTGGGGTTGAAACGATAAGTCCATCAGAACGCATGCTGTTTAAAAATTTACCGTTGATATAGGTTTCAGTTTCAATCATGCGTGCGACTTCCCATTTATGCACAACCACATCATTAAAGGCATCACTTTCACTTTCTGGGTTATTTCCATGTGCAATAACTGTATTTAAAAGTATGCGTCGTTCTTCTTCAAATTCACCATCGAGTATTTCATTGATACGTTCAGACATTTCGTTTGGTGAAATATCCACAAGAAAGCCGAGTCGACCTAAATTAATGCCCAAGATAGGGACTTCAAAATTAGCTAAGCCACGCGCAGCATCAAGTAGCGTACCATCACCACCGACTGTCACGGCTAGGTCACAACGCTTACCGATTTCATGGCGAGTGATAATGTCCAAATCATGATCGCTCATATTTCTTGAGGTTTCGCGATCTAAGTAGACGGTGCAACCACGATCGAGAAGAATACGTGAAAGTGCAAGTAAGGTAGAAGAGACAGTAGTGTCAGCAAACTTACCAATGAGGCCGATGGTTTGGAAATGATTTTTCTTTTTAGTCATGAAAGTATTTTAACTATTTCTTTTTAATTTTGTCGTGAGCTGCGTCTTGAGATAGCGACGAATGTTTGTGATAAATTAGCACAGGTGGGCATGAATAAGCTAATCTTCATTATTATTTTAAGCAGAGGCTTGGACTTGACCTACGAAAGGTTAAATCGGCTATTTTGCATTTTTTGAATACTAACTCCCGACTGTTAAATTTATGGAAAAATCCGTGCCGCCAGATTCCCCTTTAGACAATCTAAATGAACGCTCTCAGCAACTTTTTAAAGTTTTGGTCGAGCAGTATATTCATGACGGCCAACCGGTCGCATCCAAAGCGTTATCCAGCAGTGATAAAATAAACTTGAGCCCTGCGACAGTTCGTAATGTGATGTCAGATTTAGAAGACCTAGGCTTAATTATTTCTCCTCATACCTCGGCGGGGCGTATTCCAACGGCGCAAGGGTATCGGTTATTTGTTGATAATTTAGTGTGCGTAAAGCCCTTAAAGAGTCAGGCGGTTGCAGATTTACGTAAAGAAATGGGCATTGATGACTCTCAAGAAGCCTTGATCAATAAAGCCTCGACTTTGTTGTCTGGCATGACGAAAATGGCTGGCGTGGTCACCATACCGCGACGTGAGGCGATTATTTTACGCCATATTGAATTTTTACCCCTGACATCCAATCGAATTTTAGTGATTTTGGTGGTGAATGAGCAAGAAGTGCAAAATCGAGTTATTCACACTGATAAGGCGTTCACCGAATCAGAACTAGCTCAAACAGCAAACTACCTTAATCAAACTTTCAAAGGTAATGATCTGTCTCAGATTCGTAGCGAGGTCTTGTCGAGTATGAAGCAAGAGCGAGATGATATGCAGAATATTATGAAAATGGCCATTCAAATGACGGATTCTGTCGTGGATGATCAAAGTAATGATGATTTTGTGATGGCAGGTCAAACTAATTTAATGGAATATTCAGAAATGGCAAATATGGAGCAATTACGCCAATTATTTGATGCTTTCAACGCAAAACGCGATGTTCTACACGTATTAGACCAATCAATTCAAGCTGAAGGCATGCAAGTGTTCATCGGTGAAGAGTCTGGATATTCTGCTTTTGAGAGCTGTTCGGTGATAACTGCCCCCTATAAAATGAGTGATGAGGTCGTTGGGGTGCTCGGGGTGATTGGCCCCACCCGCATGGCTTACGATAAAGTGATACCCATTGTCGATGTGACGGCAAAATTATTAGGTTCACTCTTGAGTTCAGAAGAATAGCCCTTATATACCCCTAGCGAATACCATAATATTTTATTTTCGGAGTAAGTCATGAGCGATAGAGAAAAAAATGATGTTGAAATTGATGACGCCGTAGAAGGTGAACTTGAAACAGCAGCAGAGTTAGAAGAAAACGCGGCAGAAGCCGAAACCGAAGAAAGCAATCAAGAGTCTGATTTAGTGGCGCAATTAGCGGCAGCTGAAGCAAAAGCAGAAGACAACCTAGACCAACTTATGCGTACTCGTGCAGAAATGGAAAATATTCGTCGTCGTTCAGAAAAGGAACTCTCCAATGCCCGCAAGTATGCCTTGGAAAAATTTGCTCAAGAATTACTGCCTGTTATCGATTCTATGGAAATGGGCGTTACTGCCGCAATGGATGAAAATGCTGATATCGATAAATTACGCGAAGGTACGGAAATGACCTTGAAGATGTTCGAAACAGCCATCGATAAATTTGGCATCAAAGGCGTGCATCCAAAAGGTGAAGCTTTTAATCCTGAGCACCATCAAGCCATGACAATGATAGATTCAACGGAGCACGAACCCAATACAATCATCGATGTTATGCAAAAAGGCTACTTATTGAATGAACGCTTAGTACGCCCAGCAATGGTCGTTGTGGCATCAGCCAATAGCGGTGTAAAAGACGATTAGCTATAAAAAATGAATAAAAAAATAGGCCTTGGGCTTGAAGCTGGCAGAAATGCCCCTATTAAATAACCAGTTAAGTAAATTTAGAATTTAAAGAATATTAAAGCGGAGTAGCAGTTATGGGAAAGATAATCGGAATCGATTTAGGCACAACCAATTCATGTGTTGCTGTTATTGATAATGGCAATGTGAAAGTTATTGAAAATAGCGAAGGCGATCGCACAACACCTTCAGTTGTTGCATTCGCAAATGACGAAGTATTAGTGGGTCAACCTGCTAAACGTCAAGCTGTAACAAACCCAACAAACACAGTTTACGCGGTTAAGCGTTTAATCGGTCGTCGTTTTGAAGATGACGAAGTACAAAAAGATATTTCAATGGTGCCTTATAAAATTGTGAAGGCAGACAATGGTGATGCATGGGTAGAAGCTGAAGGTAAGAAAATGGCTGCGCCAGAAGTGTCTGCGCGTATTCTTCAAAAAATGAAGAAAACTGCTGAAGATTATCTTGGAGAGGAAGTAACAGAAGCGGTCATCACTGTTCCTGCTTACTTTAATGACTCACAACGCCAAGCAACAAAAGATGCCGGTAAAATTGCAGGCTTAGAAGTCAAACGTATTATCAATGAGCCAACTGCCGCTGCACTTGCTTTCGGTATGGACAAAAAAGAAGGTGACCGTACAGTTGCTGTTTATGATTTAGGTGGCGGTACATTCGATGTATCGGTTATCGAAATTGCTGAAATTGATGGCGACCATCAAATTGAAGTGTTATCAACCAATGGTGATACGTTCTTAGGTGGTGAAGATTTTGATATGCGTTTAATTGATTTCTTAGTTGAAGAATTCAAAAAAGACCAAGGCGTTGACTTGCGTAATGATCCTTTAGCATTACAACGTTTAAAAGAAGGCGCAGAAAAAGCGAAGATTGAATTATCTTCTACTGAGCAAACAGATATTAATCTACCGTATATTACGGCAGATGCTTCTGGCCCTAAACATTTAAACATTAAAATTACGCGTGCGAAATTAGAATCTTTAGTTGATGATTTAATTGCACGAACAATTGAACCTTGTAAGAAAGCATTAAAAGATGCGGGTTTAAAAGCTTCTGAAATTCAAGATGTTATTTTAGTGGGTGGTCAAAGCCGTATGCCTAAAGTACAAGCTGAAGTTGAAGCTTTCTTTGGTAAAGCGCCGCGTAAAGATGTTAATCCTGATGAAGCGGTCGCCATGGGCGCAGCAATTCAAGGTGGTGTATTAGCTGGTGATGTTAAAGATGTATTGTTACTTGATGTAACACCACTATCTTTAGGTATAGAAACAATGGGCGGTATCATGACTAAGCTTATTGATAAAAATACCACTGTACCAACTAAAGCAAATCAAACATTCTCTACGGCAGATGATAACCAGTCAGCAGTAACGGTTCATGTTGTTCAAGGTGAACGCGAACGTGCAGACGGTAATAAGTCTTTAGGTCGTTTTGATTTACAAGACATTCCACCTGCTCCACGTGGTGTGCCACAAATCGAAGTCACCTTTGATATTGATGCAAACGGTATTTTGAATGTATCGGCAAAAGATAAAGGTACGGGTAAAGAACAGTCAATCATCATTAAAGCCTCTTCTGGTTTATCTGAGGAAGAAGTTGAAAAAATGGTTGCAGATGCTGAAGCACATGCTGATGAAGATCGCTTATTCCAAGAGTTGGTTACAGTACGTAATACAGCAGAAGGTATGATCAACGCAACGAAGAAATCAATGGAAGAACTGGGTGATGACAAACTCGAAGATGGCGAGAAAGAAACTATCGAAGCTGCAATTAAAGACTTAGAAGAAGTCCTTAAAGGTGAAGATAAAGATGCCATTGAAGAGAAAACCAAAGCGTTAACTGAAGCATCAGGTAAAATGGCTGAACGTTTATATGCTGAAAAAGGCGCCGAAGGTGCTGCAGCAGATGCTGGATCCGCAGGTGGTGAACAAGCTAAAGCCGCTGACGATGATGTTGTTGATGCTGAGTTTGAAGAAGTTGACGAAAGCAAAAAATAAGTCATAACAGACTTATTGAAACGATTGGCTGCATGTTTTTACATGCGGCCTTTTGTGGTTTTAAGAATACGTACTATTTATTAACAAATTTAAGAAGTAAAAATTATGTCAAAGCGCGATTATTATGAAGTTCTGGGTGTAAAGAAAAATGCCAGTGATGCTGAAGTAAAAAAGGCATTTAAACGTTTAGCAATGAAACATCACCCTGATAGAAATCAGGATAATCAAGACGCGGCAGAAGTAAAATTCAAAGAAGGTAAGGAAGCTTACGACATCATAAGTGATTCACAAAAACGTGCTGCTTATGATCAATTTGGACATGCCGGTGTAGATGGTTCTGCCGGAATGGGTGGGGCAGGTGCAGGCAGCGGAAACTTTAGTGATGTATTTGGTGATGTTTTCGGTGATATTTTTGGTGGAGGCGGCGGCAAAGGTGGACATGGCGGACAACGTGTATACCGTGGTGCAGACTTGCGCTATAACTTAGAATTAAATTTAGAAGAAGCCGTAAGTGGTACTTCAGTTAATATTCGTATTCCAACGTATGTCAGTTGTGAACCTTGTTCAGGCTCAGGTGCTAAAAAAGGCACAAAGCCAACAACATGTACAACCTGTGGCGGCCATGGACAGGTACGTATGCAACAAGGTTTCTTTTCATTACAGCAAACTTGCCCACGTTGTCATGGCAATGGAAAAATGATTTCTGATCCTTGTGGTACTTGTAAAGGTGAAGGCCGAGTTCAAAAAAATAAAACATTGTCAGTTAAAGTACCTGCTGGTGTTGATAACGGTGATCGTATTCGTCTTTCAGGTGAAGGTGAAGCAGGTGAGAGCGGCGGTCCATCGGGTGACCTTTATGTTCAAATCGCAGTTCGTCCACATAAAATATTCGAACGTGACGGGAGTGATCTATATTGTGAAGTCCCCATCGCTCTGACAGCTGCAACATTAGGTGGTGATATAGATGTGCCAACGTTAAATGGACGTGTAAAATTAAAAATCCCATCAGAAACACAAACAGGTAAAATGTTCCGCTTACGAGGGAAGGGTGTTAAAACCGTACGTGGAAGCACGACAGGCGATTTAATGTGTAAAGTTGTACTTGAAACGCCCGTTAACCTAACAGCAAAACAAAAAGAGTTATTGGAAGAGTTTGAGAAATCTTTAAATGAAGGTAAGAAGAATCATAGTCCGAAGGCTTCAAATTGGTTAAGCGGAGTTAAAAAATTCTTCGAAGACATGAAATCGTAAGATATCTTCAAGACTTATAGCTTTCGCTCTAGCTGCGTTCACCTCAAGGGTGCCTATGGGAAAAATGATCTCAAAATACTCACTTACGATAAACAGGACGTTTGAGTGTCACGAAGCACAAGGAAGTGCGAGAGTGACCTAATCGTACACTCCGTTTTTTCGATAATTTTTGCCTTGCTAGAACAAAAGCTATAATCCATGAAACATCTCGTTATTAGAAGCCCATTAGCCGTGACATTACGTTGATATTGTATTAACTTATATTTTTAAAACTGCAATTAGATTGGAAAATGGGTTATTGAAGTATGGGTATTCTGGATGATTTAAAAAATCAGTCAAACATTCAAAAAGCGGGTGAAGCGAGTGAAACTCAGCGCCAAGCTGATCTCCTTAAGTTTTATCAAGAAAATCTTCATCCAAAAATGTTGCAGTTGTACTCATTCTTAAATGAGTTTTCTGAACATCTTAATTATATTAAAACTCAAACTAGTATTTCATATCCTATTAAATATGATGGAAGTGCGCAGTCGTTTGATCAATACGATTATAAAGTCACAATTGATAGTGCAACGGAAGTTAAAGAAATAAATCTTCGATTTGCATGCCACCTTAAAGAACCTTTAATCGTCGAACTTGAAAATAGTGAAAGTATTCTTCGTTTTTCCGATCTTTTACATAGTTATAAAATAGATTTTGATCGAACGGATAATAAAGACAAAGACTACCAATTAATCAGTGCTAAATTTAAAGTTAATGGACCTGTTAATGTTAATGTGATTTTACAAGGGGATGTAGAGTCATCATCAATCCATTTAATATTAAAGAACTTTGATAAGCCGGGTTTTGTAAAGCATACTTATAAAGAGCGGCATATAACAGAAGAGTTTATTGATGGCTTAGGTCGATTTATCTTACGGCAACACCCTATGTTTCTTAAGTTAGATATTAAAGACGGACATAAAGATGAAATTCGTAAAAAAATTAAAGCTGATTTAGCCTTACGCGAAAAAGAATTAAAAGAATCTGAAGATTTATTAAATATTGAACAACAAAAAGAAGATGAGAAAAAATCTTGGAAAAATTTATTCAAGAAAATGGATTAAAGATGTTTCTCTCTGTCATTACGATGGAATGATAATGACTGAAGTAATCTCCAGGATATATCACTAAACTTGAGATTGCTTCGTAGCCATAAAAAAAACATGGCTTCTCGCAATGGCATGTTTTTTTTGTTTATACTCATTACTATTTATACACACAAAATTTCTTTGGAGTTTTAAATGACCAAAATTGCAATCACGGGTGCATCAGGCCGAATGGGGCGTGTACTTATTCAAGCTGTTTCAGAGACGGAAGGTTTCGAGTTAGGGGCTGCCTTTGTACGCCCTGGTAGTTCAATGCTGGCTGTTGATGCAGGTGAATTAGCGGGCGTTGGTAAGTTAAATATCGCTATTACGGATGATATAAAAGCTGCGACAAATAACTTTGATGTTCTAATTGATTTCACGCGACCAGAAGCCACGCTCGAGAATTTAAAAATTTGTCGTGCGGCGGGTAACGCTATTGTTATTGGAACCACGGGCTTTGATGATGCTGGTAAACAAGCGATTACAGATGCAGGCAAAGACATTGGTGTGGTGTTTGCCCCAAATATGAGCGTCGGTGTCAATCTAACGCTTAAACTATTAGACATTGCCGCTCGGGTGATGGGCGATGATGTTGATATTGAAATAATTGAAGCGCATCACCGTCATAAAGTGGATGCACCTTCGGGAACGGCCTTACGTATGGGGGAAGTTGTTGCAAATGCTTTAGGCCGAGACTTAAAAGAATGTGCCGTTTATGGTCGTGAAGGCATTAGTGGTGAACGAGATCGTAAAACAATCGGTTTTGAAACCATTCGCGCGGGTGATATTGTTGGTGAACATACCGTGATGTTTGCTGATATTGGTGAGCGTGTGGAAATTACGCATAAAGCTTCAAGCCGAATGACATTTGCCAGCGGTGCATTGCGTGCCGCGGGTTGGATTATGAGCCAAGAAAAAGGCGAATATGACATGATGGATGTGCTCAATTTGAATTAATGTTTTTAATTATTGATATTTATTAATAATTCTTTCACATGGAAGTGAATCTGTTTCTTTACCTCATATTAAAGTCCAACCTATAGCGACTTTTCTGTCTGATTTAGACTTCAACTATATCATTATTTACTACTTTTACCTTTGTGCGCTTATTCTTGTGTAAGACGTGTTATGTCGAACAGAGCTGTTAATTTTTAAATGTAAAATTAAGTCTTATTTGGCGTGTTGCAATAAATGCAGTAGTAAACTCTACTTTTTATATGCAAAGATCTGGTATGGTATTACTGAGGCAAGGTTAAATCGTTGTGGCATTTGTCTTTAGAAAACATGAGGGCAGTCCTCACTGCCACAGTTTTTTGTGAATCAAATTTGCCTGTTAATAAATATCAAATCTGGAAAGCCAATGATTCTAGCTACCAACCTAACTAAAAGTTTTAACGGGAATACAGTTGTTAATGATGTCTCTTTAAATATAGATAAAGGAAAAATTTTTGGATTACTCGGTCCAAATGCTGCAGGTAAAACAACTGTTATTCGTATGTTGTGCGGAATCATTAATAGTGATGAAGGTGAGATCAAAATTAATAATATGAGCGTTGAGAAAGCTAAGACAGATTTTGGTTATGTGGCTCAACATTTTGGACAGTATGAAGAGCTTAGTGTTTGGGAAAATCTGAAATTTTACGCAAGCATGTATGATGTGACTGACAAAGAACGCTTAAACTATTTGCTTGATCGTTATCATTTAACACCCTATAAAAATAAGAGGGCGGGGACACTATCCGGTGGTTACCAACGTCGTTTGGCACTTGTTTGTGCTTTAGCGCATAACCCAAAAGTATTATTTCTCGATGAACCGACAGCAGGTATTGATCCTGTTACGCGAAAATTGTTATGGGATGATTTTTATCAATTAAGCACCGAAGGTAAAACACTTTTTGTTACTACGCATTATATGGAGGAAGCTCAGCGTTGCCATCAGTTGGCCTTCCTATCTTCTGGAAAGATTGTCGCAGAAGGCACTCCTGACACAATCAAACAGGCGGTAGGTGATGTGCAGATCTTTTCGAGTAAAATAACATACCTTCCAGAAATTCACGCGGCACTGTATGCATTGAAGGGCATAATATTAGTTAATCAATTTGGTAATGAACTGCGCGTTGTTGTTACTCATGAAATTAATGAATCAATATTAGAAAAGACAATTTATAATGTTACAGGTGAAGCTTGTATTTTTAGTATAAGTGAACTGAATCTTGAAGATGCTTTTATTGCCTTAACTCAGGATAAATAATTCAAAATGATAACCGCGATTATAAAAAAAGAATTATTACAATTGCGTCGTGACCCACGTTTGATTGGATTAATTATTGTGATGCCACTATTGATGCTTATTCTATTTGGTGTTGCTCTAAAACTGGAACCCAAAAATGTGAGAATGGCATATGTTGATGAAGATCAGTCAGTATTCACCAATTTGATCAAAACTGGATTATGGAGTGATGGTTATTTTCAGATATACGAGGTAAATACAAAGCAGGATATTGTTGAAGAGATTAGAGCGGGCCGCGCAAAGGCTGGATTGTATATTGATAAAGATTTTTCTGCGCAGCTTATTGAAAATGAACAACCTCATATCACTTTCTATGTTGATGGAACGATGCCATCTTTAACAACGGCAATGAAATATCATTCAGGTAATGCCACAGATAAAAATGTAACAGGGGATATGTATTTTTCTGATCCTGATTCAGAAAATGTCGTTATTGCCGATGATCCCTTTATTATGGATACTGAAATTTTATTTAACCCTGATGAAATAGAAACCTGGTTTTTCTTGCCCGGCATTATTGGTGTTTTGATTATGCAAATAGCTTTAATCTTAACGGGGCTTTCAGTGGTGCGTGAACGTGAAAAAAGAACGCTTGAACAACTGCTGGTAACACCTTTGAGTAAAACAACATTTATAATTGGTAAATTAATCCCTTATGTCGTTATTGCTCTTGTCGATTTTTACTTCATACTTGGCACAGGTTGGTTATTGTTTGACATACCAGAACCTTCTTCTCATTTTCCTTTGTTTATTTTAGCCTTAACATTTGTTGCTGTGATGATATCTTTAGGTTTATTAATTTCTTTAATTGCAAAAACACAGCAGCAAGCGATGTTTCTTGCGATTTTTATTATTATTCCTTCTATACTTCTATCAGGACTTATCTTTCCAATAGACGCTATACCTGAAGTTGTAAGGCCAGTAAGCTTTATGATCCCCTTTACTTATTTTGTAGAAATAATTAGAGGATTATTAATTAAAAAAACATTAATTGTTGATTTATTACCATCCTTTTTTGCTCTTGTTGGCTTCACCTTTATTTTTGTTACTGCGAGTATTTTTAAGTTCAAAAAAACACTTTAATAATTATGAGATACATCCCCGCTTCTACGTTCAACTTCAATGTATAAAAGGCAGGACATGGCATTAATTAATAATAAAAATAATTCAATTCATAGAAAACGAAATAAAGCACTTGGTCTGCCTGAGCTTATAGCTATTGCTCTTGGTGGAATGGTGGGTGGTGGTATTTTTACTATTCTAGGTATTTCCGTTTCAATGATTGGTGTGTTTACACCATTAGCCATTATTATTGGAGGTTTGATTGCTGCTATGGCAGCTTATTCGTATATTAAATTAGGGGTGTATTATAAAGATGAAGGTGCAACATACTCTTTTTATAAAAAAACATTTCCTCAATCTCCTTTTGCAGCATCGATAATCGGCTGGTTTGTTATCTTCGGCTATATTAGTACGCTGGCACTCTATGCATATACCTTTGCTTCGTATGCAATTAGTGGGTTTGAATTCGCAAACAATGAGTTAGTACGTAAACTTGTAGCGGGTTTTGTTCTTGCTGTATTTACACTCATCAATATATGGAGTGTAAAGGGGATGGGGAAAGCTGAAGATGTCATGGTATATACTAAATTAGTTATCTTAATCATTATCTCCTTTGTCCTAATTAATAATAGTAATACTAGTATTCCTGTATTAATACAACATAATGTAGATACTACATTTTTAAATATACTTATTGTTGCTTCCATAACATTTGTTGCTTACGAAGGTTTTCAACTTGTTATTAATGCTGTTAATGAAATGGATGAACCTGAAAAAAATATCCCAATAGCAATATATTCAGCAATCTTTCTTGCGGTATTGATTTACTTTATAATTTCATTAGGTGCAATATTGGCTATACCTTTTGAAGATATAGTCAATAATAAAGAATATGCACTTGCCGCAGGTGCTGATAAAGTTTTAGGGCACTGGGGAACTGATCTTGTTATAACAGGGGCACTGTTAGCAACGAGTAGTGCAATCAGTGGAACGATATTTGGCGCTTCAAGACAAGTTGCGGTTATTGCTAAAGATGGTTACTTCCCTTCATTTCTTTCTGTACGAAAAAACCATATCCCCGTCTATGCAATTCTTGCCATGTCTTGCTTGGCATTTTGTTTTGTATTGGTCGGGTCTCTTGAAGTTATATTAGAATTTGGCAGCATAACTTTTTTGTTTGTCTCGTTATTAATGGCTTATGCAAATTTTAAAATACGGCATCTAACGGATTCATCAGCATTCATAACCATTGTTTCTTTGATTGGTTTATTATTTGGCTCAATATTAATTATCTATTATGAAATCACTCATCAGATTGAGCAGATTTTCTTTATAGGTGGGATATATACATTATTAACATTTTTTTCGTGGATTTATTCTAAAAATATTAAAGCAGAAGCTGTTTCATAGAAGTAAGTCTTTTAGGATTAGCGGCTAGATTGTCATGTTAGTATTAAATTTTGTGGCAATACCTCATGGTTCCATTTCTTTGGACATTCCCTAATCGCAATTTGCCATTAATAGTAAGGATTTAATTTTTATTTCTCTGTGACCTCAGAGCCTTATCGATAATTGCTCCTGCGTTATTCTACCTTCGCCCATCCGTGGGCTCGTACTTACGGGCATCCTGCCGTAATGTGGTGAAAAAATTCTTTTACTTGGAGCCCTTTGTGGCCAACCTCCCTAGAAATTTACTACCCCGTTAGGTATAATCCTCTCGGTCTGAAACACATCTCTGACCATCCAAATTCCTAGCGGGAGCGTGATTTAGCGCCTCCCGCTTTTTTACACGTCTGTTTTATGGAGGTTTACTTGAGAAAACCGGCCCTACTTGCGCTCGAAGACGGCACAGTCTTTCACGGTGAATCCATTGGTATTGAAGGTGAAACTGTAGGTGAGGTGGTATTTAACACCGCCATGACCGGTTATCAGGAAATCCTCACTGATCCCTCTTATTCTCGTCAAATTGTTACTTTAACATATCCTCATATTGGTAATGTCGGCACAAATGCTGACGATGCGGAGTCCTCTGCGGTTCATGCTGCCGGTCTTGTTATTCGTGATTTACCCTTAGTGACCAGTAGCTGGAGAAGTGAAGTCTCTCTGGAAGATTACTTATCTCAAAATAAAGTGGTCGCCATTGCTGATATCGACACCCGTAAACTGACACGTATATTACGTGAAAAGGGCGCTCAATCTGGCTGTATCGTGGCTGGAGACAACATTGATGAAAAGGCGGCAATCAAAGAAGCAAAATCTTTCGCTGGTTTAAAAGGAATGGATTTAGCAAAAGAAGTCACGACCGACTCGCAATATGAATGGAAGCAGGGTAGCTGGACCATTGAAAATGGTTTACCCGAAGAATCAAAAAATTTACCGCGACATGTTGTGGCTTACGATTTTGGTGTGAAAAGTAATATTTTACGCATGTTAGTTGACCGTGGTTGTCGCTTAACGGTTGTTCCGGCGCAAACATCCGCCGCTGAAGTTTTAGCGATGAAGCCCGATGGTGTTTTCCTTTCAAATGGCCCCGGTGATCCAGAACCTTGCGATTACGCGATAAAAGCAATTCAAGAAATTTTACCGACGAAGATTCCTACTTTTGGTATTTGTTTAGGGCACCAGTTACTTGCATTGGCGAGTGGTGCAAAAACAATGAAGATGAAATTTGGTCACCATGGTGCGAATCATCCGGTACAAGATATTGAAGGTCGGCAAGTGATGATCACAAGTCAAAATCATGGCTTTGCTGTTGACGAAGACACGCTGCCAGAGAACTTAAAAGCAACGCATCGCTCATTATTTGATCAAAGCTTACAAGGTATAGAACGTACCGATGTACCTGCGTTTAGTTTTCAAGGCCATCCAGAAGCAAGCCCCGGCCCACGTGATGTTGCACCGTTGTTTGATCACTTTATTGAATTGATGGATCAATAAAAAAATTAACAGTTTTAAATTTTGACTGTCATTGCGAAGGAATTAAATGACTGCGGCAATCTCTAGGTAAATGTAGTTCGCTATGAGATTGCCACGGCTCGCTTTGCTTACCTCGCAATGACAGCTTGTACTTAGTATTTATATCGTAACTGTAGGTCAGACTTCAGTCTGACAAATAGAAGAGAATTATGCCTAAAAGAACCGACATACAAAGTATCTTAATCCTTGGTGCAGGCCCGATTGTTATTGGCCAAGCATGTGAGTTTGATTACTCGGGTGCGCAAGCATGTAAGGCGTTAAAAGAAGAGGGTTACCGCGTTATCTTGGTGAACTCGAATCCTGCGACGATTATGACTGATCCTGATATGGCCGATGCAACATACATCGAGCCAATTCGCTGGCAAACCGTTAAAGAAATTATCAAGAAAGAAAAACCTGATGTGCTTCTACCGACCATGGGCGGTCAAACCGCATTGAACTGTGCGCTTGATTTACACCGTGAAGGTGTACTTGAAGAATTTGGTGTTGAAATGATCGGTGCTGATCGCGATGCCATTGATAAAGCAGAAGATCGTGACAAATTCCGTACGGCTATGTTGAAAATTGGTTTAGACATGCCTAAGGCCGCCGTTGCTCATAGCATGGAAGAAGCTTTTCAAGTTCAAGCGCAAGTGGGTTATCCAACTGTGATTCGTCCTTCATTTACTATGGGTGGATCAGGTGGCGGTATTGCGTATAACAAAGAAGAGTTTATTGAAATTTGTGAGCGCGGTTTAGACCTTTCACCAACAGATGAACTGCTAGTCGAAGAATCTATTTTGGGTTGGAAAGAATATGAAATGGAAGTGGTGCGTGATAAAAACGATAACTGCATCATTATTTGTTCGATTGAAAATTTAGATCCCATGGGTGTGCACACAGGTGATTCTATTACCGTTGCCCCTGCACAAACATTAACGGATAAAGAATATCAAATCATGCGTGATGCCTCACTTGCGGTGTTACGCGAGATTGGTGTTGAAACAGGTGGTTCAAACGTACAGTTTGCAATCGATCCTAATACAGGTCGCATGATTATTATCGAGATGAACCCACGCGTTTCACGTTCATCAGCCTTGGCATCAAAAGCAACGGGTTTCCCGATTGCAAAAATTGCAGCGAAGCTATCTGTTGGTTACACGCTTGATGAATTACAAAATGATATTACCGGTGGTGCAACACCCGCATCATTTGAACCGAGCATTGATTATGTTGTAACAAAAATTCCACGCTTTACATTTGAAAAATTTAAGACAGCAGACAATCGCTTAACCACACAAATGAAATCTGTGGGTGAAGTCATGGCGATTGGCCGTACTCTACAAGAGTCATTACAAAAAGCATTGCGCGGGTTAGAAATTGGCGTAGATGGTTTTGATGAAATGGTCGAGTTAGGTGGCGATGATGCTGATGATGTAATGGCTATTATCAAGCAAGAAATTAAAACGCCGCGTGAACATCGTCTTTGGTATGTCGCAGACGGTTTTCGTGCAGGCTTAACAGTTGATGAGATTTTTGATTTATCTTTTATTGATCGTTGGTTTTTAGTTCAAATTGAAGAATTAATAAAATTAGAAGGTGAAGTTAAAGCTCAAGGTTTTGATGCTTTAGATGCAAAACGCATGCGCCAATTAAAACGCAAAGGTTTTGCTGATCGTCGCTTAGCTAAATTATTAAATATCGATGAATTAGTATTACGTAAACATCGTCATGATTTAAATATTCGTCCTGTTTATAAACGTGTTGATACTTGTGCGGCAGAATTTTCAACCAATACTGCTTACATGTACTCGACTTATGAAGAAGAGTGTGAAGCTGCGCCAACGAACAAAGATAAAATAATGATTTTAGGTGGCGGCCCGAACCGTATTGGTCAAGGCATTGAGTTTGATTACTGTTGCGTACATGCTGCATTAGCCTTGCGTGACGATGGTTACGAAACCATTATGGTCAACTGTAATCCAGAAACCGTATCAACAGATTACGATACTTCTGATCGTTTATATTTTGAACCATTAACATTAGAAGATGTTGTCGAACTCATAGACCTCGAAAAACCAAAAGGCGTGATCGTTCAATACGGTGGACAAACACCATTGAAACTTGCGCGAGCATTAGAAGCAGCTGGTGCGCCTATTATAGGTACAACCCCAGACTCGATTGATTTAGCAGAAGATCGTGAACGCTTCCAAAAAATGATAGAAGAAAACAATTTATTACAGCCACCCAATAGAACAGCCAGTGATGCAGAAACAGCAGTGACATTAGCTGAAGAAATCGGTTATCCATTGGTGGTACGTCCATCGTATGTTTTAGGTGGTCGCGGTATGGAAATTGTTTATAACAAAAAAGAACTGGCTCGTTATATGACAGAAGCAGTGAGCGTTTCTAATGATTCTCCTGTGTTATTAGATCGTTTCTTAAACGATGCAGTTGAAGTGGATGTTGACGCAATTTGTGATGGTGAAGACGTATTAATCGGCGGCATCATGCAACACATTGAACAAGCAGGTATTCACTCAGGTGATTCAGCATGTTCATTACCACCGTATAATTTGTCAGATAAAGTGCTTAACGAGATGCGTGAGCAAATGCGTAAAATGGCAAAGGCATTAAACGTGGTTGGTTTAATGAATACCCAATTTGCGATTCAAGGTGAAAAAGTTTATGTACTGGAAGTGAATCCCCGTGCTTCACGTACTGTGCCGTTTGTTTCAAAAGCAACCGGTCGTCCGCTAGCAAAAATTGCAGCACGTTGTATGGTAGGGCAAACATTAAAATCACAAAATGCATTAGAAGAAATCGTACCGGATTTTTATTCAGTAAAAGAAGCGGTGTTCCCGTTTAATAAATTTCCCGGCGTTGATCCGGCTTTAGGGCCTGAAATGAAATCTACCGGTGAAGTGATGGGCGTCGGTAAAACCTTTGCTGAAGCTTTTGCAAAAGCGCAATTAGGTGCAAGTGTTGTGCTACCTGTAAAAGGTAAAGCTTTTTTAAGCGTTAAAGAAACAGATAAATCTGGTATTGTTGGTATTGCTAAAAGCTTAAATGATTTAGGCTTTGAACTTGTTGCAACCAGTGGCTCAGCAAAAGTAATTGAAGCTGCGGGCATTAAGGTTCAACTTGTTAATAAAGTATTAGAAGGTCGCCCACATATTGTTGATATGATTAAAAATGAAGAAATTAATTTAATCGTCAATACAACTGAAGGTAGCCAAGCAATTGCTGATTCAGCCACCATTCGTAGTAATGCTTTACAATACAAAGTTACCTACACCACAACGCTTGCGGGTGGTGAAGCGCTTTGTTTGGCATTGCAACAAACAGACTTAAGCGAAGTGACTCGCTTACAAGACTTACATTAGGAGACGGTGCTATGAGTAGACCACCAATGACATCAACCGGCGCAGAAGTTTTACGCGCTGAGTTAAAAGAATTAAAAACAGTTGTTCGCCCTCGTATCGTAGCCGCGATTGCAACGGCGCGTGAACATGGCGATTTAAAAGAAAATGCGGAATATCATGCTGCGCGTGAACAACAAAGTTTCGCTGAAGGCCGTATTAAAGAAATAGATGCGGCACTATCCAATGCTGAAATTATTGATGTTATTGATATTGGCAAGCGTGTCGGAAATAAAATTGTATTCGGCGCAACAATTGAATTGTTTGATGTCGGAGAAGATAAAGATGTCATCTATAAAATTGTGGGTGAACTTGAAGCCGACATCAAACAAAATTTAATTTCTGTTACCTCACCTATCGCGAGAGCATTAATCGGTAAGTCTGTTGATGATGAAGTAGTCGTAAATGCGCCCGGTGGCGATCGTGAATATGAAATTACTGCGGTATCTTATAAGTAAATTTTTGACTCTCTGCGGTGAGAACTAAATGTACCAAATAAGTGAAAAAATAATTTTAACATTATGGATCGGCAGCATGTGGGCTATCGGTTATATTGTTGCACCTGTTTTATTTCAAATGCTAGACAAAGCCGTTGCAGGTAATATAGCAGGACAATTATTTAGCATTGTCAGTTATCTAGGTATTTTTTCTTCCATCGCTTTATTTTTCAAGTGCGTGATGCAGTTTGGTTTTAGTAAGGGCTATTGGCAGATATGGGTATTATTATCTATGTTTGTTCTTATTCTTATCGGCCAGTTTATTTTACAACCAATGATGGCTGAACTTAAAGCGTCGGGTATCACTGTAACGAATAAATCTGAGTTTGGCCGACTTCATGGCATTGCTTCTATACTGTTCCTTGTGAATAGTCTTGCCGGTTTATCTTTAGTGATTACTGGCCTATCTAAAAAATCATAACAAAGTCTAAGCTTTCAAACTTTCTACAATTGTTTTTTCTAAAAGGTTTAACTGCTCTTCATCAATGATGGGGGTGTTGTTTTGATCTGTAATATAAAATACATCTTCTGCTTTCTCCCCAAAGGTTGCTATTTTTGCCTTATGTAATGTAACGCCGCATTGATTCATGGCAGAACCTATTTTAGACAACAAACCTGGTCTATCAAAAGCAACCACTTTCATCATTGTTTGATGCTGTATTGTATTATCTTCAAAGCTCACTTGAGTCTGAAATTTAAAGTGTTTTGCGACTCTAGTGGTATGCCGTTGCATATCAGGTATTTGCTTATTTGGCTGAGTAATGTGTTGCATTAAATTTTCTTTTAAACGAGCAATGCGTTCGACATCAGTAAGTTGTTCGCCATTAGTTTCTAAAACAATAAAGGTATCTAAAGTATATTTATCTTTAGATGCAAAGACGCGAGCATCTAACACGGTTAAATTCATTTGTTCTAAAATAGAAGCGATAACACTAAAGAGACCTGATGTCTCTTTAGTGTGAATAAATATTTCTGTTCCTTCACCTTTAGGACGTTTCCTTAGCAATATAAGGGGGATAGTTTTATCTTCTAGACTTAAAATGTTTTCACTATGCCAAATAATTTCATTTGGAGAATAGCGAATAAAATATTCATCACCAAAGTCATCCCAAAGAATATCTATGTTCTTTTCGTTTATTCCTTTATTAACGAGTGCTTGACGTGCTTGTTGTTGGTAGTCTTTTATGCGTTCAGATTGAAGGACGGGATTTTCTAAACCACGCCTAAATGCAGCTTCAGTTGCAGAATAAAGCTCACGTAGTAATGTGCCCTTCCAAGAGTTCCAAACAGAAGAACTGGTTGCGCGAATATCAGAAACGGTGAGCAAGAATAAATAATCAAGGTGCATTTTATCTTCCATTTCTTTTGCAAACTCATGCACTATATCTGGATCGGAAATATCTTTTCGTTGCGCTGTTGATGACATAACCAAATGCTTACTGACAAGCCATGCAACGAGGTGACTATCAAATTCACTTAAACCGTGATGTCTACAAAATTGTAAAGCATCAACAGCCCCCAATTCAGCATGATTGCCACCACGTCCTTTAGCTATATCGTGAAATAAACCCGCCAGTAAAACAATTTCTTGTTTAGGCACATTATTCATTATACTGCTGCATAAAGGAAATTCATGATAAAACTCAGGGACAGTATAGCGACGTAAATTACGAATCAAAGTTAAGGTATGTTCATCAACCGTGTAGACATGATAAAGATCATGTTGCATTTGACCAACGATGTTTTCAAATACAGGCAAGTAGGCTGCAAGTATTCCATAAAGGTTCATACGTCGTAGTTCATGCGTAACGCCTTCTGTTTGACGCATAATTTCCATAAATAATGATTTACAACGTAAGTCGTTACGAAAATATGAATTGATTAAGTAACGATGGTCACGAATTAATCGTATTGTATTTGCACGAACACCTT
The DNA here is from genome assembly GCA_045046865.1 of Woeseiaceae bacterium. GTDB lineage: Bacteria > Pseudomonadota > Gammaproteobacteria > UBA6429 > Thiohalophilaceae > JAGLTQ01. The sequence goes on along the minus strand of JASFYW010000043.1, from coordinate 125,686 downwards.
TGAGTTCTGTATTTTGCTCGAGAATGAGAAATATTTCTAATAAGGCAAAAGGGTAGCGTTTAAAAATATTTTCATGTGTGACTTCTATATAACCTTTACGTGACTGAAAACGGTTATTAATTTCTATGGGTTCACTTGAATCATCGGCAAGTAATATTTCTTCTTTAAAAAGTTGAAGCAGCATTTCATTTAAACGGCTGAGCTCCATCACTGTGCGGTAATACTGTTTCATAAAATATTCAACAGCGAGATGACGATGATCATCTTTATACCCAAATTGTTTCGCTAATTCTCGTTGGTGATCAAATAATAAACGATCTTCTCGTCGCCCAGTTAATACATGTAAGCCAAAACGAATTTTCCATAAAAATGCCTGACCTTCATGCAAAGATTGGTATTCTTGTTCTGTAATAAATTCATCATTAACCAGTTCTTTTAATGTATCTACATCATAATGTCGTTTTGCTACCCAACCAATGACTTGTATGTCTCGTAGTCCACCAGGGCTTTCTTTAATATTGGGCTCTAAGTTATAGGCAGTTTCATTAAACTTTAAATGACGTGTTGTTTGCTCTTCTAACTTTGCTTGAAAAAAATCTTTACTTGACCAAATATTTTTGGGCGAACACAATTCACGCTGCCTTTCATATAAACTTTGAGGGCCACAAAGTAAACGAGCTTCTTGTAAGTTTGTTGCGACGGTAATATCAGATATGGCTTCTGCTACACATTCGTCAAGGGTTCGAACACTGTGACCAATTTCAAGTCCTATATCCCATAAAAAGGTAATAAAACCTGAAAGTGCTTCATTGTGATGCTCACTGTCATCCTCGAGTAAAATTTGTACATCGACGTCAGATGCAGGGTGTAATTCACCTCGGCCATAACCACCGACCGCAAGGAGTGCAACATCGGTTGCCTCTTTAGGGAAATATTCTAACCATGCTTTTACTAAAATGGCATCAACAATATTTGAACGTGCATGCACAAGCTCTGTTGCCGCGCGACCGGCATTAAAGCGTTGTTGTAATACCGTAGTAGCATTTTTTAATGTGTCTTTAAATAAAAGGAGAGGGTTATCTTGTATTAAGAGTTCAGCTTCAAATTTTTCTTCATCAAATAATTCTTTATCAATCAATCTGGGCATTAAATAGTTTCTTCTTTACGTAATGTGAGTATTGCGTGGCCAGTTTCTGTCACAAGAATAGTGTGTTCCCATTGAGCTGAGAGACTGCGATCTTTAGATACAACAGTCCAACCATCTTTTAATAGTTTTACATTACGTTTACCGACATTGATCATAGGCTCAATCGTAAAAATCATGCCTGCTTCAAGTGTGATACCTGTTTTGGCTTTACCATAATGTAAAACTTGTGGTTCTTCATGAAATTTTTCGCCAATCCCATGTCCACAATATTCTTGAACCACTGAATAGTGGTGCTTTTCAGCGTGTTGTTGGATTTCGGCACCAATATCACCTAACTGGATGCCGGGCTTAACTAAAGCAATGGCTTGTCTCATACACTCGTAGCTGACTTTTGAGAGACGTTTAGCCTGAATAGAGGCATCGCCAACAAAAAACATTTTACTGGTGTCACCATGCCAGCCGTCTTTTATTACGGTGATGTCGATATTAATCATATCTCCATTTTTAAGGCGTTTCTCATTCGGAATGCCGTGACATATGACTTGGTTGACGGAAGTACAAATAGACTTAGGGAAACCGTGGTAGTCCAGTGGAGCAGGGATCGCCTGTTGTTCATTAACGATGTAATCATGGCAAATTTTGTCCAATTCATTGGTCGTAATACCAACCTGAACATGGGGTTCAATCATTTCCAGTACTTCGGCGGCGAGTCGACCAGCAACACGCATTTTTTCGATTTGTTCGTCGTTTTTAATGGATACAGACATTAAATGGTTTCCTATGGATAAATATGCTTAAAAAGTAAGCATATTTAATAAAATGGGTATTAATTCAGGAGTTTGCACGTTCTTGATTGTTGCTACAAGCCAAATATGGTATAAAGCGCGCGCCGATTTGGCAAATTAATCTAACGACACACACACACCGACACATTTGTCAGGGTGCTGACTCGAAAAGGCTGATTTCTTCTTCAGATAACGCTGAAGGCTTTCAGATATAGACTTTCGTTTTGGTTGACACAATGGGGTGTGTGGAGGCGTAACCCTAACAGATCCCTTACAGAGTAAAGGGTCAGGAGATAAGAAAATGAGTGAAGTAAGCATGCGTGAAATGCTTGAGGCCGGCGTACATTTTGGTCATCAAACACGTTTCTGGAACCCGAAAATGCGTAATTACATTTTTGGCGATCGTAACAAAATCCATATCATCAATTTAGAAAAAACCTTACCTTTATATAAAGATGCGGTTAACTTCGTTGGTTCATTAGCAGCAAAACGTGGCAGCATTTTATTTGTTGGTACTAAACGTGCGGCAAGCAAAATTATTCGTGAAGAAGCAGAACGTTGTGGCATGCCTTTCGTTAACCATCGCTGGTTAGGTGGTATGTTGACTAACTTCAAAACAGTTAAACAATCTATTCGTCGTTTGAAAGAATTAGAAGCGATGATGGAAAAAGGCGTTGAAGGCCGTAACAAGAAAGAAATTTTAACCATGACTCGTGAAATGGAAAAACTTGATCGTAGTTTTGGTGGTATTAAAGATATGAAAGGCATTCCAACGGCGCTTTTCGTTGTTGACGTAGGCCATGAAGATATTGCAGTTAAAGAAGCGGTTAAATTAGGTATTCCAGTTGTCGGTATCGTTGATAGTAACAACAGTCCGGATAACATTGATTATGTTATTCCTGGTAATGACGATGCAATTCGCGCAGTTAGCCTTTATGTTACAGGCATCGCTGATGCGGTTATTACTGGTAAAGAAGCTGTACCAAAAACTGCTGCTGGAAATAAAGATGATTTCGTTGAAACAGCTGAAGCACCTGCTAAAGTTGCTAAGAAAAAAGCAGCAAAAAAGAAAGCGGTTAAAAAAGCAGACGATGCTGTAGCGAAAGAAGCTCCCGCTATAGCAGCACCAGCTAAAGTTGCTAAGAAAAAAGCAGCGAAAAAGAAAGCGGTTAAAAAAGCAGACGACGCAGCGGAATAATCCACGCATTGTTTGAATTAAGAAGGGGGATGCCGTTTAAAAGCGGGTCCCCTTTTTTCGAATATTATGAATTAACTTATGTCTAATAATTTGATTACAGTTTAAAGATTTTAGAGGGTAACAGCATGGCAATTACTGCAGCACTTGTTAAAGAACTTCGTGATCGTACCGGCGCAGGTATGATGGAATGTAAAAAGTTTCTAACAGAAACAGATGGCGATATTGAAACTGCGATAGAAACAATGCGTAAAGCGGGCATGGCAAAAGCGGATAAAAAAGCGGGTCGTGTTGCAGCTGAAGGCTTGGTAACACTTAAAGCAAGTGACGATAATAAAACAGCAATCATTTTAGAAGTAAACAGTGAAACAGATTTCGTGACTAAAGGTGATGATTTCAAAAATTTCGTTTCTGATATTGCTGATTGTGTTTTAACAAATAAACCGACTGATGTTGAAGCTTTGTCCGGTTTAGCGTTAGCAAGCGGAACAAGCGTAGAAGATTCACGTAAAGAACTTATTGCTAAAATTGGCGAGAATATGAGCGTACGTCGCTTTGATATCATCAATAATGCAGATACTGTTGGTATTTATCAACATGGCGAACGTATTGCCGTCATGGTAGAGCTTGAAGGTGGTGATGCAGCATTAGGTAAAGACATTGCCATGCACATTGCAGCAAGCAAGCCAGTTTGTGTTTCACAAGCAGAAGTGCCTAAAGAAGCATTAGATAAGGAACGAGAAATTTTCTCAGCGCAAGCAGCAGAAAGTGGTAAGCCTGACAATATCATCGAAAAAATGGTTGAAGGTCGAATTAAAAAATTCCTTAAAGAAGTCACATTGTTAGGTCAGCCTTTTGTTAAAAATCCTGATGAAACAATTGAGCAATTATTAAAATCAAACAATGCTTCAGTTAAACGCTTTGTAAGGTTTGAAGTCGGTGAAGGTATTGAGAAGAAAGAAGAAAATTTTGCTGACGAAGTAATGTCACAAATAAAAGGTTAAAATTAAATGGCCTCTGTAGAGGCCATTTTTTTGTGTCACCGCTTATGTTTTATTATTAATAACTTTTGAGATAGGTAAAAATTTATGGCTAGCAAATTTCGTTATCAACGTATTTTACTTAAACTCAGTGGCGAAGCATTAATGGGGGATAAAGATTTTGGTATCGATCCTCAAATTATAGATAATGTTGCAGCGGAAGTTAAAGAATTAATTGATAATGGAACACAAGTTGCCATGGTGATTGGTGGCGGAAATATTTTTCGTGGTGTTAGCTTGTCTTCTAGTGGTATGGAACGTGTTACTGCAGATCATATGGGAATGTTAGCCACAGTCATCAATGCTTTAGCTTTGCAAGACGGTTTAGAACGACATGACATGAAAGTACGGGTTATGTCTGCTCTGCCTATTCATAATGTTGCAGAAGACTATATTCGTCGTCGTGCTGTACGCCATTTAGAAAAAGGCCGCGTTGTGATTTTTGCAGCAGGTACAGGTAACCCTTTCTTTACGACAGACACCGCTGCAAGCTTACGTGGCATAGAAGTTAATTGTGATGTTGTTATTAAGGGCACGAATGTTGATGGTGTTTATTCTGCTGATCCGAAAAAAGATCCTACTGCTAAAAAATATGACTTCTTAGAATATGATCAAGTCATAGAAAATAAATTAGGCGTCATGGATACCACTGCAATTGTTTTATGTCGTGATAATAACATTCCTGTTATTGTTTATAATATGGGAAAAGACGGTGCGCTAATGCGTGTTGTGCAAGGTGAGAATGAAGGCACAATTGTAGAAAATAAATCTTAATATATTTGTAAATCAAAATAATAGTGAACGAGAAAAGACAATGATTAATGAATTACAAGAAGATGCTGAAACCCGTATGGGAAAAAGCGTCGCATCATTAAAAAATGATTTAACTAAACTGCGTACTGGGCGTGCTCATACGAGCTTGCTTGATCATATTACCGTTGAATATTATGGTTCTGAGGTCCCTTTAAGCCAAGTAGCCAATGTTTCTGTTTTAGACGCTCGTACTTTAAGTGTTTCGCCTTGGGAAAAACCGATGGTAAAAGCTATTGAAAAGGCGATAATGAGTTCTAATATGGGATTAAATCCTGCAACAACAGGTGAGCTTATTCGTATTCCTTTACCTCCTCTAACGGAAGAGCGTCGTAAAGATATGATTAAAGTTGTTCGTGCTGAAGGTGAGGGCGCAAAAGTTGCTATCCGAAATATTCGTCGAGATGTTTTAAGTGATGTTAAATCTTTATTGAAAGATAAAGACATCACCGAAGATGACGAGCGTCAAGCACAGGATGATGTGCAAAAACTTACAGACAAATACGTTAAGCAAGTAGATGAAGCGCTTGTCATTAAAGAGAAGGACTTAATGGAAATTTGATTATTATCAATTTTCAAAGTCTATTTTTAATATGCAAGATGATAATCAACAGAGCGAGCTAAACGTAAAAGCCAATATACCTAAACATGTTGCGATCATTATGGATGGCAATGGACGTTGGGCACAAAAGAAAGGCTCTCCCCGTATAGCTGGACATAAAGCCGGTGTAGAAACAGTACGCTCGGTTATTCAAACTTGTGTTGATAACGGCATTGAGGTTGTGACGCTCTTTGCTTTTTCTAGTGAAAACTGGCGTCGCCCAAAAAAAGAAGTCACCTTGTTAATGTCACTCTTCTTAATGGCATTGCAACGCGAAGTTAAAAAGCTACACAAGAATGGTGTAAAGCTACGCATTATTGGAGACATCTCCGCCTTTGATGCGAAAATCCAAGACCATATTAAAAAATCTCAGGACTTAACAAAAGATAATAAAACCTTAGTGCTTAATATCGCAGCTAATTACGGTGGCCAGTGGGATATTACAGAATCAGTTAAAGCATTAGCTGCTAAGGTAGAAAAAGGTGAGCTAAAAGCCGATGAAATTACTGCTGACTTAATTCAACAAAACTTATCAATGAGTGACTTACCTGATCCTGATTTATTTATTCGTACAGGTGGGGAACAACGGATCAGTAATTTTTTGATTTGGCAATTAGCTTACAGTGAATTATATTTCACTGAGACGCTATGGCCAGACTTTGACCGTGAAGAATTTGAAAAAGCCTTAGCTTCTTTCGCTGGACGACAACGTCGTTTTGGTCATACCGGTGAGCAAATAGAGAAAATGAAGAATGCTTAAGCAACGGATCATTACAGCACTGATTCTTATGCCCTTGGCGATTTGGTCAATTTTAAGTGCCTCTTCGCAAAGTTTTACTTATGGCTTGGCGGTTGTTTTATTTATTGCTAGTTTAGAATGGAATTCATTTGTTGCTTATAGAAATAAAGCTTGGGGTTATGTTTTTTCTATTGCAGTTACGGCAAGCTTTTTAATGCTTGAATATTTAGCCAATATTGAGTTTATAAAATACGTTGTTTATTTATCACTGGTTTGGTGGTTATTAAGTTTACCTTTGCTTTTTGATTTCCCCTTTCCTACCTCACATGCATTACATCAAAAACCAGTAAAAATTATTATTGGTTTTATTCTGCTGTTGTCCACCTTTTTAGCCTTTAGTTTTTTAAGAAACTCATACGGTACAGACTATGTTATGTATTTTTTATGGGTTATTTGGTTTGCTGATAGCGGTGCTTATTTTGCTGGACGAGCATGGGGCAAACACAAGCTTATTCCTAAAGTGAGTCCGGGTAAGTCTTGGGAAGGTATTATTGGAGGAATGGTAGCAACATTTGTTGTGGCATATTTTGCTTTAGATGTTTTACAAATTTCATCAAATGATACGTATGTATTTATAAGTATCACCATGGTGACCTTTATTTATTCAGTCATTGGTGATTTATCGGAAAGCATGTTTAAGCGTATGGCAAATGTAAAAGACAGCGGCAAAATTCTTCCTGGTCATGGTGGAATATTAGATCGTATTGATAGCCTAACCTCTGGCCTGCCTGTTTTCTTAGCGGGTTTATGGTTGATGGAATCTATGTCATGAAAGGACTTTGCATCTTAGGTTCTACGGGTTCTATCGGTGTTAACACATTAGATGTTGCGGCTAGGCACCCAGATAAATATAAGATCGTGGCGATTTCAGCAAATTTACAAGTTGACCGTTTAATTGAACAGTGTGAACAATATAAACCTGACTATGCTGTCATGGTTGATGAAAATGCTGCGAAAGAAACGGCCATTGTATTAAAACAAAAAGGTTTAAAGGTTACCTTACTCACTGGCGTAAAGGGATTAGAAACCATCGCCAGTTTAGCTGAGGTTGATTTTGTTATGGCGGCCATTGTGGGGGCGGCAGGTTTAGCACCAACCCTTGCTGCGGCACGTGCAGGTAAACGGATACTTTTAGCCAATAAAGAAGCACTGGTAATGAGTGGACAGCTTTTCATGGATGAAGTGAAAAAGAACAAAGCTGAATTACTTCCTATCGACAGTGAGCATAATGCTATCTTCCAATGTTTACCCAGTGATTATTTTGAAAAGGGTTTGTCCGATTCAGGAATTACAAAAATATTATTAACCGGTTCGGGGGGGCCCTTTCGTACTAAGTCAGTTAGTGAATTAGAAAATGTCACACCAGATGAAGCCTGTGCTCATCCAACTTGGAGTATGGGGCGTAAGATTTCTGTTGATTCCGCAACCATGATGAATAAAGGCTTGGAAATTATTGAGGCATGTTGGTTATTTAATACAACATCAGATAATATTCAAGTGGTAGTTCACCCACAAAGTGTTGTTCATTCTATGGTTCAATACACCGATGGTTCGGTCTTGGCTCAATTAGGTCAACCAGATATGCGCACGCCAATTGCCCATGCTTTATCGTGGCCAGAGCGGATTGAATCAGGGGTAAAAAAATTAGATTTATTTTCTGTTGCAAAATTAGAGTTTGAGCAACCAGATTATGAACGTTTTCCCTGTTTACGTTTAGCAGAAGAAGCCATTCGTAAAGGTGGCACAGCTCCGGCAATTTTAAATGCTGCGAATGAAATTGCTGTGGCTTCTTTTTTAGATGAAAAGTTAAAATTCAATGATATCGCTTATATTATCGAGCAAACTTTAAAGAACATACCCTCTCGTCCTGCAAAATCTTTAGATGAGATCTTAGAAGATGATCTCGCTGCTAGAAAAGAAGCGGAACATTTGATCGCTTTAAGAGTCCAATAAATTATGTTATCTATTTTGTTTACACTTGTTTCTTTTATTGTCGCGATCAGTATTCTCGTCGCTATTCATGAGTACGGCCATTATATTGTGGCTAAAAAATTAGGCGTAAAAATTATACGTTTTTCAATTGGTTTCGGAAAACCTTTATGGAAAAAAACGTTTGGTAAAGATAAAACAGAATTTGTTATTGCTGCATTGCCCTTTGGTGGCTATGTTAAAATGTTGGATAAGCGAGAAGGTAATGTAAGTTCTGAAGAAGAGAGCAGGGAGTTTACAGGTCAATCGGTATGGGTTCGTATTGCCATTGTTGCCGCAGGTCCTGTTTTTAATTTCTTATTCGCCATTTTTGGATATTGGTTGATGTTCGTTGTTGGCGTCTCTGGAATTAAACCTGTGATTGGTCAAATTGATGCGAATGGATTAGCGCAACAAGCAGGCTTAATCTCTGGTTATGAGATTGTTTCTGTCAACAACAATAAAACACCTATTTGGGATGTGGCGGTAAAGAATATTATTCCTGCCGTTGTTGATCGCACGCAAGCAGTACTGCAGTTAAAAAGCACAGATGGCCATGAACTAACAAAGACCTTAGACTTTTCTAAAACGACGGGCGAAATAAAAGTAGATAATTTATTTGAGCAGATGGGCTTTAAACCCTGGCGTCCAAAAATAGATCCTGTTATTGGGGTTGTCTTAGAAAACTCTCCTGCTGCAAATGCAGGGTTTATTATAAACGATAAAATTCTTTCTGTTAATCAAGTTCTCACGGCTGATTGGTTAGATGTGGTTGAACTTGTTTCAAGTAAACCAGCTCAAGTTCTTCAGGTTAGTGTTTTACGGAACGGGGCAAAAGTAAATCTACAAGTTATTCCAGAAGAAGTTGAACGTAATGGTAAAAAGATAGGTCGTCTAGGTGTAGGGCATAAGTCAGGTGCTAAATATCCAGATGATATGAAAGTAATACATGGTTATGGTGTTATAGAGTCAATTCCTCGAGCAATTTCACGTACTTGGGACTTTAGTGTGTTAACACTAAAAATGATGGGTAAAATATTTACTGGTGAAATTTCTATAAAGAATTTAAGTGGTCCTGTTAGTATTGCGCGTTATGCGGGTTATTCTGCCAGTGCCGGTCTTGCTCGATTTTTAGATTTTTTGGCTATAGTCAGTATTAGTTTAGGTGTTTTGAATTTATTGCCTATCCCTATTTTAGATGGTGGGCATTTAACATATTACATGGTTGAGCTTGTTAGCAAAAAACCTGTTTCTGAAGAGATACAGGAGTTTGCAAGCAGGGTTGGTGTTGTTCTTTTATTTGCGTTGATGGGTGTCGCTTTATATAACGATATTCTTCGCGTATTGAATTAATTTAAGTTTAGGCTAAGTTGTTTTGAATTCTATGAGAAATTTTTTAATTATTGCTGTTTTATTTGGTTTTGTTTCTAATGCGCTGGCTTTTGATTCTTTTAAGGTAAAAGATATCAAGCTCGAAGGGTTGCAACGTATCTCTATTGGTACAGTATTTAATTATTTACCTATAAAACCTGGCGATGAAATTACCTCCGTTGATGTTAAATCTGCAATTCGCATACTCTTTAAAACTGGTTTTTTTAAAGATGTACACATTGAACGTGAAGGTAACGTACTTGTCGTTTTTGTTGCAGAACGTCCAGCAATAAATAAAATTGACATTAAAGGTTACGACACTATTTCAAAAGAACAGCTTGATGATGCTTTTAAACAAACTGGGCTTATCAAAGGGCGTGTATTTAATCGTTCTATACTTGAAGGCTTACAAAAAGAATTGCAACGGCAGTACTATAGTTTAGGTAAATATAATATTAGTATTGATATTGAACAGACTCAGTTAGAAAGAAATAGAGTAGATATTTTAATTAATATTGCTGAAGGTGATTCAGCAGAAATATATTCAGTGAATATAATTGGTAATAAAAAGTTCTCTGATGAAAAAATAATTAAACTGTTTTCTCTAGCTGAACCATCGTTCTTTGGTTCTCGAAATAACTATCAAAAACAACAGCTCGCTGCAGATTTAGAAAAACTGAAGTCATTTTACCTAGACAGTGGTTTTTTAAACTTCAGTATAGATTCAACACAAGTTTCTATAGGACCTGAAAAAGAAAGCGTATACATTACCATCAATATAAAAGAAGGCGAACTTTTTACTGTAAGAGAAGTAAAACTTGCGGGCGAGTTTATTCTTCCTAAGGAAACATTTCTTAAGCTTATTGATATAAAACAAGGTGATGTTTTTTCACGACGTAATGTTCTTGATAGCACTAAACGAATTAGTGATCTACTTGCTGAAAATGGTTATGCCTTTGCAAATGTTAATATGGTTCCTGATGTTGATAACAAATCTCGAACATTAGGCGTTACTTTCTTTGTTGATCCGGGGCGCCGAGTTTATGTGCGCCGTGTAAATATTACCGGTAACTCGAAAACGCAAGACAAAGTTGTTCGGCGCGAGTTACGCCAGTTAGAAGGCGATTGGCTTTCAACTAAACATGTTGCACGCTCTAAAACGCGTCTGGATAGGTTAGGTTTTTTTGCTGAAGCTACTGTCAATACCGTCCGTATCGCCAATGATGTAGATCATGTGAATTTAGATTACCACGTAATAGAAAAACCAACAGGCAGTTTACAAGCTGGCTTAGGTTTTTCAGATACGGAAGGTGCTGTGGTTAACTTATCAGTCACTCAAGATAATTTTCTTGGTACGGGACAGCGTATCGGCATTAATTTTGATAACAGTAGTGTTACGAAGCGATATAGTTTTAGTTTTAATGACCCTTACTATACTGAAAATGGCGTGAGTAGAAATATTAGTCTTTCATATCGACAGGTTGATGCTGCTGAGGCTGATATTTCTAACTACAGTACAGATTCGTATGGTACATCACTATCCTATGGAGTGCCTTTATCTGAATATACGAATTACTCTTGGGGGGTGAAATTCGATAATACTACAATCACCACGGGTTTATTAGCAACTCAAAATATACAAGATTTTATATCAGCGAACGGTAATACGAATTTAACCTATCAACTTCTCTCAAGTTGGTCTTACGATAGCCGTAATAGACGTGTTTTTGCTAATAGTGGGAGTTTAACCCGTTTAGGTGGAGAACTTGCTGTTCCAGGAGGAGATTTAGAGTATTATAAATTGAACCTGAGGCAGTTAAATTACTTTGCAGTGACAAAAAGTATCACTCTGGCTACAAATCTGAATTTGGGCTATGGCGATGCAGTTAAAACAGACACGGATTATCCACCATATCAAAATTATTTTGCCGGCGGTAGTAGCTCGATTCGAGGTTACGATGGTAATAGTGTAGGGCCGATTGATGCGGCAACGGGCGATCCTTCTGGTGGACGAGTAAAAATTGTTGCTAATATGGATTTGATTTTACCCAATCCATTTGCTGATAAAAATGGTTCTACACGGATTAGTTTATTTGTAGATGGCGGTAGTGTCTTTAAAGATGCAGCGTCTATTAATGGAGATGATTTCCGTTATACTACAGGTCTAGCATTCATATGGATTACACCAGTAGGCGCAATGAGATTTAACTTCTCTAAAGCATTAAATGAACAACCTGGTGATTCAATAAGTTCGTTCCAATTTAGTTTAGGTTCACCCTTCTAAAAAGAGATTTATTTTGGCATTGAAAAAAACAATTAACTATTTTGCCGCTTTATTTATAACAGTTTTAAACTTGTCTGTAATAAATGTTGTTGAAGCAGCAGATACACGGATTGGCATTGTAAATACTTCGGCTCTATTAAAAGAAGCGCCACAGAGAGAAGCTGCACGTAAAAAGTTAGAAAGTGAATTTTCTCCGCGTGATGCAAAAATTGTTGGCCTACAAAAATCGATTAAACAGCTAGAAGATAAGTTAAACAAAGACTCTGCTGTTATAAGTGATGCTGAACGTAAAAAACAAGAGCGTAATATCGTTGCGATTAAACGAGACGTTAAACGTAGCAGAGAAGAGTTTAGAGAAGATTTTAATTTTCGACGTAATGAAGAAATTGGTAAGTTACAGAAGCTTGTATCGCAAACAATTTTGTCTTTAGCCAAAGAAAAAAAGTATGACATCATACTTAATGAGAGCGTTATCTATGCGAGCCCTCAAGTAGATGTTACAAAAAGTGTACTTGAAAGACTACGTATAATCTTTAAGAATAATCAAATAAAAAAATAGCATTAAAAATATTAAATTCATTTTAAGACGATAAATCAAGGTGGGCCAGTGAAATATACGCTGGGTGAATTAGCTAAACATGTTTCTGGTGAGGTACAAGGTGATGCTTCTTGTGTTATAGAAAGTGTCGCAACGCTACATCATGCTTCCCCTTCTCAAATTACATTTCTTACAAATCCCGCTTACCGCAAAGAACTTGCAAATAGCAAAGCCGGTGCGGTTATTTTATCTGCCACAGACGCCGAATCGTGTCATCTCAATGCGCTTGTTTCAAAAAATCCTTATGCGGCATACGCAAAAATTGCTGCATTACTATCACCTGATGAAAAGTTCGATGCAGGTATTCATTCATCTGCACATATTCATGAATCTTCAACGATTAGTCTCGATGCAAGTATTGCGGCAGGTGTTGTGATAGAAGAGGGCGTTATTATTTCTTCAGGTGTGCGTATTGGCCCCGGCTGTGTTATTCAGAAGAACTCGAAAATTGGCGCAGCTTCGATCTTAACTGCCAATGTAACGGTTGCTCATGGTTGCAATATAGGTGAACGAAACCTAATTCATCCCGGTGTTGTTATTGGTGCTGATGGTTTTGGTCAAGCCATGGATAACGGTCAATGGATTAAAGTGCCCCAACTTGGTGGCGTGAAAATTGGTGATGATGTTGAAATTGGTGCAAATACCACTATTGATAGAGGGGCTATTGAAGATACTGTGATTGAAGATAATGTGAAACTGGATAATCAAATTCAAGTCGCGCATAACGTACATATCGGTGCACACACTGCAATTGCGGGCTGTACCGCAATTGCAGGGAGTACAAATATTGGAAAACACTGTAGAATAGCCGGTATGGTAGGTATAGTCGGTCACTTAGAGATAGCCGATAATGTGACTGTCACTGCAAAATCGTTAGTGACAGGATCAATAAAAAAAGCGGGGGTTTACTCTGCAGGCACACCCCTTGAGCCAAATGCACAATGGCGAAAAAACACAGTTAGATTCAAACATTTAGACGAAATAGCTAGGCGATTGAATAAGCTAGAAAAGCAATTTACCGGCGAAAATAAACCAGGTAAATAAACCTATTTTTAAGAGGACGTTAGCGTTGAAAGAACTGGATATTCACGAAATATTAGAACATTTACCCCATCGTTACCCTTTTTTATTGATCGACAGGGTCACTGAATGTAACCCCGGTAAATCATTAACGGGCTATAAAAATGTCACGTATAACGAACCTTACTTTACAGGACATTTTCCTCAGCGTCCTGTCATGCCTGGCGTGCTTATTTTAGAAGCATTGGCCCAAGCAACGGGGATATTAGCTTTTCAGACGATTGGTAAGATACCCGATGGTAGCTCACTTTATTACTTTGTTGGGATCGATAAAGCCCGTTTTAAACAACCTGTAGAACCCGGTGATAGACTGGATTTACATGTTGAATTCGTAAAAGAAAAGCGAAATATTTGGAAATTTGTTGGCAAAGCGACAGTCGACGGTAAAGTTGTGTGTAGTGCAGATTTAATGTGTGCTGAACGAGATGCAATTTAAATAACGTGATACACCCAACGGCACTCATCGATCCTTCTGCGAAACTAGCTGATTCTGTTGAAGTGGGGGCTTATTCAATTATTGGAAAAGATGTTGAAATAGGTGAGGGAACTTGGGTCGGTCCTCATGTTGTTATCCAAGGGCCTAGTAAAATTGGTAAAGAAAATAAACTTTTTCAATTCAGCTCGATTGGCGAAATTCCCCAAGATAAAAAATTTCATGGGGAGAAGTCATTTTTAGAAATCGGTGATAGAAATACGATTCGTGAATTTAGTACTATTAATCGTGGTACGGATGATGGTGGTGGTACCACTCGCATTGGTGATGATAATTGGTTGATGGCCTATATACATATAGCGCATGACTGCCAAGTTGGCAATAACACCATTTTTGCAAATAATGCTTCTCTAGCAGGGCATGCTAGCATTGGAGATTTTGTAATACTGGGTGGCTTTACTATGGTCCATCAATTTTGCAAAATCGGCGAACATGCTTTTTGTGGAATGGGCAGTGCTATCAGCAAAGATATTCCTCCTTACATCATGGTTAATGGCAGTCCAGCCCATGCGCATGGTTTAAACAGCGAAGGTGTTAAACGAAAAGGTTTTAGTAAAGAAGCCCTTAAAGCATTAAAAGAAGCGTATAAAATTATATATCGTTCAAATAATACCAAAGAAATAGCCATTAAATCTCTCCAGTCTTTAGCAGAACAATTTCCTGAAGTTGAGAACATGCGGAAATTTATTGAGAACAGTGAGCGTGGAATTCTACGTTAAAACCAAAATTTAACTCAGCTTTAACATATTTCTACTTTCATTCCTAAAATCTCCTTTAATTTTTACTCTCAGCCCATCACGTTGGCACTGACTATCATCAATAAAATATTAATCACTTTAAAATAGTAAAACTATTCACAAAGTTTTTTATACCCCCCTTAATAACTATCTAACATATTGATTTTAATGACATTTAGATTATGAACTAAACTTGACACATAAACTGTTGCTGGCCTAGACTAGCTCGCGTTGAATAAAAATTACATTGTATTTTTTTTAAACAACCATAATAATAAAAACAAAGAAGAAGCTGTATTAACAGCTCGAAATTGTAATTTTAGTCATCAAATAAAGGCGGACTGGAGTTAATGTTAGAGAATTACCTACCAGTATTAATATTTTTGGTCATCGGGCTTGCTGTCGGTGCTGTCATGATTGCGCTCGGTTTTGTGCTTTCACCTTATAAGCCTGATAGTGAAAAATTGTCTGCTTATGAGTGTGGCTTTGAAGCCTTTGGTGATGCACGAATGAAGTTCGATGTTCGTTACTATCTCGTTGCTATTCTTTTTATTATTTTCGATTTAGAAATTGCATTTTTATTCCCTTGGGCGATCGTGCTTGAAGACATTGGCATGTTTGGCTATGTCGCAATGTTAATCTTTTTAGGCATTTTAGTGATTGGTTTCATTTATGAATGGAAGAAGGGAGCACTAGAATGGGAATGATTGAAGGAAAACTTAACGAAGGTTTTATTACCACTTCAGCAGATAAACTCATTAATTGGGCGCGTACTGGTTCAATGTGGCCTATGTCCTTTGGCCTTGCGTGTTGTGCAGTAGAAATGATGCATTCAGCCGCAGCCCGTTATGATTTAGATCGCTTCGGAATAATCTTTCGTCCTAGTCCTCGCCAATCAGACGTTATGATTGTTGCAGGAACATTAGTCAACAAAATGGCACCCGCTTTACGCAAAGTCTATGACCAAATGGCAGAGCCACGTTGGGTTATTTCTATGGGCTCATGTGCAAATGGCGGTGGTTATTACCATTATTCTTATGCTGTTGTTCGTGGTTGTGATCGTGTTGTTCCTGTCGATATTTATGTACCCGGTTGTCCACCCACTGCAGAAGCTTTGATTTATGGCATCCTACAGTTACAAAATAAAATTCGCCGTACCAACACAATAGCGCGAGTATAAAAATTCATCATGTCTGAATATTATAATAAATTAGCTGACTCACTACGCACTCGTTTTGCTGGAAAGTTTGATGAATGTTTCGTTAGTGTGGGTCAATTAAATTTCGTTGTTAAAAAAGAAAATTTACTTGAAGTCTGTACTGCACTGCGTGATGAGGCTGATTTTGCTTTTGAAGAAATGATTGATCTCTGTGGTGTTGATTACAGTGAATATGCAGGTAAGTGGGATGGTGAACGTTTTGCTGTGACTTACCAGCTGCTATCAATAAAAAATAATCACCGTCTTCGTATTCGTGTATTTGCTGATGGTGAGCCACCTCAAGTTGCATCCGTTGTTGGTATTTGGAATGGTGCAAATTGGTTTGAACGTGAAGCCTTTGATCTTTACGGTATTATATTTGATGGACACCCAGACTTACGTCGTCTTTTAACTGACTATGGTTTTGTTGGGCATCCGTTTAGAAAAGATTTCCCATTATGCGGTAATGTTGAAATGCGTTATGACGAAGATAAAAAACGCGTTATCTATCAACCTGTATCTATCGAAACAAGAGTCAATACACCACGTATTATCCGTGATGATCATCGTTATGCCGATCGCATGACAGAAGAGGACAACAGCAATGCCTGAGATTCGTAACTACACATTGAATTTCGGTCCACAACATCCAGCCGCGCATGGTGTATTACGTTTAGTTTTGGAATTAGATGGTGAAGTAATACAGCGCGCTGATCCTCATGTGGGTTTATTGCATCGTGGCACAGAAAAACTCGCAGAGTACAAACCGTTTAACCAAAGCATCCCATATATGGATCGTCTCGATTACGTTTCAATGATGTGTAATGAGCATGGGTATGTTTTAGCGCTTGAAAAATTATTAGGTGTGGAAGCACCAGAACGTGCACAATATATTCGCGTCATGTTTGATGAAATCACACGTATTTTAAATCACTTAATGTGGTTAGGAACACATGCTTTAGACGTGGGCGCAATGACCATGTTTTTATATTGCTTTCGTGAACGTGAAGATTTAATGGATATGTACGAAGCCGTATCCGGTGCACGTATGCATGCGGCTTATTATCGTCCAGGTGGTGTTTATCGTGACCTGCCAGATCGCATGCCAAGATTTAAAAAATCTAAATATATTGATGCAAAAAAAGTTGATTTACTGAATCAAAATCGTGAAGGCTCATTACTCGATTTTATCGATGACTTTGTTGAACGTTTCCCAAAACTTGTTGATGAGTATGAAACCTTATTAACGGATAATAGAATTTGGAAGCAACGTACCGTTGATATCGCTATTGTTTCACCAGAACGCGCATTACAACTTGGTTTTACTGGGCCAATGTTACGTGGTTCAGGAATAGAATGGGACTTACGTAAAAAACAACCGTATGAAGTTTATGACCGCATGGATTTTGATATTCCTGTAGGCGTAAATGGCGATTGTTATGATCGTTACCTTGTGCGCATGGAAGAGTTCCGCGAGTCAAATAAAATTATTAAACAGTGTTCAAAATGGTTGCGTGAAAATCCTGAAGGCATTGTTATGCTGGATGATCATAAATTAGCACCACCAAGCCGCGAACATATGAAAGGTGATATGGAATCATTGATTCATCACTTTAAACTCTTTACTGAAGGCTATAGCCTACCTAAAGGTGAAGCTTATGCAGCAATAGAACATCCTAAAGGTGAGTTTGGTGTTTACCTCGTTACAGACGGTGCCAATAAACCTTATCGATTAAAAATTCGTGCGCCAGGCTTTGCACATATTTCAGCAATGGATGAAATGACAAGAGGGCATATGCTTTCTGATGTCGTTGCAGTCATTGGTACGATGGATGTGGTATTCGGAGAAATTGACCGATGATAAGTTATAACAAAAAAGAAGAAAGTAAATTACACCTATTAACAGAAGCTTCTCTAAAAGAAATTGATATTTGGATTGCAAAATATCCGGAAGATAAAAAACAATCTGCGGTTATGTCCGCTTTACGTATAGCGCAAGATCAAAATCAAGGCTTTTTAACCGAAGATTTAATGGATGCTGTTGCGGAATATTTAGCAATGCAACCGATTGCTGTTTATGAAGTAGCAACATTTTATTCAATGTATGAGCTTGAGCCCGTGGGTAAGCATAAGATTTGTATTTGTACCAATATCTCATGCATGTTGTGTGGTTCAGATGCTGTGGTAGATCATCTTACTTCAAAGCTTGGAATACAGTTTGGAGAAACAACAAAAGATGGACGCTTCACTTTAAAAGAAGTGGAATGTTTAGGTGCCTGTGTCAATGCACCAATGATACAAATTGGTAATACATATTATGAAAACCTGACAGAAGAAAAAATTGATCAGGTTTTAGATGCGTTAGATTAAAATAACGTTTAATAGAAAAGTTTAAATTAATAATAAAGGTTGGAGTCACGCCAATGGCGAATGAAGTCTGTTTTCGTACCCTACACATGGACAAACCGTGGACACTTGAGAATTACTTTAGTGTGGGTGGCTATGAGCAGCTGAAAAAAATTCTTAAAGAAAAAATTTCGCCTGAAGATATTATTGAAGAATTAAAAACTTCTTCACTGCGTGGTCGTGGTGGTGCAGGTTTTCCAACCGGCTTGAAGTGGAGCTTTATGCCACGTAATGCTGAAGGCCAAAAGTATATTATATGTAACTCGGATGAAGGTGAACCGGGTACCTGTAAAGATAGAGATATCTTGCGTTATAACCCTCATCAATTGATAGAAGGTATGATCATCGCAGGTTACTGCATCGGTGCTTCAGTTGGTTATAACTATATCCGTGGCGAATTTTGGGAACCTTATGAACGTTTTGAAGGTGCTCTAGAAGAAGCTTATGCAGCAGGATTATTAGGTAAAGATATTCAAGGTACGGGTTTTGATTTTGATCTCTATGCTCACTTAGGTGCTGGCGCTTATATTTGTGGCGAAGAAACAGCATTACTAGAATCCATTGAAGGTAAAAAAGGCCAGCCTCGATTTAAACCGCCTTTCCCAGCAGGTTTTGGTTTATACGGTAGACCAACAACCATTAATAATACTGAAACGCTTGCCTCAGTCCCTGTTATTTTAGAAAAGGGCGGCAAGTGGTTCCTAGAACAAGGTCGTCCTAATAACGGCGGTACTAAATTATTTTGTGTTTCTGGTCACGTTAATAACCCCGGAAATTTTGAAATCCCATTAGGCACTCCATTCTCAGAACTATTAAAAATGGCAGGTGGCGTAAGAGATGGGCACAAATTAAAAGCTGTGATTCCAGGTGGTTCATCGGTTCCAATTTTACCTGCAGAAATTATTATGGAAACAGATATGGATTACGATTCATTATCTAAAGCTGGCAGTATGCTGGGTGCAGGCTCGGTTATTGTAATGGATGATTCAACTTGTATGGTGGGCGCATTGGCTCGGTTGTCTCATTTTTATTATGAAGAATCATGTGGACAATGTACGCCTTGTCGAGAAGGTACCGGTTGGTTAGCAAAAGTGATGCACCGTATTGAACACGGCCAAGGTGTTCAAGAAGATATAGAATTATTAAATGATGTTGCTCGCCGCATTGGTGGAAGAACTATTTGTGCCTTAGGTGATGCAGCAGCAATGCCTGTTATGAGTTTCTTAAAACATTATCGAGATGAATTTCAATATCATATCGATCATAAGAAATGCATGGTTTAAACCTAGATATTATTAAATAAAGAATCAGAACGAGACATTAGATGGCAAATATAGAAATTAACGGAAAACCACTGCAAGTTGCAGATGGAACGATGGTGATAGAAGCGGCGGATCAAGCCGGTATCACTATTCCGCGTTTTTGTTATCACAAAAAATTATCTGTCGCGGCTAATTGCCGTATGTGTTTAGTTGAAGTCGAAAAAGTTGCTAAACCTGTACCTGCCTGTGCAACACCTGTAACAGATGGTATGAAAGTGTTTACTAAATCAAGCATGGCGCTAGAAGCACAAAAAAGTGTGATGGAGTTTTTATTAATTAATCACCCATTAGACTGCCCGATTTGTGATCAAGGTGGTGAGTGTGATTTACAAGATATTGCAGTTGGATTTGGCCAAGATATTTCTCGTTACAATGAACCAAAGCGTGTTGTAGCAGATAAAGATATTGGTGCATTAATTTCGACAGAAATGACACGCTGTATTCATTGCACAAGATGTGTACGTTTTGGTCAAGAAATCGCAGGTATTATGGAACTCGGTGCAACAGGACGTGGCGAAAATATGCGTATCGGTACGTATGTACAACGCACTGTTTCATCTGAATTGTCAGGCAATGTTATCGACCTATGTCCGGTAGGCGCATTAACCTCTAAACCTTATCGTTATACGGGGCGTGCTTGGGAAAATAATAAATTAAAAAGTATTGCCGCGCATGACTGCTTAGGTTCAAATATAGAAATAGAAACACGACGCAATGCTGTGATGCGAGTTCTACCTGACGAAAACGAATCAATAAATGAAATGTGGCTATCAGACAGAGATCGTTTTAGCTATCTTGGTCTAAACCATGAAGAACGCTTGCAATCACCCATGATTAAACAAGGGAAAGATTGGAAAAAAGTCGATTGGCAAACAGCTCTTAATTATGCCTATGAAGGTTTAAAAACAGTAATTGCTAAGTCGGGTGCTGAAAGCATCGGAACATTAGTTTCTCCATCAGCAACCGTAGAAGAAATGTACCTGACTCAAAAAGTGATGCGTGGTATTGGCGTAAATAACATTGATCACCGTCTTCGACAATCAGATTTTTCTGATCAAGATATTGCACCAAAAACACCTGGTTTAGGCCAATCACTTCCAGACCTAGAAAATAATGATGCTGTATTACTGGTTGGTTCATGGATAAGAAAAGATCAACCTATCGCAGCACACCGTATTCGTAAGGCAACACAAAAAGGTGCAAAGGTTTTTGCAGTTAATGCAGTAGACTTTGAATTTAACTTTCCTGTAGCAGAAAAGTTAATTACCTCTCCAGCAGAAATGGTAAATTCATTAGCGGCTATCACTAAAGCATTGTTATCTATAACGGGTAAACCTGCGGCTAAAGACTTAGAAGTATTGCTAAGTAAAGTAACATCAGATGAATCATCTACTGAAATAGCTAAACAATTAAATAGTGCAACTAAAGCAGCCGTAATTATCGGTACACAAGCAATGTTACAACCACAGCTTGCAGATATTCGCTCACTTTCAAATATGATTGCAGAACTTTCAAATGCAACGGTCAGTACTTTAACTGACGGCGCTAATGCGGCCGGTGCATGGTTAACCGGTGTGTTACCTCATCGCACAAGTGATGGTTCTACTAGCAAGGGTTTGAATGCTAGAGAGATGTTATCAAACAGTTTAAATGCTTATGTTTTATTAGGTGTTGAACCTGAGTTTGATGGTGCCTATCCAGCCAAAGCATTAAAGGCAATGAATGATGCAGATTTTGTTATTTCATTAACACCTTATGCGACCGATGAAATGAAAGCATATGCCGATGTATTATTGCCTATCGCACCATTTAGTGAAACTTCAGGCACCTATGTTAATGCTGAAGGCACATGGCAAAGTTTTACTGCCGCAGTAACAGCACAAGCAGAAGCTCGTCCTGCATGGAAAGTACTGCGTGTTCTTGGAAATATTTTTGAGTTAGAAGGCTTCAGTTATATCACTTCAGAAGAAGTGCTTAGCGAGGCAAAACAACAAGCAGCTAAAAACACCTTAACTAATACAATGACTTGGCGTTGCCCTTCATCGTTGTCTACAGTCTCTGCTGAAATTAGTCGAATCGGATTACTGCCAATTTATGCATCAGACAATATAGTGAGGCGTTCTGAAGCATTACAAGAAACAGATGACGCGGTTGAAATGTGTATTTACTTAAACACTAAACTTGCTAAAGAAAATAATATTCATGAAGACGAAAATGTTGTTGTTACGCAAAATGATACTAAGTTGAAATTACGTGTTTATATAGAAGATGCAGTACCAGATAATTGTGCCGTAATACCGCAAGGTGTTTCTGGTGTTGACGTATTTGATTCAGCCTATGCTGAAATAACCTTAACTGCTAAAAGCTAAGAGTTGGAATTATAGATGGAATGGCTAAATACAAGCTTTGATTGGCTAACATTACTTTTTCAAGAGTGGGTAGTTGCCTATTTTGTTTTGCTTCCTGACGCATTGCAGACAGTTATTTGGATTGTAATAAAAATTGTTGTCATTATGGTGCCACTGATGTTGAGTGTTGCCTATTTAACATTAGCTGAGCGTAAAGTTATTGGTGCTATGCAAGTACGCTTAGGGCCAACAATGGTCGGCCCGCGTGGTTCATTACAACCTATTGCTGACGCACTTAAGTTGATGTTTAAAGAAATTATTATTCCAACGGGTGCAAATAAATACTTGTTTCTTACGGCTCCATTATTATCATTAGGTCCTGCTTTAGCTGCTTGGGCAGTAATTCCTTTTGGTGAAGGTCTTGTATTGGCAGAAGTGAATGCTGCTTTACTTTATGTATTGGCACTTACATCTGTAGGTGTTTATGGCGTTATCATTGCCGGTTGGTCATCAAATTCTAAGTACGCTTTATTAGGAACGATGCGTTCTGCGGCTCAAATTGTTTCGTACGAAATAGCCATGGGTTTTGCCTTAGTTGGAGTACTCATTGCTGCAGGCAGTTTAAATCTCGGTGATATTGTTAATTCACAACGTGGAGACTACGGCTTAGCTAATTGGTTCTTCTTACCTTTATTCCCATTATTTGTTATTTACTTTATATCTGGTGTTGCCGAAACAAACCGTGCGCCATTTGATGTCGCTGAGGGTGAATCAGAAATCGTTGCAGGCTTCCATGTTGATTACTCAGGCATGGCCTTTGCTGTATTCTTTTTAGCAGAATACGCCAACATGATTTTAATCGCCGCACTGACCGCCATTATGTTTTTAGGTGGGTGGTTATCCATGTTCCCTGCATCGTGGATTGAAGTGGTTGCAGACGTTCCTTTAATAGGTTGGATAGCGGGGGATGGCATACATTGGTTCTTTGCCAAGATGTCTATTTTCTTATTCTTGTTCTTATGGTTCCGTGCGACGTTCCCACGTTATCGTTATGACCAAATTATGCGCTTAGGTTGGAAAGTATTTATACCGATTACTATTGTTTGGCTATTACTTGTAGGTATTTTTGTACTACAGGGTTGGTTCGGACTTGGTTCGGCTTAGGAGATAAATGTGTCAGGTTTAATTCGATTTTTAAAAAGCTTATCACTCAAAGAACTGCGAGTAGGCTTAGGCGTGACTGGACGTTATTTTTTCGCACGAAAATTTACGTTGCAATACCCTGATGATAAGACACCCATTTCTCCACGTTTTCGTGGCTTACATGCTCTACGTCGTTACCCTAATGGTGAAGAACGTTGTATTGCTTGTAAATTATGTGAAGCTGTTTGTCCTGCTAATGCTATTACCATTGAATCTGAACCACGTGAAGATGGTTCACGTAGAACAACACGTTACGATATAGATTTAACTAAATGTATTTTTTGTGGCTACTGTGAAGAATCATGTCCAGTTGACTCAATAGTTGAAACACATATTTTTGAATACTACGGTGAGAAGAAAGGTGATCTTTATATGACTAAAGAACGTCTGCTTGCTGTTGGTGATAAATACGAAAAAGAAATTGCGGCTGCGCGTAGCCAAGATTCTAGTTATCGTTAAGCACAATTATAATTAAGGCTTAGGAATAAAAAATGGGATTTGAAAATATAGTATTTTATGTATTTGCAACAATCATGGTGTTTAGTGCAACCATGGTAATTACTGTGAAAAATCCTGTGCAAGCGTCTTTGTTTCTTGTTCTAACCTTCTTTGCATGTGCTGCAATTTGGATGTTACTAGAAGCCGAGTTTTTAGCCATTACACTGGTGTTAGTCTACGTTGGCGCGGTTATGGTTTTATTCTTATTTGTCGTCATGATGCTAGATATTAATGTGGCTCGAATGCGCGCTGCCTTTATACAATACCTTCCGATTGGTCTTGCTGTCTTGGTGACCATGATGGGGATGATGTTTGTTGTGGTAGGAAGCGATCACTTTGGCTTAGATATTATTTCTGCGCCAGCACGTCATGCTGCAGATTATAATAATACGCGTGAATTAGGTTTAGTTTTATATACTGTTTATGTCTACCCCTTTGAAATTGCGGCGGTAATATTATTGGTTGCCATTATTGCTGCAATCGCATTAACGCTTAGACGTAGACCAAAAACAAAACACCAAAACCCAGACAAACAAATAGCCGTGCAAAGAAATGATCGCATCCGCATGGTAAAAATGAACACTGAAGAAGTTAAATAAGGTTTTATTATGATAGCTTTATCCGATTATCTAACACTAGGCGCAATCATGTTTAGCTTGAGTGTGGCAGGTATATTTTTAAATAGAAAAAATATTATCATTATTTTAATGTCGATAGAGCTAATGCTGTTATCGGTTAATATTAATTTTGTTGCTTTCTCTCATTACCTTAATGATTTATCTGGGCAAGTTTTTGTTTTCTTTATACTCACCGTTGCAGCAGCAGAAGCTGCAATTGGTTTGGCAATTTTAGTCGTATTATTTAGAAATAAACGGACTATTGATGTCGACGAACTTGATAGTATGAAGGGGTAGGGGGAGATGACCGATAATATGGAAACCATCTATATCTGGATTGTGTTGTCACCACTTATTGGGGCAATCATTGCTGGTTTTTTTGGAAAGAAAGTAGGTCGTGCAGGTGCACATTGGGCAGCTATTACAGGCGTCGGTGTTTCAACACTTCTTTCTATGTACGTATTTAAAACGATTAACTTAGATGGAGGCGCAACATTTAACGGCTCTATTTATACTTGGATGGTGGTTGACGGTTTAAGATTAGAAGTCGGCTTCTTGGTTGATCAACTGACATCAATGATGATGGTCGTTGTGACATTCGTTTCATTAATGGTACATATCTACACCGTTGGCTACATGAAAGAAGATCCAGGCTACCAACGTTTCTTTAGTTATATCTCATTGTTTACCTTTTCGATGTTAATGCTGGTTATGTCTAATAACTTCATGCAATTATTCTTTGGTTGGGAAGCAGTAGGTTTAGTCTCTTACCTTTTAATTGGTTTTTGGTATACCCGTGACACCGCTATATACGCAAACATGAAAGCATTCTTAGTTAATCGTGTGGGTGACTTTGGCTTCTTACTCGGTATCGCTGGCGTCTTAATGTATTTCGGCTCATTAGACTACGCAACAGTCTTCGCCGGTGTTGATAACGTTAAAGATTTAAAAATGGAAATCATTCCCGGCCAAGAATGGTCTGTGATGACGGTTATTTGTATATCACTGTTTATCGGTGCCATGGGTAAATCTGCACAAGTACCGTTACATGTTTGGTTGCCTGACTCAATGGAAGGCCCAACACCTATCTCAGCATTGATTCATGCTGCGACAATGGTAACAGCCGGTATCTTTATGGTGACTCGTATGTCTCCATTATTTGAGTTATCAGAAACCGCCTTAAGTTTTATTCTCGTTATCGGCGCAATCACAGCATTGTTTATGGGCTTACTAGGTTTAGTTCAGAATGATATTAAACGCGTGGTTGCCTATTCAACTTTATCTCAACTTGGTTATATGACCGTTGCACTCGGTGCTTCTGCTTATGCTGCAGGTGTGTTCCATTTAATGACGCATGCCTTCTTTAAAGCCTTGCTCTTCTTAGGCGCAGGTTCGGTTATTATTGCCATGCACCATGAACAAGACATGAGAAAAATGGGTGGCTTACGTAAGTACATGCCATTTACTTGGTTGACATCATTGATTGGTTCTCTCGCATTAATCGGTACACCATTCTTTGCAGGGTATTATTCTAAAGATTCTATTATTTTAGCGGTACAACATTCTGAAATAGCGGGTTCAAGTTTTGCTTATTTTTCCGTCATGGCGGGCGTCTTTATTACGGCCTTATATAGCTTCCGTATGTACTTCTTAGTCTTCCATGGCAAAGAACGAATGGATGAAAAGACACGCGAACACTTACATGAAACAGATAAAGTGGTTTGGGTTCCGTTAGTTTTATTGGCAATACCTTCCGTTGTTATCGGTGCTATCTTTGTGGGTGATATGTCATTTGGTAACTTCTTTGGTGATGCTATTTTCGTACTACCTGAGCATGATGTTCTCGCGAAAGTGGGTGAACATTTCCATGGTTGGTTTGCGATGGGTTTACATGCCTTCGTTCCTGGTCCTGCATGGTTAGCCGCTGCAGGTGTATTTGTCGCATGGTTCCTCTATATGAAGCGTCCAGATATTCCCGTTTGGTTTGAACAAAAGCTTTCATTTATACATAAAATTTTAGTGAATAAATATTACTTTGATAAATTCAATGAAGTGGTTTTTGCTGGCGGTAGTTTAGCTATTGGTAAGGTTCTATGGAAAATTGGTGACGTCAAACTAATAGATGGGCTCATGGTAAACGGTTCTGCTAAAACAGTCGGTTACATCAGTAGTGTTATTCGTCATATCCAAACAGGCTATTTATATCATTATGCATTTGCAATGATATTAGGTTTGATTGTATTGATGGGTTTGTTTGTTATTTAAAATAATAATTTAAAAAGATAAAGGTTATAAAGTATGTTTTCAGATTGGCCACTACTAAGTCTAGTTATTTGGACACCGATTATCGGCGGCCTGTTTCTGCTTGCTTTTGCAAATAAAGACAATGTTGCAAAAGTAAGAGTTGCTGCACTGCTTATATCTATTGTAACTTTCTTACTGTCTATACCTTTATATTCAGACTTTGATACGACAACAGCAGTCATGCAGTTTTCTGAGATGACACCTTGGATAGCCTCATTTAATATTAATTACCATCTTGGTATTGATGGCATATCCATGCCGCTCATTATATTAACAACATTCATGACCGTTATCGTTGTGATTTCTAGCTGGGAAGTAATACAAGATCAAGTAGAAAAATACATGGCGGCCTTCTTAATCATGTCAGGTTTAATGGTGGGCGTATTTTCATCATTAGATGCCGCATTGTTCTATGTGTTTTGGGAAGCCATGCTTATACCAATGTTTATCGTCATTGGTATATGGGGTGGTGTTAATCGCGTATATGCAACGATTAAGTTCTTCTTGTATACCTTCTTCGGTTCAGTCTTTATGTTGATTGCATTGCTCTATATGTATTCACAAAGCAACAGCTTTGAAATTTTAGACTTTCATCAACTTAAACTGGGTTTAACGGAACAGATATTTATCTTCATTGCCTTTTTACTCGCTTTTGCCGTTAAAGTACCAATGTGGCCAGTACACACTTGGCTACCCGATGCTCACGTTGAAGCACCGACAGGTGGCTCAGTAATATTAGCCGCTATCATGTTAAAACTCGGCGCTTATGGCTTCTTAAGATTTTCATTACCTATCACACCCGATGCGAGTCACGAACTCGATTGGTTGATGATCACGTTATCCTTAATTGCTGTTGTTTACATTGGCTTTGTTGCTTTAGTACAGCAAGACATGAAAAAACTCATCGCCTATTCTTCAATCTCTCATATGGGTTTCGTTACATTAGGTTTCTTTATCTCTTTTCAAATCTTAGAAAATAGCGGCAATCTAGATGGTGCGGCACTAGGTATGGAAGGCGGTATTGTTCAAATGATTTCGCATGGTTTTATTTCTGGCGCAATGTTCCTTTGTGTTGGCGTCATGTATGACCGATTACATTCTCGTCAAATTAAAGACTATGGTGGTGTCGTTAATCACATGCCTAAGTTTGCTGCTTTCATGGTGTTCTTTGCTATGGCTAATGCAGGTTTACCTGGTACCTCTGGTTTCGTCGGTGAGTTCATGGTTATTTTAAGTAGCTTCAAAGCTAACTTTTGGTATGCCTTTCTTGCCGCATCAACATTAATTATCGGTGCTGGATATACCTTGTGGATGATTAAACGAGTCATTTTCGGCGCAGTGGTAAATGAAGCTGTTAAAACGATGGAAGATATTAACAAACGAGAGTTTTTCTTCCTTGCGATTCTTGCCTTCACAGTATTGTTATTTGGTGTATGGCCTGCACCATTAGTTGAAGTTATGGATGTTACTGTTGTGAATTTATTACAACATGTTATGCAAAGTAAATTATAAGAATATATTGAGAGCAAAGTAATGACCGCTACATTATTAAACAATCTACATTTAGCAATACCAGAAATATTTATACTTTCTATGGCATGTATAATCTTGGTGGTTGATTTATTTCTTACAGAAAAAAATCGTTATATCACTTATTTGCTTTCTCAATTAACTTTAGTTGTTGCCTTTTTCATAACGTTTAATCTTTATAGCTTAGATACACTTTATATCTTTAGCCAAACATTCGTCTCTGATCCTATGAGCTCGGTACTTAAGATAGGCGTCTATATCGCTACGTTTGTGACCTTTCTTTACTCAAAAGATTATTTAAAAGAACGAAATATTTTTAATGGTGAATATTTTGTACTCGGACTATTTGGCGTCTTGGGTATGATGATAATGATATCCGCGAGTAGTTTCTTAACGCTGTATCTAGGCTTAGAATTATTATCACTTTGTTTGTATGCCATGGTTGCGTTACAACGAGATTCAAGCACTGCTTCAGAATCAGCCATGAAATACTTTGTACTCGGTGCCATCGCATCAGGTATGTTGCTTTATGGAATGTCGATGATTTATGGGGCAACAGGAAGTTTAGATTTACAAATCATCAGTCAACAGCTTTCTAGCGTAACAGATAAAACAATACTCGCTTTTGGTTTAGTCTTTATTATTGTTGGTGTTGCATTCAAATTAGGTGCCGTACCATTCCATATGTGGGTGCCTGATGTTTATCAAGGCGCACCAACTGCCGTCACGCTTTATATTGCATCTGCGCCAAAAATTGCCGCATTTGCCATGTTAATGCGTTTATTAGTTGGCGGTTTGCTAGAACTACATCAACAGTGGCAAGGCATTTTAATTATTCTTGCCGTTTCTTCGATGGCGATAGGTAATATTGTCGCAATAGCTCAAACAAACATTAAACGCATGCTTGCCTATTCTGCGATTTCTCATATAGGTTTCTTATTATTAGGTGTCTTATCTGGCACAAGTGAAGGCTTTGCTGCTTCTATGTTTTATGTGATTACTTATGTATTGATGTCTATGGCAAGTTTTGGAATGATCATTATATTAAGTCGAAAAGGTTTTGAAGCGGATCAACTTGAAGATCTAAAAGGCCTTAATAAACGTAGTCCATGGCTCGCTGTAATGATGATGTTCACCATGTTCTCAATGGCCGGTGTTCCTCCTTTTGTAGGCTTCTGGGCTAAACTTGCAGTTCTGAAATCTGTCGTTTCAGCTGATTTACTCTGGTTAGCTACCGTTGCCGTTGTCTTTTCAATTATTGGTGCTTTTTATTATTTACGTGTTATTAAAATTATGTATTTTGATACATCAGAGAATACCGATAAGATTGAATGTGCAACAGATCTTAAATGGGTATTCATAGGAAATTCACTCCTGATTTTAGTGATTGGTTTAATGCCGGACAGCTTAATCGAGTTGTGTAAGCAAGCAATAATGTCTTAGGAGGGGGGACTAGCAAGAGCAAGTTTCCTTCAAATACGTTAGAATGCCACTCTCTAAGAACGGGTTGTAATCATGCTAGATTCAAACATTATTATATTTCTTATTTTTATCGCAATTACTGCAGCCAATCTTCCTTGGGTATCTCAACGTCTGTTTGCAATTTATCCATTGCCCAACGGAAATAAAGCAATCTGGTTAGCTTTTTTTGAGTGGTTTATTCTTTATATCATTATTGGCCTCGTTGCTTTTGGATTCGAAAAAAAATACACATCTGAAATATATGATCAAAACTGGGAATTTTATGTTTCCACTTTATGCTTATTCCTTGTTTTTGCTCTACCAGGATTCCTTTACCGTATCGATCTCAAAAGACTCCTCGAGCGCGCAAAATAACTTAATTCTTATATAAATATTGCAAAATGAAGCGTTTTTTGCAGTAAATACGTATATTTAAAAGGTTATATTTGTTTTAAGCATAAAAGTCACTTAATATGTTTGCATCTTGCACTAATTAGGTTTCTTTAAATGCAGCTTAGGCATAAATTTTTTGTTGCTATATCCCTTTTAACAACGTTACCGTTACTTCTACTTCAATTTGGCGTGGTAGAACGAATGGAGCAAGAGGTTCAGCTACGAACCGATCATGAAATTAATGCTTCACTCGATAAAATGGCCAGTGAATTACTGCTCATTTTAAACAATCAAAAATCAATCGCTAATGGCCTCGCACGCGTTCCTGCCGTCAAAAATTTTGCCAATACTGTAGTGAGCCACGACAGCCAAAAATTTTATAACAACAAAGCCAATCACCTTGAACAATTCTTTTTAAATTACCAACATTCTGTTCCAAGTATTCAAGCATTAAGATTTATTGATATTTCCGGTAAATCTTTAGTTAAAGTGAAAGAAGGAAAACCGATTGAAGCGAAGAAATTTGATAAAAATAAAAATCGATCTTTTGTCGCAGATCAATCAGGTAAACACTTTTTTAAAGATGCATTAAATTTAGCATTCAAGGGTAAGGTCGCAGTTTCTGACTTTGAATTAGGTCAAGTTACCTTTGGTGCAGATTTTTGTCCATCGATGGTTAGATATTCAGTTCCCGTAAGAGATGAGCTAGAGCAACTTCAAGGTTTACTTGTCGTTAATATGTGGGGTACGCGCATAGACTCGGCGGTGAAGTCGACAATGAAAGGTTATCCTGCCAATAGTTATATTGTGGAAGTTAATAAGAACAAACTTCGCGATGGAATATACCTATATCACCCAGATACAGGTAAACGTTTTGCAAACCAATTGAAAACAAACTTTCGTTTTACTAATGAAGTTACTGCTGATGAATGGAGTGGAATGAAGTTTGATGGTAGCTATAATTCTGTTGTCCATGCAGATGGACAAATGTTTTTCTATAAAACAATATCACCTTACAAAAATAGAAGTACAAAATGGTTACTGCTCATAGAAGCATCCGCCGAAGAAATTTTTATGTCAGTTAATAATATGCGCCGTTCTATATGGCTTTTAGTGGGAGGGTTAATATTTATTAGCTTAGTCCTTGCTGTGTGGGCTTCTGGTAAGTTAACTAAACCTGCACATGATCTTGCAGAAATTATTCGTAAATTTGCAGACGGAGATAGAGATGTTAATTATAAAGGTAAAGACAATGATGAAATAGGTATGGCAGGTAAAGCATTTAATTACCTAACAACCACGTTAAAGAAAACTGAAAAAGAACGAGAAGACGCAGTTAAAGCTGCCTGTCAATCTGAACGTTTAGCGGCACTAGGACAAATGGCAGCAGGGATAGGTCATGAGATAAATAATCCGCTTATGAATATTATGTCGCTAGCAACGTTAATAGAAGAAGGCTTAGATGAAAATCAAGATGATGCAAGGAATGATATTGTTATTTTACGTAAAGAAGGTCATCGTTGTGCACGGATTATTCAAGGTATATTAAATTTTGCTAGAGAAAATGAACCAAGTTATGAATCTTTTGATTTTTCAGAAATGATTGAAGAAACATTAGAGCTTTTACATCATAGAATCGAGTCAGCTGAAATTGATCTTGTGACAAATATTGAAATGTCTCTTTCTATGGTTGGCGATTCAGGTATGTTACAGCAAGTGCTCGTTAACGTTCTGTTAAACTCTATACAAGCCTCTTCTAAGCACTCGGTTATTTTAATAAATGCAAAACTAGACGGTGATTATATAAAAGTAGAAATTATAGATCATGGTACAGGAATTATAGATAAAGATTTTTCTAAAATATTTGATCCATTTTTCACAACAAAGTCAGAAGGTGAGGGCACAGGCTTAGGCTTGTCGGTAAGTTATGGAATTATAAAGCATCATGGTGGATTTATTTCTATTGATAATACTGAAAAATCCGGCGTTAAGGTCATTATTACCCTTCCAATTAAAGGGAAAATTGAAAATAAGGAATTAGATTTCCTCGAGGCTAGATATGAAGGATAAGAAAATAAAAATAATGTTTGTTGATGATGACGCTGTAACAGGAAGAGTTATGAAACGAAACTGTGATAATGCGAATTACACCTGTACCATTTTTCAAAATGGAAATGATTGTCTTACTGCATTTAAAGCATCATCAGCGGATGTTGTTATTACAGATTTGCGTATGCCTCACATGAACGGGTTTGAATTACTTTCTAAATTAAGAGAGATAGACACTAACGTTCCTGTTTTAGTTATGACAGGTTATTCCTCGGTAGAAAATGCTGTAGAAGCAATGAAACGTGGAGCGACAGATTTTATAAAAAAACCTTTTGACTTTACTGAATTAAAGTTGATGTTAGATCGTACGTTAAATGCAGTACGCTTAAAAAATGAAAATAAATTTTTAAAACACCGACTTATTAATAATAAGAATCGTTTTGGTATGATTGGCGAATCACCAATTATGAGTTCATTGTTTAATACAATAGATAAAGTGGCCG
The DNA here is from genome assembly GCA_045046865.1 of Woeseiaceae bacterium. Taxonomy (GTDB): domain Bacteria; phylum Pseudomonadota; class Gammaproteobacteria; order UBA6429; family Thiohalophilaceae; genus JAGLTQ01. The sequence goes on along the minus strand of JASFYW010000043.1, from coordinate 92,946 downwards.
ATGTTAATTGTAATGTTGTAATAACGGGTGAATCTGGAACAGGTAAAGAATTAGTCGCTAAAGCATTACATGATTATAGTCCTCGTAAAAATAATCCTTTTATTATGGTTGATTGCGGTTCATTAAATGAGAATATGCTAGAAAGTGAACTGTTTGGTCATGAAAAAAATTCGTTCGTTGGTGCAGAACAACGGCATCATGGTTTTTTAGAGCAGGCCAGTGGCGGAACATTATTTTTAGATGAAATATGTAATATTCCAGATTCTATCCAAACTAAACTTATGCGCTGCGTTGAGTCTAATAAAATCACACGCATTGGAAGTTTGGAACATACTGACATTGATATTCGAATTATTGCTGCAAGTAATCGAAAAATTGAAGAAGCCATTGAGAATAAGGACTTAAGACATGAGTTTTACCATAGACTCAATGTCGTAAATATCTATGTGCCCACTTTAAATGATCGTAGAGAAGACATACCCACTTTAATCGAACACTTCATTGAAAAATTTACAGTACACTATAATCGTGAAATTAAAGGTTATGATCCTGAATCACTTAAACGTCTTTGTAATGCTCCATGGATAGGTAATGTTCGTGAACTAAGTAATAGGGTTGAAAGGGATATTATCCTGTCTGAAGGTGACTCTCTGCATTGGAATGATGGCGAACTGCCAGAAGATAGTTTAGTCGCTCACAATAATATAAATTTCTCCGAAGATGAATTTATGTCATTAGAGCAGCTGGAAGAACAATATATAAAGCATGTTTTGAATTGTTTTAAAGGAAAGAAGACAAAAGCAGCTCAAATCTTGGAGATTGATAAAACAACGCTTTGGCGAAAATTACGACGCTATAATATTAGTGACGAAAATGAGGATCTGAATAACTAGTGTTAAATGCAGATATTCTGTCAAGTTTTGGTGCATATTGCATCAAAGCCTCTTTTTATCTTGCATGAAACTGAGATAAATTTATAGTTGTACACAGAATTACTCGAAAATATCTCTACTTTAATTAAGTTTTCTATTTTCAGTGATACATTAAAATCCTCCGAAGTGAGGATTCATTATAATAGTTTGAGGAGTCCACAATGAAAAAAGGTATCGTAGTAGCAGCTGCACTATTAAGCTTAGTAGCAACAACTGCATTCGCAGCAGGTCCAGCTAAAAATGGTAAAGCTAAGAACGGTTATTTAAAATCTAAAGTTGTTTATCATGTAAACAACATTCACACTGCAACAGGTGCTTTCCGTAATGCAAAAAACCACTTGAATGCTGTAGGTGACAAAAACATTGAAATGATCATTGTTACTCATAGCTCAGGTGCTTTTGCTCTAGTTGACGGTGCAATGGGTAAGAAAAACAAAAAAACAGGTAAAGTTTATAACTTCAGCGATGCGATTGCTTCTTTAGCAAACCGTGGAGTTAAATTCACTATCTGTGCAAACACTATCCGTGGAAAGAAAATCAACAAAAACTTAATCAACGAAAATGCTGAAATCATTCCTTCAGGCGTTGCAGAAGTCGCTTTCCTACAGCAAAAAGGTTACATGTACGTTAAGCCTTAAATCTTAATGTAATACGTACGAAAGGATGGACGCTATATGCGTCCATTTTTTTATTATTTGACCATTATTTCACCACGATTAAATCTCTTTAATATTATTTCTATTAATACTTGCTAATACAGTGCCTTATACGTAGAATGCGCCAATCGATTGCGGGGTGGAGCAGCTCGGTAGCTCGTCGGGCTCATAACCCGAAGGTCGTAGGTTCAAATCCTGCCCCCGCTACCATAATTCTCAATGAAACCAGACACTTACAAAAGGTCTGGTTTTTTTGTGTCTATTACTTTTAGCCTGTGACCCATATTTGGCTCATATTTCACCCGTAATTTAAAAGTGGTCTTTCAAAAGGTATACAAAATAACCTTTGGGCAGATTTTGTAATCCCTCCATTATTTTTCGGAGGAGGATTACGCATCGTAACCATTTTCGAAAATCCAACTTTTTTTATCTTCTTAAAAAGTAACTCGCTCTACATATTCCTTCTTTACAAGTAGGTCTATTAGAAGGAAAGTCTAAAGAGTGTCCTAAGTATGCTTCAATTATGGTGGTAAGGATTGCACAAAAGTAAGCATTGTGGGGGATGCTCTATTTAACCAAAGTGTCGTTATACAGAATTTTATGAAATATCTTGAGTTTATTAAAATACCTATGTTGCACTAGCAACCTGAATTCACGTATTTTAATACGTTATTTACTTAGTTAATCAAAATGTGCACACTCTTAGAGTTTATTAACAGGGATTTTATTTCGCATATCTTGTACCAGATGAAAAATTGGTAGTCATGGAAATGCATATTTTATTAAATTGTGATTTATTAAATATGAAGAGGCTTACGATTAACATAATTAAGCTATGCTTATGTACCTTGCTCTATTTAAAGATATCTGATTATCTTTAATTTATTATGTCATATATACAGGAATAAAATATGAAACTAGCAATGATCGGTTTGGGTAAGATGGGAGGCAACATGGTACGTCGCCTTGTGAAAGATGGACACGAGGTTGTTGCTTTCAGTAGGTCACAGCAAACAGCAATAGATTTATCAAAAGAACTAGATAATGTAATTCCAGTGACTAACTTGGATGAGTTGATAGAAGCACTCGAACCGCCAAGAGCAATTTGGTTAATGGTACCTCATGAATTTGTAGATGAAAGTATAGTCTCTTTACTTGATGCTGGTATGACAAAGGGCGATTTACTCATTGATGGTGGAAATTCGAATTTTAATTTAAGTAAGCAACGCGCTAAAAATCTTCTTTTATCAGGCATTCATTTTGTGGATTCGGGAACTTCTGGTGGTATATGGGGTTTAGATAATGGTTATAGCATAATGGTTGGAGGCACGGATGAATCAGTAAAGATGATTCGTCCCGCACTCGAATCATTAGCACCAGCTAAAGATATAGGTTGGGGGCATGTTGGTCCTGCTGGAGCAGGGCATTATGTAAAAATGGTACACAACGGCATTGAGTATGGAATGATGCAATCGTTTGCAGAAGGTTTTGAGTTGCTTGAAGCTAAAAAAGAAATGGATCTTGATCTGCAGCAGGTTTCAGAAATATGGCAACACGGAAGTGTTGTTCGTTCATGGTTACTCGATTTAATTGCAGATGCTTTTTCGGGTGATAAAACATTATCATCATTAAGTGATTACGTTGATGATTCAGGTGAAGGGCGTTGGACGGTACAGGATTCTATTGATCTTGCGGTGCCAACTCCCGTACTAACACTTGCATTACAAATGCGTTTTCGTAGTAGGCAGGATGATGCCTTTGCTGGCAAAGTCCTTAATGCGATGCGTGCAGGTTTTGGTGGACATCCAATTCGTCCAAAAGAGTAATGTCTGAGAGGTTAATATGGAGGATAAATCAAATATGCAATGCATTGGTGAACCTACTGAGCCAACTAATATCGTAATCTTTGGTGCCGGTGGTGACTTAACAAAACGAAAACTGATTCCGGCACTGGTTAAGATGTTGCGCTGTGGTCTTTTACATTCGGATAGTAAAATTATTGGTGTATTAAAAGAACGTACTCGAGATGTTTGGTTGGATACCTTGTATCAGGGCATTCTTGATTATGCGCCTGATATTGAAATGAATATTCAACAATGGAAATCATTTTCTGCTAGGTTTAAAATGGTCAGTGGTGATTTGCAGAATGAACAAACATATCTGGATTTAGCATCATCTTTGGAATCCTTAGCAGGTAAAACGCATGCGATGTTTTATTGTGCGGTGCCTCCAAGTTGGTATACCTCCATTGCCGCTGGACTACATAACATTGGGCTGGCAGAAGAAAGTGATGGCTTCAGACGTGTTGTTATAGAAAAGCCTTTTGGTATGGATTTAGAAACAGCACGAAAATTGAATAAGGATTTGCAGGAATTATTGAATGAATCGCAGATCTATCGTATTGATCATTACTTAGGTAAGGAAAGCGTTCAAAATTTATTAGTCTATCGTTTTGCCAATAGTATTCTGGAGCCACTCTGGAACAGAAATTTTATTGACCATGTTCAAATATCGGCAGCGGAGTCGATTGGTATTGGTTATCGCGCAAATTATTATGAAAAATCTGGTTCACTGCGTGACATGATACAAAGTCATTTAATGCAAGTGATGACTCTCGTTGCAATGGAACCGCCCGTTGAATTTACTGCTAAAGCTGTGCACGATGAAAAGATTAAGGTATTACGTGCCGTACGAAAAATTACTTATGAGGATATACCAGAGCAAACCGTTGCTGCACAATATAGCTCTGGAAAACTTAATGATGAAGTATTAAAAGGGTATGTGGCTGAAGAAGGTGTTTCAGCAGAATCGGTTACCGAAACTTTTTCCGCGGTACGTTTTCATGTTGATAACTGGCGCTGGCAGGGGGTGCCTTTTATTCTGTGGACAGGTAAACGTTTACCTAAACGTGTATCTGAGATAGTGATTCGATTTAGAAAACTACCATTTAATTTATTTGATAAACATGCAACGGCACCTATTGCGAACTCACTGGTGTTTCGACTACATCCTGATGAAGGTATATTTTTAAGAATGAATGCGAAGATGCCAGGCTTAACCACCGATACACAACGTATGGTTATGCACGCACCTTATTCAGAAGATGGTGAAGATGTGTCTGATGCGTATGAAGTGTTATTGCATGATGTTTTAACCGGTGATGCAACCTTGTTTTCTCGCGGTGATGAGGTGGAAGAATCATGGGGAATTATTGAACCCATTTTAAATGCATGGAAAGAACGCATTTCTGTTAATCGCTATCGCGCTGGCACCTGGGATATCCCAGGTATGGATAATTTATTTAAGGACTGTGTAGGTGGCTGGCATAAACCCACTTAGTTATCAGATGAAATGCTATGCATAAATGGTTTGTTTACGATGAGTTTGATGCGGCATCTAAAGCAGCGGCAGATTTTTTGACAAAGACTATTGAAACATGTATTGCTTTAAATGGAATGTGTCATGTGGCCTTGCCCGGAGGTAATAGCCCCGCTCGATGTTTGAGTTACCTAGCAGAAAAAGAACTACCGTGGCAAAAGGTGCATTGGTATTTGGGTGATGAACGTTGTTATCCTAAAAACCATGTTGAGCGTAATGATGTGATGTTAGATAAAAAATTATGGTCTTTAATAGGCAAAACAAATATACATCATATCCCAACAGAGCTGGGCGTAGAAAAAGCGGCTGAGATATACCGTGAAGTTATTAGTGTTGTTGATCGGTTTGATGTTGTTTTTTTAGGTATGGGGGAGGATGGTCATACCGCCAGTTTGTTTCCTGGTAATGCTGCGTTAGATGACCTTCGTTCAGTGGTCCCCGTTTACCATTCACCTAAACCACCAAGTGAACGAGTCTCATTAAGTATAGGTACTTTACGAAAAGCACAGTACAGAATGGTTTTAACCTGCGGGGCTTCTAAAGCAGCTGTTATTAAACAAATTAAGGAGGGTGATACTTTTCCAATTAATTGTTTAGGTGATATTAACTGGTTTATCGATAAAGAGGCATTATTGGATAGTGCAATATAAAGTTCATTTGAAAAATAAAATAAAGTACACTATGGTATTTACCTGTCAATATGCATAAAATAGAGTGCCTTAATAATCAGTCTAGGATTAACTGGCTAAATTTTTGCTCCTTATTTTATTGAACTAATATTAAAATACTTTTTGAGGAAACTAATTATGAATATGCAAGAAGTAAGAGAACGTGCAAAATATTTTGGAATTAAACCCTCGCGTATGAGTAAACTCAAGCTTATACAAACAATTCAACTTTCTGAAGGTAATTTTAGTTGCTTTGCTTCAGCGGTTGATAATGAATGCGATCAGTTAACTTGCCTGTGGCGTAATGATTGTTTTGCCGCGGCAAAAAAACTTCATAGTTAACACTTAAGAATACTTAACTTAATTTGAGTGCTTCATCATATAAATTAATGTAGCTTGCTGCACTTTTTTTCCATGAAAAGTCGTTACTCATGGCGGTAAGTTGTAGTTGATGCCAGATAGTGTTTTTTTGATATAGCATTAATGCATACTTTATCGTTGTTAATAATTCAACGGCAGATTTATCTTTAAGTACAAAACCATTTGCAGTTTTATTAGATATGTTTTTTTTATCAGCATTGGTGACGGTGTCTGCGAGTCCTCCGACAGGCGTCACTATAGGCAAAGTTCCATAACGTAAACTATATAATTGATTTAGGCCGCAAGGCTCAAAAATTGATGGCATTAAATACATATCACTCGCCGCCTCAATACGGTGAGCAAGTTTTTCATTATATCCAATAATAATTTTGAAGTTGTCTGGGTATTTTTTTGCCAGTTCTGATAACTGTAATTCATAATGCGATTCGCCTGTTCCCAGAATAACTAATTGTAGTGGTAGATTTAATAACGGCTTAAGGCTTTGCAATATAATCTCTAAACCTTTTTGCTCCACTAATCGACTAATCATCCCAATCATTGGTATTGAACTGCCAATGGGTAATGCAAACTCTTTTTGCAGTGCGACTTTATTTAAATATTTTTTATTTAAAGTTCGCCAGTTGTATTTTTGTTTTAAGCATTTATCAGTTCCTGGGTTCCAGTGTTTTTCATCTATACCATTAAGGATACCTGAAACATCTTTGTTTCTGAGAGTGAGTAAACCATCAAGGCCATAACCATATTCATGTTCAAGAATTTCCTCTGCGTAGTGTGGGCTGACCGTATTAATTTTATCTGCATAGGCAAGCCCGCCTTTAATAAAGGATAATTGGTTATGAAATTCAAGACCTTCCATATGCCAAAGTTGACCAGGAAGATGTAAGTCATAAAATATTTGCTGATCAAATATTCCTTGATAAGCAAGGTTATGAATAGTGAATATTGTTGCAGGTCTTTTTTTATGCAAGCTTAATAAGGCAGGTACAAGGCCAGACTGCCAATCGTTACAATGTACAACATCCGGTTGCCAGTTAAGATTAAATTTATTTAAAGCTATATCGACCGCAGCATGACAGAAAACGGCAAAACGAAGTGCATTATCATCCCATACTTGTCCGTGTTGATTTGTATAGGGGCCGCCGGGACGGTCAAATAAAGCAGGGCAATTAACCAGCCAGACAATAACATTGCTGCCTGGTAATTTTGTTTCAATGATATTTAGTGGTAGATTATAGTATGAGCCTGTTGCACGTATTTTTTGTTTTGTAATGTTGTTTAATACTTCTGGATAAGCAGGTAATAATAAACGCATATCTTGCGACTGTTTTAATAAAGCAGAAGGTAAACTTCCGGCAACATCAGCTAGGCCACCTGTTTTTATAAGTGGAAAAGCCTCACTACTGATATAAAGAATCTTACTCATAATTATTTTTAAGTATTAATCCAGCTAAAGGAGGAAGACTTAATTTAAGAGAAGCAGGGCGGTTCATCCATGGAATATCAACAGCTTCAACTTCTGAATGACTGCCGGTATTACTTCCAGAGTAATAATCTGAGTCTGAATTAAAAATGACATGATATTTTCCTGACTCAGGCACACCAATGCGATAGTTGTTGCGAACTACAGGGGTAAAATTAAGAATAATGATGATCGATTCATCTTCAGTCTTTCTGAGATAAGATAAAACAGATTGATCAGTATCATGACAATCAATCCATTCAAAGCCTACGGGATCAAAATCATATTTGTGCAGTGCTGATTCCCTAATGTAATGATGATTGAGATCACTAACGAGTTTTTTCAGTCCAGCATGATATGGGTACTGTAATACATACCAGTCCAAACTTTTATCGTGATTCCATTCATCACCTTGTCCAAACTCACACCCCATAAAAAGAAGCTTTTTTCCGGGATAGGTGAACATATAGGTGTATAGTAGTCGTAAATTTGCGAAGCGTTGCCATTCATCCCCAGGCATTTTATTTAACATTGAACCCTTGCCATGCACAACTTCATCATGTGAAAAAGGTAAGATAAAATTTTCGCTAAATAAGTATAAAAGGCCAAAGGTTAATTTACCATGATGATAATGACGGTATACAGGATCATTGCTAATGTAATTTAGAGTGTCATGCATCCAGCCCATGTTCCATTTCATACTAAAACCAAGTCCACCGATATTAACGGGGCGGGTGACCTGGGGCCAGGCGGTTGATTCCTCTGCCATGATCATCGTGCCGGGGAAATTAGCATGTGTTGCAATATTTAATTCACGCATAAATTCTATTGCTTCAATATTTTCATTGCCACCATGTTGGTTAGGTATCCAGTCATCCTCTTCGCGTGAATAATCAAGGTAGAGCATGGAGGCAACGGCATCGACACGTAAACCATCAAGGTGGAATTCCTCAAGCCAGAACATAGCACTGGCTAGAAGAAAGTTTTTAACTTCATTTCTTCCATAATTAAATATCAGGGTACCCCAATCACGGTGTTCACCGCGACGGGGATCTTCATGTTCATAAAGAGCGCTGCCATCAAAGTTGGCCAGACCATGAGCATCTTTTGGAAAATGGGCTGGTACCCAGTCAAGTAAGACACCAATATCATGTTCATGACAATAATTTATAAAGTAACGAAAATTATCTGCATCACCAAAGCGACGGGTTGGTGCAAAATATCCTGTCGTTTGATATCCCCATGAAGCATCTAGAGGATGCTCAGTTATAGGCAGCAATTCTATGTGAGTAAAACCTGTTTCTTTTATATAATCTACAAGCTGGTGGGCAAGTTCTCGGTAATTAAGAAATTCACCGTTGGTATCTCGTTGCCAAGATCCTAAATGACATTCGTAAATAGATAAAGGTTCATGTAACCAGTCATGCTTTTCTCTATCTTTAATCCATTGTTGATCTTGCCAGTTGTATAGTGAATCATTTTTGACAACCGATGCTGTACGTGGGCGTAACTCAAGTTGTTGAGCATAGGGATCAGATTTAGATAATATTTCACCCGATTCATTGTTACGAATTTCAAATTTATAAAGTGTTTCACTTATTAATCCGGGCACAAATAATTCCCATACACCACTGCTGCCTCGTGAACGCATAGGGTGACGGCGACCATCCCAGTCATTAAAGTCACCAGTAATACTTACTCTTGAAGCACTCGGTGCCCATGTGGCAAAAAGTACACCATCAATATTGTCAATGGTTATGTGATGTGCTCCAAGAATCTTATAAATATGTAAATGTTTTCCTTCTGAGAATAAATGCAAATCAAAGTCATTGAGTTGTGGTTTGAAGCAATAAGGATCGTAGTTTGTATAGAGATTGTTATTATTGTCAGTCCGATTAATTAAATAATGCTCGTCTATAAGGTCAATATTTTTAGAGCAAATAAAGAAGTCGCTTTGTTCATGTCTTGAAGTGGGTATTTTTTTATCAGTGATACTGAGTTCCTGTGTGTCAGGCGCATAAATAATGAGAAATTGGTCTTTATGAGCAGTCTGATTGCCCAATACTTTAAACGGATCGTGATGCTGAGCATGTGAAATTGCATCAAGATCGTTCCACATGGCGTTTAGTACAGATTTCATTTTTTCTGTAAATAAAGTATTTGTCAATTGACTATCCTAATATGTTTTATTCAAACCAACAGGGATTAATTGTCAGTTTATCATCACATGTTTACTAGCAAGTTTCATGTATATTCATCACTTTGATGATATATATTAACTATGTATGGTAGCCAGATATGTTATAACTACTTAGTAACAATAACGAAGTTATTCACTTTATTTAATTATGCACTTAATTAAGGCAAGTCGCATCTTCGACGCCTACTATTTGCACTTTTTACTGATAAGATAGACTTTATATCTCAGTTTAATGTAGTAGATAAAATTTATTTCATGGCTTGGTTGTGCAGTAACCGTATTGTAACTTTACTTATATATATTTTTATGACAGATTTATAAAGTATAAGGCGAGATTAGCATCTGATGAAAAAACAAAAATCACCACGTTTTGTTAGTAATCTTACAAGAAATACTCTGGCATTAATCATGGCGGGTGGACGTGGAGAGCGCTTAAAACAGCTAACCAAGTGGAGAGCAAAGCCAGCCGTTCCATTTGGAGGTAAGTTTCGTATTATTGATTTTCCACTTTCAAATTGTATTAATTCTGGAATACGCAAGATTGGTGTGCTGACACAATATAAGTCACATTCACTAAATTTACACATTCAACGAGCTTGGGGACATTTACGTGGAGATTTTGGTGAGTTCGTAGAATTACTTCCTGCGCAGCAAAGAATCGATGCAACTTGGTATGCGGGTACAGCGGATTCAATATATCAAAATCTAGATATTATTCGTTCACATTCACCTGAGTATGTATTAATTCTGGCGGGTGACCATATCTATAAAATGGATTATGGTGAAATGCTGGCAAAACATGTCAAAAATGAAGTTGACGTGACAGTGGGTTGCATCGATGTACCCATTGAGCAGGCATCAGCATTTGGTGTAATGGGGGTTGAAAAGGATTTACGCATTCATAGTTTTAATGAAAAGCCGGCGCAACCCGAATCTCTACCTGGCAATCCAGATAAAGCTTTATGTTCTATGGGGATTTATATATTTAATACTGATCTATTATTTGAACTATTAATTCGTGATGCAGACACACCAGACTCAACTCATGATTTTGGTAGGGATGTAATACCACATGCCATAGAGAAATATCATGTTCATGCCTATCCCTTTATTAAAGAAAAAAGTGAAGTACAATCTTATTGGCGTGACGTGGGGACAGTTGATGCTTTTTGGGAGGCGAACCTGGAGCTAATAGGGGTAACACCTGAACTCAATTTGTATGATGCACAATGGCCAATCTGGACAAGTCAGGAACAATTGCCACCTGCTAAATTTATTTTTGATGATGATCAAAGAAGAGGTATGGCTATTGATTCCATGGTCTCAGGTGGCTGTATTATTTCTGGTGCACGCGTTTGTCATTCTCTACTTTTTTCTAATGTCTCTATAGATAACTACACAAAGATCGATTCCTCAGTAATACTTCCTGATGTCACTATAGGTAAAAACTGTCGGATTTATCATGCTGTAATTGATAAGGGATGTAACATTCCAGATGGAATGGTGATTGGTAAAGATAACGAAAAGGATAAAGAACATTTTTATATTTCTGAGAAGGGCGTTGTTTTAGTCACTCCGGATATGCTTGGACAAAATCTTCACCATGTCAGATAAGACTGAACAATACCCTTTAAATGTAGTGATTTACTGGCACATGCATCAGCCAGAGTATCGTGATCTACGAAACGGTGAATATCGTTTGCCATGGACCTATTTGCATACCATCAAAGACTATGTCGATATGGTTGCACATATTGAAAATAATGATAATGCGCGCGTAGTTGTAAACTTTGCACCGGTTTTACTTGAACAAATTGATGACTACGTACATCAACTTGATGATTATCTGAATCATGGACAGGCTTTAAGAGACCCTTTGTTATCGGCTTTAGCTGATCCTGTTTTATCGTTAAGCGATGAGAATCGTTTACATATTATTAAGGCCTGTTTACGTGCCAATAAACAGCGACTGGTTGAACCCTTTGATGCATTTAAAACACTGACCAAGATGGCAGAGGAAGGTTTAAAAACACCTGAGATTATTCCTTATTATTCAGAACAATTTTTTTCAGATATGCTTGTCTGGTATCACCTTGCATGGATTGGTGAAACAGTACGTAAATCTGATCTTCGTATTAAACAATTAATAAAAAAAAACCAGCATTTCACTTTACATGATCGTCATTTGCTAGTGACGGTGTTATATGAACTGATTAGCTGCGTTATACCACGTTATAAAAAATTAGCAGAGTCGGGCAGAATAGAATTATCGATGACACCCTATGCTCATCCAATCGTCCCTTTATTACTTGATATCAAATCAGCTGAACAGGCTATGCCTGAAATTGAATTACCTCTTGCGAATGAATATCCTGGAGGGTTAGAAAGAATGCGTTGGCATATGCAAAAGGGTATTGAAGTTTTTATAAAACATTTTGGTTTTGAGCCAAAAGGTTGCTGGCCATCGGAAGGGAGTATTAGTAAAGAAACTATTGAATTGATTTCAGAGATGGGACTTGACTGGTTGGCTAGTGGTGAAACGGTTTTACGAAATTCGATGGATAAATCAGAAATGGAAATTGATATGTGTATTCATGAGGCATACAAGTATCGTGATACAAGCGCCACTTGTTTTTTTAGAGATGATGGATTATCAGATTTAATTGGTTTTAAATATTCAGATTGGCATGCTGATGACGCTGTTGCAAATCTTATTCATTATCTAGAAACAATAGCTGAAAGCTGTGCAGACAAAAAAGATGCCATTGTCTCAATTATTATGGATGGTGAAAATGCCTGGGAATATTACCCTCAAAATGGTTATTACTTTATTAGTGCGATGTATGAAAAATTGTCACAACACGAAACGTTAAAAATGACGACTTATAGTGAATATCTCAAGACACACGAAAACAAAAAAATATTAAATGAAATAGTTGCGGGTAGTTGGGTATACGGTACATTTTCAACCTGGATAGGTGAAAAAGACAAAAACAGAGCATGGGATATGCTGGTCGAAGTTAAAAATATCTATGACAAGGTTATTGCTCAAGGGAATTTATCTAAACAGGAAATAAATGATGCTGAAATGCAACTGGCTACCTGTGAAAGTTCAGATTGGCTTTGGTGGCTTGGAGAACATAATTCAGCAGAATCAGTTGCCGCTTTTGATGAGCAATTCCGTTTACATTTATCTAATCTTTATCAGTTGCTTAATGTTAATCCACCCGATTATTTATCAAAAGCTTTTTCATTTGGTAGTGGTGATCCTGCTATGGGAGGTGTCATGCTACCCGGACAGAGTCACTAGATGGCAGCTATAAAAACGAACTATCAAACGCTAAACAGGCCTCGGCGTGCCGGTGTATTATTGCATCCAACTTCACTTCCTAGTTCTTTGTCTCATGGTGATATAGGTCATCAGGCCTATCGATTCATCGAGTTTCTTAATAAGTTAGGCTTTAAAGTTTGGCAAATGTTACCGTTAGGTCCAACCCATAATGATAAGTCACCTTATCAATGCTTATCTTCTCATGCAGGCAATCCTCTTTTAATTAGTCTTGACTGGCTTGAGGATAAAGGCTGGTTGGAGAAAAAAAGTATTCATATTAATAATAACGAGGAAAATTATCGAACCCAGTGCTTGCAGGTTGCCGCTAAACATTTTTATAAAATTGATAATGAACAATGGCAGTCAAAAATTAATAAATTTTCTAAAAAACATGAATATTGGTTGGATGATTATGCCTTGTTCATGGCTTTTAAAAAGAAATATAAAAACTTACCCTGGTATGAATGGCCAGAAGAGATTCGTCATCGCGATAAAATAGCGCTTAAAGATGCTCTTCATGAATTAAACAAAGAAATAAAGCAAATCAAGTTTGAACAATTTATTTTTTTTACACAATGGTATGAAATTCGTGATTATGCAAAAAAATTTGAGGTAGAACTTTTTGGCGATATGCCAATTTTTGTTGCACGCGATAGTGCAGATGTCTGGGCGCAAAGAGAAAATTTTTTAATGGATAGTGACGGAGATATGTCTTTTGTCTCCGGTGTGCCACCAGATGCTTTTTCTGATACGGGGCAGCGATGGGGTAATCCGTTATATAACTGGGAGTATATGCAGTCAACAAATTTTAGCTGGTGGAAAGATCGTTTCAAAACACAGTTAGAACTTTTTGACATAATACGGGTTGATCATTTTCGTGGTTTGCAGGCATGTTGGCAAATCCCAGAGGCTGATGAAACGGCCATTAATGGAAGTTGGGTAGAGGTGCCAGGAAAGGAAATGTTAACTGAATTATTTAAATCGTTTTTGCATCTTCCTATCGTCGCTGAGGATTTAGGTGTGATCACTGACAAGGTTATTGAATTAAAAAAATATTTTAATTTGTCGGGAATGAAAGTACTGCAGTTTGCATTTGATGGTAATAATAGTAATCCTCATTTACCCCATCAGCATGATAGTACTGATTTAGTGTATACCGGGACACATGACAATGATACAACGTTGGGATGGGTAAGTAATGAATCAAATTACAATAAAGCCTATTTTGAAAAATATACAGGTTTGAATAATGAAACCGAAGAGCAAGGTGTGTATGCATTGATACAACTTGCAATGTCATCTGTTTCATTTTTATGCATTCTACCATTACAAGACATCCTTATGCTGGATTCAACGGCACGTATGAATACGCCGGGAACGATAGCAAATAACTGGAGCTGGACATTTGACTGGCAACAAGTAAAACCAGAAATAATTGAAAAATTAAAAACGTTTATGACCGTGTATCAAAGGTAGTATTATGTCAAATAAAAAATCATTATGTATGAATGAATTAAGAGAAATGAAAAAGTTACCTACTGATAGTGAATCATTGGCTGCAGACTTTGAACGATATTTAACACATCATTTAGGACGATTTGTTGGTAGCGTGCCTATCTATTTATATGAAGCTTTAGCTTTGACAATTCGTGAGCATCTTATGACTAATTGGCGCAACACCTGGAAATGTCATGAAGAAAAAGGTATCCGAAAAGCATATTACATGTCATTGGAGTTTTTGATTGGACGTTCACTTGGGAATCATCTTCTTAATCTTGATATAGAAAGCGAATCAAAAGAAGCAATGAATAAATTTGCTTTAGAGTTAGAAGACATTATCACCCAGGAACATGATGCCGGTCTTGGTAATGGTGGTCTGGGACGTCTTGCTGCCTGTTTTATGGACAGTTGTGCAACACTGAATTTGCCTGTTATTGGTTATGGCATTCGATATGAATATGGCATGTTTCGACAGCGGATAAAAAATGGATATCAGTTAGAAGAACCGGACCATTGGTTAGGAAATGGCAATCCCTGGGAGATTGAACGTCCTGAGTTTACTCAGGTAATCAAGTTTGGTGGACGTGTTAAAACAATGAGCAATCACAATCGTAAACCACATGCAGTATGGGTTGAAACTTCAGATGTGCTGGCAATACCTTATGATGTGCCGATTTCTGGATATAAAAATAATACAGTAAATACACTTCGTTTATGGAGAGCCAGTACGACTAATGTTTTTAACCTTAATGATTTTAATGCAGGTAGTTATTCAGAGGCAGTTGAAGCAAAAAATGATGCTGAGCACATTAGTATGGTTCTCTATCCAAATGATGCCAGTGAAAATGGTAAAGAGTTACGTTTAAAACAGCAATATTTTCTTGCTTCAGCAAGTTTGCAGGATGTAATTCGTATGTGGTCTATAAACGAGAATAACGACTTTAGCCAATTTGCAAAACAAAATGTTTTTCAAATGAATGATACCCACCCCACAATAGCAGTTGCAGAGTTAATGCGCCTGTTGATGGATGAACATTACATGACATGGGATGAGGCGTGGGATATAACAAACCAGACGATGGCTTATACAAACCATACGTTGTTACCAGAAGCATTAGAAAAGTGGCCTGTTTCACTCTTTGAGTGTTTATTACCACGGTTATTGCAAATAATCTATGAAATTAATGCGCATTTTCTTGAACAGGTTTCAAGGAAGTGGCCGGGTGATACCAATAAACAAGTTAGTATGTCGATTATTGAAGAGGGTGATACTCAGTATGTGCGTATGGCGTATCTTGCTATTGTTGGAAGTTTTTCAGTCAATGGGGTTGCAGCTTTACATTCAAAACTATTATCTGAAGGTTTATTTAAGAATTTTTATGAGTTGTGGCCAGAAAAATTTAACAATAAAACAAACGGTGTCACACCAAGACGTTGGATGGCTTATTCAAATCCATTAATGACTGAGCTCATTTCAGAAAAAATTGGTGATGGTTGGATACGACAACTGGATGAAATAAATAAATTAAAAAAATATATTGATGATTATGATTTTTCTGAAAAGTGGTTTAATGTAAAACTTGAAAATAAGAAAAGACTTGCTGAACTAATTAAATCAAAATGTAATGTTGACTTCGATATTAATTCATTATTTGATGTGCAAGTTAAAAGAATACATGAATACAAAAGGCAGTTATTAAATATTTTACATGTCATCCATCTTTATAATCGTATTAAACGTAATGATACTGAATGCTGGACAAACCGTTGTATCCTGATTGGTGGTAAAGCGGCTCCTGGCTATCATCTTGCTAAATCAATTATTAAGCTGGCTAACAATGTTGCAAATGTTATTAATAATGATCCCGATGTGGGAAATAAATTAAAACTGGCATTTTTACCAAATTATGGCGTATCAAAAATGCAAATAATTTGTCCTGCAACCGATTTGTCTGAACAAATTTCAACAGCAGGGAAGGAAGCATCGGGTACCGGGAATATGAAATTTATGATGAATGGTGCTGTCACTATAGGTACTTATGATGGAGCGAATATTGAAATTCTTGATGCGGTAGGTGAGGAAAACTTTTTTCTGTTTGGTTTAAAGGCGGATGAAGTAGAACAGCAAAAAACGAATTATCAACCCGAAAATATTATTGAACATGATGAAGACCTAAAGCAGGTAATGCATTTATTAAAATGTGGCCACTTTAACTCTTTTGAATACGGTATTTTCGATGACATTATAGCAACACTTTTGAATCCATATGATCCCTGGCTAACACTGGCAGATTTCAGAAGTTATATTGACATTCAGGAAAAGGCATCTCAAGCATACCGAGATCGAACATCATGGGTGAAGATGAGTATAATGAATACAGTGTGCAGCGGATTTTTTTCTACTGACAGAACAATGCAGGAATATAACCGTGATATATGGAAACTTGATAGCTGATTGTTAAAGGTTCTAATCAGGTTGTAAAAGTATAAATGAATATAAGTTTAGAAATAAATAGAACGGTGAATTTCCAATGTCTCAGCTAACGCAGTCAAAATCATGGCAAGCACTGGCAAAGCATTATAATGAAATAAAAAATATTCATATGCGTGATATGTTCGTTAGCGACGAACATCGCTTTGAAAAGTACTCGCTGGAAATTAATAATATCCTTTATGATTATTCAAAAAATCGTATTAATGATGAGACTATAAAACTCCTGTATCAATTGGCGAAAGATGTAGATATTCCTAAATGGGTTGAGAAGATGTTCAGTGGTGAAGCCATCAACCATACAGAAAATCGTGCTGTACTACATACGGCATTAAGAGAACAGGGTAATCAACCTATTATGGTTGATGGCGTTGATATTCTTCCAGAGATTAAAGAAGAACGTGAACGCGTTAAACAACTGGCAGAAAAAATACGAACTCGTCAATGGCGTGGTGCAACTAATCAGGCGATTACCGATGTTGTTAATATTGGTATTGGTGGTTCACATCTAGGCCCTTTAATGGTTACCGAGGCATTAAAGTCACATTCATTACATGATATTAATATCCATTTTATTTCCAATATTGATGAAAATCATATTAACGATACACTGGAATATTTAAACCCTGAAACAACTTTTTTTATTATTGCTTCAAAAACATTTACCACACAGGATACGATGGTTAATGCCGATACAGCTCGTCAATGGTATATCAGAAAGCTGGGGAGTAATGAGTATATTAATCGCCATTTTTCTGCAGTAACTTCAAATGTGACGCTGGCAAAAGAATTTGGTATTGATGAAGATAATATATTTAAAATATGGGACTGGATAGGTGGTCGATATTCACTTTGGTCAGCTATTGGACTGCCTATCGTTATTGCGGTCGGTTCTGAACAATTTGATGAGCTTCTTAAAGGAGCCTATGAAATTGATCAACATTTTCGTACTGCGCCAATAGAAAAAAATATCCCCGTCATGATGGCATTATTGGGTGTCTGGTATAATAACTTTTTTGATCTGCAAACAATGACAGTATTACCTTATGATCAACACTTACATCGTTTTCCTGCATACTTACAACAAGCCGACATGGAAAGTAATGGAAAAAATGTTGATCGACAGGGAAACAATGTTGATTATACCACTGGCCCAGTAATCTTTGGCGATATAGGTATAGCCGGTCAACATGCATTCTTTCAATTGTTTCATCAGGGTACAAAACTTGTACCTGCTGATATTCTTGCTCCAGTCTATAGTTTCCGTTGTATAGCACGACATCACCGCGCTCTTATGTCGAATGTTTTTGCGCAGACAGAGGCCTTAATGAAAGGCAAAACAGAAGAGCAGGCGTATACAGAATTAAAAGCGAAAGGACTTAATGAAGAAGAAATAAAACAGTTATTACCCTATAAAGTTTTCCCAGGTAACAGACCAACTAGTACACTCTTGTTTGATACTTTAGATCCGAAAACTTTGGGTGCAATCATTGCTCTTTATGAACATAAAATATTTGTTCAGGGGATTATTTGGAATATTAATTCATTTGATCAGTGGGGAGTTGAGTTGGGCAAACAACTTGCAACAAGTATTCTGCATGAATTAAACGATAATGAACAAATCAAGACTCATGATAGTTCAACTAATGGCTTAATTAATCATTACAAAGATCGGCGTAATAAAAAAACCATCAATTTATTGGTGTAACATGAATATACTGTTGGGAGATATTGGCGGAACAAATACCCGATTATTATTTGCAAAAACAAATGGGACCGGCTGGGAAAGTTTGTATGAAAAAAATTATTCCAGTCAAAATTATAGCAACTTATATGAGGTTTTAAATAACTTTATTTTAGAACATGATATTGCCGTTTCTGTTGATGCGGCATGTTTTGCTATTGCTGGCCCTGTTGAAAATGGAACTGTTTCTGTTACAAACCTTCCCTGGGTTGTTAGTGAGAAACAGTTAAAAGAAGACTTAAAAACACCTCATGTGAAAATTATTAATGATTTTCTTGCTGTCGCACTCGGCATTTCTGAATTAAATGAAAATGATTTTATCATTGTGCAAAAAGGACAAGATTCTTCTAACCGAGTAAATTCAGATGCCGCAGTTATCGGTGCAGGTACAGGGTTAGGTGCTGCTCACCTAGTTTGGTTAGAGGATCATTATCATTGCTATACCAGTGAGGTGGGGCACGCCGGTTTTGCACCGGAGAATACTCTACAGTCTCAATTGTTATTGTGGATGCAACAAAAGCATTCACATGTCAGCCTAGAAATGCTTCTTTCGGGTAAAGGACTGGGGATAATATACCAATTTTTACGTGAAACAATGAAGTTTAAAGAATCATCTTTGGTAATGAATGAAATGAAATCAAAAGATCCTGCACAGGTTATTACCGAATATGCATTGTTCGGTGATGATGAATTATGTCAAGAAACACTGGCTTGTTTTGTCGATATTTATGGTGCAGCAGCGGGTAATATTGCATTACATTATTATCCTATAGGCGAACTTTATATTGCTGGAGGGATTGCGGCTAAAATAAAAAATAAAATATTGAGTTCAGCTTTCATTCATGCATTTGTCAACAAAGGATTGTTATCTTCAAATATGAAAAAAATAAATATAAAATTAATCGTTCAGGATAAAGTTGGACTTTATGGTGCCTTCGTTAAATTGAAATCAATATATCTGTAATAATTTTTTCAAGATATTTTTAAATAAAGATATCTAACTATGAGTAGCAAAGTATTTCAGGATGATATTTTTCCTATGTATGTATCAGACTTAATGAATCTTGTGCATATAGTTGTCTTTAGTGGTACTGATGGTGAAGAAAAATGGGATATCTATCTTCAGTTGAAGCAAAAAGAATATATCGCTTTGGGGCTTGCTCAATACTATCAATGTGAACGTTGTGATGACTTTTATTTAAAGGCCGTTAGTCATATTGAAAAAATACGCAAAAAATATTATCTAAAAATATAAATTCTATTATTTTATTTTATTTTATTTTATTTTATTTTTACGTATTGATACAAGAAAAATCAGTTTATCAGAAAAAAAGCACTGGATTGAAGTATGGCAGAGGTTTGCTGTAAATATTTCGGTACGAACAGAAGATCAGGCAGTACCATATCTGATTGGTCTTGCAAAGAATGATGAGTTTCTCATACAGTTCTGTGGCTCTGAAGTGAATAAAATACTGACTTCTCAAAATATTGATGTGCGTTCAGCGATAAGAGAATTAGAGTCCGTTGTCATATTTATGAAAGCAGCCGCTTCAAAAAATCGAGTTGTTGCTAAAATTAATCGGATATTTGATTCTATTCATATGCCGGAATAATTAATAGTAAGTTCAAAATATTTTATAAAACTGTCTGATTATCGTCTCTTAAAATTTTATTATGAATACTGAATCAGTTGTCTTTACCGCCCTTATGTTAGGCATTATTTGTGCCTGTTCATTACCACTAGGCACACTTAGCTCTGCATTCTGGCGACCAGGTGATCGCACTACTGCCTTCTTAATGGCTTTTAGTTGAGGGGCATTGTTGGCAGCACTCACCATTGATCTAGTTGCCTCGACATTAGCAAAAGGATATTTCACTCCACTTGCTATCGGTTGTATTATCGGGGGACTATTATTCGTCGTTCTTAATGAAATCGTTAATGATTATGGCGGTTTTATATGCAAGGTATTGACTACCTTCTTTCATCTTAATCACCCTAACTTTAATCGTAGCCTGCGTATTTTTTTCAGCATACGTAAGACGGATGTATTACAAGGTTTTTTTAATAGTGATTACAGAGCGTTAAGTTATTCCATGACTTAACGTACTTACTATAAAAGGTCATTGATTCAGCGTGAAGGGGGATACTACTGATGAGTTATTTATTATTAATAGTGGTGAAGTAGAGCTTCGTAAACCTGAGTAGGCCAATAACGTGTTTGAGTAACTTGTTTCGAACGATGTTGAGCATGATTACACAAACAATGTTACCTGAAGCCTACATCAAGAGAGGATCGATAATTGGTTTTTCCACCTTGCTGGGTTTTTTGGCGGCTATCTTCTTTAAAACATTAGAATAGTGATATCGAGTGCTAAAAGTAAATTAACGCATGAGAAATTGTGTGATCGTTCAAAGTTTACCTAATTTAACGGTAAGCCTTATTATTTATGGTATTTTGCAACATTAACTGTTGCAATTATCACAGTTTCTACTGATTTATGGTAAGTGTAAGACGAAGATAAGAAATTACGATACAATTACCTCAGTTAAAAATTGCATTTTGCATATAAAACGAGTTTCTTTACTGATTAAGTAAAGCGGCTTACATACATTAATTTCTGACCAAGACTACGTTATTGGTCGACTGAAGGAGTCTTTTGATGGACACAACACGTCGAATTATACTCAAAGGCACTATGGCGGCAGGTACGCTTGCTGTTGCTGCTGGGGCAAATTTATTAACACCGAGTACTGCTTTTGCAGCTTGGCCTGCTAAAGCATTTAAAGCGAGAAAATTAGATGTTGCGATGGATGCTATTTCAGGCAAAGCCCGCCCAACAGCAAGTGCTGATATTAAGATAGAAGCACCGGATATCGCTGAAAATGGTGCGGTTGTTTCAGTTAAAGTAAAAACCACATTACCTAAAGTTGAAAGCATTTCTATTTATGTTCCTGTAAATGCATTTCCACTTTCTGCTAGTTATATACTGTCTAACCAAATGGAAACGTCGATTTCTGGTCGTATTAAAATGGCTAAAACTGCAGACATCGTTGCTGTGGTTAAATCTAACGGAAAATTATATACCGCTAAGAAAGGCGTTAAAGTAACGCTTGGTGGTTGTGGCGGCTAATAGCTGCTTCAAATTTATATAATTTTATTTAAAGAATTTACTGAAGGATATTATCATGGCTAGAAAGATGAAAATTCGTGCATGGGATAATGGTAAGAGCACATCAATTAAAGCGATTATCTTCCACCAAATGGAAACAGGTTTACGTAAAGACAAAAAAACAGGTAAAAAAATTCCTGGTCACTACATCACAGAAGTAAAATGTAAGCACAATGGCAAGAAAATACTAACGTGTTTATGGGGGCCTGGTGTTTCTAAAAACCCATTTCTTGCATTTGAATTCAATGGTGCCAAAAAAGGTGATAGTGTTGAAATTTCTTGGCTTGATAACCAAGGCGGCACAGGCGGTGCAAACGCAACAATTTCATAATTGTTTCAACTATTATGTTTTAGAAAAGGCGCATTTATTGCGCCTTTTTTTATGTCTTATTGATTTAGTTGCGATCAAAAAGTAAACTTTATACATGCCTCTTTCCATATCTAATAACGTCAACATTCCGGATAATGAAATAGTGTTAAGTGCTATTCGTTCGCAAGGAGCGGGAGGGCAAAACGTTAATAAAGTTTCAAGTGCAATACATTTGCGCTTTGATATTAACGCATCCTCATTGCCTGCTTTTTATAAACAGCGATTATTAAACTTAAAAGATAGTCGCATTAATAAAAAAGGCATTGTCATAATTAAAGCACAGCGTCATCGAACACAAGAAAAAAATAAATCAGAAGCACTTGCTCGATTACATGACTTAATAAAATCAGTCAGTGTGGTAGATAAAAGGCGTATATCAACAAAGCCAACACGTTCTTCTAAAGCCAAGCGCTTAGATAAAAAAACACTTCGGGGCAGGGTCAAACAATCTAGACGAAATGTGTCGGATATGGATTGATTTATGAACGAGAGCCTACCTATCTTCTACTCTTTTCGACGTTGTCCTTATGCGATACGTGCTCGGCTAGCATTAAAAATTAGTGCTGTTGATGTGGTGTTACGAGAAGTGAAATTATCAGATAAACCTCATGCAATGTTGGCGTGTTCGCCTAAAGGGACTGTGCCGGTTCTACAATTAAGCGATAAAATAATTATAGAAGAAAGTAAAGAGATCATGTTGTGGGCATTAGCTAAAAATGATCCAGAAAAATGGATGGCTAACGACGTTTCGGTTGAGCAAGAGACTAACTATTTAATCGATGTTAATGATAATGAGTTTAAGCAGCATTTAGATCATTACAAATATGCAGATAGATTTCCTGAGTTTTCAATGCAGAAATACCGGAAACAGGGCGAAGAGTTTTTACAGAAGCTAGAAGAGAAGTTGAGCGTGACAGCCTTTTTATTGAGTGATGAAATGTCTCTGGTGGATATAGCTATCTTTCCTTTTATTCGACAATTTGCCTATGTCGATAAAGACTGGTTTGATGTGAGTGAGTACGAGTATTTAAAAAAATGGCTGAATTATTTTTTACAAAGCGAATTATTTAATTCGGTTATGAAAAAACACAAGCCGTGGCATGAAGGCGATGAGCTTGTGTTTTTATAAGGATTATTTCTTTTTGTTCTTTGATTTAGCCTTGTCTGCTTGTTTATGAATGTTTTTTAGTTGACGCGCTTTATTTGATGGTAGGGCGCGTTTTGTTTTTGATATAGTATCAAGCAAAACATCTCGGCTTCCGACCTCATAACCTGCGAGATTAATGCGTTTAATTTTATAACCAATTAAACGTTGGATGTTATCTAAGTTTCGTTCTTCTTCTCGGCTAACAAAAGAGATTGCCTCACCTTTGTTTCCTGCTCGCCCAGTACGCCCAATACGGTGTATGTAATCTTCAGCTAAAAAGGGAAGGTTATAATTCACCACATGATCTAAACTTTTTATATTTAAACCACGCGCGGTAATTTCAGTTGAAATTAGCACTTGCATTTTATCGTCATTAAAATCAGCAAGAGCACGTCGTCTTGAACCTTGGCTTTTATCACCATGGACTAAACCGGCTTTGATACCGACTTCTTTTAATTTTATTTTTAATTCATCAGCTTGACTTTTTGTACTGGTAAAGACTAATACTTTAAACCAATTGTATCGATCAATTAACTCAACAAATAGTTCGGATTTCATTTGTTCGCTAACGGGGTATACCACATGCTCTACCGTATCTGCGGTGGCATTTTGTTTTGCCACACTAACAACTTCATGATTGCGTAATATGCTTTTAGCCAGTTGTTTTACAGGTTCAGAAAGTGTTGCTGAAAACATAAAGGTTTGACGTTTAGTCGGCAGCTTTTGTAATAACGCAGTGACTTCTTCATTAAAGCCCATGTCGAGCATGCGATCCGCTTCATCTAAAACTAAAAATTGTACGTGGCTTAAATCTACATTTCCAAGTGTGAGGTGTTCGAGTAAACGGCCTGGGGTTGAAACAATAATATTAATATTATTTTTAAGTTTCTTTTGTTGTGCGCTCACTTTTACCCCACCGTAAAGCGAGATAATGCTAAAAGACAAATATTGTGCGTAACGATTAACACTTTCGGCAAGCTGTTCTGCCAACTCTCTGGTTGGGGTCAATATTAAGGAAATCGTTTTCCCTTCTATATATTCTGCTGACTGAGATTGCATTAATTGAAGTATAGGCAAGGTAAAAGCCGCCGTTTTACCTGTGCCAGTTTGTGCATTGGCTAAAATATCTTTACCGCGCCGCGCCGGAATAATGGCTTTTTCTTGTATTGGCGTCATTTCTTTATAACCACATTCATCAATGGCTTTTTGTATTTCTGGGGCGAGATCTAAAGATGAAAATATCATGGTGTATCCTATAAAGAAGCGTTCTGTGAAGAGGGGCTGGAAAAGCTGAATTATAAGGTGTTTACGATATTTTTGTAGCTTAAATTCAAGATTTAGAGAGAATCCGTGGCCATCGCTCGTGTATGGCATTGTCCATCTCTGGCGTAATGGTGACAATATAAACGCGCTGTTCATATTTGATACGTGCAATTAAACCTTGAATATACTGGCCTTTCGTAATATCAAACCAGTGGCTATTGCCTTGAATGTCTTTTTCCATAAATTGTTTAATCGGTAATTTGACCGGGATAGGGAACCACTTATCCCAACGCCCTGCGTAAATAGAATCTAACCTCGCCCAGCCGCCTAAAGGCAAAGCACCGTTTTGTTCTTTACGTCGCCCCCATGGAAGTAAATCAATCGTATTATTTTTGGTGATAACGGGAAGCGCAGCCTTAGGGGTAGGAAAATAAATACGCGACTCATGATCTTGATAAACATAATAAATACCACCACACATTAGACTGGGTCTTCTTTTGTATTATCTATTGTTTGCCGTAAACCAAAAGGTTTCCATGCCGGAGCAATAACATTAGGCATGCTCGAACGGTTTAATAAACGGGCAGGGGCTAAACATAGTTCACCATAACGTTGGTTTATTTTATCCATTACAGGTAAATGTGTTTTTTCTAGTGACTCACTACTTCCAAATAAAGATAGCTGCCCATTTAAAGAATGTGGATTGAGTGCGGTCACTTGTACTTGATGAATACCTTGGCCTTGCCATTCATTATTAAGCAACGCTTTTGATAATGAATAGATTAAACGAGCATCTTGCGTTGGGTTAGCTAAGCGCGGCTTGATGGTAATCCAACCTTGAGAACTTTTTAAACCAATATAAAAATGGTTAGCTTGCAGCTCATAACGGCGCAAACGTGCCGCTACTTTTTCACTCATATGTAATAAATACATGAGCAGTGTATTTTTATCTACCGTGTTGGGCGGCATCACTTTACCGTGCCCGACTGATTTAGGTTGGCTTACCGTTGTGGTGACTTTATCTGGATCTTCAGCGGCACACATTTTCCAAATACGTCGACCGATATTGCCAAAGCGTCTCCCTAATTCGCTAACAGGAAGTTGCGCCATATCACCGCAGGTGAAGACACCTCGGTCGGCAAGGTAGCCGCCAATTCCTTTATTAATGCCGCAAAGTTCTGTCACAGGTACTGCATGTAGATATTTTTTTGCTTGCGTAGGATGAACCAGCGTTAAACCGTCAGGCTTGTTTTGTTTGGCGGCATGTTTCGCTGTGGTTTTATCGCCACTTATACCAACAGAGCAGAGTAAGCCAGAAGCATTAAAGACTTCTTGTTTAATGAGCTGTGCAATATTTTCAATAGAACCAAAAATTGTCTGGCAGCGGGTAACATCAAGAAAGGCTTCATCAACAGAAAAAATTTCAACATCAGGGGTAATGTTGTACAACACCTGCATAATTGCGCTAGATACTTTTGCATAGCGTTCAGGGTTAGAAGGGCATTGAATAAGTGTTGGGCATTTTTCATAGGCTTCTGCAAGCCGCATTCCTGTTTTAATGCCCATGGCTCGTGCTTCGTAGGAACAGGTGATAATACAGGTGCCTTGGCGTCCATTCGTAATCGCAACAGGGCGGCAGCGCCACTCTGGGTGATCAAACTGTTCTACTGAGGCAAAAAACGCATTCATATCCACCAGCGCAATAGCGCGAGGCCATGGTTTTGCTATATCCACTGAAGAAGTGTCGCTAGAGTCTGGTATCGTATGGTTTTTCATAAATATAATAAAATCAATGGGTTAGTAGGGCTAAAGAAAACAACAAAAGGTTCTCTTAATGTTCTCTAAAGGATAGAGTAGATCTAGAGCAGGCGCAAGGTGAAGTCGCAGCTTATACGCGCATAAGAGGGCATCATTAAGATATAATTTAACTATGAAAACACCATCACTATTCTCAAAAATGTTGAAAACGGTTTCAAATTTACCGTGGCTAAAGGGCATACCCCTTCATCAGGATAATAATAAACTCGATGAAGTTTCATTTGCTGAATTTACACAGTCATTAAAAACATTAACGGACGAAGAGTTTGATAAATTAGTTCGTAAAATTTTTAAGCAACGCGGTTATGCCATTGTTGAAAATGAAGATCCAAACATTGATCTTGTTTTACAAGAAAATCAAATAACAACCTATGTTCAATACAAACAATGGCGAAAAGATAGTATTGACATTGATGAAG
Organism: Woeseiaceae bacterium; assembly: GCA_045046865.1. Lineage (GTDB taxonomy): Bacteria > Pseudomonadota > Gammaproteobacteria > UBA6429 > Thiohalophilaceae > JAGLTQ01. The sequence continues at coordinate 66,018 of JASFYW010000043.1, read as the reverse complement.
TCGAAGCCTTTTACCTGATGATGCAAGAAAATAATATTCGATACGGCATTGTGTTATCAGCAGGCTTGTTTACTTTAGAGGCATTAGAGTTTTCTTTAGGTAAAACCTTAATGTTAATTAACGGTATTGATTTTTCTCAAATGATAGATATTTTAATGTCTTCTGATTCAGAAGCGGAAGAAGAAAATAAAATAGAAGAACAGCCCGTTATGCCTGAACTAGAACCTTTATGTCCTATCTGTAGTCAACAAATGATTAAGCGTACAGCAAGAAAGGGAAAAAATGCAGGAAATACATTTTGGGGCTGTTCAACGTTTCCAAATTGTCGCGGCGTTGTTTCTAATTCATAAATAAGATACTAAATGTGTCGTCATCCAGACTTAATCTGACATCTGATCTGTATTTTTTTCTTGTTATTATAAGAAATGGCATTAATGCAACATAGAAAAATCTATCAATCATTTTTTTATTAAACCTTAAGTCGCAATCAAATTGAATATTTGATATTGTGCTATAAATTAATAAATGTATTAGGCAGGATCTGTATAGATCTAAAAATTATAGATTCTGAATATATGACTGTTATATGTAAAAATAATTTACAATGGGAATTGGTATAAATGAAAAACACAACAAAAACAATCATTCTGTTAGCATTATCAATATTTACCACATGCATTTACGCTGATAATATTGAAACTTTTTCTTTAACGGTAAAAGTTGAGGGGTTGCGAAATTCGGAAGGTATGGTTCAATTTGCATTATACAACAAGGATGACTCTATTCCTGATGAGAAATATAAAAAATACTATAAAAAACAAACTGTAAATATAAATAATGGTTCATCATATACAATATTTAATGACTTGCCTAAAGGAAGATATGCTGTAAGTGTTTTACATGATGAAAATATGGATGGAAAAATAGATAAGGGATTTATTTTACCCATTGAAGGCATTGGCTTTACAAATTACACCTCGATAGGACTGGGGAATCGCCCTAACTTTCTCAAAGCAAGCTTTAATATTGCGACTAATGAAATAAAGTTTATAAAAATAATTTACTTTTAAAATAAAATGGATGTATTTAAATAATTACATCCACATAGTAAGCGTATCAAGTTATTCACCTATTGGGACGCGAGACTTCCCCCAAATAAATGGATGCTAAAAATAACAATAGTTCTAGAAGCTATTCGTCAGATTAGAATAAATCATCCCTTTAACTTCAACTTTCCCCAGAGATTTTGTATACCACAATGGACAAGTCAAACATTCATTTTTCCAACGAATTGGCTGAGCTATTAAAACCATTCGAGCCATCACTCGAACAACTAAAAGTAAAAAAACTAAAGCTTATCATCCATGTAGGCACTCCAAAAACAGGCACAACGAGTATACAAACCTACCTCGATAAAAAACAACATAAGCTCAGAGGAAAAGGGATTCTTTACCCGCATAATATTGGAAAATTAAAAAATCCAACTGCACCAAAACACCTATGGTTTGAGAAGAACTTAGTCACAACACACTTGGAAAATTTCCTAGAAAACTTTAAGAATATAATCTCGCAAGTTAAAGAAGACACACATACCATTATATTGTCATCTGAAGGTATTTATAATTACTGGTGGGATTTTCCTGACGCATCAAAAGAACTTTTATGTGAGTTGGGTAAACTCTTCGATATTGATGTATGGGTATGGTTTCGTGAACCACTGGAGTTTATTGAGAGCTATTACAAACAATGTATTCGTAACCCTCAAGTTGAAAGCAATCCCTGTTACGGTAAAGACTTATCCTTTGCTGAAATGTTAAATATCGAATGGTTTTCTCAACATTTAAACTATCAAGGATTTGTCAGTGAATGCGGGAGATTATTCGGTAAAAATAACGTTTCAGTATTTAAATACGAAGGTGACGTGGTACAAGAAGTCATTCAGAAATTAGGGCTAGCCACGCCCGACGACAATCCAACTCCTAGGAAAAACCTATGTTTAAATGGTGCGACGATAGAATTACTAAGAACGATAAACCACTATGATATTAAAGCAAAAGATAAAGAGCTTTTGATGCCCCATTTTAAAAAAATCAATGCGATTCTTGAGAATTATGCAAAGAAGTCATTGATTGATGAAGAATCCCGAAAAAAAGTATTGAAGCTATCTAGTCCTGTAACGTTCTCACATAAGTAAGCACATAAGCATCAGTAAGGGGAAGCCCTTTGATATTTTAGTTTTTAAAAACCAGCTGTTTTTGTTAGCTGTGTTCGTATAAAATACACCATCAAGTTTTTGCTTATTAAACATTTCAAAACATTAAAATTTAATTAGCGACACATTATTCCCCTTTACTAATATGGCACAGAACAAATGACTGATAAAACGATAGCAACTCACAACGGTAATTTTCATGCAGATGATGTTTTTAGTATCGCTGCACTTAAGAGCATATTCCCTTCTTTTACGCTCGTTCGCACACGTGATTTAGAGGTTATCGGCAAGGCTGATATTGTGCTTGATGTCGGTGGAGTGTCTGACGCGGATGCAGATCGTTTTGATCATCACCAACGTGGTGGAGCAGGTGAGCGCGAAAATGGCATTCCCTTTTCCTCATTTGGTTTGATTTGGCAGAAATATGGCTTAGAAATATGCCAAGGTAACCAAGACGTAGCAAATGCTGTTGATGCAGGTTTAGTATCAAATATTGATGCCATCGATTGTGGTCATGTCGAAGGTGTTATTAAAGGTATTACTCTTAGTCAAACTATTTCAATGTTTAACCCGACTTGGCAAGAAGATAGTCACTTTGATACATGTTTTGATGAAGCGGTTGATTTTGCATCGCGCGTTTTAACGCGATTCATTGCCTCTGCTAACGGAGGCATTAGTGCAAAAGCTATTGTGGCTAAAGCGATTGATAATGCTGAAGATCCAAGAGTGATTGTATTAGAAAAATATACTCCGTGGAAAAAAACGGTTCACACCCTATCTGAAGAAGCTTTATATGTAGTTTACCCATCTCAGACAGGCCAATGGAGAATTCAAACAGTCCCTGTAGAACTAGGCTCATTCGAAGACAGAAAATCATTACCTAAACCATGGGCTGGTTTATCCGATAAAGAACTTCAAGATGCAACGGGGATTGATGACGCTATGTTTTGCCATAATGGTTTATTTATTGCTGGCGCAGACTCATTTGAAAGCACTATGAAAATGGCATCCATCGCACTTCAAGAATAATAAAAGTGATGTATTTGAGTCTATAGATAATTAATAGACTCAAACGCATCATTCTATTACTTAATGATCATCTTCTTCGTGCAGATCTTCGTCATGGTCATCATCACTATCATCATCTAAAGCGTTATAAAAAGCTTCACCAAACATAGCGTGTACGCGTTGAGTTGGATGAATCTCATCAAAGAAAAAAAATGAATCGACATTCGCGCCATATTGGCAATCAGGATGAAAATCAAGGATTCGTGATTCAAAGCAAGCATTAGTATTATTACTAAACCCAAATTCCTCTGCTTTTTTGAACACTTTATTGAAAAGTTTATAGAGATTAAATTCAATTAAGTCAATGTCATTATTCTTATCTAAAGACTTAACCACTTCATGCAGTTTTTCATTATAACGTACGGTTAAGTTAGTAGCTTGAGTGACGAACAGTGGGTTATTTAAGGCCTTTGCAATCAGGCTTGTTTCGGGTATTAATCCGATATTAGGAACGTTAATCACCATAAAATGCCTAGCACCGGATTGGTAAAGTGTATTTATTGCACTTTCTATTTTTGATGCCGCAGTGCTTAGAATAGATTCAGCAATGATGGGATTACCTTGGTGTAAGGCGGCACGAACATCGTTTCCCCCTAGAAAGATCACATATAAAGCATCAGATGGTGAAACGTACCCATGATTTGCTTGAAAGACTAATATTTGTGTGTCTAGATCATTTCCATCTTTATCGGGTATAGCGGTTGCGCCTGCAACTGAAAAATTATCACCAATACTTGCGCCACCGGTTAAATGCAAAGAGGGAGTCGCTGTCGTACCGAGTTTAGCTGTCAATGTTTCAACGGCAACGGGGCCATTTGTAATGCGGCCATTAAAGTAAGGGGGTGGAATATTTATGATTGAAGCTAAGTTTCCTGTATCAGAAAGACTATCGCCAAAAATATAGACCTTACTATATGACGCGTCCGCATAAGCGAAAAAAGATAAGGCGAATAAAATGGGAAGAAGTGTGATTTTTAAAATGTAGTTACGCATTGATGTGTTCTCCATTTGTTGCGTTCCATGTTATTTTTATCTGTAACGGAGTAAGCATATAACAACAAAAGTCTGCTGTCATATTTCTTTTAATGAGAATTTATATTTTTACGGGTTATACTATTGCCATGCGTTTTACACTATTTGCCTCAGTTTTTTTAATTGTTATGTCGTTAATGAACCTTTATATCTGGCGAAGGTTTTTGCGTTCACATTCATACGATAAAAGAAATTATTTATTGGCTATCCCTATTGTTTTGATGTTGGGCGATGTTTTTTTTATTGTTGATATCGCAACAAACATTATTCCAGACTCACCCACGTTGTACTTTATTAGCAGTAGCTTTATTGGTTTTACTTTTATGATATTTGTTGTTGCCGTTATTTATGATTTAACGCTGACAGTTTCAAAATATATGCCTGTTGATCATACTCGTAGGCAAACATTAAAACTTATTTTTGATGTCACTATGGTGGTGGCTGCCTTTGCCTATTTGTTACGTGGCTTTAGTCAAGGTGTTAAGTTCCCTGAGGTTAATTCTGTCCTTGTAAAGCTTAAAAGTTTCCCACTGAAAAAATTTAATATTGTTCAGTTAACCGATGTGCATGTAGGGCGAACCATTAAACGAGACTTCATAGAAAAACTGGTTGCGAAAACAAATGCACTGAAGCCAGATATTGTGGTTATTACGGGTGACCTTATCGACTTGCCGTTACAACAGATTGAATATGATCTTTATCCTTTAAAAGATTTAAACGCTCCCACGTATTACATTGTCGGTAATCATGAATATTTTCATGGCGTGGGTGAAGCCGTTTCATATATTGAATCATTAGGGGTTAAACCGCTGATGAATTCTCACGTGGTGATTGGTGAAGGGGATAAGCAATTTAATTTACTTGGCTTAACCGATGTCATTGGCTATCGCACTGATTTTTTACCGCCTGATCCTGTTGCTGCGTATAAAGACGTGGATCAAACCAAACCCTGTGTTGTATTAGCGCACCAACCCGTGATGATCAATGAGATGGATAATTACCGTTATGATCTTATGTTGAGCGGACACACGCATGGCGGATAGATATTCCCCTTTGGCTTATTGGTCATGGCAGCACAACCTTACCTTGTCGGGCTTTATCAACATGCTCCAGATAAGCAAATTTTTGCTAGTCGAGGAACAGGGTATTGGGGGCCGCCACTGCGGTTTCTTGCGCCGAGTGAAATCAGTCAAATTATCCTACAACCCGCTTAAGTCTTTGAAAAATAAGTCTGAGTAGGGCGTGAACCTCACCCCGATCTGAAATATAATAGGCAGATTAGTGGATCTGTCCACCTCCTTATTGAGAGTAAAAGAATGTCAAAATTGAAGATTTTTTACACTGAAACAGACGAAGCCCCCGCATTAGCTACCTTGTCTTTTTTACCCATTGTGCAAGCATTTACTCAAGCAGCTGACATTGAAGTGGAAACGCGCGATATCTCTCTCGCTTCTCGTATTTTGGCGAACTTCCCTGAAAATTTAAAAGACGATCAAAAGCAAGATGACGCATTAACTGAATTAGGTGAACTGGCGAAAACACCCGATGCGAATATTATTAAATTACCTAATATCAGTGCCTCACAACCTCAATTAAAAGCAGCGATTAAAGAACTACAATCTCAAGGTTATGATATTCCTAGTTTCCCTGATGATGCTTCTTCAGATGAAGATAAAGAAATTCGAACCCGTTATTCCAAAGTAATGGGGAGTGCGGTTAACCCGGTCTTACGTGAAGGAAATTCTGATCGCCGCGTTGCAGATCCAGTAAAAGAATATGCACAAAAACATCCGCATTCAATGGGCGCGTGGAGTAGTGAATCAAACACACACGTTGCATCCATGGAAGACGGTGATTTTTACTCAAGTGAAAAATCTGTACTCATTGAAAAAGCCGGCAATGTAAAAATTACTTTGCATCAAGAAGACGGTGCTTGCCAAGTACTAAAAGAAATAACGTCTGTGTTAAAAGGTGAATTGATTGATGCTTCCGTGATGAGTGTAAAAGCATTATGTGATTTCTTTGAAACAGCCGCAGTCGAAGCAAAAGAAGAGGGCGTGCTTCTTTCATTACACTTGAAAGCAACCATGATGAAAGTATCCGATCCTATTATATTTGGTCATGCAGTAGATGTGTATTATAAAGAGGTGTTTAAAAAACATGTCGCCACATTTGAAAAATTAGGTGTTAATACCAGAAATGGTTTAGGCGATGTTTACGCAAAAATTAAAACCTTATCAGATGCCAAACAAAAAGAAATAGAAGCTGATATTGAAGCGGTGTATCAATCTCGCCCTGCATTAGCCATGGTAAATTCTGATAAAGGCATTACAAATTTACACGTACCGAGTGATGTGATTATTGATGCTTCTATGCCAGCCGCCATTCGCTCATCGGGTCAAATGTGGAATAAGGAAGGTAAACTACAAGATACTAAAGCGATGATTCCTGATCGTAGCTATGCCGGTATTTACCAGGCGACAATCGATTTTTGTATTGAGCATGGTGCGTTTGATGTCACCACAATGGGTAACGTAAGTAATGTCGGCTTAATGGCACAAAAAGCAGAAGAATACGGCTCGCATGATAAGACCTTTGAAATTCCAACCGCAGGGGCAGTGCGTGTAACCGATGATGCAGGAAATATTTTATTAGAACATAGCGTCGAGCAAGGTGATATTTGGCGTATGTGCCAAACTAAAGATTTACCAATACAAGATTGGGTAAAACTCGCCGTCAGCCGTGCACGCTTAACGGGGCAACCTGCAATATTCTGGTTAGACGAAGAACGCGCGCATGATGCAGAGTTAATTAAAAAAGTAGAAGTGTATTTAAAAGAACATGATACGAAGAATTTAGATATTCGAATGATGTCTCCCTTTGACGCAACACTTTATACACTTGAACGCGTTAAAGCAGGTGAAAACACCATTTCTGTTTCAGGCAATGTATTACGTGATTACTTAACAGATTTATTTCCTATTTTAGAACTCGGCACAAGTGCAAAAATGTTATCTATTGTTCCATTGCTTGCAGGCGGTGGTTTGTTTGAAACAGGCGCAGGTGGTTCAGCACCCAAACACGTAGAGCAGGTATTAAAAGAAAACCATCTACGTTGGGATTCATTAGGTGAGTTTTTAGCCTTGGCCGTGTCATTAGAAGACTTAGCGAATAAAACCAATAGTACAAAAGTGAAAGTGTTAACTGAAGCTTTAAATAAAGCCAATAGCCAGTTTTTAAATAATAATAGAGCACCATCAAGAAATGTAGGCGAGCTAGATACACGGGGCAGCCATTTTTATCTGGCCATGTATTGGTCGCAAGCTTTAGCTGAACAAAATGATGACAGTGAATTAAAAGAATTTTTCACTCCCGTTGCTGAACAGTTAACCACGAATGAAGTGAAAATTGTCGATGAGCTTAATAGCGTACAAGGTATAGCGGTTGATTTTGGTGGTTACTATCGCCCGAACAAAGAAGTGGTGACAAAAATAATGCGTGCAAGTGCCACTTTGAATACGATTATTGATGGTTTAAATTAATTTTAGTATTTTTATGCCGCGATCTCATTATTAACATTCCAACCAGGGAAAACTAAAATGGCTGGATGACATTTCAATGCGCGAGCAAGAACTTTAGCTCTTTCTACACCGAGTTTTATTTTATCGTGCTCAATAGCTGAAAGGGTAGATTGCGGTATACCTGTTATTGACGATAATTCATTTTGGCTTAATTCTTGTAACTCACGAATGATACGTACAGATTCACCAATAGATACATCAGTCCTTTTTTTTGCTTCTTTATAGTCTTTCATATTACTTCCTCCTGTAGTCATGTGCTGTTATTTTGACTACTTTCACAAAAAGTTGTTCGTTTTCGATTTTGTAAATAATGCGGTATTGAATATTGAGACGAGATGATCGATAACCTTTCCACTCACCTCGAAGCGCCTCATCATTGAAGCCTTTAATTTGCTTTAGACCCTTTGGGCCAGATATAACCACGATATCCTTCCATTTCTCATATCGTTTAAGAACATCAATGGGTAGTGATTTTAGCTGTTTAATTGCATTTTTATGCTCATATATTCTCCACATACCATATATAGTATAGATACCATATATGGTATGTCAAGTTTTCTGCGTAACGCTTTTGTAAAAGGCGCAACACAAGGAGCGTCCTTTTGACAAACTTTTTACACTAAGTGGTTAGATAAAAATCGTTCAACATCTCCAATCATCTCCTTAACTTCATCGTCATTAAATGAATCCCAATCTCCGTGTGCCGCGCTGTGTAGTGGTCAAGTTTTTTTGGCCACAGCTTTATATAACGGTATCAAAATTCCAGCTTTACTTCTACTTAAAACCCAATGGAATCAAGTGCTTGATTTATTTCAACATGATTATAATAAATTTAATATCTATATTATATTTCTCTAATAGTCTGCTTTTTCAAAATCAGCCGAAATACATAATCCCCGTTAATTAATTGTCTAATACGCTTTTATTTACGAGCTGATCCGTTAATCGTAACCATTCTACCAATAACTTATTAAGCTTAACGCTGTGTTCTGTATAACTGAAACGGTTTTCGTCTGCGCGGTTTACGGCTGCAATGTAGTCGTTGAGTGTTACTTTCCCAAACGAATAGTTTTCTGCTTCATCTTTGAGGATGGCGATGGATAATATTATTTTTTTATTGGCAATGGATATTAATTTTTCTTCACGTTGTATCTGTAAATAGAGGTTGTTTAAATTAGTATGCAATTCTTCATATTTATTTTGGTTTGAGAGTATGGTTTTTTTATATTCTATCTTCGCGATACTTTGTTTGGCTTTATCAACACTGCGGCCTATCGGCCAGTGTAGTGAAATGCCCGCGAAGTAACTGCGTTGCTGATCTTGTATTCCCCATTCTTTGCCTTCAAGTTGATAACCCAGTAACAAATTAGTCGAAGGTAATAAGTCATCAGCGGATTTTTTAACTTGCATAGTACCTTGTTGCTCAAGAAGGTTTAGCACCTGATATGTGCGGCTACTTTGTGTGAAAATTGCATAATCGGTTTCGAACTGTACTGTTGAAGTAGGACGTTCTGGTGCAATAGGAATGTAGGGTGTTGTTGCCTTATGGCGAATGGCTTTAAATATTAAGTTACTATACGCATCATAAATTTCTTGTAAAACGATGATGTTTTCCTTTTTACTAATAAGCAGTAACCGCATTTTATTAACGTCGATGGGCAAAGCGATTTTTTGTTTTTGGCGCTCAAGAATATTGGCCATTAGTTTTTGATTAGACTGATAAGATGATTTTCCAACTTTTAAGTTTTCATAAGCTGAATACCAGTTGTAATATGCAGTCGTGAGGCTGGCAAGGTAATCTTCATAAGCCTCTATGATTTGGTAGCGTCTGATATCATTTTCTATTCCAATAATTTTATCTTGTAATACCGTTCCTTTACCGAAGGCATTTTGAGCAATGGGTTGAGTGATTAAGAACTGTAAGCTGGAAGTATCACTTGTGGTAAGTGCTGAAGCCGTTTTGCTATAAGACAGTGAAAGTTGAGTGCCGTTATAAGGGAATAACTTACTAAGCGAGACAATTGCTTCGGGCTCATTGCTGTTCTGGTTGAGGTAAAAATGATGCTGGTATTTTACATCCATAATAATGTCACTATCAGGCAATAGAACATCACGGCGATATTTAATGGCCAATTGATCAATTAAAATTGATTCAAACTTGACATCATTTTGCGTTGCTAACTGAATAAATTGGTTAATCGGTAGCGATGAATGTTTTTGTGTTTCCGACATAACAGGGGATAAAATAGTACCTGCTGTAATAAACAGAGACGAGGTTAAAATATGTTTAATTATTATATTCATGGTCTTATTTTATGGTGGTATTGAAACGCCGTTGCATATCTTGAATAAAACTGTACATGCAAGGGATTAATAATAAGGTGATGAGCGAGCCAAATAGTAATCCCCAGGCCATGGCTAACATCATCTCTGAAAGCATTGCATCATATCCTGCTATGCCGTACGCGGTAGGTAAAACACCCGCCACGGTTGTCAGGGTTGTGAGCATAACGGCTTTCAAACGGGTTTGTGCAATACGTGCTATTTTTTCATTTGGATCATGGGCTTGATTCAATGTGTTATCTGTTTGGGTATCGTATTCTTGATCGAGTTTGGTCAACATAATAATGGCATCATTAATAACAACGCCCGCCATGCCTAGAGCACCAATAGCAGCAAAAAACCCAAACAATGTTTGACCATGCAACCAAAAGGCAATAATAACGCCGACCATGCCAAAAGGTATCGCTAACATGATCAGCAGTGGTCTTGTGATGGAGTTAAACAAAATAACCAGAGTAGCAAAAATTAAAAGCACGACCATAATAATCGCATTTCGAAGATCGTTTTTGGATTCTCGTGTGTCAGCTACTTCACCGTCAAAGCTAAGGATAGTCGAAGGTTGTTGGCTGATAATTTTTTGGAATACACTGTTCTCTAATTCAATTGCTATTTGTAATGGGGTCTTAAGTGTGTCCTTTTTCAAGTCTGCATAGACCGAGGTGGTACGCCGGCCATCACGTCGTTTGATGGATGTTGGTGATGTGGTTTTGCTGATAGTGACCAAGTCACCGAGAGGAGCAAGGTAGTTGCTGCGATTTTCCACTGGAATTTTAAGAATGCTTTCGATATCTTTTTTTGCACTATCAATGACAGATAAACGAACATCAATGTGCTCATTATCTTTCGGTAATTCATAAAGTATTTTACCCTCGAGTGAAGCACGAAATGTCGTAGCAATATCTTTGGGGTTTATAGACAGACGTTTAACTTTTTCACGCTGAATATCTATTTTGTATTCAGGTAAGGTTAAAGGGCGATCTATTTCAGCATTTTTTAGGTCAGGGTGTTTTTGCATTGCCACCATTAATGTTTCAGCGGCTTGATTTCTAAGAGTATCATTATTTTCTTGAATAAGTACTTCTATTGCGCTACCAGAAGATTGCCCCCAACGACTTTTTTGGATAATGAGTTTTTTTAAACCTTTGACTTTATCTGCTTCAGGTTTCCATAAACTCACCAAATCATCTGCTGAACGTGAACGTTCTTCTTTAGCTACTATTTCGACAATCATACGAAAACGATTTTCTTTGGCAATACCACCATGACGACTACGTGCAATTTCAGTACGATAACCAACCACTTCTTTACCAATATATGGTTGGATAATATTTTCTATTTCTTTACTGATCTTTGCCGTGTCATAACGGTCGGCTTTTTTATTAGCTGAGCCGAGCAAGACGATTTCACGTGTTTCAGAATGAGGAAATAAAACAAAACTCATGGTTTGCTCTGCAATAAATATTGAGCCAAGCAATAATGCAATAAATCCAGCAAAGATAAATATTTTAAATTTTAATAAACGAAGTAAAAGGTTGCCATAACGTTCTTCAACTTGATCAAACCAGTGTGCTTTAATTTCTGTTAAGTTATTTTCTTTTTTACGCTGTAAAAAACGTGGTGCCTGAAAATGTAAATGTCCAGGTAATATAACCAGTGACTCTACGAGGCTTGCAAATAACATAAGAAAAACAATAGGTGGGATAAAGCTAACAAAAGAGCCGAAATGTCCGCCGAAATAAAACAGGGGAACAAAGGCAATGCAAGTGGTGATAATGCTGGCAAGCACGGGCATGAAAACCTGAGCCGTTCCTTGAACCGCAGCTTCTTGTGAGCTGAAACCACGTGAACGAAAACGTGAAATGTTTTCGGCAACTACTATGGCATCATCAACAACAATACCCATGACAATAATTACTGCCGCGAGCGTCACGTTATTAATTGTATAGCCCATTATCATTGTGAAAATTAGTGTTAAACAAACGGTAAAGGGAATCCCCATGGCAACCCAAATACCAGCGCGTTTATTGAGAAACAAAAAGAGAGTCAGAATAATTAAAATAAAACCAATGCCGCCATTTGTGGCAATAATTTTTAAGCGGTTTCGCACTTCAAAAGATTCATCATCGAGCACAACTAATTGAATGTTTGAATTAAGCAAGTTACTGGCGGTAAAGTTATCCGCCACTTTTTTAACCGCATCGAGTGATTCTAGAATGCCATAAGAACTGTTTTTAACCACGTTGAACATGATGGATTCATGTCCGTTAACTTTGGTAATTTGTTTCTCTCGACGGAAATCAGTTTTTACTTCAGCGATTGATTTCAAATCTATCGCTTTACCTTTAAAGCCAGCTTGAATATAGAGTTGATTGAGTTTATCAACAGTATCTAGCTGCGCGTTAATGGTGACACTGGGTTCATCTTTAACTTCGATATGACCAGCAGGTTGTCGAATATGGTTGTTACTTATTTCGCTTATAACTTGGCTTAGAGGGATTTGGTAACGCACCAATTTTTGAGGGTCGACATTAATTTGCAATTCTTCTTGCAGGAAACCCGAACGTTTAACCCCATTGATTTGCTGTAAATTGGTTAGCTGTAATTCTAGGGCACTCGCATAGCGTTGTAGTTCTTGGCGTTGCGGATTCGTCAGTAAGTGCGCTTGAGTATGGATGAGCGCAATATCAATGATGGCTTTTTTAGAACTCTTGAATACGCGTACGGTGGGTCTGTTACGTACTTCTGGTGGCAATTGGGTTGCCAGTGCAGCATTACGAATTTCTGTGATTGTTTCGTTTTTGTTCGCTATGTCATGTTCCAGTTCAACAGATACGGAGGTTAAACCTCGACTGACACTACTGTATATACGATGGATGCCCTCAACGGCTTTTAATTCTTCTTCTATTTCTCGGGTGACAAAGTGCTCAACTTCTTCTGCTGTGGCGCCAGGATAGCTTGCCGTTACCCTTACGAAGTCGTAGGTGACATCGGGGCGCTCTTCTTTTTTGATGTCTTGCCATGCGAACAAGCCTCCAACAATAACCGAGACAAATATCATATTGGTCAGTAGATGACGATTGACAAAAAACTCAATAAACCTTGCGATCATATTTTTTCTTTTAATTAATTGATGGGGCTGTTAGGTATGATTGATTATGCCATTCTTTATATATAGGTAACATGCCATTTTTATTTAAAAATCGGCAACGAGAGAGAATATCTATAGATATCGGCTTATGAAATGAAAAATCTAAAATACAGCTTAAGGGCTTAGTTTTTTGCTGACTTTCTACCTTGGAATGACCGTACAATCCAATTAAACTTGATTTATCACTGTAATCTCAGAAAATACTACGAAAATCAGGCTTGAGGTAATCGTTTTTGTAAAATTGACCACAGTTCAGTAAGATACCTTTACACCATTTTTATTACTTCATTTAGAGACATTATCATGGGTAGAGCATACCAAAACCGTAAAGAATCAATGGCCAAAACATCTGACGCGAAAGCGAAGGTATATTCAAAATATGGCCGCGAAATTTATGTTGTCGCAAAAAATGGCGGTACTGATCCTCACGGTAATTTATCGTTGCGTCGGATTATTGATAATGCAAAAAAAGATCAAGTTCCAGCTCATGTCATAGAAAAAGCCATTAAAAAAGCAGAAGGCGGAGCAGGTGAAGATTTTGTACCTGCACGATACGAAGGTTTTGGATCCGGTGGTTATAATGTCATTGTTGATTGCTTAACAGATAATGGTACTCGCACCTTTAATGATGTGCGTTTATGTTTTAATAAATGTAATGCAAAAATTGGCACGCAGGGCACCGTTGCACATATGTTTGATCATCTTTCAGTCTTTTCATTTAAAGGTGAAGATGATGAGGCGGTATTAGAAGCCTTATTAGAAGAAGACGTTGATGTTACAGACGTTGAATTAGAAGAGGGGCAAATCACCGTGTTTTCACCTCATACTGAATATAATAAAACACGCGTCGCGTTACTTAAGTTATTAGGTGATGATGTGGAGTTCGATACAGATACCATTACCTTCATTCCTCAAGCAACCACAACCATACAGGGTGATGATATTGAATCGTTTGAAAAATTTTTGGAAATGCTAAATGATAATGATGACGTGCAAAATGTTTATCATAATGTAGAAATGTAAATACGTATTATAAAATGTCAGATTTATTAAAAGATTGGTCACCGTCCCAAGCCACTGTAGATGTTATTAAGCTGAATGGGATCAATGATAAACACATAGACAAAACGGTTCAATATCTAAAAAATGAAACCGAGCTAAACCATATTAATGATATTAGCGGTTACGAAAACTGGAATTCATTTTTTATTATCTTCTGTATAAAAGCGCATAACAATACCACAGCAGAGTAGCTAGGTGGCTCGAAGAAAACATTCTTATAATATTTATGTTATTGACCTCGATAAAGATGTTTTGAATAGTAAAAAATTCAGAGACGAGAACCCCGACTACATCGATGATTATCCCTGTGTGTATGTAGGACAAACTGCCAAGTCACCCGATGAACGTTTTGATCAACATAAGGCAGGCATAAAGTCTAATAGCTATGCAAAAAAATACGGCCTCCGCTTACGCTATAAACTCTTCGAAGAATATAACCCTATTGCAACACGTAAAGAAGCTGAATATAAAGAAGCGTTATTAGGTGAACATCTTAGAAAACGTGGTTTTGCTGTTTGGTGGAACTGATGACTAGAGATGAATTAGAAAAATATTATATAGATACACGTTATGTTGTCTTTATTGATGACGTGAAAGTGAATTGCAAAATTAATGAAACCTTACCGTCATCTGTTAATGATATTATTTCAAAAGATAAAACTGCTGCGCTCTTAACTGCATGGAATCCACGTAGTCAGCTTTTGTCATCTAAAGAAAACGCTAAACGAAACGGCTTGTTACATTTTTATTTGAAACAACAAGGTTATACCGTGTTTAAAGCACTGGGGCAGGGAAGTGATGATAATTGGCCGGCAGAAGAAAGCTATTTTATTATTGGAATAACGAAAGAAGAGGCTGAGCAGCTCGCGGTAGAGTATCAACAAAATGCATTTGTTTGGTTTGAAGCTGATAAAAATGTGATGCTAGAATTTAGTCAAATTTGGTTGTCATCATTAACCTAAAAACTAGGTGTAATGACAGCCATTCGTAAATTTAACACACTCATTTAAAGGGAGATTGAAATGGCAAAAATTGATACAGAAAAACTTGATAAAGTGATAGCTAATGCACGACGTGCGATGGATGAGCGTGCGAAAGGTTACCGTGAACAAGCCATGAATATGTACCCACATATTTGCGGACGTTGTAGTCGTGAGTTTGATCATACAAACTTAAGTGAATTAACTGTGCATCACCGAGATCATGAACACGATAATAATCCTACGGATGGAAGTAACTGGGAACTTTTATGTTTATATTGCCATGATAATGAGCATCAAAGACAACTGGAAGCGCACATGGGAAATATTGTAACGGTAGATGAAAAAGAAAATTCTGCAAAACAAAATCCCTTTGCAGATTTAAAGTCGATGATGAAAGGTAAACAATAGGTTCGGACTTTCACTTAGTATAGTAGTATTTACTTTGATACCTTACACAAAGATATGATTGGAAAAGCTAGATGAATAATAATTTAAAGCGGATGAATTTATAGAATAGCTCAATATCAGCAAATTTCTATAATTAAGATTGATGCGGAAGGTGCAGAGCTAGATATTTTAAAGGGACTCAAATCTACCATATATGGCTCCATAATTTTGTAAAATATTTGGGGTATGTTTGCAGGAAATAATATTCCTATTCGCATCTTTGTTTTCATCACCCATTAATTAGCCCGTATTAACATTAATTTACTGCCATACGTTTAAAAAATTGTTATGGTACTAGTACTTATATAGAATATAGAATAATGATTAATAGCCTAATAAACAAAATTTATCAATTAAGACTTTCATTATATACTCTAGGTATATTATTTTTAGTTGTGTTAATAATCCTATCATTATATTTCATAGATAAGCGTTACAAAGCGCTTCAACAAATTATAAGTAATCAATTTTCAGTAGGATTGATTATGAATAACTTAACGCATATATCAAACAGTCGCCGTAATTTAACCTACAGTATTCTTGATGAAAAAGACCCTTTTGAAAGAGATGAGCTTATTCAAAAGTATAATCAAAAAACACGTGACTTTCTTAAAAATAGACAAAATTTTGATGCATTAATATTATCAAAAACTCAGGTCGAAGCTTTTAATCATATGATGAAAAATATTGGCTCCATGTATCAACATCAAGTTGAGATGATTGAATTAATAAATTCTGGATATATTACAAAAGCAAGAAAAATATTTAATAAACATGTCTTAACTCAAGCTGTAAGGGTTCGTCAAGATTACAAAGATCTTAGTGATTTAATGAGAGTACATGCTAAAGATGAAATAGATAGGTCTCAGGAAGTTGGACGAACCACAATTCAAATTATTGTTATTCTATTAGCTCTAGTATTCATTCTTTCAACATGGATACAGTTTGTAGCATCACGTACTACTAGAAAATACAATAAGTTACTTGTTCATGATAATGAAAAACTAGAAATAAACGTTAGCGAACGAACAAAAGAATTAAAATTATTAAAAGAAGAGGCGGAAAACGCTAACATTTCTAAATCAAAATTTCTTTCAAATATGAGCCATGAGTTACGCACACCTATGAATGCTATTTTAGGTTTCACACAACTCCTAGGGCTGGATGAATCTGAATTAAACAAAACCCAGAATGAAAATGTTGCAAGTATTGAAGTGGCTGCTCAACACCTATTAAAATTAATTAATGAGTTGTTGAATTTAGCAAAAATCGAGTCTGGAGAAGCAGATTTATATATGGAATCAATTTCTCTAAACAATATTATTTCTTTTAGTAAAGACCTTGTATCTTCCTTAGTAAAAACAAATAACATAAAAATTATTGATAATATTCAATGTAATGATTTGTTTGTATATGCTGATTCGACACGCTTAATTCAAATTATTGTTAATTTATTATCAAATGCAATTAAGTATGGTAATAATAGCTCGGAGATAATTCTTGAATCTGAATTAATAGAGAAAAATAGTGTCCGAGTTTGTGTTATTGATTCTGGTGAAGGACTATCAAAAGAGGATGTTGATAAGCTGTTTTTATCTTTTGGTCGTCTAGATAATTCAAATGGTATAGAAGGAACAGGGCTCGGTCTTGTTATTACTAAGTCTTTAATTGAAACTATGGGTGGGACAATCGGTGTAGAAAGTACGATTGGACAAGGTAGTAAGTTTTGGATAGAGATTCCTCTATCTTGATTTAGAACACGATATAGATAATTCAATAGATAGCGTATAAAAATAAAACTTCTAAAAGATATACTCTTAAGTCTGCATATATGAATTACTTACAACTAATAATTAATTTATGCTCGGTGGTAATTAAAATTAATTAATAGCCTTGCAAGAAATAATCTTTCCGTTGACTTTTTTACTCTCATCACTCATTAAATACACATAAGAATCCATGATGTCTGCTGGTGCAGGAACTGTCATTGGATCTTCGCCGGGGAAGGCTAAAGCTCGCATACGTGTTCTTACTCTACCGGGGTCAATGCTGTTGACTCGAATAGGCGTGCTGGTTTCTAATTCATCGGCAAGAATGCCCATTAAGTTATCTCCTGCCGCTTTAGTGACACCATAAGCATTCCAATAAGCACGGCCTTCATGAGCAACACCTGAGCTGGTGAATATCATAGATGATGATTTCGATTTATTGAGCAAAGGCAGCATGGCTTGAGACAATAAAAAAGGCGCATGTAAGTTAACTTGGATGATTCTATTCCATAGTGTGTTATCAAACTGGGAGATAGGGCTTAAGCCTTCAAACATGGCGGCGTTATGTAACAGGCCATCAAGATGTTCAAATTCATTTTCAATGGTATGTGCGAGTCCGGCATAGTCTTCGGCTGTTGCTTCTTCAAGATTTAAAGTAATGATGGCAGGTTGCGGGTGGCCTGCATTAACAATTTCATCATAGACGGCAACAATTTTTTTCTCTGTTTTACTTAATAAAATAACCGTTGCACCGTATTCAGCATAAGTCTTTGCTGCTACTGCACCAATACCATCGCCGGTACCTGTGATAAGAATGACTTTATCTTTAAGACAATGTGCTTGAGGTTTAAAATTTGATGGTATTTGGATTATTTTATTCATAATTTATTTTCTATTATTAAGTTACTGGCGGCTATGCCACTACGAACAGCGCCTTCTAAGGTGGCGGGGTATTGGGTATCTGTATAGTCGCCCGCAAGGCTTAAGCCTTTAATATCCGTTTTGTTTGTCGGGCGGTAATCATTAACGTTAACAGAACAAGCAAAGGTCGCTCTTTTTTCACGAATAACTAAACTGTCTATTAATTCAGGTTGATGTGTAAAGAGTGATGCTATTTCATTGTGTACGTGTTGAGTCAGTATATCATTATCCATCTCTGTGTGTTGCCCACAGGCACTAATGACGACGCTGATCAAGCCTGATTGCTGGCAGATTAAACCGCGATCAAATACCCACTGGCTAATGGTACTGCTCATCCCTAGCATGGCTTGTGTGATCTGCGTTCCTTCAGGATATTGTAAATAGACGGTAATGATCGGCTCGTATTTAAAACGATCAATATTATTTTTGATTGTTTGCAATTCGGGGATATCGGCAAAGAGTTTACTTGTATTCTGTGGTGCTACGGCCACGATGAGATTTTCCACCTTAACGTTTATGCTTTCATTGCTAGATTTAACGTGTATTGACGACACTTGGTTATTATCGATATCAATTTTTTCAATGCGAGAACTTAAATAAACTTGCCCACCATTCATTTTTATATACTTAACAGCAGCATGAGGAAAGAGCTCCGATAAGTCAGTTGTT
This sequence comes from Woeseiaceae bacterium, assembly GCA_045046865.1. Lineage (GTDB taxonomy): Bacteria > Pseudomonadota > Gammaproteobacteria > UBA6429 > Thiohalophilaceae > JAGLTQ01. Next base: position 46,783 of record JASFYW010000043.1, on the reverse strand, counting down.
GCAAGTATGAGATCAGCATCTTGTCTTTTTTGAGTAAAGGCATCTTTAAACACATTCATAAACACATTGGCGGAAGCAGTATCAATCGGTGTGTTCATTGTTGCAAGGCAAAGTGGCTCCCATAATTGTTTGATGATAATGGGTGTTTGTTTGGTTAACTCGAAGAGTGCTGTAACTGAAATGTCTTTATTAAATTTATAGTGATGTTTTTTAAGGTAAAGGCCAAATTTAATCGCTGCAATTCTATCTTTAAAGGTAAATCCCTTTGCAGTGAATAACGCATAAAGTAAATGTAAGGGGGCGGGTAAAGCAGGCGCACTTAAAAGTAAGGTATTGTTTGAGACTTTATCAATAACAGTCAATAAAAAAGGCAAACGTTTTAATGCTATGTTGATGTTAATACCAACGGTATTAAATAAATCGAAACATTCCGTGTAGGCACCAATTAATAAATGCTGGCCATTATCAACTAACGTGTCATTAAAATTAACAGCACGTGCACGGCCACCGACTTGCTTAGCAGATTCATAAACGTGGACGGTATGACCTTGTTGAGTGAGTTTGACGGCTGCTGCAAGCCCAGCCCAACCCGCACCAATGACAACGGTGGCGTTGCTGTTACTTTCGTTCATGAATTGCTGGGTTTAATATGAAGCCACCATTCTTTAAAGAGTGTTTTTAAAGCAATGGTGATCTTACGTAACGAGGGGATAGCGACTTTATGTTTGAGAACTTGTAGCTTGTCATCATCCATTTCATATAAAGTATTTTCATAAATGGCAGCCATAATGAGGCCGGTCTTTTGAATATAGCGATCTTCTTTAGGTAAAGCTGCAAAGGCATCACGATAACATTGATGTGCACGTTCTGAGTGAAATTGCATTAACTTTTGAAATGCTTCAGTGTTTTCACGATTAAAAATTTGTTTTTCTGTTACGCCAAAGTTATTTAATTCATCTAGCGGTAAGTAAAGGCGGTTACGTAAGGAGTCTTCATAAACATCGCGGATAATATTGGTGAGTTGTAATGCCAACCCGAGTTTTTTTGCGTATTCAATCGTTTGCGGGTTCTCAAAACCAAAGATATTTGCTGAAAGAATACCGACAACGCCCGCTGCACGATAACAGTATAAATTAAGCTCATCAAAATCTGCAAAGCGTACGGTATCGAGATCCATTTCCATACCATCAATAATTTCAAGGAAGTATTTTTTCTCAAGTTTGAAATCATGAATGGATGTGAATAAAGCTTGGGTAACAGGGTGATGCGCACTGCCTGCAAATAAAGCTTCGATTTCTGTACGCCACCATTCAAGTTTAACTAACTTGATTTTGCTATCCATCTCGGCATCAGCAATATCATCAACCTCACGACAAAAGGCATATAACGCCGTAATGGCAAGGCGTTTTGCTTTGGGTAAAAACAAAAAACTGTAATAAAAGCTAGAGCCGCTTTTTTCTGTTTTGTCTTGGCAGTATTGTTCGGGGGTCATAAGGTTCTTTAAGTTATTGAGTGTAATTATTTTACTGATAATACCGTGTCATTGCGAGCGATAGCGCGGCAATCTATAGAAATGTATGGCTCAACAATGAGATTGCCACTCTAACGCTCGCAATGGCAGGTTTACTTGGCCCTGACAGCTTTCCAAAGAATCCAAGCAATATCCCACTTGTTTAATCTAGGGCGGCTAAACACATCATCATTTTGTTGATTTAAACGGTATAAAATTCGTGAACCACCCATAATGGTCATTCGTAACTCTAAGCCCATACGGCCTTTTAGAACTTTGCCCAATGGCGCGCCAGATTGCATGAGTTTAACAGTACGTTGAATCTGAAATGCAATAAGGCTGCGTGATGACGGGGTTGTTTTACTACTACGAATATCATCTTCACTGACACCGTATTTGAGCATTTCATCTTGAGGTATATAAATACGGTCACTTTCATGCATATCTTGAGAGATATCTTGCAGAAAATTGGTTAATTGTAGCGCGCTACAAACGGCATCTGAATATCCAAGGTTTTTCTCAGATACGGCATTATTCAAGTGCAATAATAAACGACCAACAGGATTAGCTGAATAACGGCAATATTGCATGACCTCACCAAAATTTGCATAGCGAGTTTTACTCACATCCATTTTAAAGGCGGTGAGTAAGTCATGAAATAGGGATATAGGAAGTTGGTGTTGATTGATAACGTCGGCAAGAGCAATAAAGGTTGCATCATCGACAGTTTTATTTTGTTCTATTAGTTCAAGCTTGTGCGAAAAGTCGTCGAGCGCCGATAATCTTTCTTTATCACTTAAATCACCTTCATCAGCGAAGTCATCTGCACGACGGGCAAAGGCATAAATAACTGCGATCGGGCGGCGCAAACGTTTAGGTAATAAACGTGAAGCAACAGGGAAATTCTCATAGTGAGACTGCGCCATTTGAACACATTCGGTATAGGCATTTTCTAGTATTTCTTTACTCATAAGTGATGTATTCTACGGCTACAGATAACGTCATTCAAATTTTTATTGGTTATTATATGAAAATCATCAAAATGCTTTTTATGGGAATCCTCTTGGGGGTTATTCTTGGCCTATGGTTAGGCGTCAACATTGGTAAAGGTAATCCACTATTCGGAAATCCCTTTGCCCAAGAAGACTTGCAACAAAAACTTAAAGAAAAAATTGGCTCAAGTATTGAGCAATTAGGTGAAGATATAAAAGGAAAGATTAAGAAGTAATAACAGTTCTACGATTCATCATTATTTACTTCTATTTGTCTAACCGCAGTTTCAACTTGTTTAGACTCACTGATTTTTTTATTCGTCGATATTCCCATTTCATTAAACTTACGTGCGCTTGGGAGTACTCGGCTATCAAATGAACCTACCGCGCTATTGTAATGCTTCATTCCACTATCCAAACTTTTACCTAGTTTTTGCAAATGTTCGGTAAATGTTTGTAAACGTCCATAAAGTTCTTCGCCTACAGTTTTAATGTGTTCAGCATTTTCAGCCAATTGTTCTTGTCGCCAGCCATAACCAATGGCGCGGAGTAGGGCTACAAAGCTTGTTGGGGTGGCGAGTATCACTTGACGCGATAATGCATTTTCTAAAATAGCCGGTTCTTGATCAAGCGCCGCACTTAAAAACTGATCTCCGGGAATAAAGAGAACCACAAAGTCCGGTGCATTTTTAAATTGTTGCCAATAGGCTTTATCAGCCAATTCATTAATGCGTTGCTTAACATTTTTAGTATGACGGGTAAGGTGAATTTGTCGCTCAGTATCATCAACCGCTTCTATTGCGCTGATGTAAGCATCAAGTGGTGTTTTAACATCAACAATAATTTCACGACCATCGGGCATGCGGACTATCATGTCAGGACGCATGGCACCTTCATCAGTTTGCACTTGTTCTTGCTCGTAAAAATCACAATACTGCACCATACCGGCAAGCTCTGCTAAACGCTTAAGTGTCATCTCACCCCATTGACCACGTACTTCTGGGCGGCGAAGTGCAGTTACCAATTTACGGGTTTCATCTTGTAAGGAGGCTTGAGTCAGTGCCATGGTTTCGAGATGTTTGTGTAACGCGCCTTGAGACTCTTTACGTTCTTTTTCAATGTTACGAATTTGTTCTTCTGTTTTACTTAAGGTTTCTTTAATAGGGTTAAGTAAATGTTCGATGGATTTTTCTTTCTTCTCAAGTTCATTCACCGCTTGAGCTTGGTATTGCTTTAAGTTTTCTTGTGCCAGCTTTAAAAATTCTTCGTTATTATTTTTTAATGCTTTGCTGGATAGTGCGGTAAATGTTTCGCTGAGCTGAAGTCGCGCATTTTCATTGGCTTGTTTAAGGTCGTTGATTTTTTCTTTACTTGCTTGTTGTTCAAATTCTAACTTTGTTGAAAGTGCCGTATTATTCTCACGCAATGCAGATAGTTTGCGTTGAAAATAAATATAAGTGACTAAGCTACCGATAATGGCAGCGATAAAAATAGAGATAAGTGATGATTCAAACATGCTTTTGAGTTTGCCCTAGTTTAATTATTAAGTGAATCAATAATAGATAAAATTTCTAGTGGGTGATTAATGGAAGTATGAGCGCCCCAGGTTTCTGGTGCGTCATGTTCAGCAATATAGCCAAAGAGCGCAACGACAGAAGGCATGCCTGCTGCATTTGCTGCTTCGATATCTCGTTCTGCATCACCAATATAAATACATTCAGCTGCGCTACTACCTGCTTCTTGGCAAGCATGAAGTATTGGCGCGGGGTGGGGTTTACGTTGTTTAAGGGTGTCGCCGCTCACTATAGAAATAGCTCGGGATGTTAAATTTAAAGCATCGAGTAAAGGCTCAGTTAACCAACCTGGTTTGTTTGTTACCACGCCCCAATTGATATTGTTTTTTTCAAGCTCGGTTAGCAGTTCGTTCATACCTGGGAAAAGTGTTGTTTCATTGGCAATGTTATTTTGATAATACTGAAGTAATTCTTGGTACAAAGTATCAAATTCAGGATGGGCTTTACCAAAACCGAGAGTAATTAAAGCAACGCCACCATGAGAAACATAGGGACGTATTATATCGTAAGGTAATGGGGCGCAGCTATGGATTTTTAGGACGTGGTTTAATGCGCCAGCAAGATCTGGCGCGGTGTCAGCAAGGGTGCCATCAAGATCAAAAAGAACCGTTTTTATTTTGGGCATTTATTTTTGCGTATGCATTAAATAATTCACATCAACATCGTGACCGAGTGAATACTTTTTACTGAAAATGTTATAACTCATACCGGTTAATTCACGTAAGTTTAAATCAGCTGCGCGAGCCCATTCTTCCAATTCAGAAGGGCGAATGAATTTACTGTAATCGTGCGTACCTTTAGGCAACATCTGCATAATGTATTCAGCACCCACAATCGCAAACAAATAAGACTTTGGATTACGGTTAATGGTCGAGAAAAATACATGACCATCAGGTTTAACCAGTTTGCTGCATGCTGCAATAACAGAGGCTGGGTCGGGAACGTGTTCTAACATTTCCATGCAGGTGACCACATCATATTTGCCTGCATCTCTCTCAGCTAATTCTTCTGCGGTAATTTGTTCATATTCTAACTCAGCACCCGACTCTAACTTATGTAGTGAAGCAACGCTTAAAGGGGCTTTGCCCATATCAATACCAAGAACGTCTGCGCCTTTAAGTGCCATGCTTTCAGCAAGAATACCGCCACCACAGCCAATATCCACCACCGTCTTACCTTTTAATGAGCTACGGCGATCAATGTATTCCAAGCGTAATGGGTTAATTTCATGCAACGGCTTAAATTCACTGTCAGGATCCCACCAACGTGAAGCGAGTTCTTCGAATTTAGCGATTTCTTTTGGATCAAAATTTAATGTTTGTTCAGTCATAGGTGGATTCTAACGTGAAAAGTGATGGTAGGGTAAATAAAATAATAAGGCTTAGATAAAATAACTTTGCGTTCTCTGTCTCTCTGCGACCTTTGCTCTAATATCTGGGTATTAATTAACCTAAGGTTCTGATTGTATTTGCTATTTTGTTTGTGGTGACAATATATTGGGGTTAAAATACGGTTACTATGCAAATATGATTGAGAGTGATTAACTCAATAAAGTCATCCACAGGAAATAGTTCAAGTATGAAAAATAATAAAACAAAGATGCCCGCTTATGTCATTGGCATCATCACGGCGATTATTGCCATTATCGTTACATGGATATTAGTCCCCACATTAGGTTCTATTACTGGTGTACTCATTGGCTTGGTTGTCGCTGGTGTTGTATTCATGGTGCTTAATTATTTTAATCAAACCGAAGAACCTACTGAAATTAAAACAGAACCCGTAAGTTTGTCGGACAGCAGTATTGAATCATTGCTTAATATAAATATTTCACTGCGCAAAGAAATGATACCGGAAGAAATTCGTACCCTGTATGAATCGATTATTGATCAATTAATCGATGTACTACCCAAAGTGAATAGTGAAGTCTCAGGTGGTGAATTGGCGTGGGTCATTAATCGTATGGCAACTGAATACCTTCCTGAAAAATCTATCAGGCCATATCTTTCGATGGATGAAGCTCAGCGTCATGCAGAAGAGACGATTAATTCTGTAAAAGAAAGTATTGCTGGAATGCAATCAGAATTGTCCGAAGTACAAGATATACTTTCATCGCATAAAACAGATGAATTTAATAATAAAGCTAAATTCTTAAAAACTAGATTTAAAATGTAATTGGAGTTTGTCATGAGTGAGACTAAAAAAGCCCCTAAATGGGCAAAAGCGATAGATATTTCTTCAATGAAAGATAAGTCTTTGGCATTGATTGCGAATGTTAAAGAAAAAGCCGGTCCTGCATTAATGAGAACGATTGATGGTATCGGTGAAGGCTCACAAAAACGTATGAGGTCGGCGAATGATCTCATGTCTAAGAGTGTTGATTCCTTATTAAAAGGGCTAGATGGTAAATCACCGACGGGTGAAAAGTTACTTGAATTACGTAGTGCAATGGATGACCTTAATCCTCATTCACTGAGTAACGCATGGTACTTTAACTGGATGCCGAAAGGACTTAAACGTAAAGCAGTTTCACGTTTTATTCATAAATATCAACCCATGCAAAAACATGTAACAGAGATTTTTGATGGTTTACGTGCAGGTAAAGATGATTTACTTGAAACAAGCATTGACCTTGAGCATCAATATGATGAAATTATGGGCGCACAAAAACAGATTCAATCTGATATTTATGTAGGCGAACATTTTATTATAGAAGTTGAAAAACTAGAATCTGAAGTTGATGCAGCGGATACACAAGAACAGACTAAATTAGCATCAGTTAAAAATAAAGCGGCTCGACGTATTCGTGATCTTCGTACTATGGAACAAGCAGCCGTTCAGTTTTTTATCAGTATAGATCAAACCGTACAAACCAATGAATTGTTGAGTGAGCAGATTGATAGTGCTCTTATTGTTGGTCCGATGGTGATGAATAATGCGTTACGCATTCAAGCGGCACTCGCTAAACAAAACACCGTTAAGAAAGCGGTACAAAGTTTCCAAGAAGGCTTGGGTGACATGATGGCGCAAAATGCAACAGCCGTGAATCAAGCAGCTCAAGAAGTTGGCGACATGTACAACAACCCCGTTATCGCACTTGAGAAAATGGAAGAAGGCTTTGATCAGTTAATGCAAGCAGTACAAACAGCCAATGAAACGATGGCCAATAGTACGATTAAAGCGCGTGAAGCCAGTGCACGTTTAGCCGATATGACGGCTGAATTATCTCCTGTTGCTGAAGGCTTACGTGACGCAAGAAGCAGTAACAAAAACAAAGATGATGTGATTGAGGGTGAAGTCATAGAAGCCGAAGTCATTAATATAGAGGATGACAGTAAATGATGAATGTGCAAGAAAGGCTAGTAGCCATTCGCGGGTTAAACCCTGCACCTGTTGCCGATAGAAAATCATTCGATATACGAGACCTTAAAAAAGGGGGGTATGTTGATTGGGATAGTCAAACATGGTTAGTGAAAAATGTTTACCTTTATCTTGATGTGAAATGGAAAGACTTCTCTAAACGTAAGAAGGATTATTGGGTCACCGAGCTTGAGCTTTATTCATTAAATAATGGTCAAATACGTTTTGTTGAGTGGGAATTTGATGATGAACTCGAAGTGAGTCAAACCGATTCAATCGTAGCGTTACGTGATATTCAATATGACGGCCGTTCCATTAAACATCGTGATCTCGAAGAAATTTCTGAAGAAGAAGAAGGTGAAGTGATTGTGGATGGTACGAAATATTTTTATGTTGAAGATGATACCTGGGCTGGGCTTTTCATAAAATCCGGCGGTTCTAAAGAAGGGATTCCAATGCGGGCATATGAGTTTGCATCACAACAAGCTACCTATCTCACTATTGAAACATGGCATGAAGAAGATGATGAGCGACCAGAGCGCGAAGCATTTTTAAGTCATGAAGTTAAGGCTAATGTATTTGAAGTATTACAAACGTCTGTAGTTAATTAATATTCAGTGAAATAAATTCTTAACATGGACCGCATTACGGTGGAAATTTTGAAATACAATAATCGTCGTTTCTTCAGCTTCTTCTTTTTTGTTTTATTCTCTGCATTTCTAGCAGGATGCAGCGGTCTTCCTGATAACCTGACGCATGAATTCAAACTCATGCCAAAACGGTTAAGCGATAGCGCCGCCTTAATGAAAACAAAGAAAGAGGCATTTGACAAACTTTCAAGCCATTCGGAGTGGAATTTTTTCAGTCCCTATTTAGAATCAGAAAAATGGCAAGAAAAATTTCTGCTTGCGTCTGATGAGTACAATCTAGCTAAAACGTTATTTGACACAAAAATTGCGCCGATGGCAGATAGAAATGAGCCTGAAGACGCACCTGCTTTTACTCTTCTTGTAGATGAATTCAAAAAACATATATCCGCATCACTAGTCGCTGCGAATCATGCTGATACGCGTATCGGTTTTTTAGTTGATGTACGCAACACGGCAGATAAAAAATATGAAACGGCAAAACGTCAATATGCGAAGAACTTATCTCTTCAACGTCGTTTCACACAAAAAGCGAATAAAGCGACTAAGGCTTATTCACATAAAAAGGATGATCTCACACAACGTGTAGAAGGTCTTAATAAGTTAGTCGCTGATGGCGGTAGTTCTTATGCAGCACTTAAAACTGAATACCATAAAAACACCTCAACTAATTATGCCCGTTTTGGTGATGCTGCTGTTGCCTTAGCTATAACAACTAAAAATATTGTTGAGTACGAAGCTAAACACGCTAAAAAAGTGGGCGAGCTTTATCGTAGCTATGTCAAAGTACTTGCTGATCAACGTGTTGAGTATTATGTCGTTATTGGTCGTGCTTCATGGTGTGCAGGTGAATACTGTGGCTCCGGTAATGAAGCGAATTTTCCTGCGGTGCAGGTTGATGCCAAAGTATTTGAATACTTTGACACTTTAAATGATGGCAGTGTCGCAAAATACCGCAAGAGTTGGGGATCAGAAAAACTGACTATTCACGTACAACAAGATAAATGGAATGCGCTTCGACTTAACCCAAAAGCAGGTATGTCACGGAGCCATAGTTATGCAGACTATTGGATACAACAAACCTATACCAAAACTTTCCATAAATATATTGAAATTGTGAATAATGAAACCAAGGAAATCCCTTGGGCTGTTGTAGATGAAGACAGTTTCTGGAAAAATTATGACAATTTAGGCATGGCGCTTCTTACTAAACCTTACGGGTATTATGAAGAGGACAGCCTGAAAGATGCACAGCCTGTTGGTATGGCCACGGTTGCAAAACCCGTTATGCGAAATGGCGTTGCGACAGGTTCAAACCAATACGGTGAATGGCGTCGTTCAAACGGACATTCATTTTTTTATTATTATGGAATGTACCGTCTCTTTGGTGGCTTCATAGGTCCTCGGCGTTATTCATACAATGATTGGAATGGCTATTCTAGTCGTAGAAGAGGTTACTCCTATTACGGCAGTAATAATCAATACGGCACTTATGGTAGTCGCACGTATTCAAATAGTCGTTATCGAAACAGCAGTTACGCTCGCCGTAATCCCGCCGATGTTAGAAGTGCAGCAAGTGGCGTATCACGATCATCACGTTCAAACCCCTCTGTTCGAGGTGCCGGATCTTCATCACGAAGTCGCGGTCCTTCAGGTGGCGGTAAGTAACAGAATAATTAATAAGGATAACTATGATGAATATTGAACAATATATGTATTACCTCTTGTATGCGTTGGTCTATCTCGTGCTCGCAACTGCTATGAAGCACATTTTAAATTTTCGCGCATCAGAGCATTATGATGCAGATGATGTTATTGCAGACGGTAATATTGCCGTAGGGCTTCGTCGTTCAGGCGCACAACTCGGGCTAGCCATTGCAATGCTCGGTGTCATGTCCGGTACAAGTAACGTAGACATTATAAAAGACATCACCGATACCTTTATTTATGGATTAGTCGCCATTGGCTTTATGGTGACATCATTATTCTTTACCGATAAAGCGCTACTACCAAAAGTAAATAATACTGCAGAACTTAAACGTGGCAATGTGGCCATTGGAATGGTGGAGTTTGGTACCTTGGTGATGACCGGTATTCTTGCCTATGCCAGTATTAAAGGAGATGAAGGCGGCATTCTTTCATCTGTGATCTATTTTGTTGCCGGTCAAATCACGATGGTGGTGTTAGTTTTGTTCTATGAAAAAGTACTCGCCAGAAACATTAACCCTGTGGCGTGTGTGCTAGAAGGTAATATTTCTGCCGGTGTTTACTTAGCAGGAAAAATTATTGCTTATGGCTTAATTTTACAAAGTGCGATCATCGGAAATGATAATACCTCTTTGACCTCAGATGCCGTTATTGAATACCTTGTTGCTGCGTTAGCCGGCATGCTCTTACTTTATATCTTTGAACTACTGATTGATTTACTGATTGTTACATCAACAAACGTCAGAGATATTATAGTCAAAGATCAACTCGTTGCTGCGGTTCAATTATCGTTTACGAAAATTGGTATGGCATTAATTTTAGGTGTTGCGATCTTATAAATCGATAAGATTATATTCGTATGAAAAAACCAAGACTGTTACCTGTACTGTTAGCTTTTTGTATGTTCTCAACGGGCGCAAGCGGGTTGGTAAATGAATATGTATTAGCCACCATTACAACCTATATCTTGGGCAACTCTATAGAACAGTTTTCTATGGTGATTGCATCGATGATGTTGATGATGGGGATCGCTGGCTTTGTTCAAAGTCGCATGTCCGACAATAATTTAATCTATAAATTTGTCGGCGTTGAAGTTATTATGGCAGTGCTCGGTGGATTCGCACCTTTAGCTATTTACGGTGCATTTGCCTACTTCGAATATAATTTTTTCGTTGTTCATTACTTCTTTGTTCTTAGTGTAGGTTTTCTCATTGGTTTTGAGATTCCTATCGTCATGCGTATTATTGATCAGCAAAAGATTAACCTTAAAACAAATATCGCCCTCGTTTATGCGATGGATTATGTAGGTGCGTTTATTGGTGCGGTTATCTGGGTGAAGGTATTATTAAAATATTATCCGCTGACAGAAATCAGCTTTATTGTTGCCGGGTTTAATTTTGCGATTGCATTGATCACGGTATTTTACTTTATCTATACAGGGGTCATTAAACATCGACTCTATACCGCATTGATCATGCTGGTGACAGTGGCTATATTAATTATCGGTTATTCCAATAATCGAGATATTAGCGCATTGTTTGAACAACGATTCTATGATGATCCCATTATTCTTAAAACGACAACGAAGTACCAGCATATCGTATTAACGGAAAATAAAGCGTTAGGCGATATTCGACTTTATATTAATGGTAATACTCAATTCTCCTCACTAGATGAAAAACGCTACCATGATTTATTAGTGCATCCGGTCATGTCAGTTACTGACAATCCAGTACACGTTTTAATCCTAGGGGGGGGGGATGGCCTTGCTTTGCGTGAAGTATTAAAATACCGTTCGCTTAAATCTATTACGCTTGTTGATCTCGACCCTGATATGATCAAGTTAGCGACAGATAACACACACCTTCGTAAACTCAATAAAGATGCCTTTCGTGATGCTCGACTGCATCTTAGTGAACCAGGCAATGTAAAGTCGATCAATGTAAAAGGTGTTTATTTGGAATCAGAGGATTCATTTACAAAAAAACATGAATCTGTGTGGGTGGCCACGGTTGATGTGTACAGCATCGATGCTGACCTGTTTATTCGCAGTAAAAATAACCAAGTCTGGGATGTCGTTATTATTGATTTTCCTGATCCTTCGTCTGTTGAGTTAAGTAAACTTTACAGTAAACAGTTTTACAAAAAACTTCGTTCGCATTTGTCGAGTGATGCTTATGTCTCAGTTCAATCAACTTCACCGTATCATTCAAAAGAATCCTTTTTAGCTATTGGTAATACACTTAAATCAGCAGGCTTTAACATTTTGCCTTATCGGCAAAATATCCCATCTTTTGGTGATTGGGGTTTTTATCTGGCATGGACTTCTAGTTTAGATAAAGCAAAAGTAAAAAATAAACTAAGCAAAATAACTGATTTTAAAGTTGAGACTGATTATGTGACACCTGAGTTAATGATGGCCTCATTTGCCTTCGGTAAAGGTGAGCTAATATCTAAAACAAACTGTATCAATACAGTAATGTTTCCATGTCTACTCACTAACTATACAAATTACAGCTGGCAGGTTGATTAATGACATTTAATATTCAACATAAACAGATTCTTAAAACAGGCGAGTCAGTGCGAGATTATTTTAAAGAACGAGAAGGGATTAAGTATGCCGGTGAGCATCTCATTATCGATATTTGGGATGCCAGCCACCTTGATGATTTAAAATTAATGGAAGACACTTTACGGGAGGCTGTAGAAGTTTCTGGTGCGACTTTATTACATATACACTTACATCACTTCACATCGACAGGAGGTATCTCCGGAGTCGCTGTACTCGCTGAGTCACATATCAGTGTTCATACATGGCCAGAAAAAAACTATGCCGCTTTTGATGTGTTTATGTGTGGTGATGCTGAACCAGAAAAAACAATTCCTATTTTCGAGAAAAATTTTTGTTCCAATAACATTGATGTGAAGGAAATACTTCGTGGAATAGAGCGTTAAGCTGATTTACTGCAAAGGGAGTGATGTTGAGCCAAAAGGGCATGGTGGATATAGGATACCCGAGAGTTACCGTGTATAAAACCTTTAAAAGTATGGTTATTTATGCATATATTTCTCAATATTTAGTAAGTATATATATAGTTATAAGTAACTATAGATACATAAAAATAGCTTTTCACTTGTTAATATCCTTATTTTTATTGTATTGATATAAATCTCATATGCTTCAACGTTATGAAACTAATACAATTTTCTGAATAAATCAGGGGACACTATGAAAATTCACATCATTCCAATTATTGCAGGACTACTCGCTCTTTCTGCACCGACTGTACAAGCTATTGAAATTGAAATTAGTGGTTACGCTTCTTTTGCGGCAACCATGGCGGATGCGACAGATGATTCTGGCAATGACGTTGCATATTTAAATGGTCTTGCTACTAAAAACCCTAGCTTTGATACAAGTGATAGCATTATCGGATTACAGTTCTCTTCAACGATATCTAAAGAACTAGACATCACGCTTGTACTACAAGCTGACGGTGGCTCAAGTAACTATGATGTAACCGCTGAATGGGCATATGCAACATATAAGTTTAATGAAGAACTTAGTTTACGAATGGGGAAATATAAAGGCTCATTCTATATGGTATCTGACTATCAAGATGTGGGTTATGCATACCCTTGGGCTCGTCCACCTCAAGAAGTTTATAGTACAAACCCGATTAAAGCGTTAAGCGGACTTAATCTGGTATTTCAAACAGACGTTGGCAACAACTTAGCATTACTGACTGAGCTGTATGTGGGGTCTGGAACGCATTCATCAAAATATATTCCTTCTACAACAGATGATCCTGCAACGGGTCTAGCTACGAGTCTTAATGGACAATCAATCAATTTTGATACAGTGAATACAAGTGGTTTTAATCTTTCACTTGCCGGAGATATAGCAACATTCCGTATCGGCTATTTTGATACTGATGTAACTGCTGCAGCTTTTAATATTACTGAAAAACCGGGCACATTTTTAGGCTTTGGTTTTAATTTAGATTGGAAAGACGTTGTTATTTATAGTGAATACATCCAACGTGATACTGATCCAACCTTGGCGGGTGCTTTCCCAGATCAAAACGCATATTACGTAACTCTTGGGTATAGATTTAATAAGTATTTGCCTTATGTGACCTATGCAAGTATTGAAGAAGGTAAAGATGCTAGTCCCTATGCACAACTACAAAGCTCGGTCGCTTTAGGCCTTCGTACTGAAATCACTGACTCAGCAGCACTAAAAATTGAAATTTTAAGTATTACACCTGAAAAAAATCCTCTTGCAGGCTTTAATACTTCTTCATCAGGTTATGGGCTTTTTAATGCACCTGTTGATTCTGGTACTGTTGCTACCATTAAGTTTGATCTCATATTCTAAGGTTACAAAATGAAATATTTATACAGCCCAATTAATAAGATTATTTTTACTTTGTCTTTAGTGTTTTTTTTCCAGCCGATACAGGCTGCTGTAGCAGTAATCACTCACCCAAATATAAAAGACATTGGTTTTTCTAAAAGTAAACTTGCCAAAATTTATTTAGGAAAATTAAAACGTCACTCAAATGGTGAAACAATTAAAGCGGCAAACTTACCAAAAGACACCGCAGCTTATAAAAAATTTCACAACGTTGTTGTTAAAAAGTCTGGTGCTGCATTAAATCGATATTGGTCGAAACTAAAATATACAGGCAAGGGAAAACCACCAAAAACTATTTCCTCGACCAGAGAACTCATTAAATGGGTAGCAAATACAAAAGGTGCAATTGGTTACATTGATGGTAAATATTTAAATAAATCCGTTAATGTTGTCTTAATACTTCCTTAATGCATAGTGTTTGTTTTTTAGCCAAATAATATGCCGGTGAGCAAAATGTCTACACGATTACCAATCATACTTATCATTTTTATGATATTTTCATCTTTAGTGACGGCTGAAGTTGATCCGATGAAAAGCCTTTTTATCTTCCAACAGCAAATGGCAGATAAAGGTCGAACTTCGGCAATGATGAAAGTCGGTGAAATGTATGAGCGTGGTGAAGGCGTTAAACAAAGTCATGGCAAAGCATTGGAAATGTATAAGAAAGCGCAGGCTGCGGGGGAACCCAAGGCTAAAGGTGCTATACGTCGCATTCAGTTAGGAAAAAGTAATTCATCTAAAAAGAAACAAGCTCAAAAAGAGAAATTAAGAAAACGAGGTTTAGCTGCAGAAAAACTGCAAAAAAAACGCAAAGCCGAAAAATTAGAAGCAGCTAAAGCTAAAGTAGTAAAAGATAGGGAGTTTAAAGCCAGAGAATCTAAAGCCAAAGAATCTAAAGCTAGAACGCTTAAACTTCGGGAAGCTAAAATAAAAACAATTAAAGCAAGAGAAGCGATGCTCAAAGCACGAGAAGCCAAAGCCAGAATAAGAGCAACTAAAGCGAGAACGGCAAAAATTAAAGCAGCTAAAGCTAAGAGAAAAAGCACTGCAACAAAAGCTGTAAAAAATAAAGAAAATGCAGATATACAAAGTAAAGGGTTTAAATTAGATCCTTGTAAAGGTAAAGCAGCGCGACTTTTGTCCATTTGCCGTAGAAAATAAATTATTTATACTTTTCAAGTTAAATATAAACACAGTGGAATATGTTGTATGAAGTTTTTAATTTTAGTATCTAGTATTTTATTATCGGCCTCTGTTATAGCTGATAGCGGTCAATTAGATCTGGAGTTCATTCAAGCTAAACGTGGAGATGTTTTAGCTCAATTTCGTGTTGCATCAGCATACGAGTTTGGTACTGATATAACTAAAGATTTAAGCAAAGCATTGTATTGGTATCATAAAGCAGCCAATCAGTCTCATGCTGGCTCTCAATTTAAAATTGGTTATTTTTATGAATATGGTATCGGAGTTAAAACCAACTCCAATACAGCAATGCTGTGGTACAAAAAAGCTAAAGATAATGGCAGTAAGTTAGCCATAAAACGCTTAAGTAAGAAAACCATCATTACTAAGAAAAAAATTGATAAGCCAATAAAAATAAAGATAGTAAAAAAATCTGTTCCCGTAAAAACCTCAATTAAAGAGAAAAAAATAACAAAAGTTAAAAAGACAACTCAAGAAAGAAAATACACGAAAAATAAAACCAAATTAAAACCCAATGTTAAAACTACAAAACCCCTGTTGCTAAATGTTAAAGGTATCATCTTAAGCCATAATTGGAAAAATAAGCATGGTTCGGCAGACTATCTGCCATCTGCTTCGACAACATGTCTTAGTACCGGAAGTAACGAATTAACTTGTTTTTCAAATGAGAAAGCCAGAAAAATACAAAACACTAAGATCACGTATACAACTAAGTCTAAAATCTCAAACTTTAAGTCAAACGGTAGTTTTTACGTAACATACAATTACAATGGAATAAATATATCGGGCAGCACTAATAAAGCCAATATATATGGGTTGAACAGTAAGAAAGGTTGGCAGCAACCTGCTATAAAGGTTAAATGCAAAGCAAGTAACAAAAAGAATATTACTTGTTTTTATGGGAAGAAAAAAATCAGGTTCTATAATTAAAAGCAAGATTGTAACCATTTCTGTGTAACTGTCTAAGTTAACGTTTAAGCATAATCAATTAAATGGTCCATAAATTCATCATAAAATGATTGAGTGCAGATTTCCAATTCCTAATTGACATAGTCCATTTCTTTGAGGCTTGTTGTATCACAAGATAAAAGACCTTGCGGTTAATGTCGTTTATGTTTTTATTTTTTTCTGCCAATGCTTCGCTTTTTCTAATATAGCCTTTTCATCAAGCGTTGTTAACTGACGATCTTTTAGCAGATGATTACCCGCTACCCAGACATTCGACACATTTTCACGGCCTGCGGAATAAACAAGTTGTGATACGGGGTTATAAACTGGCTGGTTTTCAATGCCACCAAGATCGATTGTTGTTATATCTGCGGCTTTGCCTATTTCTATAGAACCAATGTCTTTATCTAACCCGAGTGCTTTTGCTGTGTTAATGGTTGCCATACGCAGGATATCTTTGGCAGGTAGTGCGCTGGCATTATTGGCCACGGCTTTTGCTATTAACGCTGCTGTTCGCATTTCTGCGATCATATCTAAATCATTATTACTGGCGGCTCCGTCTGTGCCGAGCGCCACATTAACGCCAGCTTGCTGTAGTTTGTAAGTAGGGCAAAATCCACTGGCCAGTTTTAAGTTTGACTCTGGACAATGCAAAACGTGTGAGCCTGTTTCTGCGATAAGCTTTATTTCAACATCAGTCAGTTGTGTCATGTGAACAGCAAGTAAGCGAGGCGAAAGTAAACCTAGGTCATACAATCTTTCGATGGGGCGTTTGCCTGAAGCATCAACGGCTTGTTTTACTTCACCTGCTGTTTCATGCAAATGAATATGGATTGGAATATCGAGTTCTTCAGCGTAGGTAGAAATACGTTGTAACGGTTCATCTGAAACAGTGTAGGGTGCGTGAGGGGCAAATGCGGTTGTAATTAAGCTGTTGCTATTGAGTTGGTCATGTAACTCGATGCCCTTAGATAAGTATTCATCTGCATCTTTTGCCCATGCTGAGGGAAAGTCGATTAAGATTAAACCGAGCTTTGCGCGCATGCCACTTTGCTCAACGGCACGAGCGGTGATGTCTGGAAAGAAATACATATCATTAAAACAGGTTGTGCCGCTGCGGAGCATTTCAGCGCAGGCGAGTAATGAGCCATCTAAAACAAATTCAGCCGATACATGTTTTTGTTCGGTTGGCCAAATGTGATTATTTAACCAATCCATTAACGGTAGGTCATCGGCTAAACCACGCATAAGAGACATGGGCGAGTGGCAGTGTGAGTTGATTAATCCGGGAATCAGCAATTGGTTTTGTAAATTGATTTCAACATCACTGGAATATTTTTCAAGTAAAGTTTGTTTGGGCAAAATGTCATGAATGCGGCCTTCATGTAGTGCAATGGAATAGTGATGATGTACGGTATTATCATCATCGACCGTTGCTATCCATGTGGGGTGGAGAATCGTTTCAATTTTCATTTGTTATTGTGTTTCCTGTTCTGAAGGCATGAATTTATTAGAAGGGCTGATAAATAGCAAATCTGAGGTGTTTTTAGGCTTTTTTACAAAAGTATTTCCTTATTGTTTTGTGATATTTGAGCATTATTCATGCTTATTCAGGTGGCTTAAATTGAATCTTTTGAAGAATGAGTCAAAAATGGCCTATTTAAGCGATTTTTAGCTTTGGCGAACTTGTAATAGAGTACTTCATAAATGCCCATTTTGATTTTACGCTTCTTAGCGTCGATTTCACGTAATTTTATAAAGATGCAGTAGTGGATAACAGTATGGTATAATGCCGGCGTTAAAAATGCTCTCAAAAGGGCATTTAATAAAAAAATTATAAAAAAATCCGAATTATTTATCTTTTTATATCCTAAGGAGCCATTCATTCATGGTTGAGTTCGCCAAAGAAGTTATACCAATTAATATTGAAGATGAAATGAAGCAATCCTATTTGGATTATGCCATGAGCGTAATCGTAGGACGCGCACTCCCTGATGTTCGAGATGGTCTAAAACCCGTTCACCGCCGTGTTTTATATGCGATGAATGTGCTCGGTAATGACTGGAACAAGGCTTATAAAAAATCAGCGCGTGTTGTTGGTGATGTTATTGGTAAATACCATCCTCATGGTGATACCGCAGTTTATGACACCATCGTACGTATGGCGCAGCCGTTTTCATTGCGTTACATGCTGGTTGATGGTCAAGGTAACTTTGGTTCGGTGGATGGTGATTCACCGGCTGCGATGCGTTATACCGAAGTGCGTATGTCTAAAATCGCGCATGAGTTATTGGCTGATTTAGATAAAGAAACCGTCGATTTTATTCCCAACTACGATGAGTCTGAACACGAGCCCGATATTCTTCCTGCACGCGTACCTAATTTATTAGTGAATGGTTCATCGGGTATTGCGGTTGGTATGGCGACCAATATTCCGCCGCATAATTTAACCGAAGTGATTAATGCGTGTTTAGCGGTTATTGAAAACGAAAACATTACGATTCAAGAATTAATGGAAATTATACCGGGGCCTGATTTCCCAACCGCTGGTACCATTAATGGTGCTCGAGGTATTGCAGAAGCCTATGCTGGCGGTAAAGGACGTATTTATGTTCGTGCAAAAACACATGTTGAAGAACGCGCGAAAGACAAAGAAAATTTGATTGTTACCGAGCTACCGTACCAAGTTAATAAAGCACGCTTGTTAGAAAAAATTGCAGAATTAGTTAAAGATAAAAAGATAGATGGCATTACCGGTTTACGTGATGAGTCTGATAAAGATGGCATGCGTATGGTCATTGAACTTCGCCGAGGCGAAGTGGCTGATGTGATGTTGAATAATCTTTATCAACAAACACAAATGCAAAATGTATTTGGTATCAACATGGTTGCCATCGTTGATAAGCAACCACGCTTACTTAATTTAAAACAAATTCTTGATGCCTTTATTCGTCACCGTCGTGAAATTGTTACGCGCCGTACGATTTATGAATTACGTAAAGCGCGTGAAAAAGCACATATCCGTGAAGGCCTGGCCGTTGCTCTTGAAAACATTGATCCCATTATTGCGTTGATTAAAACGGCGAAAAATCCTGCAGAAGCGAAAGAAAAATTAATCTCTACTGCGTGGAAGCCGGGTGTGGTAACTACCATGCTTGAAGCAACGGGCGCAGAATCATCACGTCCTGATGGTTTACTTGCGAGCTGTGGCTTGATTGATGGTTTATATCATTTCTCTGAAACACAAGCGCAAGCTATTTTAGATATGCGCCTGCATCGTTTAACAGGGCTTGAGCAAGATAAAATTATCAGCGAGTTTAAAGAGTTACTTATCGTTATTGCTGAGTTGCTTGAAATTTTAGGTAACCCAGATCGCTTAATGGAAGTCATTGTTGAAGAACTCAATGAAATTAAAGATCAATACGGTGATGAACGCCGTACTGTTATTGTTTCTTCAAAAGAAGATTTAACTATTGAAGATTTAATCACAGAAGAAGATGTTGTGGTCACGCTTTCTCATGAAGGTTACGCAAAAGCACAACCGATTACGGTTTACTCTGCGCAACGTCGTGGTGGTCGCGGTAAAGCTGCAACGTCTGTTAAAGATGAAGATTTTGTTGATAAGTTATTTGTTGCAAGCACACATGACACGATTCTTTGCTTCTCAAGCAAAGGTAAAGTGTATTGGTTGAAAGTATTCGAGGTGCCTCAAGCAAGTCGTACTGCACGCGGTCGTCCAATCATTAATTTATTACCTCTTGATAAAGATGAACGTATTAATGCGGTATTACCTATTCGTGAATATGATGAAGACAAGTTTATTTTCTTCGCAACAGCGAACGGTACGGTTAAGAAAACATCATTGAAAGAATTTTCTCGTCCACGTGCTTCAGGCATTATTGCTGTCGATTTGAAAGACGGTGATAAGTTAGTCGGCGTAGAACTAACTGATGGCAAACAAGATGTCTTGCTATGTAGTTCAAGTGGTAAAGCCATTTGCTTTAATGAAAATGATGTTCGTGCAATGGGTCGAAGTGCCGGTGGTGTTCGCGGTATTAAACTTAAAGATGACCAAAAAGTTATTTCATTAATTATCGCGCAGGAAGGTTCTGTATTAACAACGACTGTGCATGGTTATGGTAAACGTACCTTAATGGATGACTATCCTCGACATGGTCGTGGTGGACAAGGTGTTATCTCTGTACAAACAACAGACCGAAATGGTCAAGTGACCGGTGCAGAACTCGTTCAAGACGATGATGAAATGATGTTGATTACCAGCGGCGGCACATTAGTCCGTACACGCGTTGAAGAAGTTTCCGTCATGGGACGTAATACACAAGGTGTACGCTTAATTCGTTTAGGTGATGGTGAACAGCTTACAGGTATGGCTCGTATTGCAAATATCAAAACTGAAGACGGTGATGAAGTCGTTCTTGGTGAGGATGCTGATAATGAAGCTGAAATTGAAAGTTCTGGCGATACTGAATCAGAAGAATAATTATAATATTTTTGGAGTAAGAAATGTCTCGAGTTTTTAATTTTAGTGCGGGTCCAGCGATGATTCCGCAGGCAGTTTTAGAAAAAGCACAATCTGAAATGTTAGATTGGAATGGTACAGGCATGTCAACGATGGAAATGAGTCATCGTGGAAAAGAGTATCTGTCTATTGCAGATAAAGCGATGGCAGATTTACGTGACATCATGGCTATTCCAGACACACATGAAATTTTATTTTTACAAGGTGGCGCGAGTAGTCAATTTGCTATGGTGCCAATGAACTTGTTGCGCGGTAAAAAATCTGCTGATTATATCAACACTGGAGCATGGTCTAAAAAAGCCATTGCTGAAGCCAAGAAGTTTTGTGATGTTAATATCGCAGCAACAACAGAAGACAGTAAGTTCTCTAAAGCACCAACGCAGTCTGAATTAAAATTAAATCCTGATGCAGCGTATGTACATTACACACCGAATGAAACAATTGGCGGTGTAGAGTTTGATTACATTCCAGAAACAAACGGTGTGCCATTGGTTGCTGATATGTCTTCAACTATTTTATCTCGCCCAATTGACGTATCTAAATTTGCTGTTATTTATGCCGGTGCGCAAAAGAACATTGGGCCGGCTGGTCTAACGGTTGTTATTGTTCGTAAAGATTTAATTGGTGAAGCTTTAGATGGAACACCAAGTATGTTTGATTACAAAACACATGCTGATACGGGGTCTATGTCAAACACACCACCCACTTATGCCTGGTACTTAGCAGGTTTAGTTTTTGCTTGGATCAAAGAGTTAGGTGGCTTGACTAAAATGGCAGAAACCAATGAACGTAAAGCAGGTAAGTTATATGCTGCGATTGATGGTTCTGATTTCTACGCAAGTCCAGTTGCTATTAATAATCGTTCTTGGATGAATATACCTTTTACTTTAAAAGACGCAGAGTTAGATAAAGTATTTTTAGAAGAAGCAGCTAAACAAAATTTAGTGACGCTAAAAGGTCATCGTTCTGTCGGTGGTATGCGCGCAAGTATTTATAACGCAATGCCAGAAGCAGGGGTTGATGCCTTGGTTAAGTTTATGGGTGAGTTTGCAGTTAAGCACGGATAATAATACCTACGAAGAACATAAAGGAGTATGAATTCTGTCATTGCGAAGGAATAAAATGACTGCGGCAATCTTTAGAAAAGTGCTTTAGTTTATGAGATTGCCACGATTCGCTCTCTCGCAATGACATGAATTTTAGTAATAAAAACAACAAAGAGTCCAAAAAATGAATAAAATTTTGACCTTAAATAATATTTCTGTAGCCGGTTTAGAAAAGCTACCACGTGATAGTTATGAAATCGCATCTGAGATTCAACATCCTGATGCGATTTTATTACGTTCTTTTAAAATGCATGGCATGGAAATTCCTGAAAGTTTAAAAGCAGTCGGTCGTGCTGGTGCAGGCGTAAATAATATACCGGTCGATAAAATGTCTGAGAAAGGAGTGGTTGTTTTTAATGCGCCGGGTGCAAATGCAAATGCGGTTAAAGAACTCGTTATCGCAGGTATGTTAATAGGCTGTCGTAACTTAGGTCAGGCATGGGATTTCGCACGTAAGCTTGAAGGAACAGATGAGGTTATTGGCAAAGACGTAGAAGCTGGCAAGAAAAGTTTTGGCGGTTTCGAATTACCAGGGCGCACTTTAGGTGTTGTTGGTTTAGGTGCTATTGGTCGCTATGTTGCTAATGCTGCTATTGATTTGGGTATGAACGTCATTGGTTTTGATCCAGGCCTTACTGTTGAAGGTGCTTGGCAGTTATCGTCTGAAGTAAAACAAGCAAATAGTATTGATGAAATGATCGGTAAAGTTGATTTTATTACTTTCCATGTTCCATTAATTGAAGCAACAACAAACATGATTAATGCTGAACGATTAAAGTTAATGAAAGATAACGTGATTATTCTTAACTTTGCACGTAACGGTATTATTGATGATGAAGCAGTATCTGCTGCGATTAAATCAGGTAAGGTTTACTCTTATGTTTGCGACTTTCCAAGTAATTTATTGAAAAATCATGAACGTGTTATTACTTTACCGCATTTAGGTGCGTCAACAGGTGAAGCTGAAGATAACTGTGCCATTATGGTTGCAGAACAAGTTAAAGATTACTTAGAGAACGGTAACATTAAAAACTCAGTAAATTTCCCTACGGTTAAATTACCGCGTTCAGAGGGGCACCGTGTAACAATAGTTAATAGTAATGTGCCTGATATGATTGGACAGATTTCATCTGCTCTTGCCAATAAGGGTATGAACATTATTGATATGTTAAATAAATCAAGAAATGATGTGGCATATACGATCATTGATATCGACAAACCTGCTGATGATGGTTTAATTAGTGACTTAGAAAGTATTGAAGGTATTTTGAGCGTTCGCGCTATTTAAGGCTTATGTCAGATAAACTTTTAAAATTACGTGATAAAATTGATGCGTTGGATGCAAAAATCCAAACCTTAATTACTGAGCGCGCGCAAGTTGCAGAAGATGTTGCAGTAGCAAAACAAGAAGCAGGGAATACGGTTTTTTATCGCGCAGAACGTGAAGCGCAAGTATTACGTAAAGTCATGGATCGTAATGAAGGCCCATTATCAAACGAAGAGATGGCACGTTTATTCCGTGAAATAATGTCAGCTTGTTTGGCTTTAGAACGCGTAATGAAAATTGCTTTCTTAGGCCCAGAAGGTACGTTCACACAAGCTGCCGCATTAAAACATTTTGGACATTCAGTACAAACACTTCCAATGACAACCATTGGTGATGTTTTTCGTGAAGTTGAATCAGGCACATCTTCTTATGGTGTCGTACCGGTAGAAAATTCAACAGAAGGTGTGATTAATCATACGTTAGATGAATTTATCAATTCATCTTTAAATATATGTGGCGAGGTTGATCTACGTATTCATCATAACTTATTGAGTAATGTAGACAATTTAGCAGACATCAAGAAAGTGTATTCACATCGTCAATCTTTAGCGCAGTGTCGTAAATGGTTGGACAGTAATTTATCTAATGTAGAACAAATTGATGTTAGTAGTAATGCAGAAGCTGCACGATTGGCCGCAGATGAAAAAGGTGCTGCGGCTATAGCTGGAGAAACTGCTGCAGAAATTTATGCTCTAAATATCATAGCTGGAAACATTGAAGACGAACCTGATAACACCACTCGTTTTTTAATTATTGGTGAGCGTGAGTTACCCGCCAGTGGTGTTGATAAAACATCATTGCTGGTTTCAACTAATAATAAGTCAGGTTCATTGCACGCCATGTTAGCACCACTGGCTAACAATAATATTTCAATGACAAGAATTGAATCTCGTCCTTCAAGGCAAGGTATGTGGAACTACGTATTCTTTATAGATATTGATGGTCATGCTGATGATGAAAACGTAGCAAAAGCTATTGCTGAACTAGAAGCTGAAGCAAACGTAGTGAAAGTGCTAGGTTCATACCCCAAAGCCGTCCTCTAGACCAAATCATGAATAGTGAGAATCTAGATAACTGCGTTAAAACTTCTTCAAAATGCTCACGTACTAATGTACGCTCCGCTTTTTCATCAGTTTTGCCTTGTTCTCTAGCCTCTCACTATCCATGTTGCGTCCTAGTTATAAAGTGAGTTATTTAGAACTTTAATATTTGAGACTAACTAATGTCAAACTGTGATCTTTTTTCTTTAGCCACCAAAGGCGTTCAAGCCTTATCACCTTATCAAGCGGGTAAACCGATTGATGAACTTAAGCGTGAGTATGGTGTTTCTGATGTTATTAAACTGGCTTCGAACGAAAATCCTCTCGGGCCTAGTCTAAAAGTATTAGCTGCAATTAAAAATGAGCTTGCAGAACTTTCTCGTTACCCTGATGGAAATGGTTTTGCTTTAAAGTCAGTCCTTGCTAAAAAATATAGTGTCGATGAAAAACAAATTACCTTAGGTAATGGCTCAAATGATATTTTAGAAATACTCACGCGTGCTTTTGTTACGCCTGAACATGAAGTTATTTTTTCTCAACATGCATTTGTTGTTTATCCTATTGTTACGCAAGCCGTGGGTGCGAAAGCAGTGGTTGTCCCGGCCAATAACTGGGGACATGATCTTGACGCAATGCAACAAGCGATTACTGCTAAAACAAGAGTTATCTTTATTGCTAATCCAAACAATCCAACAGGAACTTGGTTAGGAAACAACGAGATCACATCTTTTTTACAGTCAGTACCAGAGAATGTATTGGTTGTTTTGGATGAAGCTTATTTTGAATTTGCGGATAACGATGCTTCTGCTGAAGACTATCCAGATGGAATCGCATTGTCTAAACAGTTTCCTAATTTAATTGTGACGCGCACTTTTTCTAAAGCCTATGGTTTAGCCGGGTTACGAGTAGGCTATTCAATTTCTAATAACCAAGTTGCAGATGCTTTGAATCGTGTTCGCCAGCCTTTTAATGTAAATAGCTTAGCTTTAAAGGCTGCCGAGATTGCCATTGATGATATAGATTACCTACAGCAAGGGATAAAACTCAATGCTGACGGCATGAGTTTTTTAATGTCAGCTTTTAATGACATGAATTTAACCTACATTCCTTCAATTGGTAATTTTATTTGTGTCAATGTCGGTGATAATGCAATGAAAGTGTATGATAATTTACTTTATCAAGGTGTCATTGTCCGACCTGTTACAAATTATGAAATGCCTGAATATTTACGTATTACGGTTGGCACAGAAAAAGAAAATGAACGTTTTATTAGCGCGTTAAAAAAAGTACTAAGTAAATAATGAGTCAAATAATTATCAACAAACTATGCATAATTGGTGTCGGCCTTATTGGCGGATCGCTTGCTCGCGCATTAAAAAAAGTAGGCGCAGTTGCAGAAGTTGTGGGCGCTGGTCGTGATGTGGCTCATTTAGAAAAAGCAAAAGCATTAGGTGTGATAGATTCTTTTGAAACAGATATTTCCCTTGCGGTTAAAGGCTGCGATATGGTGGTCGTTGCTGTGCCACTTTGTGCTATGACCTCTGTTTTTGAAAAAATAGCATCTTCTTATCATGATGATATGGTGGTTACTGATGTAGGCAGTGCAAAAGCAAGTGTCGTTAGTGCGGCAACCGCAGCATTTAAAACATTACCTGGTGGCTTTGTTCCAGGACACCCTATAGCTGGAACTGAAAAAAGTGGTGTAGAAGCTTCTTTTGCAGAATTATATGAAAAGCGTCGTGTGATTATTACGCCATTAGATTCAAGTTCTACTCAAGCAAAAGAAAAAGTAAGAAAAATGTGGGAGCTCTGTGGAGCAGAAGTTGTTGAAACAACGGTTGCGCACCATGATGATGTGCTAGCAGCAACAAGCCACCTTCCTCATGTACTTGCTTATTCACTGGTTGATACTTTAGCGCGTATGGATGATAAGCAAGAGATTTTTGATTTTGCCGCAGGTGGCTTTCGTGACTTTACGCGCATTGCTTCAAGTAACCCACAAATGTGGCATGACATTTGTCTTTCAAACAGTGACGCATTAGTTAAAATGATCGATCGATTTACTGATGGTTTGCAAACACTATCTAAAGCGATTAAAAACAAAGATGGTGCATATTTAAAAGAAACCTTTACTCGTGCAAAAATAGCACGGGATGAATTTTGTGAAGATAAAAAATAATTTAGGTATAAGATATTGAAATTTGAAGTCAAAGCAGGTGGTCAATTACAAGGTTTGTTTCGTGTGCCTGGTGATAAGTCGATTTCACATCGTAGTATTATGTTAGGTTCATTGGCAAACGGAGTGACTCATGTAACGGGTTTTCTTGAAGGTGAAGACAGTCTTGCTACATTAAATGCCTTTCGTGCTATGGGGGTAGAAATTTCTGAACCAAGTAATGGAAACGTGACTATCAATGGGGTTGGTTTGCATGGATTGAAAAAACCAGAAAACGATCTTGATGTTGGAAATTCAGGGACATCGATTCGACTTCTTTCAGGTTTACTTTCAGGCCAAGTGTTTAGTAGTACGATGGTTGGCGATGCATCATTAAACACGCGTCCTATGCGTCGCGTTACTGTGCCATTGGCACAAATGAATGCACAAGTTGATTCTAATGATGACGGTACGCCACCATTACATGTAAAGGGTGGTGGTAGCTTGAAAGGTTTCAATTACGAAATGCCGGTTGCCAGTGCTCAAGTAAAATCTTGTTTATTGCTTGCAGGTTTATATGCCAAAGGTGAGACCTGTGTAATAGAACCGGCACCCACGCGAGATCATACTGAGCGTATGTTGCGTGGTTTAGGTTATGAAGTTAATACCAATGGAAATAAGATTTGTTTAAAAGGTGGCGGTAAACTTACCGCTACTGATATAGATGTACCGTCAGACATTTCATCGGCCACCTTTTTTATTGTCGGTGCAAGTATTGCGAAAGGTTCAGATATTACTTTAGAACATGTTGGTATTAATCCAACGCGTATCGGTGTCATTAATATTCTTAATTTAATGGGCGCAGATATTACTGTTAAGAATGAACGTGAAGTGGGTGGAGAACCTGTTGCAGATATTCAAATTCGTTCTGCAAAACTTAATGGCATTCAAATTCCTGAAGATCAAGTGCCATTAGCTATTGATGAATTTCCTGCTATTTTTATTGCCGCAGCATGCGCTGAGGGAGTAACAACATTAACAGGCGCTAAGGAGTTACGAGTAAAAGAAAGTGACCGTATTCAAGTCATGGCAGATGGATTAGTGACATTAGGTATTGATGCTGTTCCGACAGAAGACGGTATTGTTATTACCCCTAATGGAAAAGAAAATCCCTTTGAGTCAGGTACGGTTGATAGCCATGGCGATCATCGTATTGCGATGTCATTTTCCATGGCTGCATTAAGAGCCAGTGGAACGATAAATATTACAGATTGCGCTAATGTGAACACTTCTTTTCCGGGCTTTGTTAATTTAGCAAAAGAAGCTGGGCTTGAGATACGTTAAATTTAATTGAGTCTTTCTGTCATTGCGAGGCGCGTAGCAACGAAGCAATCTCATGAATCTTCGCACATTTTATGAGATTGCCTCGCCATAAAAACATGGCTCGCAATGACAGGGTTTTCTAGTTTTTTAAAGTAACTTAACTGTTAATACGATAAAACAAACATAATGGATTTAAACAATTTATGAGTATAACTATTAAACCCGTCATTCTTTCTGGCGGTTCGGGATCACGCCTTTGGCCTTTATCTCGTCAACAACACCCTAAACAATTACTACCTTTGGTGGATGATTTAACGTTACTTCAAAATACAGTTAAGCGTCTGGAAAACTTAGCTAATGTGTCTGACTCTGTCATTGTGATTTGTAATGATGCACATCGTTTTTTAGTGGCAGAGCAGCTTCGTGAAATAAATATTAAAACCGATGCTTTATTACTTGAACCCGTAGGTAGAAATACTGCGCCAGCGTTAACGATAGCTGCTATAGCGAATAGAGAAAAAGGCCATGATGAGATATTGCTCGTAATGCCCGCTGATCATGTTATTCAAGATACGAATACGTTCCAACAAGTTTTAACACAAGGTTCTCAATTAGCAGAGCAAGACATGTTAGTGACTTTTGGTATTGTACCGACAAAAGCTGAAATAGGTTACGGTTATATTAAACAAGGTAAGGCGATTGAGAACGATTGTTTTATGATTGAACAATTTGTTGAAAAACCAGATTTGGCAACAGCTCAAAAATATTTAGATAGTGGCGAGTTCTTATGGAACAGCGGAATGTTCATGATGAAAAGTTCTATTTGGTTAGAACAGATTAAACAGCACGCACCTAATATTCTATCGGCTTGTAAGAAAGCCTACGTGGAAGGCAAAGAAGAGCACGACTTTTATCGCATTGACGAGAAAGCTTTTACTGCTTGCCCATCAGACTCGATCGATTATGCCGTTGCTGAAAAAATGGTATCAGATTCTAAAACAAAAGCAGCCGTTGTGCGCTTAGATGCAGGTTGGTCTGATGTCGGGGCATGGGCAGAATTATGGAATCTTGGAGATAAAGACGCTTCAGGTAATGTTTTACAAGGTGATGTTATTAGCATTGATAGTGAAAACTCAATGTTCGTTAGCAAGCATCGGTTAATAGCAGCGGTTGGCGTGAAAGACCTTGTTGTTATTGAAACGCCGGATGCAATCTTAGTGGCAGACCGTGAGCAAGTACAAAATGTTAAACAAATCGTTGAGCATTTGAAAGAACAAGGTCGAGATGAACACCTGAGTCATCGTTGCGTTTACCGCCCTTGGGGTAACTATGACAGTATCGATGTTGGTAGTCGTTACCAAGTAAAACGTATTACAGTAAATCCGGGTGAAATATTATCTCTACAAATGCATCACCATCGTGCCGAGCATTGGATTGTTGTTAGTGGAACAGCAAAAGTCACGCGTGGCGATGAAACCTTCTTGGTGACGGAGAATCAATCAACTTATATTCCTGTTGGAACGAAACACCGTTTAGAAAATACAGGCTCTATCCCATTAGAAATGATTGAAGTGCAATCGGGCTCTTATCTCGGTGAAGATGACATCGTTCGTTTTGAAGATATTTACGGAAGATAAGATGACAATAAATTCAGAGCAAAATGCACCTGTATTAACGATTGATGGCCCAAGTGGCTCGGGTAAAGGCACGATAGTCCAACATGTTGCCAAAAAACTCGGTTGGCATATGCTGGATAGCGGTGCTTTATATCGTTTAGTTGCTTTTGGCTCACAAAATAATCAGCTTTCATTTGAAAATGAGACTGATATCGCTAATTATGCCGCCAATTTAGATGTCGAGTTTAAATTAGTCGATGTTGATTCTAGCCAATCTGACGGCGGGAACTCACAGGAATTACAGATAATTCTAGAAGGGCATGTCGTTGGTGCTGAATTACGCACTGAAATGGCGGGAAATGCAGCCTCAAAAGTTGCTGCCATGCCATCTGTACGAGATGCCTTATTACAGCGGCAGCGAGACTTTCAACAAAATCCCGGTTTAGTGGCTGACGGCAGAGACATGGGAACCACTATTTTTCCTGATGCTAAAGCTAAAATATTCCTCACTGCTAGCGCTGAAGAACGTGCCCAAAGACGTTATAAACAGTTGAAATCAAAGGGTATTGATGGTAATCTTGCCGCCCTTTTACGGGACATAACCGAACGCGATGAGCGAGACAGTCAACGTTCAGCTTCTCCACTGAAACCAGCGGATGATGCAGTACATATCGACACGTCAACCCTCAGTATTGAACAAGTTGTTGAGCAAGTTTTAGCAATTTGTGAAAAGGCATTCAATTCCAGTAAATAGGAAAGACTCTATCCGGATTTGGTAACGCAAGCGTACCCAATCTTTTAATTAACAGTTCGTAGTGTTGACTCGCCAGAGACCAGCTATGACATAACCCCAGATCGTTGTTTGATCTAAGGCATATCTAAAATGAGCGAAAGTTTTGCAGAATTATTTGAAGAAAGTTTAGTTAAGACCAAGATGCGTCCAGGCGCAATCATTCCCGGTACAGTAGTATCAATTGATAGTGACTTTGTTATTGTTAATGCAGGTCTTAAGTCTGAAGGTGTAATTCCTTTATCCCAGTTTTTTGACGACGATGGCCAATTAGAAGTTGTTGTTGGTGACGTTGTAGATGTTGCAATGGACATGATGGACGATGGTTTCGGTGAAACTCGTTTATCACGTGAAAAAGCAAAACGTGCAGAAGCATGGACTCGTCTTGAAGTTGCTCATGAAGCTAACGAAACTGTTGTTGGTATGATTGCTGATAAAGTCAGAGGTGGTTTCACTGTTGATCTTGGTGATATCCGTGCATTCCTACCGGGTTCATTAGTTGATGTACGTCCAGTACGTGACACAAGCTACTTAGAAAATAAAGAATTAGAATTTAAAGTTATTAAACTTGATCAAAAACGTAACAACGTTGTTGTTTCTCGTCGTGCTGTTGTTGAATTAGAAGGCGGTGCAGATCGTGATGCTCTACTAGAAAGCATGCAAGAAGGTGCTGTTGTTAAGGGTGTTGTTAAAAACTTAACTGAATACGGTGCATTCGTTGATTTAGGTGGCGTAGATGGTTTATTACACATCACCGATATGGCTTGGAAACGCGTTAAGCACCCAAGTGAAATCGTTGAAGTAGGCGTTGAAATTGACGTTAAAGTATTAAAATTTGATAAAGAACGCATGCGTGTTTCTTTAGGCCTTAAACAAATGGGTGAAGATCCTTGGGTAGATATTGCACGTCGTTATCCAGAGCACACACGTTTGTTTGGCAAGGTTAGTAACATTGCTGACTACGGTTGTTTCATCGAGCTTGAAGAAGGCGTTGAAGGTTTAGTTCACGTTTCAGAAATGGATTGGACTAACAAAAACATTCACCCAAGCAAAGTTGTTGCATTAGGTGATGAAGTTGAAGTTGTTGTTCTTGATATTGATGAAGAACGTCGTCGTATCTCTTTAGGTATGAAGCAATGCCAAGCTAATCCCTGGGATGACTTCGCAGGTAACTTCACTAAAGGTGACAAGGTTACAGGTACAATTAAATCAATCACTGACTTCGGTATCTTCATTGGTATGGACGGTGGAATTGATGGTCTTGTTCACTTATCTGATATTTCTTGGAACGATGCTGGAGAAGAAGCGGTTCGTAACTACAAGAAAGGTGATGAAATCAACGCGGTTGTTCTTTCAGTTGACCCAGAACGCGAACGTATCTCTTTAGGTATTAAGCAATTAGATAAAGACCCATATGCTGATTTCGTTGCAGCTAATCCAAAAGGTACTATTGTAAAAGGTATTATTGGTGAAGTTGATGCTAAAGGCGCGGTAATCAGCTTAGGTGATGGTGTTGAAGGCTACCTTCGTGCATCAGAACTTTCGCGTGACCGTGTTGAAGATGCGCGTACAGTCTTAACAACTGGCGAAGAAGTTGAAGCTAAGTTCACAGGAATCGATCGTAAGAGCCGTAATATTAGCTTATCAATTAAAGCGAAAGATACTGCTGAAGAAAAAGCGACAATCAGTGATTATAAGAGTGGCACAGCAGCACCAAGTGGTACTTTAGGTGATTTACTGAAGCAGCAAATGGACAGCGGGGACGAGTAAGTTCCTGATATTAGTGACGAAATTGGATTCCATATTGGCGTAACTTGTATTATAGTAAGACCATATACAAGGTAATCGTTTAGGAATAAGAATGACAAAATCAGAACTAATCGAAATTTTAGCGCAAAAGCAAACTCAACTGGCTTATAAAGACGTTGAGTTGGCTGTTAAGAATATGTTGGACCATATGGCGACAACATTGGCGAATGGCGAGCGTATTGAGATTCGTGGTTTTGGTAGTTTTTCATTACATTACCGCCCACCTCGTGTGGGTCGTAACCCTAAAACGGGTGATTCTGTGGAGCTAACTGCAAAGTATGTTCCTCACTTCAAACCGGGTAAGGAAATGCGAGAACGTGTCAACGAAAGTATGACAAGGGTAGAAATTTGCCCTTAGTCTGATTTTAGAACTAATAAATAAAAACGGCATAAAGTGAAAGCTTTATGCCGTTTTTTTATGCGGAATGAAGACAGATCGGCTATGAAACTGATGTAGCCAAATAATGACACGCTATTCGCCATCCATGGCCGCTCGACTGCCGCGTAGCCCAGGCTAGCTTCTCAATCTACGATTTCACCTTCTCCTTGCGGCAGACGGTCAAAATTTGGCTACATCAACTCCATATCCTACGTGGCTGCTCATGAATTTATAGATCATAACCTTTAAGTCCTTTGTGCTAAAATTTCATTTCATATTTTTGTAGGAATATCTTAGTGTTCTCAGAAGTAAAAACAACATGTCCTTATTGTGGTGTCGGTTGTGGCGTATTGGCGAAAGTCAGTGACGAAGGCCAAGTGACAATCTCCGCCGATCCTGAGCATCCATCAAACTATGGTCGCTTGTGTTCAAAAGGTGCAGCACTAGGCGATACATTGAGCATGGAAGGGCGTTTGTTATACCCTGAAATTGATGGCAATACACAAAGTTGGGACACAGCACTTAATACTATTGCTTATCGTTTTCAAGAAATTATTAAAGAACATGGTAAAGATTCTGTCGCCTTCTATGTTTCAGGCCAACTGTTAACAGAAGACTATTACGTTGCCAATAAACTCATGAAAGGCTTTATGGGCAGTGCGAACATCGATACTAATTCACGCCTTTGTATGTCGTCAGCCGTGGCAGGTCAAAAGCGTGCGTTTGGTTCAGACACGGTGCCTTGTAGTTATGAAGATTTAGAAAAAGCGAAGCTCATAATTTTAACAGGTTCGAATGCAGCATGGTGTCATCCAGTTTTATTTCAAAGAATTAAACAAGCGAAGCAAGATAATCCTGATATGAAGGTCATCGTGATTGACCCTCGACGTACGGCAAGCTGTGATATAGCTGATATGCATTTATCAATTAAGCCAGGCACAGACCATGTTTTATTTAATGGCTTATTGGTTCATCTTAGTAAAAATAATAAAATAAATGCATCGTATGTCAATAAACATACTGAAGGTTCAGGCCGTGCTTTAGAAATGGCAAGGTCATTTGCAGGGTCAGTTGAAGAAGTTTCACAGCAATGTAATTTAAACAGTAGTGATGTCGATACGTTTTATGATTTATTTGCGAATAATGAACAAGTTGTTACGGTGTATTCACAAGGCATTAATCAATGGTCGTATGGAACAGATCGTGTCAATAGTATTATTAATTGTCATTTATATACAGGACGTATTGGTCGCGAAGGCATGGGACCTTTTTCATTTACAGGTCAACCTAATGCCATGGGGGGACGAGAAGTCGGCGGTTTAGCGAATCAGTTAGCCGCACATATGGCGATTGAAAATAAAAACCATCAAGCTTTAGTCCAAGAATTTTGGCAAGCCTCTTCTATTGCAACGAAAGAAGGTTTAAAAGCCGTTGATCTTTTCGATGCGATGGCCTCGGGTAAAATTAAAGCTGTTTGGATTATGGCTACGAATCCTGCGGTGAGTTTGCCGGACAGTAAAAAAGTAAAACAGGCATTAGAAAAGTGTGAATTTGTGGTGGTGTCGGATTGCATGAGAAACACAGATACAACACGCTATGCTAATGTTTTATTGCCTGCACAAACATGGGGCGAACGTGATGGAACGGTAACAAATTCAGAACGTCGTATAACACGCCAACGTGCATTTTTAGCCTCTCCCGGTGAAGCACGCGCTGATTGGTGGATAGTTTCAGAAGTGGCTAAACGTTTAGGCCACGCAGAACAGTTTGCCTATTCTGAACCTGCTGATATTTTTAAAGAACATGCGTTACTTTCAGGTTATAAAAATGAAGGTGAACGTGATTTTGATATTTCTGGCTTACAAGATTTAACTTATTCTGAGTATGATGATCTAGAACCAATACAATGGCCTATAACAAAAGATAATATGAATGGCACTGCGCGATTATTTTCTGATGGGGGTTTTTACACGCCAAATAAAAAAGCACAATTCATTTCAGTCAAAAACCATTCCCCTGTCTTCGGATTATCTCAAAAATTTCCTTTACGTTTAAATTCTGGGCGCATACGTGACCAGTGGCATAGCATGACAAGAACAGGAAAATCTGCCAGATTGTCTGGTCATATTTACGAGCCGTATATAGAAATTCATCCAAATGATGCACATTCATTTTCGTTAGAAGAGAATGCGTTAGCGAAGGTAAGCAGTGAAATAGGGCATGTTATTTGTCGAGTGGTTATCTCTACAGCACAACAACAAGGCAGTGTCTTTATACCTATACATTGGAATGATCAGTTTTCAAGTGATGCCGTGATTGGTCGTTTAATTAAAACAGCAGTCGATCCCATTTCAGGACAACCCGAATTTAAAGCAATGCCTGTAAATGTCCAATCATACAAAGCACAGTGGTATGGTTTTTTATTATCACGACGCAAATTAAATATGGTGAATGCAAATTATTGGACAGTGAGCCGTTCGCAAGGATTATGGCGTTACGAGATTGCAGGAGATCAAACACCTAAAGACTGGGCAGATTGTGCACGCAGTCTGTTATGCCAACATGCAGAACAAGTAGAGTGGGCAGAATATTTTGATTCTGCGGTTAATCGTTATCGTGCAGCACGAATCGAAAATGATCGATTAGAAAGCTGCATATTCATTGGTCCTGATATCGCCCTACCGGAAAGAGATTGGTTACTTAATCTCTTTAAAGATGGGAAGTTAGCAGAGCGCGATAGAATAAGTGTTTTAACAGGTAAAGCTGCTGGGCAACAAAAAGACGCAGGAAGAACCGTTTGTGCCTGCTTCAATGTGGGCATTAATACAATAAAAGAAGCGATTATCTCTCAAGAATTCATCACGCCTGAACAAGTCGGTGAGGCGTTAAAAGCAGGGACAAACTGCGGTTCGTGTATCCCTGAAATACGTGAAATCATCAATAAAACATTAAAAAAGCCTTAATATTCTCGATATTTTGATTTTTTAGATCTAATTGGCGAAATATATTAAATATACATGCTCTTAGGCCGATAATATAACTAATAGAATCAGGCATTTATCATGATATTTACAAAGTAAGAGCAAACAAACTTAACTATATGAGCAAACTCCAACCACTAGAAACGTCACCAGGAACCAGTCTAAGACTGCAATATATTATAGCTGGAGCGATCGTGATCGCTATTTTTATATTGGGTTCAATTGCCGCTGCGATTTACTTTAATTCTGCAACAGAAAAAAATACTCAACTATTAAAAATGCATGACAATATTATTGTTCATGTAAATGAAGCACGTAATGCAATTTGGATAGCGGATAAATCTCTTTATGTTATTTTAAGTAATTCTGCACAAGTGCAGTTAAATTCTATTGAATCAAAATTTAATGATGTTGGCGAAAAATTACATAATCTTTTATTAATTAGTGGCATTAATAAAACAGGTGTAGAGCCTCATTTAATTGATTTATTAAGAAGTTATAAAAAATTAAATTCAGAGGTAATTGAGTTATTAAAATTAAGAAAAGATATTAATTGGTTGTATCCGATGTTGCCTTTTATTAACACTACATTGCTTGAGTCTAATCAAGAGTTTGAATCAGCTCTTGAACAAGCATTACAAGAAACCTTGAGAGAAGATGAAATAATAACTAAAACATATGAAGCATTAGAAAGTATAAAGAATATTTGGAGGTTGAAAATACTAGATTTTAGAGGGTCTTTAATTCGATATATAGGGCTAAATGCCAGGAATATTTCTCAAGAAAAAAACATCAGTAACTATCATTCAATTATAACCTCTAAATTGAAAGAATTAAGTATGCTAGGTATAAAAGGCGAATTGGGTTTTGAATCTGAAGCGGCTGTTGAAGTGATGCAAGAAAGTTCAATTAGATGGAATGACGACTACCAAGAGTTATTAAACATTAGAAAGTCACAGCCATGGCGTTCTGATATATTTTTTATTCGTACAAGAATACAGCCATTACAAAAAGAGATGTTTGATAAGTTAGGTTTGTTAGAAGGAAAATTAAATGATTGGTCAGCATCAAATACTAAACATGTAGAGAGTATTGCACAAAGAATAAATATTGAACTGTGGTTCCTTACAAGTATATCTGTCATTTTTATTATCTTGATTTATCTAAGAATCAACAAATCATTATTGACGCCAGTTGCAGAAATTACAGAGTCTTTATCTATTAATACAGGAAGCTATGATGGTGTGGTCTTATCTGAAGGAGGCAGTAAAGAAATAAATGTTCTGGTTAAAGCCTTTAATACGATGCGAGATCAAATAAATCATCGTCAAGTGGTGCTTGAGTTTCAAGCAATGCATGATGCATTAACGGGGTTACCTAATCGCGTATTATTACAAGATAGGCTTGAGCAAGCTATATTGCAAGCACAAAGAAACAATAGCACAATATCGCTATTGTTATTAGATTTGGATCGTTTTAAAGAAATTAATGACACATTAGGACACCCTGTAGGAGATAAGGTATTACGTATTGTTTCCTCTCGGTTAGAAGAATGTGTTCGTTCTATGGACACGGTTGCGCGTTTAGGTGGAGATGAATTTGCAGTTATTACTTTAGAAAGTGATAAAACTAAAATTGAAAAGCTATTAAATAGAATTATAAAAAGTATAGAATATGTAATTACGATAGAAGATCAAAAGTTATATGTAGGTGTCAGTATTGGGATTGCCACCTTTCCTAATGATGGTAACAACGGTGATATATTAATACAGCGTGCAGACATCGCAATGTACAGTGCAAAACGTGAGAATAAAGACATAGAGTTCTACCAAAACAATAAAGATTATTACCATGCAGATAACTTAACGCTTTTAGCTGATTTAAAAATAGAGCTAAAAAAACCATCTGGTCAAATTCAGGTGTATTTTCAGCCCCAAATTAATTTACTAACAGGCAGGTTAACGGGTTTTGAAGCATTGATTCGATGGGATCATCCCACACAAGGTTTTTTGCCAGCAGAAAAAATTGTACGTATGGCAGAACAAACAGGAATGATTTCAGATTTAACTTGTTTCGTTCTTGATAGTTCTATTAGCGAATTTAAAAAGTGGGATGATGATTCGATTAGCGTATCAATAAATTTATCTGTCTGGAATATTCAAGATACTAATTTTATTGATTATCTAAAAGAAGCAATTTCAATGAAAAGTATTTCGCCTAAGAACATATCTTTTGAAATTACCGAAAGCGCAGTGATGAATGATCCTCATAAAGCGAGAGAAGTTTTACAGCTTTTAAAAGATATGGGGTTTGAATTATCTATTGATGATTATGGTACCGGTTTCTCATCACTGGCGTATTTAAAATTACTACCCGTTAAATATTTGAAAATAGACAAATCATTTGTACTCGATATGTTAGATGACGAGAATGATGCTGTGATTGTTCAATCAACCATAGATTTGGCGCATAACCTTGGCTTAGTGGTTGTTGCCGAAGGTGTAGAAAATCAAGAAACACTCTTATGGTTGAAAAAACTGGGTTGTGACAGTGCGCAGGGCTATTATATTTCTAGACCCATACCACAACTAAAAGTCGCTAAATGGATAAAGAATTTTAATACTTCTCAGGACGGCGAAAATCTCTTCTTAAAACCATAATGATAACGCCAGAACAGCCTAATAATATTCCTGAGATAAATGACATAAATGAATCGACAGTTGAAATTGCCGCAATACCGCCTACAACGTATAAAATAGGCAAACTCTCATATATAGGGCTTGGCATATGCATAATATTGTCCTCCTTGTAACGTGAATACCTTATAATCAACGCGTGATTATTGTTTGGGTAGAGAACTCTAATTTATAGCAGTGATATCCACTTTAATCAATTCATCAAATGTTAAATAACAGCAAATTAACTTATAATTAGCCTGTGAATACGCTCTCCCAACAATCAGAAAAAACGATCCTTACACAATTATTTAATATTGCACTCGACAGTGTCAATGGTAGTAAGTCAGTTGAAAGTTATTTACAAAAAAAAATTATTGATGGTGACGTTGCAGTATTGGCAATAGGAAAAGCATCAATCGAAATGATGCAAGGTGCTAAGAATGTTCTGAAAAATCAAATAACTTCAGAATTAACGATCACAAAAGAAGGATATACGACTCAAAATCATAATAAAAATATTATAGAAGCAGGACACCCACTGCCAAATGATAAAAGTATTCATGCAGGACAAAGATTAATCGAGTTTTTAAAGTCTATACCTCACACAAGTCAGTTTTTAGCATTAATTTCAGGTGGTGCTTCTGCTTTAGCTGAAGTCTTATCTGATGGAAAGTCATTAGATGATTTAATAAAATTAAATACCCGTTTATTATCAAGTGGTTTAAGTATTGGTGAAATTAACCAAGCTAGACAGTCGCTTTCAAAAATTAAAGGTGGTCATGCTCTAAATTTTATTCAACATAAAAATATAGTCCAGCTTTTAATTTCGGATGTAAAATATGATGATATTTCAATTATTGCTTCTGGTCTGTTTATAGATAAAAATAAAAAATATAATGATATTGATGTGGAATCACATATTATCGCGAGTAATGAAATGGCTTGTCAGGCTGTTTATAATGAAGCAACATCATTAGGTTATAGCGTGTTTTATTATGGTCAAAGTTTATATGGTGATGTATTTGAACTTGCAGAATCAATTATTGAAAAATTGATGCGCGCCAAAAGTGGCATACATATATGGGGTGGTGAACCAACGATTAAATTACCAACAAATCCCGGTCGAGGTGGACGTAATCAATCGTTGGCTTTAGCCATTGCAGCTAAGATAAGTGAATACTCAAAATATACAGTGTTAGTTGCAGCAACTGATGGCTCAGATGGCCCCACCGATGATGTTGGTGCTATTGTTGATGGCCTAACTATTCAACAGGCAGTTCATCTAGGGAATTATCAAGATTATTTAGATACGGCCAATGCAGGTGAATATTTATCAGAAGCAGGTGTACTTCTTTCTACTGGGCCTACTGGCACAAACGTTATGGACTTAGTGATAGCTATTAAAAAATGAATATAAAATCAACCTCATTATTTTCACTTGCAGAACAATGCATTCAATCTTGCGATCCACTTGAAAAAATTAAGTTAAGTTTTGATGTGTTTGAAGCATGGGAGAATAAGAATAATAGTCAATCACTCTCGCTAGAACACTATGCGCCTATATTAACCTTCGACGAACCGGGGCGGCCTACTAAACCCGAGCTTGTTCTTCCTCGAAAATTAAATAGGCGAAAAATTGGAACTAAAGAAGGCCATGCTGCTCTTATACATTCAATTTGTCATATAGAATTCAATGCGATTAATCTTGCATGGGATGCGGTTTATCGGTTTCAAGATATGCCTGAGCAGTTTTATAGTGACTGGATAAAGGTGGCTAAAGAAGAAGCCTATCATTTTCAGTTGTTAAGTACGCATTTAAACTCTTTAGGCTATGAGTATGGTGATTTTGCCGCACATAACGGCTTATGGGAAAGCGCATTAATTACCGCTTTTGACCCTATGGTTCGCATGGCCTTGGTACCTCGTGTTTTAGAAGCGAGAGGTTTAGATGTGACACCGGGTATTATTAAAAAACTCGAAGGGATAAATGATAAAAGAGCGATAGAGATCTTAAATATTATACATCGTGATGAAATCGGGCATGTTAAGATTGGTACTTACTGGTTTAGATATCTTTGTGAACAAAGAGATTTAGATTCAGAACAGGTATTTAAAGATTTAATTAACAAGTATATGAAAGGTATACTACGTGGTCCGTTTGACAACGATGTACGTAAACAAGCAGGTTTTACTGAAAGTGAATTACTCTTTTTAGAGTCAGCAAATTAGGAAGTGATACTGAGTATGAAAAAAATTATCTTATTAATGTTAATGGCGTCTCTTTTTGCCTGTAAGGGTAAACCAGAAACAGACACACTTGTTTTATTTATGGAACAAGAAAATGGTGTTGATCCCTTTCAAACAAGAATGATCATCAATAAAAATTTCATTAGGATAGACAGTGGTGAAGGTGATAATAATTTTGTACTTTTTGATCGGGTTAAAAAAGTCGTTTTCAGTGTTAATCCAGATGAACAAAGAATTATGGCCATTCATGAAAAAAAATTAAAAGAAGGGCAGGTTTTTTCACCTCCGTTTGAGTTAAAGCATAGCGTAAAAGCATTGCCTGAAATGAAAGATGCACCGACGATTAATGGTGAAACAGCGAAGCGTTATAAATTAATCACTAATAACAAAACATGTTATGACGTAGTGGCGATTAAAGGATTGATGCCTCATGTTGTAAAAGCATTAATAGAATTTAATGAAATGATGGCAACAGACAGTGTTCTAACGTTTAATAATATACCAGCAGACATGCATGATGCCTGCGAAATGACAAAAACAACCTTTAAGCCCGCGAGAAAGTTTGAGTTCGGTTTCCCTATTCAAGAATGGGGTAATCGAGAGTATATGCGTTCATTGGTTGATTATAATCTTGAGTTCAAGACTGATCCTAAACTATTTGTTTTACCTGCGGGCTACCATAA
The DNA here is from genome assembly GCA_045046865.1 of Woeseiaceae bacterium. Lineage (GTDB taxonomy): Bacteria > Pseudomonadota > Gammaproteobacteria > UBA6429 > Thiohalophilaceae > JAGLTQ01. The sequence continues at coordinate 5,748 of JASFYW010000043.1, read as the reverse complement.
TTATACAGTACAAGAATTGCGTGAAGGGAAGGTAGATTTTAATGACTAAAGTTTAAAGTGTTTCTAATTGGCAGCCGTTTTCATCGCAAACTAAAACGCTGCCATTAGTAAACCAGTCACCTAATACAATACGTTTCATATTTTTATTTGCAACACTAAAGTCATGTATTGCAGGTCTATGTGTATGGCCATGAATGAGTTGTTGCACATCATGTTCAAGCATAGTTGATTCTACTGCGGCTTGATTAACATCCATTATGTCCATTGACTTTTTAGCTGTTTCTTCCTTACTTATTTTTCTGTATTTTCCTGTCATGGCTAAACGTTCATCATTCGATTTAGCAAAAAAATCTTTTTTCCATTCTGAGTTGCGTACCATTTTTCGAAACTTTTGGTAGTCAACATCATCCGTACATAAAGTATCACCATGCATGAGAAGAGTGGGAGTACCGTATAGGTCGATTATTTTTGGATCTTGAATAAGTGTAGCGCCGGAAATTTTAGCAAAGATTTCTGCCATTAAGAAGTCACGGTTACCTTGCATAACAAACAGAGGTAAGCCGTTGTCGGCAAGTTCTTTCATTTTAGAAATACTTGTTGTGTAGTCAGGCTGAATCATGTCATCGCCTGGCCATACTTCAAATAAGTCACCTAAAATATAAAGGGCATCTGCTTTAGATGCCCTTTCATCGAGAAAACTTAAAAAAAGTTCTGTGATACTTTTACGTTCATCACTAAGATGAAGATCTGAAATAAATAAAGTGCTCACAGAATACCTTTTATTAATCTACAACTTCAACGCTTTCGATAACAACGTCTTCAGTTGGAACATCTTGGTGTCCACCGGTTGTTCCTGTTTTAACATTGGTTATCTCATCTACAACGTCCATGCCTTCAACAACTTTACCAAATACACAGTAACCAAAACCTTGTGCATCAGCAGATGTGAAATTAAGAAAGTTGTTATCTTTTAAGTTAATAAAAAATTGTGAAGAAGCAGAATGTGGATCAGGTGTACGTGCCATTGCAATCGTGCCACGGTCGTTAACTAAACCATTTTCAGCTTCGTTCTTTATGTTGTCACGTGTTTCTTTTTCTTTCATGCCAGATTCCATACCACCACCTTGAATCATGAAACCATCAATAACACGGTGAAAAATAGTATCGTTATAAAAGCCATCAGTTGCATATTGTTTAAAGTTAGCGACAGTGTCTGGAGCTTTAGCCGCGTCCATTTCAATCATTATTGTGCCTTTGTTTGTAACCATTTTAATCATAGTAGTAATCCTTAAGGAGTTAATTGTTATTTCTTTGGTGTCGTTGTTACAGCGGTTTTTTCACCAATGATCGTTGCTTTATGGATAATCACGGTTTTAACGGGGACATCACCACGGAATGGACCGTTTGGACCAGTCTTTGTGTTACGAATTTTATCCACTACGTTCATACCCTTAATAACATGGCCAAAAACAGCATAGCCCCAACCTCGAGGTGATTTAGATGTGTGGTTCAAGACAGGGTTATCGACAGTATTAATAAAAAACTGCGCTGTTGCTGAATGTGGGTCATTCGTTCTTGCCATCGCAATTGTGCCACGCTTATTTTTTAAGCCATTGTCTGCTTCATTTAATATGGGAGCATGTCCAGACTTTCGTTTTAATTCTGGAGTAAAACCGCCGCCTTGAATCATAAAATCTTTAATCACACGGTGAAAAACGGTGCCATCGTAAAAACCTTCTCTGACATATTTCATGAAATTAATAACGCTAAGTGGCGCACGAGTAAGATCTAATTCTAAGGTAATATCACCTGCAGAGGTTTCCAGTTTAACGCGTTTTTTAGTGATAGAATCTGCGGCTTGAACGCTAGAAATTAGAAGAAATAGGCTGGTAATAGTAATAAGCAAATAGCGCATAATATGATGTCTTTAAGTAGTTAAATTGCCGTGAATAATAATGGGTTTAGGACGATTTGTCTCTAATAAATCGGTGTCATTTCACATTCTATTTTCATTCCTATTTCCGTATTGCCTGAATTCCGTTATTCTAGCAACCTCAATTAAAACTCAAACAATGAAAAGAAGACCCATTTCCATGTTGCATATCCATAACACCCTGACTCGTCAAAAAGAAGAATTTAAACCGCTCGATAAGAACAATATCCGCATCTATGTCTGCGGAATGACGGTTTACGATATGTGTCATATTGGCCACGCTCGAGTATTAGTTGTTTTTGACGTGGTTTATCGTTATTTATGTCATGTTTACGGTAAAGAGAATGTGACCTATGTGCGTAATATTACGGATATTGATGACAAAATCATTGAACGAGCGAATCAGAATAAAGAAGATTTTAATGTCTTAACCGGACGTTTCATTGATGAAATGCATGTTGATTCTAAAGCATTAGGTATTTTACCGCCTAATCAAGAACCTCGTGCAACGATGTACATGGTGCAAATTATCAAGATGGTTGAAACGCTTATAGATAAAGACTTTGCTTATGCGGCTGATAATGGAGATGTTTATTATTCTGTAGGTAAGTTTGATGGCTATGGAAAATTATCAGGCAAACAGATTGAAGACTTACGTTCGGGTGAACGTGTCGCTGTTGATACCGCAAAAAAAGATCCTCTCGATTTCGTTTTATGGAAAGCAGCTAAACCTGATGAGCCAAGTTGGGATTCACCTTGGGGCAAGGGACGTCCCGGTTGGCATATTGAATGTTCAGCCATGTCGACGGATTGTTTAGGGCACAATTTTGATATTCACGGTGGCGGTATGGATTTACAGTTCCCGCATCATGAAAATGAAATTGCACAATCAGAAGCTGCAACGGGTGAAAAATTCGCCAATGTTTGGATGCATAATGGTTTTGTGCGTATTGATGATGAAAAAATGTCGAAGTCGCTGGGTAACTTTTTTACTATTCGCGAAGTCACAGAAAAATATGATCCCGAAGTATTACGTTATTTTATTTTAACCAGTCACTATCGTAGCCCATTAAATTATTCAGATAAGCAACTTGATAATGCGAAAGCGGCGTTAACCACTTTGTATACGGCATTACGTGATATTGAAGTCATCGCTTGTGAAGACAAGGCAACGACATATCATCAACGTATGCATGCAGCGATGGATGATGATTTTAATACAGCAGAAGTCTTACCCGTGTTGTTTGATTTAGCGAAAGAAGTTAATCGCTGCAAATCAACCGATGAAAGTAAAGCCACTTATTACGCAAGTATATTGCGAGATTTAGCCGGCATGATTGGTTTGCTGCACCAAGAGCCTGAAGCCTTTTTACGTGGTGGTTCGGCTGATTCAGAATCTTCAATCTCAGAAGATGAGGTTAATGATTTAATTCAACAGCGTAACCAAGCAAGAGAAGACAAAAACTGGGCTGAAAGTGATCGTGTACGTGATCTCTTAACCGACAAAGGCATTATTTTAGAAGATGCAAGCGGCAAAACAACGTGGCGTAGGGCGTAGAGACCCATTGAATAAGTTGAACTTATAATAAATAGTTCTGTCAGAAGTTTTATCCCATCATTAAGGACGTATCGTTATGTTTAAGTCTATTATTTTATTAGTTACTGTTTCTTTTATATCGATGACAGCTTATTCAACTGAGCCGATGAAAGGTGATAATAAACATACTCGAGTTTGGAATAAATTTGCTCAAGATACCTTACTTCTGCATAAAAAATTAATAGACGGTAAAAAAATAGAAATTAAAAATAGCATCGGCGGTTATGCGAATACGAAAAATTTTTACACAGAACAACGCTTCTATGAAAACGATAAGTTAATTAGCCAAGTACAATGGGAAAAAGATGATCCTACAACATTGCATACGATCGAAGTATTTGTGCATGATGCAAAAGGCCGAGTGACAAGAGATTTTATGGCCGCATATTTACCTTTTTTTCATAACGCGCCCACTCAAACATTGATCAGTATTCATCACTATACCGGTGAGCTTCATGCTTTTAGAAGTTTTGATGCAACAGGTGACATGGTATTAGAACGTTGCACGGGTACAATGGGTAACGGAGAAGAGGTCAACATGCTACTGGATGAAGATGATTTAATTTATGATAACGATGATATTATGAGTACGAAAGAATACAGCGTATGCTTTACTGGTTTTAAACAAACTAAGTTAGGAAAGTATATTATTCCTCAATAACTTATTTATCGTGAAAATTTTCTGCGGCATCAATCGTATTTTGTAATAATGTCGCAACGGTCATCGGGCCAACACCGCCAGGAACGGGGGTAATCCATTTCGCTTTTGCTTGTGCCGCGTCAAAATCAACATCACCAACTAACTTTCCATCGTCAGTACGGTTAATCCCAATATCTATTACCACCGCACCGGGTTTCACCCAGTCACCGCTGACAATACCGGGTTTACCTACGGCAACCACAACGATATCTGCTTGATTGACTTTAGATTCCAAATTTTTAGTGAAACGATGACAAATGGTCACCGTACTGCCTGCCAGTAATAGCTCCATTGCCATAGGTCGACCGACATGGTTTGAAGCGCCAACAATAATCGCATCTTGTCCACGAATCGCTTCACCTGTACTTTCTAACAAAGTCATAACCCCGCGAGGTGTACAGGAGCGTAGAACAGGCATACGTGTGACAAGGCGACCCACGTTATAAGGGTGAAAACCATCCACATCTTTCGTCGGACGAATTCTTTCAATCACAGCTTCAGTACTAATATGCTCAGGAACAGGGAATTGCACCAAAATACCGTCGATAGCATCGTTTTCGTTTAACTCATCAATAAGGGATAACAGTTTCTCTTGTGAAGTATCACTGTCTAGATCATAGGCCGTAGATTCAATACCCACCTCTACACAGGCTTTACGTTTATTTCGCACATAAACCTCAGAAGCAGGGTCTTTACCAATTAAAATGACAGCCAAACCCGGTTTACGTAAACCATCAGCTAAGCGCTTATCAACGCGGCTTTTTAAAGTTTGACGTAGTTCAGCAGCAATTTTTTTGCCATCAATTATTTGGGCGCTCATGCAGAAATCTCAACGGTTAAAGAGGGCGCTATAATCTCATGAGTCGTAAGGTTTATCCATTTTTAATAAGTTTAATTACAGGATTGACCTTGCCCCATTTCACTAGTATTATCGCGCCCTTGTTACAGCACCCAGTATAAGTTTGTAGCAATGTCGGGATATAGCGCAGCCTGGTAGCGCATCTGGTTTGGGACCAGAGGGTCCGGTGTTCGAATCACCGTATCCCGACCACTATTTTAAGTTTAGCCAAGGTAATATAAGCAAATTAGAATCATTTTGGTTAGATATTTGGCAGGATATAAACATTTTCTGCGCCTGTAGCTCATCTGGATAGAGCAACGCCCTTCTAAGGCGTGGGTAGCAGGTTCGAGTCCTGCCAGGCGCACCATCTTCATTCGGTGTAGCCACAAGCGTTCAATGGTGGCTGTAGCTCAGTTGGTAGAGTCCCGGATTGTGATTCCGGTCGTCGCGGGTTCGAGCCCCGTCAGCCACCCCATTAATACAAAAGCCTAATTCTGATACTCTCAGAATTAGGCTTTTTTTTGAATGCTACTTTCCTCTTAGAATTTTCCTCAATATCTTTTTGACTTTTTTCTCATTTACACTTGAAATCCATCAGTTATCATCATCGAATACAAAAGCTGAACTTCATTTTTTAGTGCCGTTCTCGGTACGTGATATATTGTTACTTGATTTTT
>JASFYW010000042.1:0-3770 GCA_045046865.1 Woeseiaceae bacterium | reverse complement strand
GTTCACTGCCGCACAGGCAGCTTAGAAAAACATACCGGATGCTGTCCAATACACTGTTATGCATGGAAAAATTTAAAAGCCTCTTTAGCGATCATGTTTGCAATTAATCTCAAAATGAGATATATTTGAATTCATGCACATTATTACTCGCAAACGACTGATTGACTTTGCTAACGAACACCCCAACACAGCTGCTCCCTTGGATGCTTGGTATCGTATAGTCAAACAAAGCAAAATAACTAGCTTTTCGAAATTAAGAGAAACATTTCCCAGTGCAGATAAAGTTGGTAACTTAACAGTCTTTAATATTGGTGGTAATAAAATAAGGTTAATTGCGGCAGTACATTACAATACTCAATGTTTATATATTCGGCATGTTTTAACGCATAAAGAATATGATAAAGAAAAGTGGAAAGAATCATGAATAGTCAATTAGAAAACATATCAAAGGCATGGCCTACTGTAAAAGCTATATTTTCAGTTCCCCATTCTGAAAAAGCTTATCAAGCTTTAGTAAAAACACTGGATAATATGATTGATGAGGTTGGTGATAATCAAAATCATAAATTAGCACCTGTAATGGAAACGATTGGCAACTTAATCGAAAATTATGAAACTCAAGAATATAAAATAAGTGAGTCATCTCCTGTTGAAGTCTTGAAATACCTTATGAAAGAACATGGCTTGAAACAATCAGATTTAAAAGAAATTGGGAGTCAGGGTGTTGTCTCTGAAATATTAACAGGGAAAAGAACATTAAATATAGAACAGGTAAAAAAAATTAGTAATAAGTTTCATGTGTCACCACTAGTTTTTATTTAAGTTGAACGTAATATTTAAAAAGCATAACAATCAGCTCCAGTGGATATTTTATACGCCGCTCTTCTTTATTAGTATTAGGTAGCAAAATGGCTCATTTAATTAAAATTGGTAATTCCCAAGGTATCCGAATACCTAAACCACTTATACAGCAAACGCATCTCGAAGGAAAAGAACTTGATATACAGGTGGTAAATCAAGGTATCTTAGTTACGCCTAGCAGGAAACCTAGAGATGGCTGGAAAAAAGCAATAAAAATCACACTTACAAATAATGGTGCGGAAATAACTGATACTGAATGGTTGGACGCTTCGTTAACATCCGATAGTGACTTGGAGCGGTAATGAAATCCGTATTACGTTTTGAGGTATGGCTAATTAGTTTAAACCCAACTAAAGGTAAAGGTCTAAATAAAACTAGACCATGTGTTGTTGTTTTCCCCAATGAGATGTCTGCATTATCAACGGTTTTGGTTGCGCCAATAACGACCAAGGGCTTTGAGCTTCCATGTCAAACTCAGTGTAAGTTTAAAACTAAAAGCGGCTTAATATTGTTAGATCAAATTAAAGCCGTAGATAAGACATATTAATAAAAAATTAGGCACGATTAATCAAAATACGCAACAAGAAATTTGCTATACACTGCAAGAGTTATTTGCTTACTAATAAATTAAAGAGCTAACAATCACTCAAGTGGACTAAAAGTCCATAGCTTGTAGTTTTGGACTGAACGTCCGCTTAAAACCATCATTCCCTAACTTTTAACATGCGGGCTATGTTGCGATACGAAAAGAGCTGCCCTCCCTTTCAAAAAAGGGAGGCGCTAAAGCCTTGCACTAAAGTGCATAGTTTTTACTCACAAAAAAACGGCAACCGATTGCTCGATTGCCGTTTTTTATTCAGCCTGCTTTAAGTATTAAATTTTAATCGTTAAATTAAAGCAATGCGCCTGATGAGTCGGTTGCATTTAACTGCAAACCATCTGGGCCAAGATTGTTTGTATCAGGTATCCATGGCGCTAGACAAGCACGGTCTTTCACACATGGGTCGGTTAATGTTTTCAAAAACGCAACCAGATCCTTCACATCCTCTCCAGTAAAACCAACCACTTGATGCACACCTGCTACACCGTTGGCACGGTTGGCGACTAATTGGTCTAAATGAAATTGCGTATTGGTTAACACATTACTAGCCTGCACCGTTGCTTCTAACTGCCCTGGGTTATAACTTGCCATCGCTTTTTCTGGATCAAGCATGTGGCGAACCATTCCTTCCAATGTGGTGTAACCACCTGCGTGTCCCCATGGGCCGGTTACTTCAACATTAAGCAGGGTTGGCGTTCTAAATTTATATTTATCTGCCGCATCTTTGGTGACTCTCATACGACCAAAGTCATCATTGCTTAAGGTTCCATTATTGTCGCCTTTTCCGCGACCAATTTGAGGCGCTGCCATCACATGGTAAAGCTCGTCTGTGTAAAAATCACCTTTATGACAAGATGAACAATTTGCATCGCCAAAAAACTTCACCGCGCCACGTTTTGCAGACTCACTAATTGCGGTTACATCGCCGCCCACGAATGCTTTCCAGGGCGTGTCAACAAACACTTGCGAACGTTCGTACTCACCAATCGCTTCTGCAATTTTTTCGTAAGTCACATTGGTATTACCGGCATATGCTAAAGCGAACTCTGCCCCCCATGCCGCTACGTTATTGAGTTTGGCTTCAATACGTGTACGATCGACTGCTGTATCTTTATTAATAACATCAAAGAAACCACGCATTTCTTCTGGTGAAGTAACCGGGAAACGTGCTTGTGCCGATGCAAGTGTGACACCTGCGAGTGGGTCTGGCGTATTAAAGCCTGAATCTGGCGTGCTGAGACCTAGGCCATCATTACCATTTTTACCGGCGGTTTTGCCGATGCTTTCAATACGACCATCATGGAACAAAGCCTGATCCCACATAGCCAAGTTGAATGTTGTTGGCGCATTTCGCGGCACCGTTGGACCACCGTCGAACACGCCACCGACTGCTGTTTGGCTATGCACTCGCCCGACACCTAATAAATCAGGGGCTTCTGCACCGACGCCAATCGGGAATGAAAGGTTATCACCACCACCAAGTGTTGGGTGATGACAGGTCACACAGGCAGAATCCACATCGCCACCCAGGTTTTTACTAAAAAATAACTTCTTACCCAACACGGCTTTCGGATCGGTAATGGCTGGTAATGTTCGACCCGTTGTTGGGTCGCCTGTCATGCCTTCACCGGTAACTAGAGCCAGTAACGCGGTGGTATCGACTGCGTCATTATTACTGCTACAACCCGATATCAATAAACCTGCCGATGCCAGCGACAAGACCACTAAGCTTCTTTTTCTCGGTCGCAACGGCAATTGCGCTGCGTTTTTCTTATGATTAAACAACATCTTGATAATCCTCAAAAATAATAAGAGGCCTTCACACTAAAGGCCTCAATAAACAAACGCTTCGCTATGGATCATTAAACTCAGTAGCGGAGCACAAAATCAAAGTTTTGGAAGTGTAGCTACATTTGTGACACTTTTGTGATAACTGCGTCACAAAATAATATATCTCCTTACTTTTCTATTTTTCACGCTTAAGAAATCTCTGATTAAGTCGGTAAGAATTAGGCTACGAAAAAAGTGTCGCTATTTTTCACGACGTGAGGCGCAATAGTTATTCTATTGCTTTGATCTTCGGGGATAATATCGGCGCTTTTAGCCAGCCTAAAATTATTAGACTTGATCAGAGCTTCCTCAAGTAATAACGACAATTCGGCGATATTCTTTAGATTTCTCCTGACGCCAAAATGACAACGTGCCTAACCGCGTATTAAAAGCGTTAACACCCACCCTTCATGCTTCAGAAAGTGTATTGCGTACCTAAAGTAAACACTAAATCCGTCTCTAACTGCGGGCCATTTAA
>JASFYW010000041.1:0-7354 GCA_045046865.1 Woeseiaceae bacterium | reverse complement strand
CTCACGCCCTGAAGTGGCTGACATTCTGATTAGTTACTATCAGGAACTTGATAAGAATAAATAAAAAACAGCTTATTTATCTGATAAAAAAGCCCTGATTTATCAGGGTTTTTTTTTGCTGCTATTACTCGACAAAGTAATCACCTTTAACATCCTGTGGCGTTTACTTAAGAGGGTACAAAAGAAAAGATGAATGAACGTGTTTCTTTTATTTTGATTGAAACTATCACGTTCAGCTTATGACACATCCGATCTTTTACAGCTCATGTGCGCAGCAAAGAAAATTTGCATATTTAAATATATTTGTGTATATTGTCAATAATCGGCAAGTTTATTTTTGGCAAGTACATAAAAGGCAATATGAAGAATTTAAATATAGAAATTGGTGAGTACCTTCGAAATCTGAGGAAGCAGGGAAATGAAACACTGCATCAACTCGCCATTGAAACTGATATAGACAGCCCTATGCTTAGCAAATTAGAAAGAGGGGTTAGATTGCCAACAGATAGTCAACTGGAGCGCTTGGCAATGCATTACAAAATATCAATTTTTTCTCTAAAGACAATGAATACAGCGCAAAAAATAATAAAAGATTATGGTGAGAACAAAAACACATATGCTGCAATTCAGATGGTAAGCGAAAAACTAGCTAAATATAAAACAAATTTTAAAACATGAAAAAGAGCTATAAAAAATTAGTAACATTGTTCATTTCTAATTTGAATCAAAAAGAAAAGACATTATCAATTGGTAATATTAGTACTTTCTTTGCAGTATTAATTGCGGCTTTAACATTAAAACAGCGTGCATCGTTAAAAACCGACTATTCAATTAACGGTGATATATGTGATCCCTTTTTACATGAATTAGATTTAATAAAAAGTCGATTTCCAGATCTGGTTAGTAGTTACAACAGTGTAGTTAACCGCCTTCGAAAGCAATTGGTTCGACAAACAATTCAAGACATGTTGGACGCGTATGATGAACAAGATGAAAACGTAGACGATATTATCTCCTGGACATATCAGTTTCTAAAAAGAGATCTAGAGAAGTCCGCATTTAGTAATGTTGGTAAAAATAACTTTAAGCTACAGAATTTAGATATTTTATATACGACTCAGTTTTTTACTGACAGATATATGGTTAAGTACCTAGTTAATAAGGCTCTTAATAATATTAATAAGAGTGAGTTAAGTGATGTAGTTGTAATTGATCCTGCTTCAGGTGGTGGTAATTTCCTAACTTATTCATTTGATAAGTTGTTTGGATTGCATAAGAAGTTTTATCCATCTTTGTCAAATAGGGGAATAGTTGATAAGTTGTTAACTAGTATGCTTATAGGGTTTGATCTTGATAGTAATTTATCTAAGATTGCATCACTTTCTCTATATATTAAAGCATGCTCTTATGCGGTACCTAGCAGTGAGGTGCCGGTAAAAATATTTGGAGGGGTAGCCGGTGATTTATTTGGCTCTCTAAGTGATAATTGTTTATCTAACTCAATTTGTGGGAATTCATATGCGGCAGAAATAGAAGATGCTGTCATATGTAGTAAAAAGAAAATATACGTTACAAATCCACCATTTATGGGTAAGCGAGATATGGATGTTAATCTTAAAGGATACCTGATTACTAGGTATCCTGAAAGTAAAGGTGATCTGTGTGTTTCATTCTTGCAAAACATTATTCAATCCATGTCTGAATATGATGTGTTAGGTGTTGTTGCACAAAACAACTGGATGCACTTGTCCTCACTTAAAGAATTTAGGCGCTATTTTTTAGAAAACGTATCATTGCAGGAGTGTGTAGATTTAGGAACAAAAGCATTTGAAAATATAAATGGTGAAAAGACTAATGTGGCTTTATATGTCATTAAAAAATTGAATGCTAAACCCACTAGTTTTTATAATTTAAAACATGAAAATATAGATTCTAAAATAAACTTGCTGAGTAAAAGTAATATACCAATAAAGTATACGTACCAAATAGAACAAAGTGACTTTAAAGATAACCCAGGCTATGAGTTTAGCTATTATCTTACTAGTAAGTTTACTGATTTACATACGTTCTTAATATATTCAGACTTTGCAACTCCAATGCAAGGTACGTCTACAGGAAATAATAGTGAATTTGTTAAATATGCATGGGAGGTGAATGGGGATAAGAATTGGAGGTTGGTTAGTAAAGGTGGTGGGTTTAGTAAATGGATGGGATTGAACTATTTTAAAGTTTTTTGGGGAAACGACGCTGAATATATAAAGAAAAATAAAGGAAGTGCTCTGAGGAATATTAACAAAATTTCCGCTACTCAACTAGTGTACAGTGATACTGGAACATTGGGTATGAATGTTCGAATTTTAAAAAAAGATCAGGTGTTCATCGCTTCAGGGCCAGGGATTTTAGTAAACAAAGGAGATGTGTACGCGCATATAGCGTATCTTAATTCAAGAGTGGCTACGTTCTTTTTAAAATTGATTAATCCAAAATTTACAATTAGTGCTGGATATATAGGAAAGTTACCTGTTGCTAAAAATATATTGAATTCGTCAAAAATTTCAAAAAGTAGTGAAGAATGCATACGCCTTAAAGATGAATATTTGCAAAGAAAGTTGCCTAACATTGAATATAAACATTGTGACTATTTAAAGATAAAAAATCTTGATAGTTTTCTTGAAGCTGAAATTACTAAAGATATTCAGAATGATTTTGAGAGACTGTTTCTTGAAAATAAGATAGAAAAAGAAATAATTGCCAAGTTTAAATTTAATGATATGGAGCTTAATTCCTTACAAGAGGTTGTAGGGAAATCGCGATTTTTATGTCGCCGTACGAAAATAAACTGTGCTATTGAAGTGTTAGATGACTTTATTTGTGAGTCTCTAGATACTAATTGCACAACTAAAAGTAAGAAAATAAATGGTTACACATTTGGTAGTGATAACTCTTTAGAGCAATTGTCTTATAAGCTTAATGCTAACCCAAAGGCAGTAGTTGAAATTATTATAAAAAATGTAGCGAATCTAAAAGGAACTAAGAAAAAGTATTTTATGGATTTACTGCATAAAATACTTCTTAAAGAGCTAGGTATACAGGATATCACGAGTTATAAAAATAATACGAAAAATATGCAGCGTTTAACAAACAAAATACGAAAAAAATACGTATTTCTATCTGACTATTCAGAACTTTACATTGTGTTTCGAAAAATTATAGAGCAGCACCATAAGCAGAGTTTTTTTAATGCGCCACTGGTCAAGCTATATAAAGATTCAGTTGTAGTTGGTCATGCTGCTAATGAATAAAGTGTTAGAGATATATAAGCGAATCCTAAAGACGCACCTAATAAGTGTGTTTGTTGATCGCGTAATCATTGATCCGGAAAAACTAAATCAGGAAAAATTTAAGGTTAAGTCAGTCTTTATTGTTAGTGTAATATTTTACAAATACAATGATATAGATGATATAGATGTAAGTCGCTGGCTAAAAAATAAATTTAGTCCGGATAATTACTTTTCTAGGATTATTGACACGTCCGAATGCGCTTTGCTTGAAAGCATTAAAGAGTCATTGCTGAATCTAGAGGGTGTCTCTCAAATAGACGTTGCTGGTTTGTATGAGATGTTATTAGGGGTTGAGCCGGGTTTAGCTAAAAATTGTTTCGATGCAAAAACTGCTAAAAACTATCGCAATAAGCTTGGTAGTTACTATACCCCGCCAGACCTGGCTAGGTTGATCACCTTTAAAACAATAGATGCATATTTCGATAATAATTATTCTGTAAGTGATATCTCAAAAATACAAACCACAGAAAATATAAGCTTTAATAAATGCGCATTGTTAGATGGAATCACAACAATGAGCTTCGTTGATTTTTCCTGTGGTGGCGGAAATTTTTTAATGCAAATTGTTGAATATTTTAAACATATTAGTAACACACTTGATCTTAATGAAAGTGAGAAGAGCCGGGTTTTTAAGTCATTAGTATTAAATATCCATGCTTTTGACGTTGATTGTGTTGCTCTGGAAGTGGCAAAAATAATATTTCTCATACAGGTCGATCAGCCTGCACTATATGAGGCGATAGAAAAGAACTTTATTCATGCCAACTTCCTTTTGCATGACAGAAGTATGGCATCAGTTTCACAGCGTATTGATACATTTACTAGTGGGTACATTTATCATCAAAATTTATCTTGCGCTATTGATATGAATAAAAAGTACGATGTTATTATTGGAAACCCTCCATGGGAAAAGATTAGATTTGAAGAGAAAAAGTTTTATGCTCTTTATGCTAATACTATTTCAACTTGCCACTTCAAATCAACTAGAAGTGAACGTATCCTTTCTGAAGAAAAATACAATAAAAAACTGGCGAAGTTTTCAAAAGAATTTCGTAGTGAAATTGATAGTGCTAAATTAAATATCAAAAAAAATACGTTCTTCTCGCTGTCTGATTTTGGCGAATTAAATACATACGCTTTGTTTACAGAGGCATCAATTAGATTAAGGTCTGAGAGAGGTGTTGTTGGTCTTGTAGTTAAATCAGCGATAATTACAAGTCAAATAAATAAAAATATATTTAGGTATCTTTCAAGCAATAAGTTAATTATTAATATTTATGATTTTATTAATCGTAAAAAAATATTTAACATAGATAGTAGAGAGCGCTTTTGTTACATGCTTCTTGGGTCATCAAAAAGCGATGCATTTTCTGTTGCCATGAATCTTACTGACATCAATGATATTGGCAACAGTGCATTGAGTATACGTTTAACGCAAGATGATTTAAATGTATTAAATCCTGATACAGGTATGCTTCCTAATATATCTAGTAAGTATGAGGCGGATTTTCTTGTCAGGGTTTCCTCTCAATATTCTTCGTTGAAATCTAAACTTGGTGAAGCTAAATTTGGAAGGATTGTCCATTTTACAAATCACTCTGAATATATTGAAAAAAAGAAAAGAATAAATAACTTACCTGTATATGAGGGAAAATTTTTCCACCAGTTCGATGGTAAATATTCAGGGTTTAATGGTATGAGTGATGCGCTGAAATATAAAAGCAAGTCATCGTCTGTTAAGTTAGAAGAAAAGCGAAAATCGCTTGATGGTTTTTTTCCTGAATCAAGATATTATATTGATAAGGAAAAGTGGGAGAAACTGTCTAAACATTATCATGCAAGATATATGTTGGTATGGAGAAGCTTAACTTCTGCAACAAATACGAGAACATGTATTGCGACATTATTGCCATTCGTGCCTGCTTCCCAATCGGTACAGTTTTTAATACATGAGGAAGAAGAGCTGATATATTTAGCGGGTTTATTTAACTCTATGGTATTTGACTATATTGTGAAGAAGAAGCTAAGCGGTATTGACTTAACCCGAACAGTTTTAGAGCAGATACCTATTCCAGACGACGCAAAGCTTTCCGAAGTTATATGGTTTGATAATAAAGAAAATACTATTAAAAATCATATATTAAATATTGTTCATTCATTAGTAGGGCGTGACTCAAGATTGGCTCCTCTTTTTGCATCACTAAGAAAGAATAATGCTCAAAAAGTAGAGGGTTGTAGGTCCAACTTAATTCGTAAGCTGGATTTGCTTTTTATAGTTCTGTATGAATTGAGTTATGATGAATTGAAAATGGTATTATCTTCTTTTAGTGGTCAGTATTCTGAAGAAGATGAAAAATGGTTTAACGATAGTTTGATTATATTTGGGTTAAGAAATAAATCCGTATGCTCTACCAACTCCACCTCTACCGCCGTGTGCCCAATCTGAAGAGTTCTCAGTGAACTTGTCTAGTTCTTCGTCATCTACTATCTGCATTTTAAAATTATCAGAATCAATTTTTGTGAAAACTAAAATTTTATCTACAAATCCTGCGGCGAGGCCTAAATGAGGATTTGAGATTGTCGTTAGCTTGTCGCCATCATCAGTAATGCCTTTTAGTTGTATCCTCCAATTACTATTAGCTTCTGCAAACAAGATTGGGTTGTCTCTATAAATTTTTCCATCAAGATGGATATTTATGCTTTTTGAAGTGCTTGCGTCATCTGGGATAACTTCAAAATAACTTACGCTGCCATCTTTTTCTACACCATCACGCTTTCCTGTTTTAGACAGGTCTAAAATATTTCTAGAACCGCCGGTCATTTTCCGGGTTTCGATCCACATTGATCCACTGGTTAAGGATGCTGTAGTGGTCGTAATACTCACTTCTTCATTTTTTATAGTTACAGGTATTTCTTGGCTAATAACTTTAGAGTAACCTTTTGGTGGCCGCTTTGCCTTTACTCTTTCGAATAGACTAAGTAGTTTTCTTTTAGAGTCAGCGTCTACTTGTTTGAATTCTTTGCTTGATTTATTATTTATTTCCCAGTTAACCTTCTCTGGTAGAACTATTTTACACTCTACTAGTAAATCTAATATTTCATTTGTTAAATGCTGGCAGCTTTTATGTTTCAAATTTACTATTGTGCTGTAATAGTCATAGAGGTTGGTCATAAATTCTTTACCGGTCTGGTTGTCGTTTAAAAAATCTATGCCTACAGATGCTTCAATATTTTGAAAGAGTCCGCTCTGAGTTAAGTTAGAAGAGCCTATCACTGCTCGTGTACGTTCATTGCCCTCAAATATATAAACTTTTGGGTGATATATAACACTGTTAGGTGAATAAATGACATATGACTCAATATCATTTTCAATTAGTAACTCTAGAGCTTCTTTGGATGTTGCATTAAGATTAACGCCTAGAAATATACGAATCACCCCACCATTTTCTTTAAAGTTAACTAAATTATCAATTATGTTTTTAAGGCCGCTTACACTTACAAAGGCGACAAAAGCACTGAAGGAAGAATAGTTCCCGCTATCTATAGCGTCTATTATGTATTGCCCTGCTGATTGCTCATTATCTGAATCTAGCCCTTGCCCAATAAATGTTAATTCCATGATTATTTGTGCTCTGAGGTGATTATTCCAAATTCGAAATTGTATTTTTATAGATAGACTACATAAAAAAAATATGGAAATCAATTTAATAGGCGGCCATATAAATTGCGACTAACAGGATGTGGTGGTGTTCACTTTTTATTTTTATTGATGTTGGATTCATATTTCACTGCCGCGATGTAGTTAATTAAGGCCCTATGGGTTAGATCTACTGAAAATTGAACTAAATATCTGCAACTGACTAGAATAAACCGAGTCAGATCCCTGTTTTCACTAATATAAGGAAATACTGGAATCTGAGCTTCCCCCAGTAAAACGGACGATTTAAATGCCGGCATACTTTTCTTCATATTCTACCGGTGTTAGGTAGTTTAAAAAAGCATGTCTGCGTTTA
>JASFYW010000040.1:0-11834 GCA_045046865.1 Woeseiaceae bacterium | reverse complement strand
ACGAACAATATGACGAATGCCACGATGAACTAATAAATCAGGATAACGTCGAATAGGTGAGGTAAAGTGAGCATAAGCATCATGCGCTAAACCAAAGTGGCCGTTGTTATCGGGTGTATAAACAGCTTGTTGTAAACTACGCAATAAAACCGTTTGAATAAGGTGCATGTCTGGGCGTTCTTGGATAGACGCCAATAACTCAGCATAATTACCCGGCCCAGGTTTCTCTCCGCCGCCTAAAGTTAAACCAACTTCGGCTAAAAACTCTTTTAAGCCTTCTATTTTAGTTTCTTTTGGACTGCCGTGTACGCGGTATAAAGCAGGCATCTTATGCTTAAGTAAAAATCCAGCGGCGCTAACATTCGCCAGAATCATAAATTCTTCTATTAACTTATGTGCATCATTTCTTATTACTGGCACGATTTTATCAATTTTACGATCAGCACCAAAGACAATACGTGTTTCAGTGGTATCAAAATCTATTGCGCCACGTTTTTTACGGCACTTTAATAACACAGAAAAGAGTGAATGCATTTCTAATAACTGTGGAACGAAATCTTTATATTCTTTGCGTAAGTCGCTGTCTTGATTTTCTATAACTTCAGCCACTTTCGTGTACGTGAAACGACAATGTGAGCGCATCACACCTTCATAAAACTTATGTGATTCAACTTTTCCTTTTTTATCGAGTTGCATGTCACACACCATACATAAACGATCAACTTCAGGGTTTAATGAGCATAGGCCATTAGATAAAACTTCCGGCAACATTGGAATAACTCGTTCAGGGAAATAAACCGAAGTACCGCGTTCATATGCTTCTTTATCTAAAGCGGTATCTAATTCAACATAATGAGAAACATCTGCAATAGCGACAACTAAGCGCCAGCCCTTGTCATTTGATTCAACAAAAACCGCATCATCAAAGTCACGCGCGTCTTCACCATCGATAGTCACTAAGGGTAAGTCTCGAATATCTACGCGACCTTTTTGGTTTTTTGCTTGCTCGGGAACTTCTGGTGTTAAGTCTTTAATGTCTGCTTGAACTGCTTCAGACCAGTCTTTCGCAATACCGTGCGAACGCATAGCAATATCAATTTCCATACCCGCCGCCATGTGGTCGCCAAGCACTTCAACGACTTTACCTACCGCTTGTCGATGGCGTGTAGGTTGCTCAATAATTTCTACCGATACCACTTGGCCGTGATGCGCCTCACCCACATTTTCTTGTGGAACAAGCACATCGTTACTAATGCGTTTGTTATCTGCAACAACATAACCCACACCACTTTCAATAAATAAGCGTCCGACAATAAAAGGGTTCGCGCGTTCTAGTACTTCTACTAACGCCCCTTCTCTACGGCCTTTTCTGTCTATACCTGCAATGCGAACAATCGCTTTATCGCCATGGAACAATCGACGCATTTGAAAAGCCGTTAGAAATAAATCATCGGATCCATCTTCGGGACAAAGGAAACCAAAGCCATCGGCATGGCCAATAACACGTCCGGTTAAAAGATCCATTTTACTGATTAGGGCATATTCTTTTTTACGTGTGAACATTAACTGGCCGTCACGCTCCATTGCGCGTAAACGACGGCGAATGGCTTCTAGTTCATTTTCAGAGGTTAAATTGAGAAGCTCTGCAATGCCTTCACGGTTTAGTGGGATTCCGGCCTTTTCTAATTGCTCAAGAATAACTTCTCGACTTGGAATAGGATTATCGTATTTACTGGATTCACGCTCAGCATGTGGATCAATAATGGGTTTAGTCTCAGTTTTATTTGGCATATCTGCTTTATCTGTCATGTCGGTCACGTGAAGTAGTTATTTAGGTGAAATAAGGATTGGGCACTGTAAAAGTACGCTATGGTACTACATTACGCGCAGGGGTGCTTAATTATCCAACCCTTGCTGAGGATATAGCAGTCACTGTGGTTTGCAGCCAAATCTGCTTTAAAGTAAAAATAGTGCGCTAAAAGTCTGCCCATCTTCAGAGAAATAGGTATTTTCACAAAACCCTTTGATGATACTCAAGCCACGCCCATGCAGTTTATCTTCATCAAGTTCAGTAATATTTTTACTCTCAGACATACTTTGCATAACTAGATTAGATCCTGTCCCACTATCGGTCACATTAATTGCTAGATAATTTTTTCCATCAATAGGTTTCATATGTAAATCGAAATGAATCGTTGCTGACTCTAAATTTTTCAGCCTTTCTTCTCGTTTTTCATAGTACTCAGCAAAAAGATTAAGATTTTTTTTATCGATACTTTCTAAATTTAAAATACTGTGATCTAATGCATTATTATAAATTTCGAAAAAGAGAAGTTGTAATACATCTTTATTATGAGAAACAAAGGGCAAAGAATTTAACAATTCAAAAACTTGGCCTATAGGATTTGGTTTATGAATATCTTTTTCAGTTAATGTCACTGAGAGTGACCAATCTAAACTTTCAGCAACATGTTTACGGTACTTCAATTTAATTGGAATTAATAAACAATTAAGTTCAACCCAAGAAATATCATCTGCTTGTTTTGTACCTTGAGTAAAAATTTTAAGTTCATCGAGTACCATATTAAAACGGTCGTTTGATGGAGAGGTTAAAATATTTTCTAACTTTTCTTGACCAAAATATTCACCTTCTAAATTTTTTGCTTCTACAATACCATCACTATGAAGATACAGTTTATCGCCTTCTTTTACCTCGATGATAGAGGCTAATGAATTAAAATCGCTGTCTTCCATGACGCCCAATGGCAAGTTCTGCTCTTCAATGGTATTTTTAATTTCACCCTTGTCATTTAATAGGTAACAAGGCTGCATACCACCTGACCAGATAGCCATCTGTTCAATATGAACATTAATTTTAACGATGGTAGCAGCAAAAAACATGTAGTTTGGTAATAGATTAAACAATTCAAAATTGAGCTCTCTCGCAATTTCAGCCACCGATGCGCTTGCTTCAGTCATTTTGAAAAAAGTCATTGCAACAGGTAAAGTCCCCATCGCCGCAGAAAGGCCATGCCCCGTAAAATCACCTAAAATAGCGTAAAGTCCACCTTCCGAATCAATACTGGTTAAGAAAACATCACCATTAAAAAGTGATTTCGAAGTAGAATGAGAACGAACAAACTTTTCATCAGTAAAACTTTGTTTTGTTGATGTATCAAAAAAGTGTTCAATTAAATCTTGATCAAATTTTAATTTATAATTAGATTTTTCGAGTTCGCTATTTTTATTATTAATTTCTACCGTAAGTTCTCTTATTTTAAGGTGTGCTTTAAGCTTGGAAGCGAGTATAGACAAATCAAAAGGTTTAGATATAAAGTCATTCCCCCCTGAAGATAGAGCTTTAGTTAAAGCATCAGCTTCTCCCAATGCGGTTAAAAATATAATAGGGACATGATTGTTTTTCATTATTTTTTTAATTTTTATTGTTGCCTCATAGCCATCCATATTTGGCATCATAATATCCATAAAGATAATATCAGGAGACTCTTGTATAAACAGATCAATGGCTTCTTTACCAGAAACCGCTTCAACAACATCATACGCATCAACAGCAAGAATACTTTGTTTAAGTAAAATTCTATTCATTTCTATATCATCTACTATCAGTATTTTGATCATATTATTTAATTGAAAATAGTTTCTCAAACCCTGTCATTTTAAATATTTTTTTAACTTTATCATTTGCATTTATAATTTCAATTTGTTCTGGAGATTTTTTCAAATATTTTTGTAAAGCAAGCATCATACCTAAAGCTGAGCTATCTACATATTCTGCACTATAAAAATCAAATGTAACTTGTTCTACCTCAGATCATTGCTGTGCACTATAGATACATTTAAATTCGTAAAAATAAATTCCCCTGTTACCTTTATAGTCATGACTTTATTATCTGCTGAAAAATCAAAAATAACACTCATAATAATTTCCCCCTAAAAAACGAACCAAACTAATTTAACTATAAATAACACGATAAATTTCAACCATCATATTCTTTAAGGTATTTCTTTATTTCTACTATAAAAGCCTTAACATCTATAGGCTTGGTAATATATGAATCAAATCCTGCTTGCAATCCTTTTTCAATATCACTGGCCATTGCATTTGCGCTTATTGCTATGGTCGGGGTATTTTTCAAACTATCCATTTGTTTTATCTTTATTAAAGCTTGATAGCCATCCATTCCAGGCAAATTAATATCCATCAAAATCAAATCTGGCTGGCGTTGTTCTGCTAATTCCAAACCTAGCAGTGCTTCAGGCGCACTAAAAAATTCAACCCCCAATATTTTCTTCATTATGGTTTCAACTAATCTTAAATTAGCTGGATTATCTTCCACATAAAGAACTGTATAGTTTAGCATGTCCATAGCACCATCCATTATTTTATACTTGTAAACCAAGTAGTTCCTTCACTTTTTGTGACAATGCTTTAATATCTATTGGTTTAGTTAAATAATCTGTAAATCCTGCTGCCAATCCTGTTTTTTCATCATCTTGTGTAGCGTTTGCACTTAACGCAACAACGGGGATTGATTTTGTTATTGGGTTTGATTTTAATTTTTTCAATATTTTATACCCATCCATTTCAGGCAAGTTGATATCAAGTAAAATAATGTTCGGCCGTTCATCTTGTGCAATTTTTAAACCCAACTCACCGTCTATTGCACTCCATAACTTAATATCTAAAACATTACTAAATAATTGTGACACAAGACGTAAGTTCGAAGGATTATCTTCGATATATAAAACGCTAGTTTCATTTGAGTGATCAAAATGTAAAGCAGAAGTAGAATCATCTACGTCAACTTTATTTTGATTGCTTTCAGTCGTCGTTGATAAGGGCAATTCAAACCAGAACGTACTACCTACACCAACGGTGCTTTCTACTCCAACTGTACCCTGCATAAGTTCAACAATATTTCTGGTGATCACTAAACCAATGCCTGTACCTTCAATACCGGCGGAATCTGCACCAAGACGATTAAAAGGCATAAATAACTGTGATATTTCATTATTTGATAAACCTCGACCTGAATCTGTAATATTTACACGGACATTTTTTTCCATAGAAGAGCTTATAATAGAGATAGTAATTGAACCCTTGATAGAGTTATATTTAATGGCATTACTGAGAAAGTTTATAAACACTTGTTTTAAACGTACAAAGTCTGTCCGTAAGATTATTTCTGGTACATCAGTATCATTAATATCAAACTCTACTTCATTTTGAATTAATTTTACTGTTAATCCATTTCGCTTGGTTAGAGGTAAAATGAGTTGCAATGATGATATTAATACATCATTTAGGCTGACATCTTCAATTGATAGAGATATTTTTCCTGATTCAATGGCAGATAAATCTAATATTTCATTTATGAGTTCAAGAAGGTGTACACCAGCCTTTGAAATTTCAGCTATATTTTCTTTATCTAAATAAGTTAAGTTACCATTTATATCTAGCTCTAAAAGTTGGCTAAAGCCTATAATGGCATTCATTGGGGTTCGCAGTTCATGGCTCATGTTTGATAAAAACTGAGACTTGGCCTTATTGGCATTTTCTGCATCTATTTTTGCAGTCATCAATATAACTTTGTTAGCATCTTCTTTTTTCTTTTGTCTATGTGAATGAATCATAGATGATAGTGTTGAGTTTGCTGGGCGTAAAAAAATTTTAATATCATCATCGTAACCACCTTTACGGTTAGCAATACCATACATACCTAAAATTTTAGTTCCATAATAAAATGGCATAGCAAAGAACGAATGCATGGCAGGATGGCCTTCAGGTAACCCACCTGAACGTGGATCATTAATGGGATCATTACTAATAACAACTTTTCCTGATGTTAAGACATGACCAAATAAAGTGTTTAAATTTTCAAAAATAAACCCTGCATCTTTATTTTCATTATAAAGGTTTTGGGTTTCTTCATTCCAAGAAATATTTGTAATTGATATGGTTTGTAAGTAAGGTTCTCCACTGTCTTTGTATAGCACCTCGCCAATAAAACCATATTCACTTTCTGTTAGATTTATCAATGTGTCTAACAATGTAGACATAGAGTTCTTTATTTCCCCTTCAACAACAAACTTCGTTGAAGTATCATGTAAAACATCTAATAATTGTTTTTGTGAGGCTAGCTTTCTTTGTAATAATTTACGTTCATTTATATCGCTGTGCATACCCACCATTCTCGTAGCCACGCCTTCTTTATTTTTATTAACGACTTCTCCTTGAGAATGAATCCATTTGTAACTGTCGTCTTTACATAGCAATCTAAATTCTATGCTAAAGTCACTTATTTTATTTTTAAGGTATTTTTGTAAGGTGGATTGCACATTAGGCAGATCATCAGGATGTACTAAGCCTGTAAATGTTTCAAACGTATTGGGTAGTTCTGTTGAGCCATACCCTAACATTTTCATCCACTGTTCTGAGTAGTCAGCTTCATTTGTTTGCAAATCCCAATCCCAAACACCATCACCGGCTGCATCCATGGCATAATGAAATCGCTCTTCAGATACCAGAAGATCTTTTTGACTTTGTAATAAGACCTCTTTAGATAATTTTTCCTCTGTAATATCTCGTGCGACACCTAACATTTGTATTGGGTTGTTATTTCTATCTCTAATAACGTTTCCACTTTCATGTACCCAATGAACACTGCCATCAAGCCAGACAACACGATGATCAATATTATATTCTGTATTTTTTTCAACACAGTCTGTAATGGCCTTATTTAATGCATCTCTATCATCAGGATGAATGGCAGACATAAAATTTTCATAGGTTGTATCCGTATGCCCTTTTTTATAGCCAAACATAGGCCATATACGATCTGACCAAAATAAGGCGCCTGTTGTAATGTTCCAGTCCCACGTTCCTATGTTGGCAAAATCTTGGCTGTGTTTTAATCTTGCCTCGCTTTGAATTACGTTTGTTACATCAGTTCTCGCAGAAACATAGCGGTAGGGTATTCCCTTTTCATCTAAAAATGGAACAATTGTAGACTCTACCCAATACTCATTTCCATCTTTGTTGTAATTACAAATGATTCCTTGCCAAACTTTGCCACTGGATATTGTCGCCCACAATTCCTCATAAAATGAAACGGGATGGTAATTAGACTTTAATAAGCGATGGTTATTGCCTATCAGTTCACTTTCACTATAGCCACTAATGTCACAAAAGTTTTTATTAACGGTAATTATATTTCCTTCTATATCCGCAGAACTCATAATGGTATGGAAATTAGCCGCAACATATTCAATTTCTTTATTTTTTGAAAAGTATTCTTGACCTGCATCAATTCGCGCGTTTATTCGCGACATTTGTGCCTTATTTTCAACAGCCGTAATTAAATGTTGTGGTTGTATCGGCTTTATTAAAAAACCATCACCTATATTTATTGCTTTTAATTGTACTGTTACATCATCTTCTGAGGATAAGAACATAATGGGAATAGTTGACCACCTTTCGTCTTGGCGTATCACTTTGGCAAGGTCTATACCGGAACATTCTGGCATATGGAGATCTAATAAGATAACATCTGCCCTAAATTCTTTTAATCGGTTCAAGGTTTCTAGTGGTTGTGAAAGTGTTTGTACTTCTATCCCTTCTGATGTTAGTACACTGCTATAAAATTTTAATAATTCGTCATCATCGTCAATACATAAAACACGATAAGACTCATTTATTTTACGTTCAATAATACTGTCTAATATTTTAGACAGATTTTCTGTGTTATAAGGCTTAGAAAAATAACGAACCTCACCTAGTCTGGCTGCTGCTAAACGTGCTTCCATGTCACCTCTTACTGAGGTGAAAATAACAGGGGGGATTTTTTCATTATTGAGCATTAATTCAGCAATCACATTAAGCCCTGCATTATCGCCAGAATCAAAAACGATATCCATAATAATGGCATTCGGTGCTTGCTTCATAAATGCACTTTTGAAGCTTTCAATGTTTAAAAAATGTTTAACCTCAAAACGATCTTTTTCTAAGATTAATTTAACTTCTTTTGCTATATGCTCATCGTCTTCAACAAAATATACAAGATTATCGACTTTGCTAATATTTGAGTTTCTATTGTATTTGAGAGCACTAAAGTTATTTGCGACATCAGGGTTCCATATTTCTGCTTGGTCATGCAACTCTTTGATATTAGCTTGAACTTCAAGAATAGTTTCTTCTGGTATATTTGTAAGAGCTAAAGCCTCTTTAACGATAGTTTCTATTTGCCTTGCTGTATTGCTTAAAGCTAAAGCACCAAACGTGCCGCTGGTTCCTACTAGGCTGTGGATCTTCCTGTAACATTCTAATAATGATTTTTCGTTATCTGTTCCTAATGAGATGGCCGACCATAACTCTTCAATATCATCTAACTTTGAAGTTAAGGAATACTTGAATTCGAGCTGTAACTTAGCAATTTTCACGTGGACAGCCATATTTTTATTATTGGTCATAAATACTCTTACTTTTATTACAAAATATTAATTTCTCTAAGTAAAATCGGCAAATATGAGTTTTTCTTAAGGAATTAAAGTTAAAAATGAGTCGAATTTATCTTTAATTTGAAGATAGATTGAACTGTATCATCGGTATTTCTATTAAGTAGGCGCTTTTTATATGAGTGATATTAGTATCACACAAATAAAATAAAAATAACATGCTACCCAGTACAAGCCTAACAAAAAGATGATTGGCAGATCGAAGATTATTATATCTACAATACGATATTTTAATAAGGAAGATTTATTATGAAATAATCATCTGTAGATACATTCAGCAGTAAATATTATTTAACCGTTACAACTTTTTCAAAAGCCGTCATTTTAAAAATATTTTTAATTGCATCATTAGCATTAATTATTTCAAATGATTGCTTATCTATATGAAAATCTTTTTGTAGCGCAAGAAGTATACCTAGACCAGAACTATCGATACATTCAGTATTGTACAAATCGATAGTAACTTTCTCTACTTGCTTCATTTCTGGTACATCTACCAACTTTCTAAACTCTCTTACTTTAGAAAAATCAAATGCACCTGAAATAACTAATTTAAATTCTTTATTGTTATTTAAAAAGTCCGCTGTAAGCGTCATAATTTTAGCCTATATGTTTTGGTAGATATTTATTTATATTTTCAATGAATTTTTCAATATTTATGGGTTTAGTAATGTATGCAACAAAGCCTGCATCAAGTCCTTTTTTTATATCTGATGACATTGCATTTGCACTAATTGCAATAACAGGCACCCCAGAGAGTTCTTTAATTTTTTTAAGCTTTATTAATGCTTCATAACCGTCCATTTTGGGCAAATTAATATCTAATAAAATCAAATCTGGTTTATGTTGTTCTGCCAACTCTATACCAAGCAATGCTTCTGGAGCACCAAATATTTCAGCATTAGGTATACAACCAATAATTTGTTCTACTAATCGTAAATTTGCAGGATTGTCTTCGATATATAATATTTTACGAATATTTTTTGTCATAACATTTCTCTAATATAATCGGAGTTAAGGTTAAATATATTTACAGAAAGAAGTTTATATTTGTTTAGTTGCCACTAATAGATGATTTGAATTCTGCTATCTCTTTCAAGCAAGTCACTATGGGCAATCCTGAAATTTTATTATCTATACATTTATCATCAACAATAACAATCCCTGCGTTTTCTTTGTTATATTCATTTTCTAAATCAATAATATTATTAAATTGTTTTACTTTGTATGAATGTTTCTCTAATTTATTTTCAGCTAGCTCTGATGTTATCCATTCTTCTTTAGCGCAGTTCAATCTTTTAAATAACTCATTAATTTTATTGCTGTCCATATTACAATCACAGGATTCAGTTTCTGTGACAATATATTGATTAAAGAGCAATTCTAATTTTCTTGAGTAATAACTCATATCTCCTGCACCAAATGTGCCTGCTTTATTAGCTAACCGCAACAAGGCATGTCGAAGTTTTTTTAAGCCGTCTATATTTGTTTTATCTTTATTTACCGTTAACCACAAATTTTGAATATGAGAAATATTGTCATTTAGATTTTCTCTAAAATAAATTTGTAAATCTTTGAAATCGTTTAACGAATCATTTTCATGTTTCATAACTATTTCTCTTAATGCTTTTTTCAATTCTTGTGGCTATTTCAAAACCATCTCTTGCTATAGATAAATCTACTGGTAAGTCCCACATCTCAAACTGTTACTCATGTTTTAGATACGCAAATTTTCATCACTTTAATTAATATCGTCATTTGTTTTTATTACTTTAGTAAAATCATCAACTAATCCACTTAATTATCAATAGGGCACGCTATAAGTAAGGTTATATTACTAGAGCCCGTACTATTTTGATACGTATTTGGAGTAGTTGCAGGCTGGAGGCAAAAAAAAACCTGTTATAAAAACAGGCTATTTTTAATAGGTCTATTAATTGCTGTTAACCAGCATAATATCAATCGTAAGGATGACGTAACACCATCGTATCTACACGATCTGGCCCTGTTGAAATAATATCAATGGGCACACCAACCACTTCTTCAATTTTTTTGATATAAGCTTTGGCATTTTCAGGTAGATCATCATAATTTTGAATACCGACTGTACTTTCTGACCAACCTGGCATATCAATATATTTTGGTACACAAGCTTCATAAGCATCGGCGCCGATGGGTGGCGCATCGATTTGCTGACCATCATGATCATAACCGACAGCAATGCGTAATGTTTTTAGTCCATCAAGTACGTCCATTTTTGTTAAGCAAATTCCCGTGAGTGAATTAATTTGTGCTGAGCGACGTAAACAAACGGCATCTAACCAACCACAACGACGTGCACGGCCAGTCGTTGCACCAAACTCATGTCCTTCTTTGGCTAAATGCGCACCAACGGGATCATTTAACTCTTCACCATCATAAAGTTCGGTTGGGAAAGGTCCTGCTCCTACGCGTGTGGTATAGGCTTTTGTAATACCTAAAACATAATCAATATCTTTTGGTCCAACACCTGTACCAGTTAAAGCACCACCGGCGGTCGGGTTTGATGACGTTACATAAGGGTAAGTGCCGTGATCAATATCAAGCAATGTTCCTTGTGCGCCTTCAAACATAATGTCTCCGCCATCGGCACGCATTTGATTCAACATGCCAGTCACATCGGTCACCATTGGACGAATAATTTCTGCCATTTCTAAACCATAATCCAATACTTCTTGGAAATCGACTGTCGGGACTTTGAAATAGTTTTTTAATACAAAGTTATGGTAATCCAACACTTCACCTAAACGTGCAGCGAAACGTTCGCGATGTAACATGTCGCCTACTTTTAGTCCGCGACGTGAAATTTTGTCTTCATATGCGGGGCCAATACCTCGGCCTGTTGTACCGATGGCTTTTTTGCCACGGGCAATTTCGCGCGCTTGGTCAAGTGCTATATGGTATGGAAGAATCAAAGTGCAGGCTTCACTAATGTATAGACGGCCTTCAGTATCAACACCGCTTTCTTTTAGCATGTCGAGTTCTTTGACCAGAGCGTCTGGTGCTAACACAACACCATTACCAATCATGCATTTTACGTTCTCACGTAAGATACCTGATGGAATCAAATGTAAAACAGTTGTTTTACCATCAATCACTAAAGTATGACCGGCGTTATGGCCGCCTTGAAAACGTACCACACCATTTGCGCGTTCCGTTAAAAGATCAACTACTTTACCTTTGCCTTCATCACCCCATTGGGTGCCGACAACAATGACATTTTTACCCATAATACTTTTCCATTTTTAAAATTTATAAAT
>JASFYW010000039.1:0-16304 GCA_045046865.1 Woeseiaceae bacterium | reverse complement strand
GACTTACGACTTACGACTTACGACTTACGACTTCATTTTGTTTTTCTCTAACCTTAGAGGCAAACTCAGCAAAAAATGCAGTAAATACACCAAAAAACATTCCCGCAAAAGCCGCAATAATCACAATCAACTTACGGCTAGTACCGGTAGGCTCAATTGATTTCATAGGTGGTTGTATTTCACGGGTATTACGTAAATTAGCCAATTGAGAAGAATAAAGTTCAATTAAATCCTGTTGAGCAGAAATTTCAGTCTCGTTGTTTTTAGTTTTCTTAAGTAGCTTTAACTCACTATTAGCCAAATTTAAACGAGAAATCATATTTCGCTTAACAGAATCATAAATACGGCTATGGTCTTCAATTGCCTTTAAATTCACGCTATGCAGCAGCTTAACCAGTAAATCAGCCTGAGCTTCAGTACCCTTAACGGATAAAACAAGAATATTACTGCCTTTAGGATTATTGGCTTTTATCTCATATTTCTTTTTACTATCTGGCTCAGTCTGGCGCTGTGCATACAAAACCTGAGGTATATGGCTGTGTTGCAGTTTAGCTAATAAGGTTTGAGTGGTTTCAAAAGAGCTTACATTGCCACTAATAATCTGGCTACCAATTTCAATAGAAGTGCTAAAGGTGTATTTTTTTGGCATTAATAGTGCTGCTGCAATGCCAATAGTAATAAACAATGTAATTGTAAGGCTAATTAGCTTTTTTCTGTTAACCAGCACCATAGTTAAATCTATTAAACTGATTTCATCATCAGATGAATAGCGGGCTTCTTGAATGTAAACAGGGTTTAGTTCCTGCAAGTTGTTGTTTTTCATCGGATTTAATGATCTGGTTGGTTTCTGCAAGTATTTGCTGATGGAATGTATCATATTCAAACTAATAAAAATAATTTAAATTGATAATTATTTTTAATCATAAGCTTGATTTCAATGAATATCTTTTGGCGTATATACAGTAGATTCTGTAACGCGATTTACCCTGTTTGGCAAAGCGGTTAGTAATGACGTTGAAATGCGCTGAAATATTTGACAGTTCTCTATGAAAGAAATGGTTTGCCTGGTGGCACACAGGGCGATTGGCCATTAATACTTACTGCTGCCGGGTATCCGCCCGGGCACTAGCGTATAGCAGAATCAGTGCAGTGCGTAGAGCTGGATAGTCATCCGGGTTTTCTTCGCAGTGAATTACTTGAGCGAGAAGAGGCTTTTATCGAATATGCTTATGAGTATGGCGCACCCGTAGCCGGTTCTAGTGATGTGCAGGGTGACTCCCAAATTTTTACTGGTAGAAGATGTAAAGGGGCGCTGGCATGCAGAAGGTGCTATTAGTGAGTCTCGCATCAAAAAACACTGATTAGTGAAATTTCCGTGGACTAAACAGCAAAGTGACAGAAGCATATTATTTAATAAATGTGCGTATTATTGCATTGCTAGTACGATGGGGCTGCGCATGCATGAGCCCCTGTTGCATGAAAAAATACACTTTTATCCCCAGGTTTGATAGAGAAAAACAAAATGGGGTAATGAGTTACTACGGGCAGGAAAGCTTATATTCATTAGCCGGAATTGCAGACTTTGGCAGATCTATGGCGATCGAAGAAATGTGCCAGTTGATTGCGCAGCATGCACTCACCCAGAGGTCGAAATCACAGAATTTCTTAAACGCGACAATTTTAATGTGGCTCTGGATAATATAGACGAGGGTAATACAGATAACCATGGGCGAAATACTCCATGCAATATTTACCTGACGGAACGGTTCAGCTTACATCATTATATGATTTTGCACCGATGGTGCTTGACTATGAAGGCATCGCTTGCGTAAGTCGCTGGCAAGAAAATGATAATTACGGTTACCCGAGTGGCGCAAAATAGCTAAAAAAATGAGTGAGTTGGGTATGAATGTGTCACAGCTTGAATTGAAAATGAGTGAAATGGGGGAGAAATTAAAAAATATAAGGAAAATAATGAAAAATTGTAAAGGCGAATGCAGATGTAATAGAGATAATGGCAGGGCGAATTGATGCACTCAGTAAAGAATTACAGGGGGAGTAAGGCAATATGGGCCGGTGCAGAAAAATAGCAAAAGAAATTTTACCCGAAGAAAGAGAGCGTTTTTATCGAGATCTGCTAGAAGGGCGATTAAGCCTGGCTGAAACATTCCGTAGAATGAGAGAGTTGCTCGACCTGGATCAGGCAGAGTATGCAAAACTTATTAAAGTATCTGCTCGTACTCTGATAGATTTAGAAACAGAAAAAAGTAACCCCACACTGTATACGCTGAAAATGATAGGCAAACCCTTCGGTTAAAGCTTGTGTATAAGCCTATAAAATAGGCTGTACACAAAACAATTGGCAAGAATAGTTTGGTTAAACGCCAATTTACAGTCAAATTCGCAAAAAGCATTGAGGTCAAATTCATTTATGAAATAATTCTGTCGACATACGGCATTATCCCGTAAATCCCTAATAACCCTCGACTTTAGGGGCAAATGCCTATAAAATTGCGCATAAATTTGGGGCTATAGCTCAGCTGGGAGAGCGCAACACTGGCAGTGTTGAGGTCGGCGGTTCGATCCCGCCTAGCTCCACCATAATTTATCGTCAGAATTGATCATTCTTGACAGGGGGTCAGGTCAGAATTTTGAAAATCATAGTCACCGGCGGTGCAGGATTTATTGGATCTGCGGTGATCCGTCAATATATCCAGCAAACTGATCATAGTATTGTAAATTTAGATGCACTAACTTACGCGGGTAATCTTGAATCTCTAGCCGATATATCAGGGCACTCCAGATATCAATTTGAACATGTTGATATTCGAAATATCAACGATATAAAACGTGTATTTGAGCGGCATCAGCCTGATGCTATTATGCATTTAGCCGCTGAATCTCATGTCGATCGCTCTATTGAAAGACCTGCAGATTTTATTCAAACAAATATTGTTGGCACATATAACTTACTCGAAGTGGCTAAACAGTATTGGGGCGGACTAAGTGGTGATAAGAAATTAAATTTTCGCTTTCACCATGTATCCACTGATGAGGTTTATGGTGATCTTGATGCAACGGGTTTCTTTACTGAAGAAACATCTTATGAGCCTAGCTCGCCTTATTCTGCTAGCAAAGCTTCCTCTGATCATTTAGTTCGGGCATGGCACCGAACCTATGGTTTTCCAGTGGTTATAACGAATTGCTCAAATAATTATGGCCCTTATCAGTTTCCAGAAAAGCTAATTCCACTTGTTATTATGAATGCCAGGCAGGGTAAGCCTCTTCCTATTTATGGAAAAGGTGATCAAATACGTGACTGGTTATATGTGGACGACCACGCTGATGCATTACGCCTGGTATTGGAAAAAGGTAAAGTTGCCGAAACATATAATATCGGTGGGCATAATGAAAAAACCAATCTTGATGTTGTAAAAACGATTTGTGCTCTACTCGATGATATGTTGCCTAATTCAAAATATATCCCTCATGACTCATTAATTACTTATGTAAAAGATCGTCCCGGTCATGATGTACGCTATGCAATTGATGCAAGTAAAATTGAAAAAGATTTGGGCTGGGTACCAAAAGAAACTTTTGAAACGGGTCTGAAAAAAACCATCGAGTGGTATTTAGCTAATACAACATGGTTGGAAAATGTGGCTAGTGGCACATATCGTGACTGGATTGAAAGGCAGTACGTCTAAACCAAAGGATGGCTCAATGGATAAAATATTACTGCTAGGTGCAAATGGACAAGTTGGCTGGGAGCTGCAGCGCTCTCTTACACTTTTAGGTGAAGTAAATGTCTGTGGTAAGCATGAAGCCAATTTTGAAAATCTTGAGGAGTTAGGGCAATTAGTTGATGACTATCAACCAACTATAATTGTTAATGCAGCTGCATACACAGCCGTAGATAAAGCCGAGTCAGAACCAGAAAGAGTAGCTCAAATAAATGCGGTGGCTGTTAAATTATTAGCTCAAAAAGCAAAACAGTTAAATGCATGGTTAGTGCATTACTCAACTGATTATATTTTTGACGGTAGTAATTCAGTTCCTTATAAAGAATCCGATAAGCCTAATCCTCAGTCTGTATATGGTGTAACTAAACTGCAGGGTGAAAAGAATATACAAGAGGTAGCGTGCAAGCATCTCATTTTTAGAACCAGTTGGGTATATGCGGCAAGGGGAGCAAACTTTGCAAAAACAATGATTAAGCTGGCTAAAGAACGAGATGAATTAAAGGTAATAAATGACCAAATTGGTGCACCTGCAAGTGCGGAGCTTATTGCCGATATTACAAGTTTGTGTTTATTTAGAGTAAAGCAGGATAGTAATAGTAAATTATCAGGTTTATATAATTTAGTACCAGATGGTGAAGTTAGCTGGTTTGGTTTTGCAAAATATGTCATAACGCTTGCAGAGAAATATGGTGTTAATTTGAAAGTTACTCCTGAAAATATCCAGCCAATACCAACAACTGATTACCCTACATCCGCAAAACGACCGATGAACTCAAGATTGGATGTCAATAAAATTAAAGATGCCTTTGGGGTTAATATTCCACATTGGAAAACACATGTTCATCGATTAATTGAAGAGCTATATACGGAAGGCCCAGCATGAAAGGTATAATATTAGCAGGTGGATCAGGTACTCGATTGTATCCTATTACAAAAGGTATTAGTAAACAATTGACACCTATATATGATAAACCGATGATTTATTATCCGTTATCAGTATTAATGTTAGCGGGTATAACAGAAGTTTTAATTATTTCTACGCCACAAGATTTACCTCAATTTAAAACATTGTTAGGTGATGGCAGTAATATAGGAATGAAGTTTAGTTATGTTGAGCAACCTTCACCAGATGGGCTTGCTCAGGCATTTATACTTGGCGAAGACTTTATTGGAAATGATGATGTTTGTCTTGTGTTAGGCGATAATGTTTTCTACGGGCATGGTTTAACAACGATGCTTGCAAACTCAGTAAAAAATGTAACAACAAAAAAGAAAGCCACGGTATTTGGTTATTATGTAAAAGATCCTGAGCGTTATGGGGTTGCAGAGTTTGATTCAGAAGGAAATGTATTAAGTATAGATGAAAAACCAGAAAAACCTAAAAGTAACCATGCGGTTGTTGGTTTATATTTTTATCCAAATAGTGTCATTGAAATTGCGAAACAGATAAAGCCTTCAGCAAGAGGTGAGCTAGAAATAACCACTGTCAATCAGATGTATTTAGATCAGGGAAATCTGAAAGTTGAGATTATGGGGCGTGGTTTTGCCTGGTTAGATACAGGAACCCATGAAAGTCTATTGGAAGCATCAAACTTCATACAAACTATTGAAAATAGGCAAGGGCTAAAAGTAGCTTGTATAGAAGAAATAGCATATGAAATGGGCTATATCTCAAAAGATGAGTTACTTAAGCTGGCTGAGCCATTAAAGAAAAACCAATATGGCCAGTATCTTATTCAACGTGCGCATGAAGATGCTGTTATCTCATGAAATTTATTAAAACAAAGTTATCAGATGTAGTAATCATAGAGCCTAGTGTTTTTGGTGATGAAAGAGGTTTTTTTATGGAAACCTGGCAGTCTGAAAAGTTTAAGAATGCAGGAATTGATGCTTTGTTTGTGCAAGATAACCATAGTAAATCATCAGAAGGAATTTTACGAGGGTTACATTATCAAATAAAGCAGCCTCAGGGTAAATTGGTAAGAGTTGTTGTAGGCGAGGTTTACGATGTGGCAGTGGATATGCGAAAAAACTCACCAACATATGGGCAATGGGTAGCTGAGTTACTTTCCGCTGAGAATAAAAAAATGCTTTGGGTGCCACCAGGCTTCGCGCATGGTTTTTACGTGACGTCTAAAATAGCAGAATTTATTTATAAATGTACTGATTATTACGCGCCTGAATATGAGCGCTCTATAAGATGGGATGATCCTGATCTAGCAATTAAATGGCCGCTTAACGCTGAACAAAATCCGGTGCTGTCGAGCAAGGATGCTGCAGGTTGCTGGTTAAAAGAAGCGGATGCAGTTGAGGGTGTCTAGTTAAAAAAACATTATGTGTTTATGGGCTTAATCAATTAGCAGGTGAGCAAAGTGTTTAGATGTATTGGGCTCAAATTGCCCACTAACCTTGGCGAAAAGACTGGCTCAAGTGATATGGTGCATAATTGGTAGGTGGCAGTATGGTATTCATCATTGGTTTGATGCAGGAGTAGCAAGTTAATATGATTTTACCATGGCAATTCAAGATGAAGGCTTAAGTTTGGTCTATTAAAATTAAGAAAATATATATTATGCCAATTTCAGTATCTGATTTATTTATACTAGCTAAGCGTCGATTATATAGTGTATTAGATAAGGCAGAGACATGACAAGCTCAGTTTTTTACCAAGAATAACATCAAGATGCAGGAGAAATAGTTGAGCAGCTTAAAGCAAAGGTTACTATCAGGAAGTTTTTGGGCGCTTTTAGGAAAAGTTTTAATGGTGGTCCTGGCAATGGTATTGAATATGGTTTTGGCCAGGATTCTCAGCCCGGAAGATATGGGAGTGTATTTTATTAGTCTCTCGGTTGTAGTCACAGTTGCAACCTTTGCTCAAGTTGGAATGAATCAGGCAATTGTCAGGTTAATTGCTGAGAGTATGACGAAAGAATCTTTTTCAAAAGTACGAAGGTCTGTACTATTTGTGGTTCAGGTAACCTTAATAGGTTCAGGAATATTAGGTTTTGTTTTGTATGTTGGGGTTGGAAACTGGTTAGCTGATGAAGTCTTTAACATGCCTGCAATTAATGCAATTATTGGGTTGCTTGTGTTTTGGATATTTGGCCGAGCTTTACAGGATGTGCTAGCTGAAAGTTTTAGGGGATTTCATTCAATTGGTCAGGCGACTTTTTTTGGAGGCTTATTTACTACAGCTTTATCTGTATTGTTTTGTCTTTTTTTATACTTGCAGTATGAAAATGTAGAATTAAAGTTTGCAATAACATTCATCGCACTTGCGTTTACAATCAATGCCCTTTTTGCAGTATTTTTTATATACAAACGTTTACCAAAGAAAATAAGTGTAGATAATTTTGATAAAAATAAGGTGATGCAACTTGCTTTGCCTTTATGGGGGAGCGCACTTATTTCAATGGTCCTGATTCAGCTAGATGTGTGGGTGGTGGGGATAACTACAAGTGCTTCAGAGGTTGCGCTGTATGGCGCTGCTATTAAGCTAGTTATGTTGGTGAGTATGCCTCTTATGATTGTAAGTGCTGTTTTACCGCCATTGATTGCTGAATTTCATGCAAATGATAATTTAGTGGCAATGGAGGATACTTTACGAGTGATAGCATCTATTGCGACATTACCTGCGATTGCCTTGATGGTTTTTTTTATGCTATGGGGTGATTCAATATTGGGAATAATATATGGTGAGAATTACAAGGATGCAAAGCAGGTTTTAAATGTATTATGCCTGGGGCATGTTTTTTCAGTATGGGGAGGGGCATGTGGATTCACTTTAAGTATGACGGGACATCAAAAGAGTCTTCTTAAAATTATGGTTGTTACACTTTTACTTGCGCTACTGGCATGTTTTCCAATGGCAAACCAATACGGTGTATTAGGTGTTGCTATAGTGACATCAGGATGGCTTGTTGTTTTACATGGTTGGGCGCTAATAGAAACGAAAAGAAAGGCTGGTGTTTGGACGCATGCGCACTGGAATCCTTTTATTATAGTAAAAACACTTAAAAATATTATATAGTAGCGCATGATGTCTAGGCAATTGATGAATATGTGCTTAGGAATTAGGCTTAAATATTTGATAGATCGGCTAATATATATCAGAGGATAATAAAGTTGGGTAGACTGAAAGCGCGAAAAACAAAAATATGGCACCAGAATTTTCTGATTTACAGGTATTTATGGCCAAACATAGAGTGGGCGGTTACATCGGTAAAGTCACAATTAGGAATATTAAAACCTACAGTACTTGATGTAGGTTGCGGAGAAAAACCATATAAAGATTTATTTGAAGACTGTGAGTACATTGGCCTGAACCATAGTGATGAGAATGCAGATCCTGATATTCTGGGTGATGCTACAGACTTACCTGTAGATACTGAGTCAATAGATATAGTATTTACTACTCAGGTAATTGAGCATGTGCCAGAGCCACAAAAAATGATGAATGAATGTTTTCGAGTGTTAAAGCCTGGGGGCGCACTTATATTATCTGCACCTTTTTATTGGCCGATTCACGAGGAACCTTATGATTTTTATCGCTATACACAATATGGGCTTGAATATATGTTGAAGACGGCAGGATTTAAATCATGGGAAATTAAATCTGATGGTGGAGATTGGGCGCAAATCTTGCTGTCAATAAATTTAAAAGTTTCTAAAGTGCTTTTCCCTTTGCGTATACTAATAAATTGTTTAGGTTTGTTAGCGGAAAAAATTAGTACAAGTGAAAAAAGTCCGGCAAATTATACTTTGAAGGCTTTTAAGTAAGTATGACTGAAAAATTATAGGTTAATTTTAATTTCTTCAGTTGTTATGTTTAATATATCTTGACTCTGTCAATACTAAATAGTAGAAAAAAACAATGACTCAAAGTATCAATTATTCATCAGAAAAATTAGCTAGTGAATTCTCAGATAGATCACATATAAGATTCGCTCTTGAAGGTGTAAAGAGCCGTTATAAACTTAAAAATAAAAGAGTTATTGAATTAGGTTGTGGCCTGGGAGATAACCTGAAAATTTTTTCTTCAGATAATAATACTTTGGGCTTTGAGGGTCTAGAAGGCGCGGTGTCAATTGCTAATCAACAAGGTGTTAGGGTTTTGCAGGTTGACCTTGAAGGTGATCCAATTCCGCTTGAGGCTGAGAGTTCTGACGTAGTGTTGTGTATGGATATTTTGGAACATTTAAATCATCCTGAATTCTCTATTAAAGAATCATGGCGAATACTACGTGAAAATGGTCTTCTTGTAGTTAACGTTCCTAATCATTTTACATTGTCAGGTAGATTGAGAATACTGTTAGGGTCAGGTGTTGATTCTCAGGGGTATTTCCCAGATAGTAATGACTGGGAGAATCCACATGTTCGTTTTTTTAGGCATGGAAGTATAAGTGCATTATTAGAGAAAAACGGATTTGAAATAGTTGAAGATTGTTCTAGTCAAGCG
This sequence comes from Woeseiaceae bacterium, assembly GCA_045046865.1. Taxonomy (GTDB): domain Bacteria; phylum Pseudomonadota; class Gammaproteobacteria; order UBA6429; family Thiohalophilaceae; genus JAGLTQ01. Next base: position 7,103 of record JASFYW010000039.1, on the reverse strand, counting down.
CCGGCTTTTCCAGGGCTTAACTGGTTATCATCAATAAGGAAAACTAATATCCCATCATATATTGCACATCGTTTTCCGGATTTATTTGCAGCAGGTTTTTTTCTAATAGCAAAAAAAATTAAATTTGATTCAAAATCATAATGGATGTTGTTTTTTATAATGACGTGAGTGTTTTCGGCGGTCATGAAGTCATGTTTGTAAATGTTCTTGGTTATCTTCTGTCAAAGGATCGCTGGGAGCTAGGCGTAGTCTATTACAATAAAAATAAGCAGCTTGAGTCTGAGCTGGCACAGTTGAAGGACAAATACCCCAAGTTGAAATTGTTTCCTGAAGTATATTCATCAGGCCGGCTTCAATTTTTACGGGCCTTATGGGCTTTTAGTGCAAGAAGTCACCTTAAGGCACTATTTAATAAACTCTCGCCAAATTGTGTGGTAGCAGTGCAGGGTGAAATAAGCCTGTCTTCAGTTGGTATAATGTCAGCTAATGATGCTGGTTGTTATACCCTCAGTTATTTGCCAATGGCTCATACTAGGAAGCAGAGAGGTGAAAGCCTGGCCTGGTTGAAGGAGTATTTCCTCAGATATTACTATCGGCTTCCTGATAGCTATATCACGATAAGTAAAAGCGTTGGGAAACAGATTAGAAGTCATGGTGCCACTCAGCCAATAGATATAGTTGAAAATGGTATTAGCCTTGACTTACTTCATGTTTATGATAAAGCGAAATCGCTTGCTGAATTAGGAGTTACTAATTCAGGTTATGTAGCAGCTTTATGCGGTAGAATAGAGTTCAAGCAAAAAGGGCATGATATTCTACTTCAGGCTATAGCAGCGCGCATTGATGATTTCAAAGAGTGGACGGTGCTAATCATTGGTTCTGGTCCTGATCAAAAAAATCTGGAGAATATGATTATTGATAAGGCGTTATCCGATATAGTGAAGATAGTGCCCTGGCAGTCAGATATGTCACGAGTTTACTCCGCGATTGACATGCTGCTAATGCCATCACAGTTCGAAGGCGTGCCAGTTGTTTTATTGGAGGCAATGTATTATCGGTTGCCCATTGTTGCATCAAATATAGATGCAATGAATGAGTTATTGCCAATGGAGTGGCTGTTTTCCGTTGGAGATGAGAAACTATTTAGTGAGAGAATGTTACAGGTTAAGTTAGATAATAGTACTGCTCATGTAGATAGTAATTATGAGCTGGTCACTGAAAGATTCAGCAGAAAACGTCAAGAGAAAAGTTTTTATCAAGTTTTGAATCGTTGTGTAGAAATGGTTGGTGGTAAATGAAAAGAGTAGTTTGCCTTCTGAATATAATGTTTTTTTGATAATTACTATATAAAAAATATGCCTACAAATATAGCTTCAAAAATTTACGGCGGAAAGGGTGTGCATGCATATGCTGTTGTCACATACATTTTTTTTCTAGCTTTAATATTACAGAATTCTATTGCTTTTTCAGTTAAAGCTTTGGGGCTGGAATTGCCTGTGTCTGTGATTTATGTTTTTAAAGATATTGTTTTGCTTGGTATGGTGGGTTTGTTACTAATGACTAAAGTTGTTTTTAAATTTAGCAGATTTGATCAGGTGGCGTTATTAATACTACTCTATTTGGTTGTTTTTGCTTTAGTTAAAGGGAGTGGATTAAATGACATGATTATGCAATTGAGGTTTTATTTGGTGCCTATTCTATTGTATTTTATAGGTAGAAATATGTCGCCATTTCTCAGAGAGGCAGACCTCATAAGATTTATTCTTGTTATTAGCTCGGCATATGTTCTTGTAAGTTTAGTTTTTATTTTAATTGACAGGGAAGTATTATTGCAAATGGGGTTAGGGCAGCTTTTGAGTGAAAAGTTAGGCCACTTTGGCCGTGAGGATGCTGTAATGGGGGGGCTTCCCATAAATTTTTATTTTTATCATACTAACGGTGAGCTGACCAATAGGGCATTTGGTGCAAATTTTGATCCTCTTTCATCCGCATTTCTTGGGGGGTGTTTATTTTTTTATTTATTCGAAATATGTAAAAGGACAACTTCTAAACTAGCTAGAGTTTTAACGATATGCGTAGGTCTGATAGTGGTACTTACCTTAACAAGAGCAATAATAATTGGAATGTTATTGGCTCTAGCGGTTTATCAATTCAAAAAAAGAAGATTAAGATGGTTTTCAGTGTTTATGCTTGCACTGACTTTGTTAGTGGCTATTGTTAGTTATAATATGAGTTATATTCAAGATTCTTTAGACCCATCAACAAAAGCACATCTTAGTGCATATAGTGATCTAGATGAGAGTGCGGTAGTAACAGAGAATGAAGATGTCAAAGATAAAGTGAGAGGTGCAGAAAGTCTGTATTTGACAGTTATCCAAGAATATGGAATCGGTTTGTTTTTGCTTTATGCGGTATGGTTGTTAATGGTGTATAGGTTTTTACGAAAACATTATTGCTCTCCATATACATACGCTACTGTGGCTGCAATGTTTGTGTATTTGCTGGCTTCTTTAACTACGGAGCATTGGTTTAGTTTTACATCTGGGGCACTATTTTGGTTTTTGCTAGGGAATAATCTGACAGCTATTCAGGGGGGGGTAAGTGAAAATAAAATTAAATTGATACGGAAAGTAATACTACCGGTGAGCGAAAAAAATGCATAATAATTTTTTCATGGTTTTATATATAATAAATAAATAAATAAATTAAGTCGTATTTTTAATAAACAATTTTACATAGTAGATATATATTAATGAGCAAAATGCGTGTATGTATAAACGGGATGACGGAAAACGATCAGATTAGGGGGCCTGTACGGTATGTATATGAAATTGCCGCAAATTTGCCGACTAGTAAGTATGAGGTCTATTTGATTGCAGGAAGCTGGCAAAAAAATATATATGTCGAATTAGAGAGCAAGATTAATGTGCGTTATTACAATGTTAACCGAAGTAAAATTTCACGCGCACTTTTTTTTATGTTTTACATGCCATGGTTTATGCATAAATATAGTATAGATGTGTATCACATACCCGATACCAACCCTATTCCGATATTTAAAGGTAAGACGAAAATTATTAGTACAATACATGATTGTGCAGAATATGTTGTACCACAGAGATTTTCTTATGTTCAGGCTTTTTATAGAAGAGTTATATCTTGGAGTCAGGCGAAATTATCTGATAGCATTATTACGGTGTCTCATTCATCTAAAGATGATATTTTTAAATACCTTAATGTTGCATATGCCAAAATAAATGTGATTTATAATGGAATTACAAAACTTACGAATGACGTTAGTACGTCTGATGCCGACGTATCATATATATTATATGTAGGTGTTTTGGAGAAAGAAAAAAATGTAGAAAGGCTTGTAGAAGCTTATGCATTATTAGATGAGAGCATTAGATGTGATACAAAGTTATATCTGGTTGGTAGAAAAGGTAATGCTTTTAAGGAAATTCAATATATGGTTGATAAATACTCTTTAAGTGAGGATGTGTTTATATATGGTTATGTTGATGATAAAGAGTTGGAGCGTTTATATAAAAATGCAATGATATTTGCTTATTTATCTGAGTATGAAGGGTTTGGGTTGCCAATATTAGAGGCAATGCAATATGGGATACCCGTGTTAACTACTAATAATTCCAGTCTGAAAGAAATTGCAGGAAATGCTGCTCTTTTAACTGATACGTGTGTCGATCAAATAAAAAATAATTTATCATTGTTGTTAGAAGATGAGAATAAAAGAGACTATTTTAGTCATCAAGGAATGTGTAAAGCAAAGGAATATAGTTGGGAGGTGGCGGCAATTAATACTGGGTTACAATATGAACATTTATTTCAATAAAGTAGAATATCAGTATTTTCAATTTAATATTTATTATAAATTTACAGGGTTAAATTATGAACTTTGAAAAAAAGACAAAAGTGTATATAAGCGGTTGCGGAGGAATGTTAGGTCGAGCAGTTTATGAGTATTTTAGTGAGCGAACTACAGTTAAAGCAACTGATATTGATGTGAATATTGATTGGTTATCATATGCGGATGTTAGGAATTATGCTGATATAAACAATTCGATTTCTGAGTTCAATCCTGATTTCATTATTAATTTGGCTGCGCTAACTGATTTGGAATATTGTGAAGAGAATGAAGAAGATTCATGGCTTACTAATACACTGGGAATGGAAAATATAGCACTAATAGTCAACAGACTGGATGTGCCATTAATTTACATTTCAACTGCGGGTATTGTTGATGGTGAGCAGGATGTATATAACGATTTTGGTACACATAATCCATTGTCGATATATGCTAAATCTAAATATGAAGGTGAATTTGTTGTGCGTTCTACAGTGAAAAAGCATTTCATATTTCGCGCGGGTTGGATGATGGGCGGTGGGCCAGATATAGATAAAAAATTTATCAATAAAATATATAAACAGATAAAAGCAGGTAAAGATACCTTGCACGTGGTAGACGACAAACTAGGCACTCCAACTTATACTAAAAGCTTTGCTGAGGGCATGTTCAAAGTATCAGAAACTGATTTGTATGGGGTTTATAATCAGGTATGCACAGGTGATTGTAGTCGATATGATGTGGCAGTAGAGTTTGTGAGACTGTTAGGGCTTCAAGATAAAATTAAAATACTTAAGGTTGATTCTGATTACTTTAAAGAGGAGTATTTTGCTCCAAGACCTTATTCTGAAAAATTAGTAAATACAAAGCTTAATGCAAGAAAAATTAATTTCATGCCTGATTGGAAAGATGCGCTTGCTGAGTACGCGCAAGAATATGTTCAGGATTTATGTGCATGAACATTGCAATACTCGGAGTGAGAGGTATTCCAAGCAGGTATGGAGGCTTTGAGACTTCGGCTGAGCAAACAGCGATCAGAATGGTACAGTTAGGTCATAATGTAACTGTTTATTGCAGGGGGTCGGCCGGGACTAATGATTTAGAAAAGTATAAAGGTGTAAATCTTGTTTTTTTGCCAGTAATTCGTTTGAAGAGTCTTGAGACTATTCTTCACTCTATAATGGCTGGTTTTCATGCTGCTTTCATACATAAGGGCTTTGATGTGGTTCATATGTACAATGCCGCAAGTTCTTTTGGCGGTATATTCGTGAAAATTTCAGGTAAGCGGCTTGTGATGACTCTTGATGGTGTGGAATGGGACAGAGATAACTGGGGATGGATGGCAAAAAAAATTTGGAAAATTGCTACATGGTTGTCTGTTCGAGTTTCAGATAAGGTTATTTGCGATTCTAAAGTTGTTGGTGATTATTTTATGTCATTGTTTCAGAATGATATTGAATATATTCCATATGGTGCAAAGGTGCTTGATAAGTCATTGGAATTAGATGAAACGCTAGGTTTAAAAAAGAAAAGTTATTTCCTTTTTGTGGGAAGATTTGTGAAAGAGAAAGCTGTTGATGTTTTGATTGAAGCATACAACAAGGTAGATACTAATTTTCCTCTAATACTAATTGGCGATAACGAAAATGATCAAGATTATGTTGAAGAATTAAAATCAATGGCAGGAAGTAAAGTACAATTCTTTGGTTATCGATACGGAGATGAGTATGAGTCAATATTGGTTAATGCTAGAGTATATGTCTCAGCATCAATGCTAGAGGGCACATCCCCTTCTTTACTGGCTGCTATGGGGGCTGAGATTTGCTGTTTAGTAAATGGAATAAAGGAAAATAGAGAAACTGGTGGTGATGGCGTGATTTATTTTGATAATTCTGTTGAAGATTTAGTAGAAAAGTTAAACTTGTTAGCAAAAAATAACGTTATGTTAGAAGAATATGCAAGGAAAGGGTTTGATAGAGTAAAAAATCATTATGACTGGGGTGTAGTAACTAATAATTATTTAAATTGTTACACAAGTAATTAACGTTAAGTAAAGGAAATTGAATGTTTGGATCAAAAGCATCTGAAAATTGGGAAAAATATGGATCTGAAGATCCATACTACGGAGTATTGGCTCATGACCGCTACCATAAGAAAACCTTAGATATTGAAACAAGACAGTCTTTTTTTGATTCAGGTAGTGGATATATTGATAATGTTGTAGACAAAATCACTAAATATATTGATGCCGATTTTTCACCAAAAAATGCACTTGATTTCGGATGCGGTGTGTAGTGGTCAACCTTTTTTGGCCACTGAATTAAAGGTTTCCCAATAAAATCCTTCTTTTTCGTTCGGTGATAATCCTAAATTATGACTGTGAGGTCTAATCGAATTATAATATTTGTAAATATAATCTCGTACTGCATCATTAGCAATAACCTCACTTTCATAACCCTTTTTAGGCATGTTTTCAGTTTTTAAACTTCTAAAAAATCGTTCCATTGGTGCGTTATCCCAGCAATTACCTCGGCGACTCATGCTTTGTTTAATTTGGTATTTCCAAATTAACTGTCTGAAAGCAAGGCTGGTATAGTGACATCCTTGATCTGAATGAAACATCACATTGGATGGTCGGCCACGTGCTTCAAATGCATTTGATAATGCGCGTTTTGTGAGTTCACTATCCGGTGAATTAGATAAAGAAAAACCAATTATTTTACGTCCATATAAATCTAAAACGGTTGCCAAATATTGCCACTTGTCACCCACCCAAAGATAAGTGACATCCCCACACCACACCTGGTTCGGTCGTAAAGGGCTAAACTCTCGATTTAAATGGTTCTTTATATCTACATGTTCTTTTTTCGCCGGTTTATATTGATGACTGGGTGGTTGGCAGCTCACGATGCTTAGTCTTTCCATTGCTTTTGCAGCGTGGTAACGGCTTAAATCATAGCCGCCTTTAGTCACTATAATAGCGATGCTTCTTGCACCTGCCGAGCCATCACTTAACGCATGTGCGGCCTTAACTTCGGCATCCGCTCGAATATTTTCAGGTTTAATCCGTTTATGATTTTTCTCCCAATAACGATAGCTACTGCGGTGCACATCAAATACAGAGCATAAATTCTTAACTGAATAGCTCTCTTTAATCTCGTCTATTAACGTAAACCGTTCATGGAGTCCGACATCAAGAGAGCAGTAGCCTTTTTTAGAATATCTTTCTCCATTTTTA
>JASFYW010000038.1:0-4150 GCA_045046865.1 Woeseiaceae bacterium | reverse complement strand
AATCAATTTGTTGCTGATGATACACTCGAAGATTATGCTTTACGCTATGTTCCCAGCAAGTTTAGGAAGTGGTCAGAACTGCTTATTGCAAATACGGCGCTTGGTGGTATTTCATTCTTAGCACTAGAGGCTATTGGTGCCAGCATTGTTATTAATTATGGTTTTAGCAATGCTTTGTGGGCCATTCTAGTGGTGGGATTGATTATATTTCTTACTAATTTACCTATTGCCTACTATGCCGCCAAATATAATTTAGATATAGATTTACTAACACGAGGGGCAGGTTTTGGTTATATTGGCTCAACTATTACCTCACTTATCTACGCATCATTTACCTTTATATTTTTTGCGCTTGAGGCATCTATTATGGCTCAGGCGCTGGAATTGTATTTTCATCTGCCTCTTGTTTATGGTTATATCGTGTGCTCGCTTATCATCATTCCATTGGTGTTTTTTGGTGTTACCTTTATAAATAAGTTGGAGGCGTGGACTCAACCTCTATGGCTTATTTTGCTGGTAATGCCTTTCGCCTTTATTTATCACAAGGCACCTGAAACATTTGAACAATTCCTTTCTTTTGCGGGACAGTCTTCTAGTGGCGCTAACTTTGATCCGTTGCTCTTTGGTGCTGCCGCCACTATTTCATTTTCTCTTATCGTTCAAATTGGTGAGCAAGTTGATTACTTACGGTTTATGCCTGACAAAGGTCCGCACAATCAAAAAAGATGGTGGCTATCAATGCTTGCTGCTGGCCCTGGATGGATTATTCTTGGAGTAGCCAAACAACTTGCAGGAGCATTTCTTGCTTTTTTGGCTATTACTCAAGGTCTTTCACTGTCTGAGGCACATCAACCAACACAGATGTACTTGACAGCTTATGGCTATGTATTCTCTAGTCCAGCTGTTGTATTGGTGGTAACCGTGCTGTTTGTTGTCGTTTCACAGATTAAAATTAACGTCACCAATGCCTATGCTGGGTCGTTAGCATGGTCAAACTTCTTCTCTCGATTAACGCATAGTCATCCAGGTCGAGTGGTGTGGTTGGTTTTTAATATAACTATTGCATTATTACTGATGGAGCTAAATGTATTTACTGCTCTTGGTAGTGTGCTCGGCTTATATGCCAATGTAGCGGTTGCCTGGATTGGAGCTCTGGCAGCTGATTTGATGATTAATAAGCCTTTAGGCTTAAGCCCAACTTATATTGAATTCAGACGTTCTCACTTACACCATATTAATCCTGTTGGTACAGGGGCGATGTTGATTGCCTCTGTCGTATCTATTGCGGCGTTTCTTGGTGTATTCGGAGCTATGCCACAGGCTTTCTCCTCGTTTATTTCATTAGGCTTGGCTATTACTCTTGTGCCAATAATTGCACTGCTAACTAAAAGTCGATTTTATCTTGCATCAAGACCTATTGATGAAACAACTCATGAGCATAGTGCCTGCACTGTCTGTGGTCAATATTATGCACCTCAGGATACCAGTTTCTGCCCGAGGTATAACGATTCAATTTGCTCCTTGTGTTGCACTCTAGATGCTCGTTGTGAGGACGAGTGCAAACCTAAAAAACCAATTCATCATAGACTTGGAGTCTGGCTCAACAAATTAAAAGAGTCTGGCGGTACCCGTTTCCTCTTTATTTTTATATTTTTGTCCAGCATTATTGGTGCAGCGTTCGCTATAGCCTATATGCAGCATAAAATTGCTTCTGTACCCCCTCTGACAGCAGGTACATTGGCGCAACTTGAACAAAGCTTCTTAAGTATTTATTTTATAATTCTTATTCTGTTAGGAATGATGGTCTGGTGGATAGTGTTGACAGAGAGAAGTTACCATCTAACGCAAAATGATTTAGATGCACAAAATGCACAACTTCAAGATGAAATTATTGACCACCGGGCGGTAGAAGAGCAGTTAGCAGAAAAAGAAGAGCGCTTGTCATTAGCGGCACGCCATAACGGTGTCGGAATATGGGATTTGGATCCTCAAACCGAGAAGCTAATATGGGATGATTCCATGTTCTCACTTTTTCATATTCAAAAAGAAAGTTTCTCTGGTGCATACGATGCATGGGTGTCCACGCTACACCCCGATGATCGTGAATATGCCGAGCGAGATCTTCATGCCGCACTATCCGGAGAAAAAACTTTTGACACGGATTTTCGTATTATTTGGCCAAATGGCGAGGTTCGAAATATTAAAGGCATTGCGAAAGTATTTCGCGATAAAGCTGGAAACCCTATCCGTATGTTGGGTATTAATGCTGATATTACTGAGCAAAGGCAAGCCGAAGATAAACTTCGCTTAATGGCACATTATGATCTGCTAACAGGCTTACCTAACCGAGCTTTATTTATAGACCGATTGCATAAAGCAATTGCTCATAGTCATCGCTCCAAACACCAACTGGCTATTTGTTATCTTGATTTAGATCACTTTAAACCAGTTAATGACAACTATGGTCATGATGTTGGCGATCAATTATTAATTGAAGTGGCACAACGCATTTCTTCTACTATTCGTGAAGAAGATACCGTTTCACGCCAGGGGGGTGATGAGTTTGTCTTACTGTTAAATGATATAACCTCTTTTGAGCAGTACAAACAAACATTAGAGCGTATTCAGTATGCCATAGCCCAGCCATTCATCATTGATAATCATTCCCACATAATATCAGTCTCAAGTGGTGTAACACTTTATCCCAGTGATAATAGCGATATAGGCACCTTGTTACGTCATGCTGATCAAGCAATGTATCAATCCAAACAATCAGGCCGAGGTCATTACTACTTATTTAATACTAAACAAGAGCAAGCTATTACAATTAAATACCACCAACTTGATGAAATTGAACAGGCCTTAGCTAATAATGAATTTCAGTTGTATTACCAACCTAAGGTCAATATGGAAAGTGGTAAAGTATTTGGAGCAGAAGCGCTGATACGCTGGATACACCCTAAAAATGGACTTATCCCCCCTTTAGATTTCTTGCCTATTATTGAGGGTACAGAATTAGAAATAAAAGTAGGTAATTGGGTTATTAGCCAAGCCTTACAGCAACTTGATGCATGGCAAAAGCAAGATATTTATCTTGAGGTGAGTGTGAATATTGCATCACACCATTTATTATCTGAATCATTCTTTACCGAGCTTGATACGGTGCTTTCAAAACACCCTTCTGTTGATTCAAAATATTTACAACTAGAAATATTAGAAAGCTCTGCCTTGGGTGACCTCAATGCCATTAGCACCATCATTGAAACTTGCCAAAGTGCTTTAGGCATTAAAGTAGCATTAGATGACTTTGGTACAGGGTATTCCTCGTTGACACATTTAAGAAGCCTACCCGTTGACACCATTAAAATAGACCAAAGTTTTGTACGAGACATGCTTGATGATCCAAATGACTTCACTATTATTGATGGTGTTATTGGACTATCAGATTCATTTAACCGTGAGATAATTGCCGAAGGGGTTGAAACAACAGAGCATGGTTTGATGCTACTTATTATGGGCTGTAAAAACGTGCAAGGTTATGGTATCGCTAAGCCCATGCCTGCTAGTAACTTTCCACAGTGGCTTAAAAATTACACCCCCAATCAAGAATGGCTGCAATGTAGTAATCAGCAACGAACAAAAAAAGAAAATAAAGTAAAACTATTTATATTAATAACTGAACATTGGAAAGACATATTTATAAATAACATCCAGTCATCACCAGAAGAATTAGAACATTGGCCTATTATGAATAGTAAACATTGCCCTTGTGGTATGTGGATAAAACGGGCTAAACAAGATCAGCTTTTTGAAGAGAAAGGTTTAAATCAACTCGACCAAACTTATATAGCATTACATGCCATAGCCCAAGCTATGCACTCACAATATCTTAATGGTAATGTGAATAATGCGCGAAAAAAACTATCAAAATTTCAAACTGCTTTTGATGAAATGAACCAAGCAGTACGCTCCTTAGAAAGATGACAATAATAACTATTAATCAATAAATATTGATCCTAACCAGTATTTTTAATAATAACTTACAAATTCACCTGAATAATCAATATGTTCCAATTAATTAATGTGCTTCGCTGACCATATTCACCGTATATTTTGGAATTTCAACGACTAAATCTTCATCTGCGACAAT
>JASFYW010000037.1:0-25304 GCA_045046865.1 Woeseiaceae bacterium | reverse complement strand
ACCATTGCTCGCGCAGTGACATCAATACATTCACAGCCTGAGTATGATTGGTCAGTAAAAAAAATAGCGCAAGGTGTTTCACTCTCACCATCAAGATTTTCAGCTCGATTTACCGAAACAATGGGAATAACGCCGATGGTATATGTCGCAAGATGGCGAATGTACCTTGCAAGTAAACTACTAAATGACACACATCTAGGCTTAGAGCAAGTGTCAACTAAAGTAGGCTATGAAAATATTGCTGCATTTAGTCGAGCATTTAAAAAATATGTAGGTTCGCCACCAGGTGTATGGCGAAAAAATAATAATGAAAACGTCATGTTAAAAGATAAAAATAATTAAAAAAATAACATTATTATGATTTAGAATCCTCTTCCGAAGTGAGGATACATTCTATACGAAGATTAAGAGACTTCCGCTTTGGGAGCAGACTTGATTTCCGTGTGACTTCAACCGGTCGACGCAACGAGGTGATTCTCTTAATGAAGTTGGCCGTGCTTTTGATCGGCCATCCTCATCAATCTTTGGTAACTTTCACCAACAGGAGGTATTCGTCCTCCACCACGAAAACGTTCGCCTATTGCATTAATTCTTTCTGAACGTGAAGAAATTTCTCGCAGTCTTGTTGTCGGAGATTCAATCCGAGGAATTGCAGAAACATTAAATCGTTCACCTTCAACAATTAGTCGTGAAATAAATCGTAATGGTGGTTATGATAATTATCGTGCAACGCTAGCAGAACAAGCGGCGTGGGATCGCGCACATCGTCCAAAAAAATGTAAACTAGCTTGTCACCCAATGTTAAAGCATATGGTAGCAACAAAACTAAAACGAAATTGGTCACCCAAACAAATTTCTGGTTGGCTTAAAAGAACCTATCCAAAACAAGAGCATAAACAGGTGTCACACGAAACAATTTATCGTAGCCTTTTTATTCAAGCGCGTGGAGTCCTTAAAAAATAGCTTCAACTGTACCTTCATTCTCAACGTGCGATACGTCGCTCTAAAAAGCATAGTCTAAAAAGAATAGGGCTTGGTAAAATAACGAATGCTGTTTCTATTAGGGAACGACCCGCATCAGTTGAAGATCGTGCCGTCCCAGGTCATTGGGAAGGCGATTTAATATCGGGTTCAAACAACACTCACAAACAGCGTTGAATAAAGTCGCTCGACAGTTAAATGAAAGGCCACGAGAGACGTTAAAATTTGAAACACCAGCAGAGATATTTAATGCATGTGTTGCATTGACCGGTTAAAGTCACATGTCTTATTAGACATTGTTTGCTACCTTATATTACTATTTTTTTATACTTAAGAACGTAGAGGCCATAAATTGGTGTAACTAAACAAAACCTGACTTTTACGAATAGCAAATATGTGGCTATATTTACTTGGTTAAACTCATAATTTTATTCAGAATATCGGGATGATCAAATTCTCGACCACCAACAGCTCGATAAGCAATCTCACCTTGAGGATTAATGATGTAAGTTGTTGGCAAGCCACGAACTTTCCAGTTATCCATGGAAACAGCATTCGGATCAAAAATAATTTGAAAATTAGGCACAGGATCAACCATACCCATAAAAGAGAAAACGGTTTCGACATCTTCACCGATGTTGACAGCAAGAATTTCTACATTTTTATTTTTAGTCGCTTGATATAATCGTTCAAGTGACCCCATCTCACGACGACATGGTGGACACCAAGTCGCCCAAAAATTGATAACAACTACCTTCCCTTTTAAATCTTTAATATCGACAATTTTTTCATCCATATTTTTAAGACGAAGTTCCGGTACATGTTCTAATTTAGTGAGAGCCGTGAGTTTGTGCGTCAAGGGAGGAAGTCCATCAGCAACACTAATACTTAACGGTAATAAATTAATGGTAATTAATAATAGTAATTTAGCAATTAAATTTTTACTTAGCACATTGTATCCCCTGTAATGTTATTTCATTAACTTTACCATCGATGTCCCAACGTGCAATGACATCAAATTTACTTTCTGGCGGCAAGCCAACAGATAACATTCCTTGATTCCAATCTCCTCCCGGCTCATATTCTTGTTCAACTGGAAACTGTGCCCAGCGAAAAGCGATTAACGCCGATTTCTTTATATTTTTTGTTGTAAAACGTTGCACCCATTCATTAACTGATATCAGTAGATGAGGTTTCTCATCAACTAAAATAGACCAGTTGTCACGAATAAAGTGAATAGTTCCAGGCGCAGTATCATTTCGTAATACAGCCATATAAATACAAGAAGAGCTATAGGGTGTTATTTGCTTTAGTGTAAAGCCTCTGTTGATATAAAATGCCTGAGCCTGTTCAACTAAAATCTGTGTTAAGGAAAAATGTACGCCATGAGCGTGTAATTCCCATGTAACTGCGCCTGTTGTCGCATTCATACGTGTAATCTGTGGTGTTTCCGCATAACAGGAAAATGACATAAGCCCAATAACTAAAGCATTAATAATTTTTTTCATAAATATTATATTAGCACTTATAATTTCTACTTGTTAAAAAATTTAAAGTATTAATGGATAAAACGGAGAGCCATGCTTAGATTACTTAATCTTAAAGCTGAGCTGCGTCGCGTCAAGGAGAAACGAGACAACTTAAAAAATACTGCAAGATACTTTGCCAACAATCCAGAGTGAAGTATGCCTTTATCAATAAGTATCGTAATGAATTTTCGATTTGAGCGATGTGCCGTATTTTTAAAATACTTCCAAGTGGTTTTTACGCTTGGCTAGAAAACCACCCCAAGGTAGTCTATGAGGTAAAGCTGTCTCAACGATACGTGCCATAGTGCCACCTTCAGAATTAAATATCGCAGTTCTCTGTAGAGTTTTTAGTGGCGCTGGTGTTAAAGATGAAATCCATTTTTTCGCATCTATCCATCGATCCCAACGAGCGCCGGCATAGCTACCTTGATTGAATTTCTTACGGAACAACAAGCTATCATGATTTAATAAGCCCACAACAATACCCTTCTTGCTGACTCGCCACATTTCACTCAAGGCACTGACAGGGTTATCGACAAAGCATAAACTTGTAATGGCGGTACTATAATCAAAACTCAAATCTTACTCGTCTACAAGTAACTCTAACGTCTATTGCAACATCTATCATTATGGTAACAACCTGTTTATCCCTTTGACTAACCTACGGGTTTTCGAGTTGAATAATTTTGGGGTATAAGCAGAATTAACAGTGCGTCGGTGGATCTGAGCCAAAGTGGGATAGGCATGAATCGCCGCTGAAATATCACTAATCTTTGCGCCAGTTTGCATGGCTAAAACAATTTCGTGGATCAATTCACCCGCATGTGGACCTAAGATTGTTGCACCAAGGATTCGCCCCTTGTGAGTAATCAACTTAACAAAACCATTTGTATCAACTTCAGTTAACGCACGATCGATATCTTTAAAATCAAAGCGCAGCACCGTCGCTTTGATTCCTTGATCATTGGCTTGTTGTTCAGTCAATCCCACCCGTGCCAGCTCTGGATCAGTATAGGTAACCTAGGGCACCACGCGATAATTCGTCTTTTTCGGGAAACGAAAAATAGCATTACTGATCACAATGCCAGCTTGGTATTCGGCCATGTGTGTAAACGCATAGGGACCACAGACATCACCACAGGCATAGATATGTTTTTGTGAGGTTCGCATACGACGATCCACAGTAATACCTTTACTAGTGAATTCTACACCGGCAGCTTCCAGTCCTAAGTTCTCAATATTAGGCCTACGCCCTACTGCTACTAATATCTAGTCGGCATTAAGTTGCAGGTTTCCACTACATGACACGATTCGACTATCTCCCTCATGCCTTACCTCTTCGGCACTGATTGATATTTTAAAGTCGATTCCTTCAGAAGTCAGTATATCTTGTAAGGCATCAGCAATTTCGGGATCTTCCTGTGGTAATAAATGAGGCAGGCGTTCTACCACCGTTACTTTACTGCCAAGACGGTTAAAAGCTTGCGCCATTTCCAAGCCAATGGGACCACCACCCAATACAACAAGACGCGGTGGCAATGTGCGCATGGAAAAGATATCCAGATTAGTGAGATAACCAGTTTCTTCCAAGCCTTAGCAGTATGAATTAATGTTTTACTGGGTATACAACCATAGTGAAGGCAGTCACCTCCGAGTTTGTTTTCTTTTTCTATCAGCGTAACCTTCAATCCTAATTGAGCAGCGACACTGGCTACCACTAAGCCACCGGCTCCACCACCAATAATAACGAGATCACGTTTATTCACTGGTCACTCCTTTTATATTTAAATCAAGTGAAATATTTTTTCGAAAGATATCATAAGCAATAGGTGTCTTATTTTTATAACCAATACGTTCACGACGTTTTTCATCAAGTAAATGATAACGCACTACAGCCTCAACCTTGCTTGCATTATTTTTAGTGGCCTTATCGTTATCAGAAATATCAATTTGATAAGTGCGTGGTTGCCAACGTGGTAATCGCGTATCACTTAAATCAACAATAAAGGGACGCCACATTACGGTACGCTTTATGGTATCTGTATTTTCATCAAGCACATTATTATTCTTATCCAATACGCGCAGCTGTATCGTTAAATAACGATCAGGTGTTCCGGTTGGAACATAATGTGCGGCACCCGTATTGGTTATTGTGAGTATAAATAGTCGTTTATTTTTGCTTGTACTTAACTTTTTATTTATTGGCTTTTGTTCTACAAAATTTATTGATAACGCTTTTTTCACCATCTCAGGATCATGTCCGCCACGCCATAAATGACGACGAGTTTCTCGCACCACCCCGCCTTTTACCAACGCACGTTTAAGCAATGGCATATGACAATCGACACAACCAAGTGATGAAGTGTCAGATATAACACGTTCACCTGAATTACCTTTAATCGTTATATTTTTATTATTTGAGACTAAAGAATTTTTAATCTCTGCCACTGTACCGCAAGGTGGAAATCGGAAAAAAGTATCCCATTTATCTCCTTCAACAATATGACAGCGAACACATACTTGATTGGGATCATCCAGTTTTTTTACAGGATGAGGGGCATTGGTATTACCTATGACACCAACAATCTTGCCATCACGATAATGGCAGGCTGCACACGTTACACCTTCATGTTGCAGACTGGAATTAAAATTTGGGTTGTCTTCCAAAATAGGATCCCACTTATCAGTATCACGATAACCTAATACTTTATAGGGTTGCTGATTATCTAATGGGGTATGACACAACCTGCATGAATGCTGGCTACCATCGAATTTCCAGTCAGTTTGAAAATAAGGTTCGATCCATGCCTGACTATGAATGGTTGTTTGCCATTCATCATAAAAGTCTTGATGGCAAGCGGCACATTCTTTTGCACTTAATTTTCCTAGCACCGCAGGTGTTTGCGAAGTATCGACAGGCCAGGCAAACCGGTCATCCACAACAAAGATATTCATCGGACGAATAAAACGCCATGCTAGAAAAATAACCAGTATGATTAGAATACTAACGAAAAAGGCATTTTTTTTAGTCATTCCGATTGTTCACTCTAAATGTTTTTAATCCCATTCCATTTCTTGAAACACTTGATGTGCGTTACGTCCTTTTAAATCATCAAAAAATTTCAGGTAATTAAACTGTGACTGATTGATACGACTTACAGATTCCAATCCTTCACCTTGATCTATGAGCATGTTGACACCTTCACGCAGTGCTACTAAATAGTCATAAGTATCCGCTGTAGCTTTTTTTAGATCAACAATATGGCCATGGCCGGGTACAATGACTATTGGCTTTAATGACGCTATTTTCTCAAAGGAATGCAGCCAACCTTTTGACTTGGAAACTGAGCTCACGGCAAGAATCCGTTCTACATATATAATGTCACCACTAAAAGCGATCTTATGTTGAGGTAACCAAACATAAGTGTCGCCAGGTGTATGGGCAGTACCAGGATTATTAAGATAAAACTGCACGCCACCAATGGTCATATTATGTTTAGCATCAAATATTTCATCTGCATAAACAGGTAACGTTCCCGCCATACCTTTCTTACCTACTAGCTTCTCTAAAAAACTTAATTGTTTGTTAACCCGTTTTTTCTGATCGTGTACGGTCGCTTTGGCAGCAATAATTTTTGCACCCTGTTTTTTAAAGTAGTCATTACCCATCCAGCGTTGATCTTGACCTCCAGTATTGATTACGACGATGATTTTTTTCTTGGTAATCGTTTGAATAGCTTGATGGAGTTTTTTAGCGCCTTTAAAACTTCCCCCGGCATCAATGAGTACCACACCTGCTTTGGTTATCACAAAACCATAGGTGGCATTGTTGCCCAGATTATCAGGTGCACGTTGGCCAATTGCTCCAACAACGGCGTAAACATTATCTGTCACTTTTTGTACTTCGAGTGTGGATGCGATTGTTTGTGTACCCACAAACAATCCGCTAAGTAACACAAACTTAAATACTAACTGGCGTATCATCTTATATCCTCTTTAACGTATCGTTGATTGCTTAAAACCATTTGAATAACCAGTATTTTTCAAACGCGACTTTACCTAAATGCATGAGATAACTCGGTTTATGTAGTTTCATTTTCGGAGCGGGCTCTGCATAAAAATCACCATTTCCCATTCCGGCTTTTCCATTGCCGGTTTCTATGAAACAAGCACCATGTCCATCAAACTGTTTAGGCGTTCCTTTTCCGGTGATGTCATAAATAATATTGTTTACCACAACATCTGCCTGACCATGGGCAATCACACCGGCCTTGGGTAATGGCTTGCCCACACTGAGTTTGATACCTGTAACATCACCAATGGCATAGACATTTGAAAATTTTGTCGTCAGTTTATATTTATCGACCGGTATCCAGCCACTCTCTCCCGTTAAACCCGCTTCACGGATCACTTTTGGAGCACGATGTGGAGGGACATACACCAACAAATCAAAATCTGCACTATTACCATTGGCAAATACAATTTTTTTATTCTCAGCATCAACATGTGTAACAGCATGTTCAGAGTGATAACCGATATCTTTACTTTCAACCATGGCGCGTAATTGGCGTGAGTTTTCTTTTCCAGAGAGTGACATCGGACCTGGCTCAGGTGTATAAATGTCAACTTGAACAGCTTCACGAATTTTTCGCTTACGACAATCATTTTCAAGTAATAAAGCGGCTTCAACCGGTGCGGCTGGACACTTAAAGGGAACTGAACTAACCAGCACAGCGATTTTTCCTGCACTAAACTTTAAACGTTCTTCATTAAGCCTCTCGGCACCCTCAAGGGTGTAAAATGTATTTCCTGCTTCAGCCAAACCAGGAATGATTTCATCAGCCATTTCTGCGCCTAACGCAATCACTAAATAATCACCACTGATTGTTTGGTTGTTTACTTTTACACTACGCTGTTCGGCATCAATGCTTTCAATATCACCTTTTATAATTTCAACACCCAGCTTTGCCATCTTAGTACGTGGTCGAGAGATGTCTTCTCTACGACGAGTACCCGTCATAAGCCAAGGAAAAGAAGGTGAAAAAACATAATTTTCTTCACGCTCAATAAGCACTATACGATGTTCCGCTGCTAAATTTTTACGTAGTTGACTGGCCGTAACGATGCCGCCAATACCACCACCTAATATAAGAATTGTTTTACCCTGGCTCATAATTTTTCCTTAAAAATCAAAATGCAATAACGTGATCACTCTCTTTTACCCAACCAGCAAGAGCCTTCATCGACCCTTTTTCAATACCATTGATTAAATCATCTTCTGCAATTCCACAACCGTCGACGGCCATACCACAAGCCCGTACTTCCAAACCACATTCGATAAGTTCAGAAAGCAGTTCCTCGAGGTTCGCTTTTCATTCAGGAACCTGATGATTCCGTCTTCCAACTTGCACGCCATCATCGAGTAAATGTACTTGTACTTCCATATCTTCTGCCAACGATGCGCCAGCAAAACGTAATGCATGCCAAGCTTTGTTATCGTTCTTATACGGTTCATTTTGAATAATAATCGTAATAGTTGACATGCTGTCCTCTCTTTTTATTCGATGAATACAAGCTCTAAATTACTCGTGCTTTTAAATCCTTCAAATAATTTCTAATTCGTTTTGCATTTGCACCACGGTCAATACGCCCAATGCGAGATCGAGAACGAACATCAACAATAACTCCATCATCTGCAGAGACAATACGCACAACAATTTCATCTTTAAAACCATACAATAAAGAGCTAACCACGGCTTCAATTCTTCCTTCATCAGGAACCTTTGCAACAATCTCCCAACCCTTATCCGTAATTATAGCCAATGCATGCTCAAAAGCTTGCTCAGAAGTAATGGGGAGCGTAAGACTAACGATATCAGGATAAGCCGCTTTTTGTAGCTCTGCCACACTGTCCCCGGGGTATTCCATCGGTTCTTCGACGTCCCAAAAAGAGGGAGGATCTAAAGTATCAGTAGAGATATCATTAATTTTAGGATAAGCATTGGCGCTATATTCAAACATGAGTGTTGCGCTAATAATGGGCAAACTCAAAACAAGCGCCGTGATTGCAACTAAAAAACCACCTTGCTGATTTTGGATACGGGTTTTAAATATGCCATATGCAGACACGATTAAGGCAGCAATAGCGGCATAGGTTGCCCATCCAAATAATGAAAAAGATTGAGGATGCCGCCACCAACCTGAACGATAACCAACAACGGATATTGCAATTGTAACCACTGCAACTACTGCTAACGTGAGCCCAAGTAAAGCCACCTTAGAAATAGGTTTACGGGGAATTTTATTTACGACATTGTTCTTACTCATTACATATTTCCTCTTTAAATTATTTTCAATGAAGCCAAGGACTCCATGTTATTTTGCTGACATTCTTGCCAGCTGTTAATTAAAATAGTTGCCGCCCATTTTATTTCTTCTTCTGTTGTCGTATAACCAACAGATAAACGCACGGTGCCACGCTGCCGTTCATAACTTACATTCATTGCATTTAATACATGACTAGAAGTCGCGCTATTGGCATGGCAAGCTGAACCAACTGAAGCGGCCACATAAGAAGCTTGTTGTAAAAGCGCCTGACCGCTGACATTAGGGAAAGATAAATTTAAGGTGTTAGGTAAGCGCATATCAGGATGGCCATTTAATTGAAGCCCTTTAATATCCTTACTTAACGTAAAGCGCGTGCGGTACCTAAAATTGCCATGTTATTGGCTTCACTTGCACTGCCCGTGAAAACAATTTCATCTTGTGTCGCATCAATCAATTCAGCGACGTGTTGCCTAGCCCATGCAATTGCCTCATGAGGATGTTGTCCATAGGAGTGAGAAGAAGAAGGATTACCAAAATGATTTGTTAAATAAACATTAATGGTTTCAATAACTTTAGGATCAACGGGGGTCGTTGCGTTGTAATCTAAATAAATCGGAGCTTGCATTTTAGATCACACTCTTAAATAGAATGTAACTGGCAACAAAAACTAAAAATGTACCAAAGCCACGTTGCAGTAATGCACTTGGCAAACGTTTACTAATAAGACTACCGATTACACTGCCCACAATCGCAACACCGGTAAAATAAGCCATCAATACATAGTTAATTTCAACCGCACCCGCATAACCCGCAAAACCTGCGAAAGATTTAAGTGCAACAATACTCAGTGATGTGCCTACTGCTTGTTTCATGGGTAAGCCGGATAATAAAACTAAAGCGGGTACAATAAGAAAACCACCGCCTACACCAACAACCCCCGTTAAAACACCAACTGCAATGCCATGAATAGCGATATGCTTATAGTGCAGTTCATCACAATGACCATCAGGGCAATCTGTCACAGCAGCAGCGCCAATAGACTTATGTTTTGGCTTTAACATTTTATAGGCCGCGGCATACATAACGAGAGCAAAAATAGTTAACTGAACAACAACAGGGGTAACAACACCAAGCAATGCACCACCATATGTACCGATCACACCAAAGGTACCAAATACAGCGGTAATTTTTAAATTTACATTACCCCAGCGCCAGTGCTGAAGTGCGGTAATTGTTGCGGTTACCGCAACAATGCCCAGACTCATGGCAATAGCCGATTTTGGCTCAACATCCAATAAATACAGTAAGGCTGGTGTGGTAATAATCGAACCACCACTACCAAAAATACCGAGCATTAAACCTGTAATTAAACCTGAGATAAGAATTGCGAATGACATAACCTACACCTACTATTCAACTAACTAATTGAATAGTAGAATAGACTACTGAGCGGTAAAGTCAAGGTAATCGTTGAAGAAGCCTATAACCGCTTTAACTCATTGAATTATATTATTATTTTAAAATAATTTAGTGCTCACCCTAGACTCTATACAACACTAAATATCTAATAGCGACCTCTAAATTTACTTTTTCTTGACACCACTACCGTTTTACATTAATTCATCATATCCTTGCCTTATTTCTTTCAGTCTTTTACTTTTTTAAAAATATGGCAGCGTAATGATAAGGGCCAACATCAACCACTTTTTCAAGCTCAAATCCTGCCGGTTCAACAACTTTCTTGACCTCTTCCGGTTGCATACGTAGTTCTGTATCGGGGCCTCTAGGCTGATCAAGAACGGGAGTTTCTTCCCTTGGACGGCGATACTAGTTAATGACAGCAAAGCGCCCTCCTTTTTTTAAAGAAGCATAAACTGCTTCAGATAATTCTGTTTTTTCGGGTGCACCATGAAAGGTATTGGCGATAAAGATAAAATCCACCACCCCATCAATTTGTTTACTGAGTTCACGGGCATCCCCCAAAATGGCGTGAAAGTTTGGATTATCCTTACAGCCTTGCTCTGCTTCGCCCAATAAATCAGCATCCAGATCCAGTGCCCAGGTTTTACCCGGATGTACCAGTTCACACATGGGTTTGGTGAAATGGCCATCACCACAACATAAATCCACAACCTGCATATCGGGTTTTATACCCACTGCACTTAATACTGCTTCCGGATCGGGCCATAGGGCCTGCCACCAATCTTTATCCGGCATCATTGTGGCGGGAAAAATCGCTTCTTTATTCATAACTTAATGACCTCTCGACTTTATAAAACACCCATATATGCGTACTTGCCAACATGCGTATTTACGCATATACTTTCCAGTAAGTCAATAATGGACATTTAAAATGAAGGAACTACAGTTTTATAGCAATGATGTTTGTCCATTCGCCTATCGGGTTCGCTTGGCTCTGGCAGAAAAACAAATTGACTACGAAAGCATTGAAGTGGATTTACAAAATATTCCTGATGACTATTACCGAATCTCAAAGGCCGGTAAAGTACCGCTGATTAAACACGGTGATGGTATTGTTTGGGAAAGCACGGTGATTAATGAGTATATTGAAGATGCTTTTCCTGACATACCGTTATTACCTGCAACCGCCATAGAACGTGCACAGGCAAGATTATGGATTGATTATTGTAATACCTCATTTCAGCCAAATTATTGCGGGCTTGTGTTTGAACTCGATGAATCTAAGCATGATGCCGTTCGTAAGCAATTAATAACCGCTTTAGATTTCATGGAACAAGGCTTGGCAGAATCAACGGGGCCTTACTGGATGGGGGAACAATTAACGTTAGTCGATTTAACTTACTATCCGTTTTTTGAACATACCCCCGTCTTAAGTCACTACCGCCAGTTTAATCTGGATGATAAATATCAACAGATCAATAACTGGATAAAGATAATGCAAACTAGACCGTCTGTAAAACAACATTCGCGTAATGCTGATTTTTATATAGAAGCCTACAAACCTTATGTAGATGGAAGTATGAATAAATAATAATAAGGTGGCACTATGAACATTGAAAATTGTGATGATACAAAAAAACTTGGTGAAATATTTAAATTACTGGCTGAACCTAACCGCCTGAAAATTCTTTGTAACTTGGGAATGGAATGCCAGCCAGTATCAGATATTGTTAAAGCAACGGGGCTTAGCCAAACTAATGTTTCGTTTCACTTGCGCTTGCTTCGTGAAGCGGGATTGGTACGACCTGAACGTAAAGGTTCTTTCATTTATTACTGTTTGCCTGATGCACAGTTACTGGAACACATGGATAACTTTCGCCATTGGCTTGAACAACTCGAGACAACTCAAAAGGCGGCAGTATAAACTTTAAATAATCAATAAGGAGATGGATATGACACCAGAATATTGGATGGGACATGGTTTTGGCTTTATGTGGATTTTTCCATTTATTTTTCTTGCTGTATTTATATTTTTTATGCGCGGCAACATGTTTGGACAAAACAATAACCAAAACACCACAACAGAAACACCACGTGAAATTTTAGACAAACGTTTTGCTAAGGGTGAAATTAATAAAGATGAATATGAGGAAATGAAAAGGACGTTGAATAGCTAGCCTTTTTTATAAATGTTTTCTGTAGGTTCGAATTATACTGCCATACATACTTTATTAGATTAAAGGGTATCAGTCGAACCTACAATAAAACAATTTTATATCTTACTCCGTTGGGTAACCTTTCGCATTCCAATCTGTCATACCCAGTTTAACAACATGTACATCAGCAAAACCATGCTTTGTTAACACTTGCGCAGCTTTTGCAGAACGTCTATCGGTGCAACAAATTGTCATAACTGTTTTTTCCTGAAAAGCTTCAATTTCAGTAAGACGTTGCTCTAATTCTTCAACAGGAATTAATACTGAACCTTTGATGTGACCTTGTTCACCTACATAATCTTCTGCACTACGTACATCCAACAATAAAACATCTTCTGCTGCATCAAGTTTTTGTTTTACATTTTCGACTTCTATCATCGGGCCACGACGTAAGCGACCAATTAAACTCGGTAAAAAGCCAACAACCGCTAATAAAGTAAATGCGAGTAAGAACTTTTGAATTAAACCATCACCACCTGCAACGGCTTCTCGACCAACATAACCTAGATAGGTATATGCCATCGCGCCTGGCAACATAAAAATAAATGTAGAGATAGAATAGTGGCTAAACTTTATTTTTGTTAAACCTAAAGCGTAGTTCAAAACATTAAACGGAAACAGAGGCACTAAACGAACAAAGGCAACAAACTTCCAACCTTCACCTTCAACACCTTGTTTAAGCTGTTTCATGCGACCGCCGGTTTTTTTCTCAACCCAATCGTGCGCAAGGTAACGCGCAGCAAGAAATGAAATCATTGCTCCAATTGTTGCCGCAGTTAAATTGTAGAAAGTTCCAAAGAATGGCCCAAACAATGCACCACCGGCTAATGTAAGTACGGCACCGGGTAGAAAAAAGACTGTACCAATTGTATAGATCAACATGAATACAATAGGCCCTGCACTGCCTGCATTTTTCACCCAACTTTCAAGTGCTGTGGCATCAAATTGATCGCGGTAAAAAATAGCAGTAGCAATGCCAGCAACCAAGAGTAATAAAACACTAATTTTTAATAATTTCTTCATTTCTTTTATCTCTTGTATTGTCATTGCGAGCGGCAGCGCGGCAATCTCCAGTTAAGCGCTCTCAACCACGAAATTGCTGCGGTCACTTTGTCACCTCGCAATGACGTACTAATTATTTTTCACTTTTTTTATCTGACCACTGTCGGCGATTAATAACATAACCTGACATTTTTCCTATAAAGGGTAATGCCAACATTCCTGGTAACCACGAGACTTGTTTTGGATCATTAAACTTATGAATGCCAATGGTCATGCCTATTTGACCGGCTCGCGGTTGTTCACGGTAAGTACCAAACAAACGATCCCACCACGTTAAACTAAAACCAAAGTTACTATTGGTTTCATCATCTTCTACCGAATGGTGTACGCGGTGCATATCGGGTGTCACTAAGAACCAACGCATCACTTTATCAACTGTTTTAGGTAAACCGATATTGCCATGATTGAACATCGCCGTTGCATTCAACATAATTTCAAAAATGATCACCGCTACAACCGCTGGGCCAAGTAATAAAATAGTCGCAAACTTGATCAGCATTGATAGAATAATTTCTATTGGATGAAAACGTGCACCAGTGGTCACGTCATAATCAAGATCGGCATGATGAACACGATGTAAACGCCACAAAACGGGAATTGCATGCACCATGACATGTTGAACGTAAATCACAAAATCCATAATGATGACTGAAGCGATGACACTATACCAAAAGGGAACCTCGTAATAGTTGAATAAGCCCCAATTATTATCAGAAGCAAGTTGAGCGACACCTACGGCAGCCATCGGAAAAATAATACGAACAATAAAGCTGTTTAAAAAAACAAGGCCTAAATTATTGCTCCAACGTACCAGCTTTGAAACCTTCAAAGCACGCTTTGGTGCGGCAACTTCCCACAAACCAATCAAAACCAACATACCAAAAAAGAAACTCATACGAACTTCTTTCTCATTTGCTAATAAAAACTCATCAAAAGACATAATAAAAACCTCACAATTAAAATCTATTTAAGTTTGCCCAATAAAATTATCGGGCTATAATGATTTAACTTAAGTCTAGCATTCAATTAATCACTTGAATAGTTTAAAGTTGTAAAAATATGAAACCAAATACTTTTAAAAGCGACCTATTTACTCAATTTGCCCGCGTTGGTAAAGCATTGAGTAGTGGTAACCGACTGGAATTATTAGAATTTTTAGCTCAGGGTGAACGCAGTGTTGATAACCTTGCTAAAGTAGCAGGACTAACTGTCGCTAATACTTCTCAACATTTACAGCAGCTTCGCCATTCAGGTCTGGTCTCCACACGAAAAGAAGGTTTGAAAGTTTTTTACAGCATCAGTGGTGATGATGTAATGGGCTTACTAGATGCCCTCCGCTTAGTAGCTGAACGGCATATCGCAGAGGTGGATCGTCTCGTCAACACATATTTAACCGTAAAGGATTCACTTGAACCCATTCCGCGTGATGAGTTAATAAAGCGTGTGCGTGATGATTTGGTGACAGTTATGGATGTTCGCCCTCCCGAAGAATACGCCGCTGGCCATGTACCCGGAGCCATCAATATTCCATTAAGTGAGTTAGAGCAAAGACTCGATGAACTAGGTCAAAACAAGGAAGTGGTTGCATATTGCCGAGGCCCTCATTGTATTTTAGCCTTTGATGCAGTTGCTCGTTTACGGGAAAAAGGTATGAAGGCACGAAGACTTGAAGATGGTTACCCGGAATGGAAAACAGCAGGTCTACCGATTGAAAAAAGCAATAATGATGCAACTTAATTATATGAATGTTCGCCTTAATTCTATTTAATGCCTGATTCATATATCAAATACTTACTTGTAACTCCTTGTCGATAACTATCAATAGCTTACAACAGAAGACTAATTTATTTACAAATAAAGGACATGTTTAATATATAGAATTCATGTCATTGAAAGGGGAATGGATGACACGTTCATAAATCAACAAGATATCTTAACTGTTGACTCATGAAATGGGTCTCTAAGTACCCAATTCAGTATAATTATTATTGTTTTACTATATCAAAGAAAAGAGTGTTGTATTCAATTTAAGAGCTTTTTTCAGATTCTGGATTTTACGAAAAACAGTTTTGGTCACAGAATGGTCTCATTCTGGTCACATGGCTTTTTTGGGGAGTTTTTTAAAGGGGAGGAAAATGCTCGGATTTCGAAATGGTGGCTACACCTAGATTCGCAACATTATGAGAGCATATGAAACAGTATATCGTAAAATACACTAATCCCCAGTAGTATATATAAATCAATAGCTTAGATAACAAAATCAGTCGGTAAACTTATCGAATAACACTCATTAAAGGCATATAAAGTTATTATATTGGCACGGTAATCTGTGTAACTTAATGGGCACACACTACATAAGATTCACTCTAATATGAAAAGCACCGATAAGGATAACTATATGGTATTGAGGGAATATATTATGGTTATAACTCTCTTATGTAACTAAACAACATTGCAACTTCTCTATCTGAAAATGGATTTTCAAACCCTGTATAGGCGTCTCCATGTAAGCCACCGAGTAAACGAGCTAGCCATTCCTCTTGACTCATCGACCGAGAAAACGATGCAAATCCACCAATCACAACAGAACTTTCCAAACTAGGAACATCATGGCATCCAAAACATAATTTTTTATAACGTTTAGCGATTTGATTTTTAGATGTAGAATTTAGCTTTTGTAGAAGCACAAGAGGAAATGTAATCTGATATTTATTAGCTAAACTTTGAGCTGCTTTATAAAGTTTTTTTTCTGGAGCATCTAATAATTTTTTAAGATCATGTAATTTAATAACCAGCTCTGGATTCGTCTGGCCGCTTTCTTGAAACGAATAACGTGCCAACAGAGGCAATACGTTGATTGCCCCTGTGATACGATTTTTAATCCATCTACGTTTCTCTTTTGACAATTTAACGAAAGCTAACAACCGGCTATCGCCGGCTACAAGTGCTAGCTCTACGGTAAATCGTCTCTGATGTTCACCACCAGCATGGCTAATCCCTGAATACAAAATAAATATACAGAGTACTAACCATGAAAAGATTGTACGCATTTTCGATTAATTAAGCTTAATTTGTTGTTCCATTGGAAGTGAAAGATCTGCCGTCCACTCAACCATTGAACCATCATATAAGCGTACTTTACTATTTCCCATCATCTCACTACTAACAAACCAACCAAGTGATGCCCAATGACCAGTATTACAGAAGTTGATACTAGCTCCCTTAGTACTAACACCTGCGACTTTATAAAGCTTACGTAATGAAGCAACATCTCGTAATTTACCACCACCATTTACCGTCAACCAACTCTCAGGTAGGTTAACAGAATGTGGAATAGTACCGTTACGCTTAGCCTTACCATGGCGATTTATACCCATAAATTGATGGGCAGGTCGGTTATCAACAAGCACCACACCGTTTGCCTTGGCATTAAGCATGTCCTTCTTGTTAGCCATCATCGCTGAATTTAATTTAGCGTTAAAATTACGTGCGGCAGGTTTATTATTACCTTTTTCTAGCTTGTTTTTGGCAGAAGTATAAGCTTTTAAACCACCATTAAGAATCGAGACGTTATCATGACCAAGCACTTTAAAAGTCCAATAAACCCGAGTTGCACTGCCTAAATCAAGTGCATTTTTACCCGCGTGATAAATCACTACATGCGTATTATTATCTATGCCCAAATTACCAATTAACTTTGCAATTTTTTTAGTTGGAGGAAGTTGTCCTACTATATTCTTAACCTTAGTGCGCCAGCCCCCTTTAAGATAATCGGTATAAACAGCACAAGGAATATGTCCACGCAAATAAGCGGTTTTTGAACCACCATCAAGAGCATTACGGATATCTAATACACGAACATTTGAATTACAACTGTTGGCTTTCACCCAGTTCGCATCAACTAGGGGAGTTGATCCCAACGCGGCTGAGGATAGGCCTATAAAAGTAGCAGCACTGATAAGTTGTTTAACAATTTTCATTATAATATTCTCCTTATAGTTTAAAGCACAATAATACGTTCAGCATCTAGGATTTTTTCTACTACTTGATCCCAATCGCTGTCCGCTAGGTTGTCACTCGTTACATCGTATACTGAAACGTTATAACTAGGTGACGCATGTTCTAATCCCTCATCCAATGTTTTGGTATCAGGGAATAGTCCAGTTTTTAATATCGCAATGTTCATTTTTATTAATCCAAATTAAATACTAATAACGCTATCAGCTTGAAGTACTGCAAGACAGAGTGCCTCACTATTCAAATAAGTAAGTCCTTCTTCTTCAATAACTGTTGTCTCTGGTTCAATATCACAGAGTTCCAATGTTTCAGCTTGCTCGGCATTTTCAGCGGTATCCGCAACAAGTGTATTCATAAAAATAAGACGAACCCCATGTCCTGCAATGGTTAAGCCCGCTGCTAAGCGCATAGCTTCTGTATGATCTCGTCTTGCAAGCACAAGAAGTTGTTTTGTTTTCATCGAACTTATCCTAAAGACTTATGATGTGACTAGACTCGCCAACCATCATGCTATTTTGAGTTTGACTACCCAGCTCAATAGGAGATTTTTTATCTCCCATGAATCTTTCCCAAGAATGTTCACAAACGACTGCATTCTGCGCAGAGCGAACCACATCTAACACTTTAGAGTTATTCAGAATTTTAACACCATCATTAGTAAAGAAAAAACTCGATATCAAACCCTTGCGCTGACAAGCAGCTACCATAGGCAACAATACTCGCTCTGCTTCAGGCGTAGAGACAATAAACAAAAAAACCATTAACTCTCCCCCTGATTAAAAATATAATCACTTAACATAAAAACCTCACTAACCTTTAAAATTTTAAATAATGCTATCGAGCTACTCTATAAAATCAGACCACGACTAACTCAAATCAATCACGAAAACTTTCAGCATCAACAGGTAATGACGAAGCAGCCCATGATCTCCAACCCTCTATAAATACACTATGACGCTTTGTTTCTCGTGCTTGCATGCGAACAAACAATGCAATAGTCTCAAATGGGTCATGCGCATAAAATATACTTCTTACCGTCGTCTTCAACTCAAATTCTGCTTTGTTTTTTCGTCTATCCCATCGTTCAGCGCCCGGTATGTGTCCACCTCGTATTCCTCGAATCTTTTTCCCCCAATACTCCATATCACTTCGAGCATCCAATAGTCGTAACGCTTTATTCTTTTTAATTATCTGCCACAATTCCTGACGTAAAATAATTTGTTCCTCACGAGGACGAACTTCATAGATCACTTTCCTACTCATACTACGTCCACGTCCATTTTCTCTTTTATATTTTTCTTCTTTTAATACTCTGCTTATCGATGGTTTTAATATTTTGATCTTGCGTTGCCCCGCTAAATAAAAAACTCCCGCCACAAAATCTCGATTCAATCCGGGGAGTCCGGCAATAACAACCGTTTCTTTTCCACTCAGACCCAATGTCCCTAATAGCCAAGTGATCTCACGCAAACTTGGAAAACGACGGTAAGGCGCTAAAATTTCTTTTGTTGAAAGACATCGCGCACCCTCGATGCTGCTACTTTTACAAAGCTTATCGACTCGGGTGTCAATTAGAACCCATTCTTTATTAAAGCCAACTTCATTTTTATAAGGAAGTCGCTCAATAAAAACAAGCTCTGCCTCATTAGCCGCTACTGGCTGAAATAAAATAGCTATGAGTAAAAGACTCGATAACTGACTAACTACCCCAGTTATGCATCTATCTAACATCCACCAAAATGCTCTCTCTTAGGTGCTTCACCAAGAAGCTGTACAGGTGGGCTTTCTATGTAATAACCCATTAATTCAGCCACAGATACATCACCATAATCAGAGCCTAAATTGATATCAGAAAATTTCTCTATAGCCTGAGGCTGTTTTGCCGCAAGACGTTTTGCATCTGGAACAGCGGCATAAGAAAAAAACACTGCACATAAACCTAGGGTCACAATTAAGCTAAAAGTGTTAAAAATAATAACTTCTTTACTTAACATTTTTCACCTCACGTAGAATCACTTATCAAACTAATATAAAAAATAACCATTGCGACTACGAACATCCCAATTTGTATCCAAGTTTGTAGATTTAAACTCATATTACTCCCCCTTATAATGACGGATTAATTCACCTAGACTCACTGCCTTACCATTATCAGGATTAATAACATCTGGAGTATAAAATGGCACACCATCACGATCGGCATTAAGATAAGCTGGCTTCTCAATCAAAATATAACTAAGACTAGCAACCGAAATAATCAATACCGTTATAGAAAGTGTTAACATTCCTAGATATCCTTTTGACATAATCACCTCCTTAATTTACACAGACGAATACACGCCAATAACGTCCTTCTTTAATAGTCTCTAAATGAGTAGCATTAAGCTCTGGCATCATTGGTGGTATTGATTCCATTGAAGTTGGATTATCAATTTGCACTTCAATTACATCTCCAGCGGCAGCATTCTGTATTGCCTTTTTTGTCATCAATTGAGGTCTCGGACAAGAATCACCAATACAATCAATGATCTTTTTTACTACATAAGTTTTTCCATCACTAAGCGTAACCTCTGTAACTGGATCATTAGATTCTTCTGTTTTATTTTTCTTATCTCCAAAAAGTCCCATACTTTACTCCTGTATTTATATAGTTAAGAATTAAGATTAAATGCTAGATGTTACTGCGCGCTGTTCTTCGATACGTCGTTCTTTACGAAGAATAGTTTTATAGATGAAATAGAGTACAGCCGTTTGTACCATTCCAAAAAATACAGCAGGAATACCGGTCTGTTCTTGTAATGTTGAAGCATTTGCAAAACCAAACTGTAAACCTATAAGGTTTGGTTCACCCGTCATAGTGGCGGATGCTGGAGGCCAATTACTATACGACCAAAATAATGAATAGAGGAACATACCAATAAAAGTAAACAAAAGTGCCCATATAGCACCAACATTACCTTCACCAGCTTTAACCCAAGTTGATACCGTACATGCACCCGCCAAGACCATACCAATACCAAAAAGAAATAAACCAAGTATCTGATTCATACCAACATCAAAATGAAGAGGCTTGCCATCACCAAAAGTCATAAACGTTGTGAAGCCCATTGTAAGTATCATCATCGTAACAAGCAGTGCTTTTGTATTACGGTAAGACTTAAATAAAATAGCATCACGTAGAGCAGCTGTATTACAAAAGCGTGAACGCTGTACCAAAAAACCAACGACTGAACCAAAAATAAATGCAATAACACATTGACCAAGAACTGACATTATCAACCCTCCAAAACTTTTTTATAAATCATAGAACCCACCCATGCTCCAGCAATAATGCCAACCATCGATAGATAACCTCCTAGATTCATTTGAGGAGTAAGACCAAAAAATGTACTTACATTACAAACAAAGGCAAAGCGAATTCCAATTCCCATTAGTAAACCACCAATAGTAATCATTACCCACTCAGAAAGATGTTTTGGAAAGCGCCAATAAAATTCCTTACTCAGCAATGCACCAACCAATGCTCCAAAAAGCATTCCAAGACTGATATAGATCTTCCAATAACCAGCATCGGGCTTAAAGACATGCTCCCAAAAGGGAATGCGTGAGAGGTCATCACCAAGAAAAAATTCTGCGATTAAACCCGTCATCATGGTCTCCCCTCCTCCCACTGTCCAAGCACCCACAGTGAGAAAAAGAAATATATTTAGAACAGATATGATTGCTAGTGAAATTACAGGATCATAAGTCTTTTTAAAAAAATCCATGCTCTACTCCGATAACTATTTATTAGTTTCTATAGAGTAGAGCAAAACATATGCCAGAATGGTAAGGAGACTTAAACCCTTATTTAATATGATTTTTAGTAGTTAATTAAATACTAATGGTGACCTAATATGGAATTATGCTGTATCAAAATGAATCACTTTATCTGATTCATTTTGCGTCTAAGAGTAGAACGGCTAATGCAAAGTATGCGTGCTGCTGTTACTTGGTTATTATCATTTGCTACAAGTACAGAACAAATATGTTTGGATTCTACTTCCTCTAAAGAGAGACTTGCTTCATCTCTTATGATTGTTCCTGTTGATTGTCGTGGGGTTGAAATGACTATCTCATGTGCATCTAATACCGGCCCAGCAAAAAGAGCAAAACTACGCTCAATAATGTTAAAGAGCTGTCGCACATTACCAGGCCAATTATATTGCTGTAACTTTTCTTGAGCCGCGGGAGTA
This sequence comes from Woeseiaceae bacterium, assembly GCA_045046865.1. GTDB lineage: Bacteria > Pseudomonadota > Gammaproteobacteria > UBA6429 > Thiohalophilaceae > JAGLTQ01. The sequence continues at coordinate 3,515 of JASFYW010000037.1, read as the reverse complement.
AAACCTAAATCATCACGCTCTAATTCTTCCTGTAAACGATGCGTCATTTGCCAAACTAGTGGGAGGATGTCATCACGTCGATCGCGTAATGCAGGTAAATGAATAGGCAAAACATTAAGACGAAAAAGTAAATCACTACGAAACTCACCATCAGCAACCATTTGTTCTAGATCACGATTAGTTGCAGCAACAATGCGTACATCCACTTTAGTCGTTGTATCTCCCCCAACAGGACGCACTTCACCTTCTTGTAATACGCGCAATAGTTTAGCTTGAAGTCTGGTACTAATATCACCAACTTCATCAAGAAATAAAGTACCTCCATCGGCTTGTTGAAATAATCCTTCTCGATCAACAACGGCTCCAGTATAGGCTCCTTTCACATGACCAAATAATTCAGAATCAAGAAGGTCTTCTGGTAAAGTACAACAATTGATAGCCACAAACGGATTATCAGATCGGTTACTAGTAGCATGTAAGGCTTTAGCAATAACTTCTTTGCCTGTACCCGTTTCACCAGAAATAAGTACTGGGATATCTCTATCACGAATCCGTTCAACAACATCAAGAATTTGCTGCATCTCCTTACTCGCAGAAACAATCGTCTTCAATTTATTTCGGCTATCTAGTACAAAATTTAAACGCTGTACTTCTTCTCGTAACGCCTTACGCTCAAGAACTTTTTTCACTCGCAACATTAGTTCATCGGGATTAATTGGTTTTGTCAGATAATCATAAGCACCCAATCGCATCGCCTCGACCGCTGTTTCTATACTTCCATATGCGGTCATCATAATGCTCTCCGTCAATAAACCGCTTTCTTGTAAACGATTTAATAACTCTATCCCACTCTCTTTACCTAAACGTAAATCAGTAATAAGTAAATCAATCGGTTGTTGTTCAAAATAACGACATGCTTCATCAACAGTGCCCGCTTCAAGAACTTGAAAACCTTCCACCTTTAGTAATAAACCAACCGTTTTACGGATTGAAGGTTCATCATCAACAACAAGAATGTACCCCATTAGTTTATTGCCTCTAGTTCAAATGCCACTTCAGTTCCAACACCCTTGGTACTAGTAATAGTTAATGAAGTGCCATGTTGAATTAATATACGTTGAACAATTGATAACCCTAAACCTGTTCCCCCTTTACGACTAGTAACAAAAGGCTTCAGTACTTCGAACATCATATCTTCAGATATACCCACGCCACTATCCGTTAAGGAAATGCTTAAATTTTTCCCTTCTCTTTTCACGTTTATAATTAATCTCCCTTCATCTTGTATAGACTGCACGGCATTAAGCATAATATTAAGCACTACTTGACGAAGCTGATCCCAATCAAACTTACAGAGGTCATCATTATCATAATGACGTTCTATTATAATTCCCTCACCACAATCAGGATCACGACTAATTAACTCTGCTGTTTCTTCAATCAATATATTAATATCATGTGCCTCTATTACAGAACTAGGCAAACTAGCGAAGCTGAGAAAATCATTTAAAATTCGTTGGAGTCTTTGTGATTCCTTATTAACAATATCAACAACCTGTTCATGTTCATTTACAGCTAAACCTGGCCGCCCTAATAATTGAACAGAGTTAATTAGCGCCGCCAATGGATTTCGAATTTCATGAGCAATGCTTGCAGCCATTTCACCGACACAAGCAAGACGTTCGGCATTAGTACGCTTACGATGTTCCTGTTCTATTACTATAGAGTTACGGTGTAACGATGCTGCCATTAAATTAAAGGCTCGAGCAAGAGTTGCTGTTTCATCACGACCAAGCTCTTTAACCCGCACATCTAAATCACCACCACCAATTTGAGCTGCTGCTGCGGTTAATTCATGTAAATTACGCGTAACGGCTAAAGAGAGAATCCATGCAGCAATACTACCTATAATTAACGCCAATATAATAGACAAAAGACCTCGGTTTCTCGTATTTATTAATGCCTGAACTAAATTATCAGTGAGTAATCCAAGTCTTACAAAACCAACTTGACTATCACCAATGCGAACATCCTCACGTAAATCAAGAATTCGATCTGCATCAACAAGAGGGAATTGTTCATTTTTAATATTGACTGGTCCCACTTTATCACCCACTCGACCTTCTTCGGTACTGGCCATAACATAACCACGAACATCCACAATTTCACCATAGGCAACATCACTCTGCTCACCTACTCGCCGAGTTACTTCAGCAAGAGAAGCAAGATCTTCTGCTAAGATAGCATTGGTTGAGGCAACCACCATCAAACTTGCGAGAGATCGACCTTGAGTGAGCAACTCTTGCCGTAATTCCTGAGATTGGGATTCAACAGCCTCCCATGTAAAGAAACTCATCAACACTACATGAACCAATGCAACAGAAAATATTAAGCGTGCACGCAGAGTATAAAATATAGGAGAGAAACTCCAATTCGACTTTTTTATTTTAGCTATGACTTCCACCACCTTGTTCACTCACTAACATTTAAATATTCTTTATTTGTTGCAGCTTCAAAACCAATTTTAAAACCTAAGTGTTTAATAATATTACTCTGTTCATCACTAGTAAGAGAAATCAATGCATCCCTAATACGTTTTATTTCTTCAGGAGGAAGATCATCTCTTACTGCAATCGGCATTTGTGGCTGTGGTAGTGTCTCAGCGATAATACGTAAGTCCTTACGAACCTGTCCCGGCATGGAACGTAACGATGGACGCCACGTTCCCGTAATATCGACTAAACCAGAGTGAAGAGCAAGTAATGCAGAATCTTGTGAACCAAAATACTGTACATGCATTTGGCTATCAACATCTATTCCTACTTTTTTAAGGTACTGCCGTGTTAAAACCGTTGCGGCAAAAGCATCAGGATCAGGAAAACCGATACGTAAACCGGCAGGTAAGGAATCAGCTGTTAATCTTTTTATAGGACTATCACGACGTACCACCAAAATACCTGTAAAGGGTTCTGATGCCACCTTAGCAATTACACTATAACCGTATTTATGGGAACGTCTATAGAGTAAAGGGTTAAGATAAATTAAATCATATTCACGTCGCTTTACTCTATCCATAAATGATGTGAAATTTGGGCTAGTTACAAATTGAACTGGACGCCCTATCACCTTACTTAAATACTTGCTCAATGGCATAAACATACCAGCAAGTTTCGTCGGACTTTGTAATGGTAAAACACCGAAGCGAAAATAGTCATCATCTGCATACGCAAAAGAAGATATAAAAAATATAAAAATAGAACACCATACATACAATAGCTTACCCATTGTACATGTCTGCTTTAAACGACCTTTGAATAAAAAATATTTTTTTAATAACACTTTTATAATCTCACCTGAGCTTTTTACACTATACCCATCAGCGTAAAAATTTCAATTCAAGAAGTGAGCATAGTCGCAGCGCGATAAAGTAGAAAGTAAAAATTAACACGCGATCTCAAAAAATAGTGTTGTACTCAAATTTAGGGCTTTTTTCAGATTCTGGATTTTACGAAAAA
>JASFYW010000036.1:0-71794 GCA_045046865.1 Woeseiaceae bacterium | reverse complement strand
GATCTTACTTGAACTGCTTTAGCGGCCCCTTCATAAAACTGAATATACTCTTCTGCAGATAGTTTTAGGGTAAATTCATATTCAATCATGTTATTGCGCTCAGCATACTTTTTACTTTTGTCGTACGGGGTTAAATATTAGCATAACTGCCATTAAGTAAATGACTCTGTTACAATTCACAAAGTTGTACATGCAAGGAGACACGCTCCTGATGTATCTTTTTTAACCTTTATAAATTAAGTGAATCTACAATGAAAACAATTTTTCCATCGTTTAAAAATATCCTAAAATCAATCATCATTGCGCTCATTCTATCAACTATCAGTTATTTTCTTGCGCCTTACCTAAACATTTCTCCTGAGTCAGCTCGACTTGTTGCCTATGCCGTTTTAGCCGGTGCTTTCATCTCCGGTATTATTATGGTCATTCCAATGGATTTCAGTTTGGTTCGCTCTAAGCAAGCTTCTATCTTTGTTGGTAACCTAGCATTTAAAGCCAGTGCTGGCGATTTACGTGAAATTTTTGAAGAATACGGAGACGTTCTTGGTGTTCGCGTTATGACAGATCGTGCAACACGTCGTCCTAAAGGCTTTGCTTTTATTGAAATGAACAAAAAATCTGCCAAAGCCGCTATCGCAAATTTAGATGGCACGGAGTTCTTTGGCCGAGATATCAAAGTGAATTATGCAACACGCCGAAAAAGTGCAGCATAACGGACAATAAACACCATAGACACAATAAATAAGGGCTGAAATATCAGCCCTTTTTTTATGTCAGTCATTTAATATTGAATCATTAGCCTTGCACTTCAATCAACTCAATATCAAAAACTAATGTCGCATTAGGCGGAATAGCACCCCCCGCACCTGCCGCGCCGTAGCCCATTTCTGGCGGAATAATTAGAGTACGTTTACCACCTTCTTTCATTCCTTCAAAACCTTGATCCCAGCCTTTAATAACCTGACCGGCCCCAAGATTAAAAGAAAAGGGGTCATTTCTATCGACTGAGCTATCAAATTTAGCCCCTTTATTATCTGCTTCCTCTGAGTTAAATAACCAGCCAGTGTAATGCACAACAATGGGGCTACCCGCCGTCGCTTCTTTCCCTTGGCCTTCTTCATGGTCAATTTTTTGAAATTCGTTTGACATAATGTCTCCTAGTAAAAATGTAGTAAAAAGAAATATATATAAAGTCTAAAAATTTTCGCTATTTTACTAAAGTTTTTTGCTTAATTGTCGCTAAATTAACTGTATATAGAAAATATTTCAAATCCTTCTACAAATAGAGAAAATTTTATATGGCTAACTTTATTCAATCTGTCGATGAACGTACACAGCTCGCTGGTGCCAACCGATTAGAAATTCTCCTATTTAGCCTTGGACTAGATAAAAATACGGGACGTGAAGAAGTATTTGGCTTAAATGTATTTAAAATACGCGAAGTTATACAAGTGCCTGAAATTACCCATGCTCCCGATATGCCTCCCGGCGTTATGGGAATGGTTAGCTTACGAGGCACCGTACTGCCCGTTATTGATTTAGGACAATTTTGCGGAATGGATGTCGAAGAGCCTGCCGATAAACTCATTATCACTGAATTCAATAACAACACCCAAGGCATGTTAGTAAGATCTGTTGAGCAAATAATGCGTATGGAGTGGAACGATATTCGCGTCCCCCCCACTATGATGTCTCACCAAATGGGAGGACTTGTCACTGCCGTTACCGAGCTTCCCGATAAACGAATTGTAATGATAGTCGACGTTGAAAAAGTACTCAGTCAAACGTCTGGCATGTTTGAAGATGAGAGCGCCTTCGCAAGCATAGAAAAAATTGACTTTGATTCCTATATTCTCTTTGCTGATGACTCTATGGTCGCACGTAAACAAATTGAAAAAACGCTAGATACTATGGGCGTGAAATATATCAGCGCTAATAATGGACAAGATGCTTGGGAAAAACTTCAGGAATTTGCCAGCCGTGCTGAAGCCGCTAACGAACCTGTCAGCAAACGCCTCAAACTCATTTTAACCGATGTTGAAATGCCAGGAATGGATGGCTACGTTTTAACGAAAAAAGTAAAGTCGGATGCTAGATTTAAAGATATTCCTGTCATCATGCATTCCTCTTTATCTGCCGATACCAATATGGAAATAGGCAAAAACGTGGGAGCAGATTATTATGTGGCTAAATTTAACCCTGTCGAGCTCTCAAATACTATTTTAAAATGTATCCAGCCAAACTCTAACGAATAAAAAATATTATTTTTTAGCTAACCAATTTTTTAATTCAGGCATACGATGCCCATAAAAAAGCACTTGGCCTTTAGGTGAAACTAAAACTAAAGTGGGCGTTCCTAACACGTGGTAGCTTTCCCCCACATCTAAGTTAGCTAAGCGCTCACTTAAAACCAAATACTTTAACTTATTATCTGTCACATACTCTCTAACTTCTATGGGGTATTCTCCAGCAATATTTATTGCTGCTACTGTCAACTTATCTTTATATAATTCATGAGCGTGGTTGAATTCTTTTATATGAGCATAACAATAGACACATTCAACCGCCCAGAAGGCTAACAGAACATGCCCTTTTTTTCTTAATGAAGACAATGAGTGAGTCTTGCCATCTAATGATTTCAATGTAAATTCTGGTGCGGTATTACCCACTTTATAACCGATAGGCGAAGCCGCATGAATTTGAAAAATAAATGAAAATAAAAAAATATAAAGAACAAAATGTAACCGCATAACAACACCTATTGAGTGGGACGACTCTTTGAGATTAAAGCCATAAAATAGTACCATGCGTCGCTTTATTTTTATCTTCAATGTTCTTTTAAAAATAAAACATTGAATTTCGCAACAGTAAAACATTGACCTAAATAAAAAGGCTGACAAATGAATGCTATATTTGATACATCTGTTGAATTATTTGACACCGAGGTGATCCAAGCATCACATCAACAGCCTGTTCTTGTTGATTTATGGGCTGATTGGTGTCCACCCTGTGTCGTGATCGCACCAATATTAAAGAATGTAGTTGAAGCTTATGACTCTCCAATTACATTGGCAAAGCTAGAAGTAGATGAAGGGAAAAACATGAAAATCGCGGGGCAGTATCAGGTGCGAGGTTTTCCAACTATTTTATTTATTCAAAATGGTGAGGAACTAGCCCGATTTAGCGGTGCTCAATCGGCTTCATTTATTGAAAACTTTATTGATGAAAACTATATTGATGAAAAGAAGATAAAATAAACGCTGAGAAAATAATTTTACTTCTTATTTTTCTTACCTGTATAAAAAACACCGGGAATCCAAGTTTTATATAACTCCGCCGTTTCATCTAATGAATCGGGATCTTGAGAAATAAAACGAAAATCATTCAAACCAATGCGAATTAAATCTCCATCTTTTAATTGATGTAATTTAATCGGGTTGTCATTAACAAAAGTATGATTCGTACTGTTTAAATCTTGCAGTATAAATTTTATTTTTTCTTCTGAGCTAATGACTTCTAACGCAGCATGTTTTTTACTAACCAATTCATCATCTAAACTAATATCGTTGCTTTCATCTCGACCGATAGTGGTACGTTGTTTATCAATAACCAATTTAATGCCTGCTCCACTTTCTGAAGACTGTAAGAGCAGCGCCATTTTAATTCGCCAACGCTTGGAAGTAAGGGAACCAAATAAATATAAACATCACGCTCAGCACTAAATTCAATCTCAGAATCATTTTATATCTTTTTTGCTCTTTACCTTCTGTTTGTGTTGACCATAATTTTGCAATCAAACTATCTAGCCAAAGCAACATTAATAAGATAGGAGTGAACACAGGAAGCAACAAGGTAGAAAATACGGGCCAGCCTTCATAAATAATTTCTGTACCTGGCGCGGGTTTGAAAACTATCGAGATTAATACCATTAAAAGTAAAATAACGCGCATGGGTTTTAAATCGTACAATATTGACTTCATTTTCGAACCTCTAAAAATGTACTTACTTTTATTATATTTTGCCTATTATGGTACAAATACCATTATATCGGTATAGTTATTCTAATTATTTTACGTGGCTTAGTTTGAGCTTATGGGCTTAGAGAAAAAAATACTTCAAATGCTAGAAAATAAAATCAGCAATAATCAGTTGGTTTTACCTTCTATGCCCGATGTTTTTTTACAAGTTAAAAAAATTGTCAATGACCCAAACTCGAATATTAAAAATATCGCAACAGTCATCACTCGTGACCCGTCCTTAACTGCACGTATTTTAAAAGTTGCAAACAATGCTCTATATCAAGGTAATCATGAAATTACCAACTTACAGCTTGCTGTTTCTCGAATGGGGCTGCAGCTGATAAAAACTTTGGTCACCAGTCACGCTATTACGCAAATGTTTAATCAGCCTCAAGGTGCCTTAAAACCTTTTTTTGCTGATCTTCAAAAACACAGTACTCAAGTTTCTGCGCATGCTTATGCTATCGCGCAACACTTTAGTGAAAAGAGTACTCGCAATATTAATCCTAATGATGCCTTACTTGCTGGTCTTGTACATAATATTGGCTATCTACCCATGGCAAAATGTATAGATACATTTCCAGAAGTAAGAGAAGATCCTCGGTTACTGATTGAAGCCATGGGTAAAGTACACACTCAAGTCGGTGAAATGATTTTAAAGTCTTGGGCTTTTCCTCAACAGATTATTGATGCTTCAATATATTATGTTGATCAGTTTAGAGTAGGAACTACGGAGTTAGATTTAACAGATATTGTCATTATTGCAGGGTTAAATGCCTACCGAGGAACGGATCACCCTTGTACCTTACCCGACTGGTCACAATACCCCGCGTTTCATAAAATTGGGATACGAACACGCGAAGACATTGAGAAGCTAGCGGAACTAGAGCCTGCGATTGAAAGTGCAAAGAAAATGCTTGGAGTTATTTAAATACGTTCTATTAAGCATTAAATGAAACTTTAACCTGATTTTTGTGTTCTTCATCAAAAATCAGATCAAACATAACTTTCTTCGTTGACTCATCCGTATCTGCTTTCACTTGCTTTAAACCTTCATAACGCACGGCAAGGTATGAACTCATTGCCGCTATCACAGCTTCATTATCTTGCTGGATGGCACTGATCATGGTGAAGGCGACAAACTGTGCTCGTTGTTGCTGGTCTGGGTTCACAACGGTTTCATCACCTAGGGCTATGCCTGCGTCCATTTGTGTATCCATCTTATCGAGATATTGGCGTTGATGCTCAGCAAGGGGCTTTGTTCGGTCATACTCAAACATGGCCTCACCATTGACTAATACAACCATAACGTCTGACATACTGTTCTCCAACCTTCATGCAAAAATAAAAGTTGGATTCTACCTATTTCGCTATTTATCTACCACTTTTTTAACCGCGCTCTTGGCAATAAAATCTTCAATTAGCTTGGTCGGTACCGCCCCTGCTTGCGCAGCTTTAAGCTCACCTTTTGGTGAAAAGATAAGAAAAGAGGGAGTACCGGCAAAAAACTCGCCTGTTAACTCTTGGTAAAGCTGTGAAACAGTCTCTGGCTCAGCAATCAGATTAGGGAAGTCCACCATGTGTTTTTTAATGAATTTTTCAGCCTCTTTTTTCTTTTCTTCACCGTCTAACGAGATACCGAGAACAGTGGCATCAGTGTCTGAATGAATAAGATGAAAATCAACGTACTCATGCGCTTCACGGTTGCATATATGGCAATCTGAGGCCCACATCATCACAATCAGCCATTTACCTTTTCCTGTGTAATTTTCAAGCGTTTGCGGTTTACCCTTAAAATCTTGAAAACCTTTTATTTCAGCAGAAATCATGGGGGAAAATAAAAGTGAAACCAAAATACTAAAAAAAATGAGGTTTTGGCTAACAAAGTGCTGCTTAAGTCGAGAAGTCATGATTAGTATCCTAAAATATGTATTGGTAATGCTGTGACAAACGCAGATGAAAGGAGTTCAGTAGAAACGAAATTAAAGCGACTTAGAAAAATATTTCTCTAAAAAGAGGGGAAAAGGCAACGTATCTTCAGCTTCAAGTTGGTGTTGTTTGTCTAAGGAAGTTTTACTTAAGTCAGTAAAAAAACGTTTTTTAGTATCAGTCAGATCATTATTTAAAAATTCCTGATGATGCTTTTTCGACATACGCATAGCATATTGATAAAAGCCTTCACCATTCTCTCTCATTTCGACTAACATTTTTGCAGATGGCGTCAGATCTGGATTTTCAACCGCTTGCTTTTGTTTATTTAAACTGTCGCTATAATCAGAGGTTTCATAAGCGTCATCTAATAATGCCGAGACACCTTGCATTTGCTGCAACACTTCACCGCCCCACTCTTTTATTGATAAAGCTTCACCATTTCGCATAAGCTTTAAATCAGGATCACGACCTTGATGTGCGGTTAACATTTCATTGCGGTCAATTTCTTTTTGCTCTGCATTATTGATTTGAGGGCTTTCATGGAAAAGACAAAACAACATAAAGGCTTCAAGAAAATTTAACTGCTCTTCATTAACGCCTAATGGATGAGAAGCATTAACATCCAGTGAACGCAACTCAACATATTTAACCCCGCGTTCTCGTAATGCTTCCATTGGCATTTCATTTTTATTTGTGATTTGTTTGGGTCTTACCGTACTGTAATACTCATTTTCAATTTGTAAAATATTGGTATTAAGCTGCTGATATTTCCCTTCCACTTGAAGACCAATTTTTTCATATTCTGGACACGGTGTTTCAACGGCATGTTGTAAACTATCAATATATTTTTCTAACGAATTATAATCGGCCACCACACCCACTTCGCTTTCTTTATTATTTTGATAGCCTATATCTCCCATACGTAACGACGTTGCATAGGGTTCGTAAAAAGTTGTGTCATTAAAAGGCAAAAGAGTTGTTTCTTTACCCTGTAGAAAAGATTTACATACTGCCGGCGAAGCACCAAATAAGTAGGGAATTAACCAACCAAATCGTTGTAAGTTTCTTAAAAGGGAAAAATATTGTTCTGAAATTGCATCTTGTCGATTGGCTGTTTTATTGTCCGTCGTAGACAAAAATCTTGTCCAAAAGTCATCGGTAAAAGAAAAATTAAAATGCACGCCAGCAATAACTTGCATAACACGGCCATAACGATGCCCTAAGCCCCGACGATAAACTGTTTTCATGGTGCCTGAGTTCGACAAGCCATATTTGGCAAGAGGAATACTGGTTTCACCTGCGACAACACAAGGCATACTGGTCGCCCATAACAACTCACCGCGTAAATTATTATAAATAAAGTGTTGCGTGTCATGTAAAAAATCCAGCACTTGAGCTGTTTTTGTAAAAGGAGGAGTGACTATTTCGAGTAATGCCTCTGAATAGTCGGTCGTAATATGGGGGTGTGTTAATGCTGCACCCAAGGAATCGGGATGTGGTGTTTGTGCTAAACCACCTTCATGATTGACACGTAAGGTTTCTTTTTCTAGCCCTATCAAACTCTGTGTCAGTATTGACTTATCGAGCAGTTTAGAAAAAGCATGGATATTTTTTTGTGCTAATTGATACAACGTGGAGCTTCCTGTGTTTATCTTTGAGAATTATAAATCTTCTTGCACTTATTTACCATGCGCTGAATCACAACAGCTATCCTAATCTAAGCCTTTTATACTGACGACATTAATGTGCTTGTTTTCAATCTGCCATGAAACATCAAAATCATAAAGCTTCATAGAGAAGTGTTTTTTTTCTTTGTTTTTATCCAGATAAGCTGGCCTTGGATCAAGCTGTAATATTTCAGTTATTAATGTTTTTAGCTTTGGCCAAGTTAAGGCATTTTCATCTAACTGTTTTGTTACCCTTTCTGAAAAAACAATATCTAACTTAGGCATGGGTGTTTCTTTTGCATAGCCCGTTCTTGTATGTTCAATTGCATCGACATAAGCAATATAAGGCTTAATGTCGAGAATCGGCGTTTTATCTAAAAGATCGGCTCCGATCACTTCTAACAAAATTTTCCCACCTTTTCTTTTAACACTTTTCAATTCCACAACGGACAGCCCAATGGGGTTAGGTCTAAACATTGAACGGCTGGCAAAAACACCGACACGTTTATTTCCACCTAAACGTGGTGGACGAATGGTCGGTTTCCAACTCGCGTTTTTTAAACCATTAAAGACAAAGACCAACCAAATATGTGAAAAATTTTCTAATTCTCTAAATGCTTCATCTTGCGCATAAGGTGAAAGAATTTCAATGGTTGATAGGTTATTAACTAAACCAGGCTGACGAGGGATACCAAATTTTTCTTTATAACAAGTGTGAATAATTGCGACAGTATTAAACGTATAATTAGGCATCGACTTTACGAATTGTCCCGGTGGGATTATGCGCCAATTGTAAATAATGCTCTGTTCCCATTTCAGTTAAACGGCTAACAGTTCGTTCAAATGCAAATTTTAATCGACTACCTAAATAAAGATCACTCGGTACTGCGATAGAGGTCGCAATCAACTTAACGTTATGATCATATATCGCATCAATAAAGTGAATGAAACGTTTTGCTGCGGCATCATCGCTCTCGGTAAATGTGGGAATATGACTCACTAAAACGGAATGAAATTCTTCTGCTATTTGAATATAGTCATAAGCCGATCGGTTGGTTTCACACAGTTCATGAAACTCAAACCAGATAACATCATCGGCTAAAGAAAGATAATTAATTTGGCGGTGATTGACTTCAATGCTGCGGTTTGTTTTAGCTGGGCAAGGCGCTAGCTCTAATAACTTATAAGATAAAAAGTCGTTGCCTGCTTCACTTGTATGCTCTGAGTCAAGCACATAGAAATGTGAGTTCTCATCTAAAATTTTAAAACGGTAATCTGTATCATCACCTAAATCAAACTCTTCAGTAAACTCTGTTAATAAATCAATCGCAGACATAAATCGTTCGCGTTGCAATCCATTTTTATACAGCCCCTGAATTTCTATATTTGATGTTACGACCAATATAATACCTTCTTTAAAAATAGCTTTAAGAAGGCCGACCATCAACATTGCATCTGCAATATCATGCACATGAAATTCATCTAAGCAAAGCACATCAATTTTTTCTGCGAGCTTTGCTGCAATAATATTTAAAGGGTTTGGAGATTTAGGTAAGGCATCAAGTTGTTCGTGAATATCTAACATGAACCGATGAAAATGTATGCGGTGTTTCCGCTTACCCGGCAAACATTCATAAAAACAATCAACTAAAAATGTTTTTCCTCGGCCCGTGCCACCCCACAAGTATAAGCCCTTTATGATTTTTTTCTTTTTAAAAAAACGAAGCATGCCTTTTGCAGAATTTTGTTCTAAACAATACTCTGAATAAACACGCTGCGTGCATTGCACTGCTTGCCATTGCTTGTCATCTGTTTTAATTTTTCTTTGTTGAATATCATACTGGTAGCGTTGTATCGGTGTCATCATAAGTTATGCGCTGAAATTACATGTTTTATGCTGACCGTCACAAAACGGTTTATTACCTGAAAAGCCACAACGACAAAGCGCTGCTTTTTTTCTGGTTGTTTTTGATAAACCATCTCGACTAAATAATGTAAACCCACCGCTAATACTGTACATCGCATTTTCTTTTACCATTATTTTGATAGGCTCGTTAGAATCAATCGTTTCTTCTCGATCATCTATAAAATTTTGCGGCATCTCATTATTGGATGTTTTATGGGTTCCATCACAAAAAGGTTTCGTTTTCGATAAGCCACAGCGACATAAGGCAAACTCTTTTTCTTTGAGTAACAATTTATTATTAGCATCTACTAATGTTATGTCTATATCGGACTTACAAATTAAAGGGCCGTTTGCTCTCACCATAATAGAGTTACCAGCAAAAACAGGTTTGGGAGTTTTTTCATTCATCAATTTTGTAAAACCTTATAAATTTTCTGTTTCATGCTTAAACTATCTTAAACAGTACTCTATACTAATGATAGAGTTAAATATGTAAACATCTATCAGCAAACATCAAAAACTAAGGAATACTTTTGAGTAAAGATAAAGTTAAATCCAAATTAGCCATCGTGATGACGGGAGGCGGTGCGCGCGCGGCTTATCAAATTGGTGTTTTAAAAGCGATTGCTGAAATGTTGCCGGTGGGTTCTGCTAGCCCCTTTACCATTGTTTGCGGCACTTCGGCTGGCGCAATAAATGCTGCTTCTCTTGCTGCAAAAAGTGACCACTTTAAAAACTCTGTACGACGCTTGCATTACGTTTGGTCTAACTTTCGCTCCGAACACGTTTTTCGTACTGATATATTTGGTATATTGAAAACTGGCGCTCATTGGCTTCTTTCTATGACGTTGGGTGGCTTAGGCAAAAACACCCCCGTCTACCTATTGGATAGAACCCCTTTAAGAAAGCTACTCGAAAAATATATTGATAGCAGTATGTTCCAAAGCGCCATTGATAAGAAAACCTTACATGCCTTGAGTATCAATGCCACAGGTTACTCCAGCCATCAATCTGTTGCCTTTTATCATGGTGATGACTCAATTAAAAACTGGAAACGTGCGCAACGAATTGGTATATCAGCACGTATCACGGTAGAACACTTAATGGCTTCTTCTGCTATCCCTTTTTTATTTGCTCCTATAAAAATTAACCGTGAATATTTTAGTGATGGCTCCATTCGCCAAACGGCGCCCATTAGCCCAGCCTTACATTTAGGTGCAGATCGCGTTTTAGTCATCGGTAACCGCCAAGCGGACCCAAAATTTGATCGTGAAAAAATTACTAAGACACCATCACTAGGTGAAATTGCTGGCCATACATTAAACAGTATTTTTCTTGATAGTTTAGATGCTGATATTGAACGCTTACAACGTATCAATAAAACGGTCAATTTAATTGGTGAGCCCATACGGGAGAAGCATGGAGTAACTTTACGACAAGTTGAAGTACTCGTTATTTCACCCAGTGATGACATTGGTAAAATGGCGTCAGAACATGCCCATGAATTACCGTGGTCGATAAAAACACTACTCAGAAGTCTTGGTGCTTATTCTAAAACAGACAGTAACTTTATGAGCTATCTACTGTTTGAGAAAGGCTACTGTAATGCGCTTATTAAATTAGGATATGAAGATACCTTGAAAGAAAAAGATAATATTCTGCATTTTTTAAGAGATTAAATTATGAGGCTCGATGTTGCGACACGAGTTTTGCTTCAGGCACCAGATGATGAATAAAAGCTGCGATCTCGGTTGTTAAGCCTGGAATAGCCTGATGTGTCACCCACAGTACATTGATCTTTAAATTTAAATCCGCTAGCACCACCTCTTTCTCATAAAGCTTTAAGACTGATTCTAACTTAGAAATCGTTTCACTCAGTTTGGCACTTTCAAATTTTTTTAATCCTGGAATCAACATCATAAAGTCGGCGTAAGGCTTACCTTTACTATCACGGGTAAGCGCTCTTTTCCATAAAGGTTCCGAATCTTGAATTTGATGAAGTGCTGGAGTTTTATGAGCTAATGGGCTTTGTAACTTAAGGACAGTCTCAGTTGAACTAGAAAGTGAAGGACTAGGAACTAAAGGATATTTTTTCTCACACTGCATACACTCAATATAGATGAATATTGGTGTATTAACAATTTATGCGCACATTTGTTTAACTAAATTTTTAATAATATCACCTTCAGAAAGAACTTCATCAACAGCAATAATAACATCTTCTTCTTCCAAATTTAGAGCATTAAGAAAATCTGGTTGAAGCTCAGCCTGAGCGTTGCCAAAAGCTAAACCATGGGGAATAAGTAATGTTTTAATCACGCAAAGGAGTTGAAGATAATTCTCATATTCATTAGAAATGATTTTCTCATCCAAAACAATTGCGGTTGCGATCAATTCTTCTGGCATTTTCCACATACGCATAACCATTTTACCTACTTCAATATGCGTAATACCCAAAATTGTTTGCTCTGCTTCAAATATACCAATATCAGGGTTTTGTTCTAAATAATTATTTAACTCAATATATTCCTCATTAAATAGGTGGCCAAGTACGAGTAAACCAATATCATGCAATAGACCAACTAAATATGCAGTGCCTGGGTTAGGACGTTCACCCCACGGCATCAACATACTTAAATGTTGCATCAAAGAAGCCGCATAGATAGAAGACTTCCATACAGCTTTTGCTCCGACAGGGCCCTCTAAAGGAATTTTAAAAGTTGAACCAACAGATAATGCCAGAGCCATATTCATAACAGCATCTACGCCTAATACTCTGAAGATAGCGTCTTTTAGTGACTTAACCGAACCTGCTTGACCAAAAAAAGCTGAATTTGCATAGCTCACAATTTGAGCCACGAGAACAGGATCTTTTTCGATCACCTCAACAATTTGTTCAACTTTTACATCTGAAATTGCTCTTAAACCGAGAATTTTACTTGCAGTCTCAGGCATTGGTGGAAGTGTATGTAAAGCTTTAACCCGCTCTTTAAAACTTAGCGTTTCTTTTATGCCCATATTATCTTTATTTTTTTCCGAAAAGGAGATGCCAATTAAATTATCATTAGATAACTTATGTAATTGTTCAGTACCAATTGCATAAACATGTTCGAGCACTTGGTCTACGAAGTATACTTCATCTTGACTCTCAAGTGCTTCATCTATAAAAATATGCACATCACTTTTATTCTGAGATCGTGACGCAAGCAAGTTAATATTTAGTTTTTGTTGCTCTTCTTTATTAGCCGCTTTTAATTTTTTACCTACAGCTTTACTTAAACGACTTAAATCAAATTCATGCGTTATTGGGTTTAATGCAATAAAATATTCATTACCACACGTTAAAATCGAACAATCAATTTGTGAACTCATGACTTTCTGTGAAAGGGGAGTATTACCGGAATTTTTTAAAGCAATGCAACGAAAATTAACATCGTTTTTTTCAAAAATTGTTTTTAGGAGTTCGCTCATCATTTTTAAGTTTATATCATTCCTATTGAAGAACTCAGTATACAATGCTGCCCACTGAAAATATGTAAACCTTTGTAAATGAACCCTTAGGTATCACACTGTATTGCCCCCTTAAATATAGTTCAAATTACGCAACTAACATTGAATTTGATCACAATTGGTAAGTAAACTAATCTAAATTTTCTACCATTTAAAACATTATTTTGTTAACAATCATTACTCTCAATTTTTAATGTAAAATGCATCACATAAAACAAACAATGTTAAATATAGAAACATCTGGGCGTGTAACGATTGAAATCACACGTAAAACCCAGCCCTTCATTACAAAAAGTAATATCACTAATGGCTTGTGTCATTTATTTGTGGGAACACCGTACCTCAGAACACACACAGTAACTTACTATTACGCTGCAAGAATAGACTTACTTAAACTTAATACCTGTGCCACCCAAACCACAGTAGCCCGCTGGGTTTTTAGCTAAGTATTGCTGATGGTATTCTTCTGCTGCATAGCAAGTGTCTGCTGGTTTTATTTCGGTGGTAATAGCATCTAAGCCTGCTTCACTCACTTGAATTTGATATTGTTCACGTGTTTTTTGAGCTAAGTTATCTTGATCTTCGTTGTAGGTATAAATTCCTGAACGGTATTGTGTACCTCGATCATTTCCCTGCTGCATACCTTGTGTTGGATTATGTGATTCCCAAAATAAAACCAGTAAGTTTTCATAAGTCACAATACTCGGATCAAAAACAACAAACACCACTTCGTTATGCCCTGTCATGCCAGAACAAACTTCTTGATAGGTTGGATTTTTTGTATAACCTGCCGCGTAGCCGACCAAAGTTATAAACACCCCCTTTTGATCCCAAAACTTTTTTTCTGCCCCCCAGAAACAACCTAAACCAAACATGGCTTGTTGCAAATTTTCAGGGTAAGGCGCGTTTAAATTATTATGATTAACGAAATGTTTTTCAGGCAAGAGGATCATATCTTCACGCCCCACTAATGCTTGTTCTTTAGAAACCATATCAAACATAATAACTTTTCCTTAAATCAAGATTAAGCTGGAGCATTCGCTAAGACTACGGCACGCATCGGGCCAGGATAGCCTTCTATTGTTTTAGAAGGATCATTTGGATCTAAAAACTGTTCTAAAGAATCAAACGTCATCCAATCTGTTGCCCGTTGTTCTTCTATGCTTGTTTTAGTGACGTCCACCACACGAACATTTTTAAAACCACAACGTTGTAACCATAAAACTAAGGCATCACAACTGGGTAAAAACCAAACATTACGCATTTGTTGGTAACGATTTTCAGGAACCAAAACATCATTGATGTCCCCTTCTATCACTAACGTTTCTAATACTAATTCACCGCCTGGTTTTAAACAGTTTCTTAGTTCATAGAAATGATCAATGGGTGAGCGCCGATGGTATAACACGCCCATTGAAAAAACCGTATCAAAGGCTTTTAATGAGGGGGGAATATCTTCAATGCCTAAAGGCAATAAATGCACGGGGATATCACCCAAATATTTTTTTAAGGCATAAAACTGCATAATATATTTTTGCCCTGGGTCGATACCCAAAACCAAATTAGCCCCCTGCGCATAACTTCTTAATGCGTAATAACCATTGCCGCAACCTATATCTAAAACATCTTTGCCTTTTAATGCACTAATATGTGGTTGTACTCGATCCCACTTCCAATCTGAATGCCACTCGGTATTAATGTCTATGCCAAATAATGAAAATGGCCCTTTACGCCAAGGCATTAACGTTCTTAAATGTTGTTCTAATTCATTTCGTGTTGCTTGCTCGCAATCATCAGCCGAACCAATAGAAACTTTTTTATTTAACTCTATCGATGAAGGTGTTATTTCAGGTAGGTTATCTAATAGTTCAAGCCATTTATCTAACTCACCATGACGTGGTTCATTAAATGCGCGCTCTACACTGTTTGCTAATGTGCTTAACCATGCTTTAGCATCACTGTTTTCAAGTGCTTGATAAAGTGTTGAGTAATCGAGTGTTTTTTTGTTATTCATTTGACTGCAATAAAGGAAGCAAAATTAAAGCATTGAAAAATAGGGTACACCTGTGAAAACCCCGTTTGTTCCAGTCTTGATATATGTGTTTCTTGGCTTTCTGGAATAAGAACATTTTCTAAAGCGCTGCGTTTTTGAGATATTTCAAGATCACTATAGCCATGAGACTTTTTAAAAGCATGATGAAGTTGAGTTTGTGTTTCATTTTCTGCTTGATTTGTGAACGCGAGTTTTTCCGACAATATCATACAGCCACCAGGATTTAACCCGTGGTATATTTTTTCTAAAATAGATTGTCTTTGTGCTAAAGGAATAAACTGCAAAGTAAAATTCATAATAACGACCGAAGCATTGCTTATCTCAATATCATTCATATCCATGCAATGTGTTTCAACTGAAGTTTGACTGTTGTCTCGAATTAAAATTTTATCTAAGCGTTCTATCATCGCCTTAGAATTATCAACCGAAATAATTTCGCAATTTTTAGCACCGACATGATGTCGCATAGATAAGCTAGCAGCACCTAAGGAGCAACCTAAATCATACAATCGTGTTTGTGGCTGAGCATATTGTTCTGCAACAACCCCAATCAAATGTATGATTGTGCTGTAGCCGGGAACCGAACGATTAATCATATCCGGAAAGACATCCACCACGCTTTTATCAAAAGCGAAATCAACAATATCTTCTAAGGGAGAGGAAAATATATTGTCTTTAGAGTGCTCGTCATTCATTAATAGGTGCCTTTTTATTTGGCTTATCTTAACAGATAGCTATTATAAAATGGCGTGATGTCCCACAATGGATATTTAGCTTTTACGAGTTTTTTAATCTGGTATAATCAGCTAACGTAACTCACTAATAACTAAAGGCTTTCTCATGCAAATCAGTAACAATAGCGTTGTCACTCTTAATTACACACTCAAAAATGACCAAGGGGACATTCTTGATGAATCTCAAGATGGCAGCTTCTTGTATATGCATGGTGCTGGCGGCATTATTCCTGGCTTAGAGAGCCTACTATTGGGCAAAGCGGCTGGCGAAACGTTCAGCGCACACGTTGAACCAGCTGATGGTTATGGCGAACGTGATGACTCTATGGAGCAAGTCGTTTCGCGCGAAATGTTTGATGAGGGGCACCCTATCGAAAAAGGGATTCAATTTCATGCAGAAAGCCCTGAAGGTGACATGCTGACAGTGACGGTGACAAAAGTAGATGGGGACAACATCACGATTGATGGCAACCACCCTTTAGCCGGTATTGCATTGAATTTTGATGTCAGTATTGCTGATGTTCGTGAAGCGTCGGCAGAAGAAGTGGAGCATGGACACGCTCACGGGCCTGATGGTCATCATCACCATTAATTTTAAGCTAGAATCCTCTTAAATATAAATAAATAGAGAGCATATATGAACGTTGAACTCACAGAAGAAGAAGCTAAACTTTTTTATATAAAAGAATCAGACATTCATGGCCGAGGAATTTTTGCAAAAAAGTCGATAAAAAAAGGCACTTACTTAGGTGAGTATAAAGGCCCCACGACTACAAGAAACGGGATGCATGTTTTGTGGGTTGAAGATGAGGAAGACAAGTGGATTGGGCGTAACGGCAAGAGTGCCTTGCGTTTTCTCAATCACAATACAAAACCAGATGCTGAATTTGATGGTTTTGAGCTTTTTTCTATAAAAGCCATTAAGACTAATCAGGAAATTATGATTGATTATGGTGAAGAGCCTTAAGTTAGTACCGTAATATTTAACCGTTGAATATATTAATTAAGACATATTGAACGGCATGTTTTAATTTAACCGTGCCCATCTAAAAACATCTGATTTTATACATCCACCAATGACCGAGCTTAATAAAAAAATCAAACCGTTAATACAGCAATGTATGTTGCATGACAGGTTTCGTTTTACAAAAAAACTTAGATTCATTGCTAAAGATAAAAATCCTGAACAATCTGCATTAAATTTAGAAAAACAAATCACTCAATCTATTCAAACGGCTGAGTTGCGCGAAAAATCCAAACCCATTCCAAGTTTCCCAAGTAACTTACCTGTTAATGAAAGGCATGATGATATTTGCCATGCCATAGAAAATAACCAAGTCATTATTCTTTGTGGTGAAACCGGCTCAGGTAAAACAACACAACTGCCCAAGCTCTGTTTAAAAATGGGGCGAGGTACATTTGGCATGATCGGCCATACTCAACCTCGACGTATTGCCGCGCGAAGTGTGGCTGACCGTATTGCTGAAGAATTAAATAGTGAGCTAGGCTCGCATGTCGGTTATAAAATTCGCTTTGCAGATAACATCAATAAACACAGCTATATAAAAGTCATGACGGACGGTATTTTATTGGCTGAAATACAAAACGATCCTTTTTTACAACAATACGACACATTAATTATTGATGAAGCCCATGAACGCAGTCTTAATATCGATTTTATCTTAGGTTATCTAAAACAACTCTTACCTAAACGTCCTGATTTAAAAATAATTATTACCTCAGCAACAATAGACCCTGAACGTTTTGCTAAGCATTTCGAAAACGCCCCCATTATTGAAGTCACTGGCCGTACCTATCCGGTTGAAGTGCGCTACAGGCCTTTAAATACTGAATCTAATGGCGAAGATAAAACAACGAAACAAGATCAACAGCAAGCCATTATCAACGCGGTTGATGAGTTACAGCATGAAGGACGTGGCGATATTTTAGTTTTCCTGAGTGGCGAAAGGCAAATACGAGAAGCGGCTGATGCCTTGGTTAAACATAAGTTTGATAAAACAGAAGTCATTCCTTTGTTTTCTCGATTAAGTCATGCAGAACAACAAAAAGTTTTTAAGTCTCATAGCTTACGTAGAATTATTTTAGCCACTAATGTTGCTGAAACCTCTTTAACTATTCCGGGGATTCATTATGTTATTGATACTGGCTATGCACGAATAAGCCGTTATAGTTATCGTACTAAAGTACAACGCCTACCGATTGAAAGAATTTCCCAAGCGAGTGCTAATCAGCGTAAAGGTCGCTGTGGCCGAACCACTGACGGGATCTGTATTCGTTTATTTGATGAAGAAGATTTTAATCATCGCCCTGTCTTTACTGATGCTGAAATTTTACGTACCAATTTAGCCAGTGTTATTTTGCAAATGCACAATATCCGCTTGGGGCATATTGAACAATTCCCTTTTATAGATAAACCAGATTCTCGTTTAATAAAAGATGGCTACCAGCTGCTTGAAGAGTTGCAAGCCATGCAGCAGCAAAAAATCACCCCCTTAGGAAAAGTATTATCTCGCTTCCCTGTAGACCCACGTTATGCCCGCATGGTTATCGCTGCAAAAGAATTTTCTTGTTTGAATGAAGTTTTAATCATCATTAGTGCATTAAGCATTGCTGATCCACGTGAACGTCCCATTGATAAGCAACAACAAGCCGACCAAGCACATAGCGAATTCAAAGATGAGAAATCAGACTTTATTGCCTATTTAAATATATGGCAGTTTTTTCAAGAACAACGTGAGGCATTATCTCAAAATAAATTGCGCAAGCTTTGCAAAAAATCATTCTTATCTTATAACCGACTATTGGAATGGCGAGATATATATAGCCAACTATTAAAACAATGCAAAGATTTAGATTACCGCATTAATACCACAACGGCAGATTACAATGCCATTCATCAAGCATTACTGAGTGGTTTATTGAGTCACTGTGGCTTGAAAAATGAAGAAGGCGAATACCAAGGCGCACGAAATAATATATTCGCCATTTTTCCTGGCTCTAACTTACGCAAAAAAAAGCCATTGTGGATCATGGCTGCGGAAATGTTAGAAACACAACGGCACTATGGTTTAACCGTTGCACAGATTGATCCACCTTGGTTAGAAAAACAAGCCAGTCATTTAATTAAGAAGTCTTACTTTGAAGCACACTGGGAAAAACGCCCTGCACAAATTGCCGCGTATGAAAAATCCACCTTATATGGTTTAGTGATCAACCCACGTAAAAAAATCAACTACGGCCCCATTGACCCTGAGTTTTCTCGTGAACTTTATATTCGAGGTGCTTTTGTTAATAGAGAATATTCCGGCCATGCTGCTTTTTATAAGCATAACGAAGCACTATTTTCGGATATTGAAAAACTCGAACATCAATCACGTCGACAAGATGTATTAGTTGATGATGAAGTCGTTTACCAGTTCTACGACGAACGCATTAGTAAAGGTATTTACAACAGCAAACTGTTTGATACTTGGCGTAAAACAGTTGAACGTGATAATGCTGAAATACTTTTTCTTTCTCGCGAATACTTAATGCAACACAGTGCCGGTGATATTACTGAAGAGCAGTACCCTAAGAAAATTGACATCAATGGTATGAGCTTTCCCTTAACTTACCATTTCGATCCTTTAAGTGATGATGATGGCGTAACGCTGACTATTCCTATGACACTGCTAAATACTTTAGATTCTGTTCAGTTTGAATGGCTGATTCCTGCATTACTTCGAGATAAAATTATCCAGCTCATCAAAACTTTACCTAAACAACTTCGCAAAAACTTTGTTCCTGCCCCGCAATATGCAGATGCTTGCTTAGAAGCGATGGATACAAGAGACGCGCCTTTAATTGAAACCTTAAGTAAAAACTTAATTCAAATGAGCGGTATCCTTATTCCTGATGGTGCTTGGCAGCTAGAACAACTCGAACCCCATTTTTTTATGCGTTTTACAGTATTAGATCAACACAATGTACCTATTGCCAGTGGGCGTGATCTTTCTAAACTTAAAAGTACACTCAGCGCGCAAGTCTCAGAACAATTTAGTACCAGTATCCATTGGGATATAGAAGAAAAAGGACTCACCACATGGAATTTTGATGAGCTACCTAAAGAGCTAAACAAAACGATCAACGGCTTAAATATTAAAGGCTTTCCAGCATTACAAGATGATGATCAAAGCGTTTCCATTGTAGTTGTAGATACACAAGATTTTGCCGGTCAAATTCATCACTCTGGCTTAAAATGTCTTTACTCACTTGAATCAAAGCAACAAATAAAATATTTATCAAAGAACCTGCCGGACATCCAAAAAACATGTATGCAGTATCATCATATAGGTTCATGTGATGACTTAAAAAAAGCATTGATTGATATTTGTCTAGAAATTAGTTTTTTTACCGACGCTTCTTTGCCAGAAAATAAAAATCAATTTGAAGCCGTTCTACAGCAAGGACAACAAGACTTAGGGCAAAATGCCAACGATGTCTGTCGTATATTATCGGATGTTTTTGAACGCTATAATAATATTCGCAAAGCATTAAAACAGCATAACAAACCTAACTGGATTGAAAGTATTATGGATATCCAGTCTCAGTTAGATCTCCTAATCTATGAAGGTTTTTTGTATTTTACGCCGTTCCAATATTTAAAAAATTATCCGCGCTATTTACGCGCTATAGAAATGCGTTTAGAAAAACTACAACAAGCGGCTGAACGAGACAGAAATCATACTCAACTACTCAGCCCTCATTGGCAAAAACTGCTAGAGCATAATGATGAATATTACGAACACCCTGTCTTTTCTCTTTATCGATGGATGCTAGAAGAATACCGCGTGTCATTATTTGCCCAAGGATTAAAAGCCAATATGCCCGTTTCAGAGAAAAGAATTGATAAGCAATGGCTTGAGGTTAAGAAGATTATTCAATAGAATTTAATCAACTATAAAAATATACTTTTACTTACTTAATACCCAAAACAAGGATAGCTCCATGAAACATTCTATAATAAGAAAAATTACACTTGTGACAATTTGTGTAGCCGCGCTGATTAATCCCGCCATTGCAGCAAAAAAAGTCTATAAATTAAAGCTTGCTGAAACGTGGCCAACGAACTTTCCTATTTTTGGTGATGCCACGAAAAATATGGCGAAAATGGCATTAGCCATGTCTGATGGTCGTTTAAAAATTACCATAGACTCTAAAAATAAACATAAAGCGGCATTAGGTATTTTTGATATGGTGCGCTCAGGTCAATATGACATGGGACATTCAGCCTCTTATTACTGGAAAGGCAAGGTTGCTGAAACGCTCTATTTCACCACAATGCCTTTTGGTATGACGGCACCGGAGCAATACGGTTGGTTCTATCATGGGGGTGGTATGGAGTTAATGGAAAAACTCTATAGCAAATACGGCATTATGTCATTCCCTGGTGGTAACACAGGTAACCAAATGGGCGGCTGGTTCAAAAAAGAAATTAATAGCATTGCTGATCTTAAAGGTCTGAAAATGCGTATCCCTGGTTTTGCGGGTGAAGTATTAGCCGCTGTCGGTGCGAAACCAACCAATATTCCTGCTGGTGAACTTTATACCGCACTTGAACGCGGTACTATCGATGCACTTGAGTGGGTTGGTCCTTCATTAGATTTACGTATGGGTTTCCATAAAATTGCGCCTTACTATTACTCTGGATGGCATGAACCCGCAGCTGAATTGCAATTCATGATCAATACAAAAGCATGGAATAAACTGCCTAAAGACTTACAAGAAATTTTACGTGTTTCTATGAGATTAGCTGCTTATGATATGTATATTCAGTCTTACCATGCGAGTGGTGAAAACTGGGCAAAAATGGCAAAAGATTATCCAAACATTAAAGTTAAATCTTTTCCTAAGAGCGTAATAGCCGCTTTGAAAAAAGCAAACACTAAACTTTTAAAAGCCGCAGCAGAAAAAAGTGCGACAGCAAAAGAAATACAAGCATCTCAAGCGGCTTATATGAAAAAAGCGCGTGTTTGGACCAATATTTCTGACAAAGCTTATTTAGACAATTAATCTTTATCCAAATTGTAGTATGCTAGGACTCTTAGCGTACTAAAGCACATTACTTAAAACCGGTAGCTATCTTAGCTAGCGGTTTTTTTATGGAAAATCATTTCATCATGTTGTTACAAACAATAGAAGCCCGCATTAACACCTTCTCAGAAATACTTGGTAAATTATCGGCATTACTCTTCATATTACTTATATTTAATGTTTTTTATGATGTGGTTATGCGTTACGTATTTAATGATGTTTCAATAGGTATGCAAGAATTAGAATGGCACCTTTACGCTTCTGTCTTTATGTTGAGTATTCCTTATGCTTTGTCTAAAGATGGTCATGTACGCGTCGATATTATTTATGACAACCTAAGCATTCGTAAAAAAGCATGGATTGATCTGCTTGGCACATTAATATTACTTCTCCCCTTTACAATTCTCGTGACTCGATATGGTATCGATTTCACAATTGATTCATTTGAGTTAGGAGAAGGCTCGGGTGACCCTGGTGGCCTACCCTATCGTTGGATTATTAAAGGCGTTATTCCTTTTGCTTTCTTTTCTATAACGATAAGCGGCATTGGCTTGATGCTGAAATCAATTATTACTTTACAAGCTCCCAACAACACAGAGACTAAACAAGAACAAACAGGGACTGCTTCATTATGATCGGTATCGTCATGTTTGTTGTTGCGCTATTAATGCTTCTCACTGGTTTTCCTGTTGCATTTGTTTTTGGTGGTATAGCGCTTATCTTTGGTGTTTTTGCAGAAGGCGCCGAACTGTTTGCCTTTATGCCGTTTCGTATTCAGAACATCATGGAAAATACGGTTTTAATGGCAGTGCCATTATTTGTTTTCATGGGCATCGTATTACAAAAAACAAAACTCGCTGAGCAATTACTTGAATCAATGGGGAAATTATTTGGAAGCGTACGGGGTGGTCTTGCCATTTCAACGATCTTAGTGGGTGGATTACTCGCTGCATCGACTGGCGTAGTAGGTGCTTCTGTTGTTGCCATGGGCTTAATCTCTTTGCCCGTTATGCTCAAATACAATTACGATAAAAAACTTGCCTGTGGCACGATTTGCGCCGCCGGTACTTTAGGTCAAATTATTCCACCATCAGTCATTTTAATTATTCTTGGTGATGTTATGGGTATCCCAGTGGGTGATTTATTTAAAGCTGCAGTTGGTCCCGGTTTAATTTTAGTTGTTTCCTATATTACCTATATTTTGATCTACACCTATTTCAATAAAGAAGTCGCGCCTGCTATACCTATTGATCCTGATGACGGCAGTAGAGCACAACAAGTTAAAGATGCCATTATCGCTATTCTTCCGCCCTTGCTATTGATGTTGGTTGTACTTGGTTCTATCTTTATGGGTATCGCAACACCGACAGAATCATCTGCACTCGGTGGCGTTGGTGCACTTGTACTTGCAGCACTCTATCGTCAGTTCAGTTGGAAAATGTTATTTGAGTCATCACTTGAAACGATAAAAATTACTGCGATGGTTTTTGCTATTCTTCTTGGGGCAACAGCCTTTTCAATGGCATTCACTTACACGGGGGGAGATGTGATTATTGAAGAGGCGCTGACTGGATTACCGGGCGATAAAATGGGCTTCTTAATTTTATCTATGCTTGTCGTAATGGTACTCGGCTTCTTTATCGACTTTGTTGAAATATCTTTTATTATCGTACCCATGCTTGCACCTGTGGCTGATGCCATGGGTATTGCACCTGTTTGGTTTGCGATTCTTATTGCAATGAATTTACAAACCTCATTTCTAACCCCACCCTTTGGCTTTAGTTTATTTTATTTAAAAGGTGTTGCGCCAGCTAATGTTCAAACGATTGATATTTACAAAGGTGTCGTGCCTTTTATTATCATTCAAGTTATCGTAGTTATTTCTATACTGTTCTTTCCCAACATCTATGGTTTGCAATAAGCTTACTTTTGACACAAAACATGAACATAACGCGCTAAAGAACAATAGGGTTCCTTGCGGGAAAATTTTTCTTCTAGATCAAGCAATGTCGCTTCATCTATTTGTTTTTTCCTGTCTCTGCTTATTCCATCAGAAAAAACGCGTACGCCACTTTTTGCTAATATATTAAGATCTGATTTTTCCAACCAGCCAATAACTTCTTCTGGATCTTGAGGGTTAGTCGGCGTCAGGCTTGAGCCATCACCCGCCAATTTGTCTTCAATAATATAATTAAAATTTCCCAAGGTTAAATTCCGATAGATTAAACCCGTACGGCTATAAAACATCAGCGACAAATAACCGCCTGGTTTAATGAAAGACATTAACTGCTTCAATACTTGTTCTGGCTCCGCTAACCATTCCAAAACAGCATGAAACAAAACGATGTCAAATTGTTCGGTGATATGTTCAGATAAGTCTTGAACTGAGGAATGAATAAAGCGCGCATCGGAATCAAGATTGTTTTCATGAAATGAAGCTTCAGCTTGTGTGATCATATCTTGTGATAAATCACATAATGTCATTTTGTTCTTAAGTTTTGCTAATTGTAAAGAGAAATGGCCTTGTCCAGCACCGGCATCTAAGATGGAATACCCACCCAAGTCAATATCAGGAATCTGTTCAAAAATATCGCGTTGTAATATTCTTAAACGTATTTTACCTTTCACCGTATTATAAATATTTTTACGAAACTGGCTTGAGAGCTTATCGAAATTTTCGTCGTGTTTACTCGGCATATTAAATAACATCTATATTTATGAATTAAATATAGTATACGTGGAATATTTTTAGATATAATAAAAACATGTCGATTATAACGAAAATAAAAAAACATCAAAATCAACTTAAAAAGTGCACTCAGTGTCCAGAGATGTTTGGCCCAGCGGTAGCTGGCAACCCCATCGCCTCACCCATTATGTTAATCGGCCAGGCACCAGGTGATAAAGAAATATTGATCCCAAAACCTTTTGCATGGACTGCGGGTAAAACATTGTTTAAATGGTTTAATCAATTGGGCGTCAATGAAGAGCAATTCCGTAACTTAATTTATATGTCGGCTGTTTGCCGATGCTTCCCTGGAAAAAAGCCCAAAGGCGGTGATCGCGTCCCCAATAAAACAGAAATAAAAACTTGTTCTACTTGGTTAAATGCTGAATTAGATTTACTTCAACCAAAATTAGTCCTACCAGTGGGTAAGTTGGCAATTAGCCAATATATTGAAGTCAAAAAATTAACCGAAGTAATAGGTAAAGCTCACAAGGTAGAAATCAATGGCGTCAAAGTAGATATGATTCCGTTACCACATCCATCGGGCGCCTCAACATGGCATATCACTGAACCAGGTAAAACATTGCTACAAAAAACGTTACAATTAATAAAAAACCATCCTGTTTGGAAAAGCCACATAAGTAGCTCGTCCAAACTCTAATTGATGAATAAATATTTTATTATTCCATTTTCATTTTTGTTACATCGTGCTTTTCAAGCGTCCACTGATGCATTGAACCGTCATACATTTTTACATTTTTATTGCCAATTAATTCACTCATAATAAACCAGCTTCCTGTTGACAGATTTCCACTATTACAATAAGTGATCGACTTTTTATTAGTTTTTATACCCAGTTGCTCAAACAATGATTTTGAATCTGAAGTTTTTAAAAATTTTGCAGGCATTTTTGTTGTTAACAATTCGTTTGGATAAAGTTTTGCACCTGGGATATGTCCATCTAAAAAAACATAGGAATTTTTACGTCTTAGACCTAGATAAAAACTAATTGGTCGTGTGTCTACCAACTGTGATTTGGCCTTTACTGCCGCTTCAACATCCTGGCTGGTCGCAAGAATTTCATTACGTTCTGCGGTTGCCACCCAGTTTCCCTTCTTAACTTTTGCTTCCTTGCTGCTCACTGCGCGTTTATCAACAAGCCATTGCGCCATACCACCATTTAAAATAGCCATGTTGTCGTGGCCATAATACTTCATCTGCCAATACAGCCGAGTTGCCATTGTGACATCACCATTACTCTGTCCTTTGGATACAATAACAACTGCACTTTTTTTATTAACACCTGATGCTTGCATCAGCTTTTCAAAAGCACTTTTACTAACAATCATTTTTATTACTTTACGACCATTAATACTTTTACCTGCTCGAAGTTTTCTATAATTCACCATAATGGCACCAGGAATATGACCCGCAACTTTTCTAAGTTTTGATTCACCTGTCCTTATATCTCTCCTGAATACAGGCTTTTCAGTAAAACTTTGTAAATCATATCGAATATCTAAAATCACGACTTTATCCTGATTTTTGGCTAACCAATTTGTTTCTACTAATGCTCCAGGCAAAGTAGCTGCAACCGCTATGTTTACCCAAATTAATCCCATTAACGAAATTAATAATAGTTTTACTGTTTTCATTATTTTCTGTCCCTTACATGGTTTCCGGTTCATTTAAGTGTAGCTATTATTATTTTTTACTTTATTGATCTAACTCATATTTTGTCCTGATTTTCTTCGAGTAATTTTATTAAGTTGATAGGAATTTCAGATAATAGATAAATGTCCTTATTCTTTTTAATATCAATTTCTTTATTAGCCTGCTGTTCTTGCAGTAAAACCTTATCTCGTTCATAAAGAACAATTTCTACCTTATCGCGGCTTATCGCTAGTAGTGATAAAAGCCAGCGTTCAACTATTTTATTTAAGCCTGGATTGTCATAAGGTATTATTTTCAAATACTTACATAACATATCAACATCTACCCACGTTTCCCCCGTCACCCAATGGTTTACCGTAAACCATCCTAATGGTTGTCCCATATTGTTCATAGACAAAGCAACAAGGTGCGACCATTTCTCAGGATCATTTTGAGTACGTACAAAAATATGGAAATGACCATGCTCACCTTCAAAACGATGATTGCCCGCACGTGATGCCGGGTGACAATGATAATAGGATCGCCAACCTAATTGATTAAACTGTAATAATTCAGGAGGATATTTTTTATTTTCTACAAGAGGCTCTCTAAAATCAAGAATTTCTAAAACAGGATTAGTTTCCGCTTCTGCCATTTCCAATATACAGGCAGTTAAAGATTCTCTAGCGGCCATTTCTTGCTTCAATCACCTAAACCACAGGGAGAACTATCTGAATCATCTAAATCCATGGAGCATGGTGAACTGCTTTCATCATCCATGGAACATGGAGAATCTGAACCCATTCCACAAGGGCTTTCCTCATCCTCACCCATTTGATACTGATCCTGTGTAACAGGCACAGGATCAGGCAAACGATGTTGAGTGTGATCAATTGCAACAGCGATCGCTGCTAGCCCCAATGCAGAGCCTACTATCAATCGGTTTGTTTTTTTCATGATGCGCCTCCATAAGGTTTATCAAACTTCATCCAGACGCGAATTTTTACACCCACTATGCCACCAACAAATGCTGCAACCAACCAGAGCCAACCATGCAAACTACCAGAAGCAATACCGCCTAATAAAGCACCAATATTACAACCGAATGCTAATCGCGCCCCATAACCTAATAACAGGCCACCAATAATCGCAGTTAAAACACGTTTAGATTTAAGCTTGCCTTCGGGCGCATACTTCCCTGCTAATGCCGCTGCCAACATGGCACCAATAATAATTCCAAAGTTCATTACTGATGTGATATCTGCTAATACACTTTGATTCAATGCTTTTGCAGGATAGCCAGCGGACCAGTAAGCCCAGCTTGCAACATCGCCACCCAAAGCAGTCCAGATTTTTGCACCCCATAACCCAAAAGCAAAGGTGATTGACCAGGGATAACCTGCCATCAATAAAGTTATCAAACCAAATAAAGTTAAACCAATAACCCCCCACCAAATTGGCCATGGCCCATGAATAAGCTGATCTATAAAACTTTCATGTTTTTGTTTTGCTGAGAAGTCTTGTAATTTATTATGCCGTTTCATTTCTAATGTAGAAACAAATTTATAAAGCATCACTAGTACTGCAAGTTGTATCAACAAAGCAGGTAACCAACCAAGCTCTGAAATTAAAGATACCTTGCCAATATTTGGCAAACTTAGCCACCAAGGTAAATGATAAGAGCCTAATGTTGCACCAACAATAAAAAAACTAATGGTAATCAACATATCTGTTTGACCTTGGCCAACCGTATACAACGTTCCTGAACCACAACCACCGCCGAGTTGCATACCAATACCAAATAGAAAAGCACCCATTAATACTGATATTCCCACCTGACCGAGTGCAGCATGACTTGAAACATCAGTAAATACTCCGCCTACAATAGGGAAAAATAAAACAGATGAAAAAATAATTAATAGAAGTTGTGCGCGAATACCAACGCTATGTCGAGAACGAATAAACATTCGCCAGCCACCGACAAAACCAAACATTGCATGCAGTAAAATTAATCCAAAGGATACTCCAACAAGAAAAAATAATGCCTGCTTTAAATTGAATTCTTGCTGTAGGAATAGAGAAAGAGACAAAATGGAAAATAAAATAAAAAGGACGATGGGTTTATCTGTTTTTATTTTTTGAATAACTGATTCAGCCATAATAATTTCTACCTAGTTTAGCCAAAATAATAAGATATGAACAAGGTAACACAAATACTAAAATCAAATCATATTGATTTAATAAGCTGTAACTTATTTAAACGACTCAGTTTTTTAATCGCCATTTCTCGTTTCGTTGCTTCACTACGGTTTAATTGTTTTTCTTGATAAACATACTTAACGGGCCTACGTGGACGAGTATATTTTGCACCATCTGTTGAAGAATTATGTTGCTCAATTCGCTTCTCGAGGTTATTCGTAATG
The DNA here is from genome assembly GCA_045046865.1 of Woeseiaceae bacterium. GTDB lineage: Bacteria > Pseudomonadota > Gammaproteobacteria > UBA6429 > Thiohalophilaceae > JAGLTQ01. The sequence continues at coordinate 43,076 of JASFYW010000036.1, read as the reverse complement.
CCGGTATAAAGCGTTTTGTCGTTACACTCTAAGATATAAACGAACCAATCACTTTTCTGTTTTTCTGTCACTTCTTTGTAAAACCCAAACCTAAATTATTAAATTCTTCGCATAGTTTGTCGCACAACTGGATTAACGATTTATCATTGTAACTCTTAGCTGCATGTGCACCCCACACGGGTGCAGGCCAAGAAATATCTGTGGTGTAACGTACAATATGATGAATATGTAGCTGAGAAACAACATTGCCTAATGCCGCTACATTCATTTTATCGGCATTAAACTCTTTTTTTAAATACTTCAGTAAGGTGGTAGATTCTAATTGTAGTTGCTTTTGGTCTTCTTCGCTCAAATCAAAGATTTCAATTTTGTTTTCTCTGTTCGGCACTAGGACACACCAAGGATAATTCGCATCACGCATTAGCAATACATGACAGAGTTTAAACTGACCAAGCACTTCACAGTCATTGAGTAATCGAGGATCAAGTTCAAACATATTATGAATCCAATTTTTGTTCAATCTCTTGCACAAGAACAAAAGGGGCTATAACTATCGTCCATAAACTTTCTTCTGCTTCGTGCCATTTTTTTGCATCTTCAATTTTAGCACCTTGAACTATTTTATCATTGATTAATTTTTCTAAGCTATTTTTATCATCACGACTTAGAATGATCGCGATATCAAGAATATCAGTCCCTTTTTCAACTTTAAATACAACGCCACGAGCAAAATGTTTTTCTAAATCTACCCAAGGTAACTTACTGGTTTCACCGTGTAGGTGTTCACGCAGTTCTTCGTCTGATTGTAATGAAACGTCATTGGCCATTTTATATTTTCTCTGTTTTATATGTTTGTAGTAAGTGCTTAAGATTGCCGCGCCATAAAAGGCATTGCTCGCAATGACATGGCAAAAAATAGACTGTCATTGCGAGAGAACAAAGTGACCGCGGCAATCTCATAATGATTAAAGCTATTTTGTCGTAATCCAATTGATTAAATGTTCAGGTAATTGTTCATAATGAATATGTTCTTCGGAAACTACTTTTCCTTCTACAGAAAAACCTGCTTCGCTGACGCTATTTTTATCACCCGTTATTAAAGGATGCCATTCAGGTAAGGGCTTACCTTGGTTTAATAAACTATAGGCACAGGTTGATGGCATCACTTCTAATGCTGCATGGTTATCAATACTTAAAATCATACAGTCGGGCATACTGTTCATTCTATTTTCGTAATCTGAACAACGACATTTCTCTAGATCAAATAACTTACATGCGACATTGGTAAAATAAATTTCACCTGTATCTTCATCTTCTAATTTATTTAAGCAACAACGACCACAGCCATCACATAAAGATTCCCATTCTTGCTGGCTCATTTCTGATAATTGTTTTTCTTCCCAAAATTTTAACGACATAAACATTAAACCTTTTCTGCGAGACTAGCGCAGGTAATACAAAGCGATACGGCAGGATCAACCTCAAGCCTCGCCATAGAAATAAGCTCGTCACACTGGAAACAATAACCATAATCACCCGATTCAATTCTTGATAATGCCGATGATATCTTTCGCACCCCTTCTTCATGGCGCGATTTTGTTTCTTTACTCATCGCTTGACCTTGCAAGGCATCCATCCTCGACAAGCGCCCCATCGTACTTTGATCTAATTCTACCGTTGCTGCAGACTTAGTTTCGCCCTCAATCGCGGTCATTATTAGTTTACGATTCTCAAGTAAGGACTTTCGAAAAGCCTCAATTTGATTTTTTGATAATTCACTCATTAAGCCATTCTACCAAATAATAAATATAATGCCCTTCTGACGACTTTGATGGCCCAAGCACACGAGCGGCAAATAATTTTTTCTCTTCATTTGATTGTTCAAGCGCATCTTCTTTAGAAGCAACAACTTCAACGCAGCCTTTAGGAAAACGGTTTCGACTACGTTTAGGTACATAGACTACAGCAAACTGTTCTTCAGAAACTTTAGTATAGGGATCAGGGGGAACAAAGCCACGCATAATACTAAATGACCTTATCTTTATTTTTTACGAATAATAACTTCCCGCCGCAATCTTTACACATGTAATGACCAATGCCACGATCAATTTTATTATGTCGACGACTGGTTAACTCAAAATCTTGACAACCACAATGATAAATAAACATTTGATATTTTCGCACTGGCAAACCGCTTAAATCATAGCTACAAGTGCGGTTTGCTGCAACACCAAAAACCTGCATGACAGATTTCCATTCATTGCCATGTGGTCGTATTTTTTTTAATCCGAATAACATGTCTGTTACGTAATGAGCAACTTCATGCGGAATCGTTTCCTTAACGTTGTCATCATAATACTTAGCAAAGACATAAGGATTGTAACGAATAACGCGTTGCCCAGCTTTAATGCGATACATACCAGCCGCTTTACCTGTTAAATCAAACAAGACAGGGATTTCTTTAAATGATTGACTGTAATAATCGGCCGCACTTTTAATAAAATGATTTGTTTTTTGTATCACCTGTTCTTGGAGTGCAGGAGAGATAGGGGCAATAGAATCATTTTTTTCTAACATGTCACCTAGTTTACACTAAGCAGTGGGATCGGAGAATGTATGAATGGTTAGGCCGTACTCAATTATCTGTCATATCACCATGTTTTGGCCAATCATCCGCATCAATGGTTTCTTTATAAGCATGCCAAGTTGCATGGCCAATTAATGGCATTAATACAATAAAGCCAAAAAATGCCGTAGCAATACCAATCACAACCACCAACACGATAATACATGCCCACAAAAACAAGACGAGCCTATTTCTCAATACCGCATTTATACTGGTGATAACGGCTGTCACTACATCGACCTTTCGGTCCATAATCATCGGCAATGCAAAGGCACTAAAACAAAATATAATTGCTGAAAAAAGGGCACCTTCAAGCGTACCCACTACAAAAAAAGTAACAAACTGAGTCCAATCTGCATTTGCCTGTTCTGGAAAAAATATATGTGTCATCGTTGCTGCTCGTGCCCAAATTAAAAATATAACGGATAAAATAACAGCAAAAATAAGTTCATTTCCTAAGTGTCGCCGTCCTTCACGTAAACAATAGCCTAATACGGGTACTTTTCCCGACTGTAACTGACAACTTATAGAATAAAGCCCTATCGCTAGGACTGGACCAAAAAAAAGAAAGCCGGACAATATACTCATCAATAATCCAAGGCCACCATAAATCCAAACCACTAAACTAACGCAATAACATAATCCAACTAAAAATGAACCATACGTTAAGCTTTGCTTTGGCGCGGCTTTAAGATCTAACCAACCCAATCTCAACCAACGGAAAGGCGCTTTTATATCAAGCTTTTTGCAAGGCGCGACAAAAGGTAATTCATTAGTTTTTGCTTTTTCATCTACAGGAAACATTGAACTACCCTCTAATTAGTGAAGACAATATATTAGTATTTTTATTATAAATAACCATGTGCTCTATAGGTAAAATACCCCTGCACAACAGTTAAATCAAGATAATATTCCTAACAAACTCGGTTACAGGGGTTGGATAAAGCGTCTAAGAGTTTGCATATAAGGCCGGATACTACGCATAAAGCCATCATTGTGGCTGCCTTCAATGTACAAAAATTCTTTTTCTGACGATATTCCTGAAAAAAGTTTTTGACCAAGTTCAACGGGAATAACCTCATCCTCAGCACTGTGAATGACTAATACAGGTGCATCCACTTTATCTATTTTATTAAAAGAGTCCATGGAATAACGTAAATAAATGAAGTTGGACAGCGAGGGCATAATAATTTTAAGAATGTCTCGTATCGAGCTAAATGTAGACTCCAAAATTAATCCCCCCGCTTTTACCTTTGAAGCAAGATCAACCGCAACGACTCCACCGAGTGAACGACCAAAAATAATAATATTTTTTGGATTAATTTTTTTATTAGTCAGCAAGAACTTCCACGCTAAACTTGCTGACTGATATATGTTTTCTTCAGAGGGCGTTCCTTCACTATTACCGTAACCTGGGTAATCCATGATCAAGACGTTCAGTTTTAGCTTGTGGAAAATATAAATTGAGTCTCCACGGTGTGAAATATTGCCACCGTTACCATGAAAAAAGAGAATTGTTTTTTTTGCTTCAGGCTGAGGCAAATACCACCCATGTATTTTAGTTTTATTCTTTAATTCTAGAGTTACATCTTCAAACGTGAGTTCCCAATCGCTAGGTGTGACATCAACATCATTAGTCGGATGAAATACGATGTTTGGCAGCGTGGTATATAAATAAGTATTAAAAACAAATAGCACCAAAAGGCTGGCAATTAAAATACTGTAAATAAGTTTACGCATTTAATTCTTTAGCTAAAAACTTTTTAATAAGATGAGCCACAGCAATAAAGCCAAATGTCCCGGTTACAAACGAAGCGGCGCCATAACCAAAACGGCAATCCAATGACACGCCATGTATACCCGGTTTTTCATGACTGACAGTGCCGTCGTCTTTAGGGTACAACTGCTGCTGACTTGAAAAAACACAATCGATTCCAAAACGTCGTTTAGAATTGCGTGTGAAATTATATTGATCACGCAATGTTGAGCGTACTTTTGCAGCTAAGGCATCATTGTATGTTTTTGATAAATCAACCACTTCAATAACAGAGGGATCAGTTAAACCACCTGCACCACCTGTTGTAATAACAGGAATCTTATTTCTTTTACAATGATAAATAAGACCCGCTTTAAATTTAATGCTATCAATTGCATCAACAACATAATCATAATTATGCGACAGTAAATCTCGCATATTGTCTAACGTAATAAAGTCATCAATAATGTTTACCGTGCAGTTTGGATTAATTTCTGCAACCCGTTCTTGCATTGCGTCACATTTTTTTTTATTGATGGTTGTCGCTAGAGCATGAATCTGTCGGTTTATATTTGATTCTTCAATCGTATCAAAGTCAATTAAGGTGATTTGTCCCACCGCCGAACGAGCCAATGCTTCAACAACCCATGAACCTACCCCACCAATACCAATAACACAGACGTGCATATTTTTTATTAATGCATAGGCTTCTGTACCGTAAAGACGAGAAATTCCTGCAAAAGCATCTTCGTTAATATTAGTTTGATTGTTGTCTGTCATATTCTAAAAAATTAATCACTTCATTTGCATTTTGAGTCGTTTGTTGTGCAATGAAGTTAATATCTTCATTACGTATTTTAGCTAAAACAGCCAATGACTCCGTGATATATTCTGGGCTATTACGCTCGCCACGATGAGATTCTATAACCATATCAGGTGCATCCGTCTCTAACACTATTGATTCTAAAGGTAAGGCTTTAGCAAGCTTATGTATTTTACTCGAATTTTTATAGGTTAAGGTTCCACCAAAGCCTAACTTAAAACCCAACTCAATGTATTTATCCGCGTGTTGCAAGGCCCCATTAAAGGCATGGCAAAAGCCACCCTTCACTTTAATTTCCTTCAACAATTGCAAAACCTGATCGTGTGCTTTTCTTACGTGCAAAATAACGGGCAACTCATATTTTTTGGCTATCAATAACTGCGCTTCAAAAAATTTCATCTGTTGCTGTTGAGACAATTCTTTAATATAAAAGTCTAATCCTATTTCACCAATCGCCACAAGTGATGTTTGTTCAACAAGTTGGTCTAATTTTTCAATATCATCAACATGGTGTTGTTCAATAAAAACAGGATGCAAGCCCAAAGAAGGATAAAGACCTTGATTTGAATGGCATAAATCTAGAACATTAGACCACGTCTTAGATTTAATAGCCGGAACGACAATTTTCGTGATGCCTTTTTTCTGGCAACGACTCAATACTAAGTCACGATCACTATCGAATTCTTTAACGTCTAAATGGCAGTGAGTATCAATAATGTCCATGGGGTAAGTTTAACGGGTTATAAAAATAAACCCTAGAGAAAAACTACATTCAGCGATTATTTTAAAAAAATATCTAATCTAACGCTTCAACTTAATATGGAACACATTAGCGATTGCATCAACCATTTCTACACTATCCCATTTACGAGCGCCATGAATTATTTTTAATACACGGCCATCAGCGCCGACTAAAATCGTCAACGGAATTGTTTTTGCGCCTAGCATTTTTTCTAATAACAAGTTGTGGTCAATAAAATTCTCAAAACTAATACCTGTCTGTTTAATAAGGGCGATGGCCTTATTGCGATAGTCATCTGTCGAAATGCCGATAATATTGAAATCTTTACCGTTATATCGCTGCGCAAGTCGCTCTAGTGATCCCATCTCGGAGCGACAAGGGCCGCACCAACTTGCCCAGATATTTATGATTAATGGTTTACCTTTAAAAGACGAAAATGTTTTCGATTTTCCGTTAAGCCCATCCAGTGTCACTTCACGTAAGAAACCACCCACCTTCACCTCACCTGCTGTACCGGCCATAGCCATCATGCTCGGTTTAATTATCTGAGGCTGTTTGATTTTATTATACAGTGAAGATGTTGCTGAATTTTCTTTACCCGTAAAAAAATGGTTTGTAATAAAAAGCATCGCAAAGTCACGCCCTAAAGCTTTACTGTGAAAGTTTTGCATTGGCATACTTGTTGAAAATGAAACTACATCACCTTTTTTAATTGGAGTAACGGGCCCAGCAGACCAAATTTTTCCTCTAGCTGTTTCAACTTCAACATAAGTAAAACTTCCTGTCGTAATAACGTTTGATGCTTTCCCACTCATATTTATTGAATTATTTTGTGCCGCGTAGGCTGTGTCTACTATTCCTATAGTTAGAAAATATAAAGAAAAGCAGGTAAATAATAGAGTGGAAAAATGAGTGTGACGGTTCATGGCTTAATTACTCAAGATTTTTTCATGTGCGAAGCATAAGCCACGGTAAAGGCATCTTTTTGGAATACCTTTAACCCTGTATCTTCAAATGCAATCGGTAACTGGCTTTCCTTTTGCGCGGCTTTAATTTGTGTAGGTGAAAGTATTTCTACCTCTATCTCTGTAATAAGTTGAATAGCAGCCTCCAACTTAAAGCTGATGGCGCTACCTGCAAATTTACCCTTAGGCGCACGTTCTCTTATGGCAACCTTATCCACCTTATAGTCGACCATCAGCTTTGCAAATGTCTCTTCAAAATACTGGAGATCGCCACGAGAGTGATCTTTCGGCAACGTCAATTTACGCACCCTGCATTCTGGTAGACTAAACTGTTGCTGGTCTAAAAAAAGCAAACAAATAACAGCATCATTATTAACTAAATCAACACCACAAATTTTCATTTATAATTCCTCGTAAAATATTTCGACCTTTTATTCCGCTTCTTCTAGAACACACAAATAATCGATTGAGCGGTTATACCCGAATCAAGACTGGTTCGATAAGCAAAAGCGTATATTATAGATGTATCCTTTCACAGATTAAACAAATCAATCGCGTCTGCGTCTTTAATTTTTGAGCAGATTATCCTAGTATTTTAGTCGACAAAATTCTCAAGCAATGACTTCCGTATAAGACTACCCTTAGCTTAATGCACACTCCAATTAACTACAGCTCACTATTTCAAAGAAATAATCCAGAGTTAGCTCGTAAAACCCTCAAGATATGTCTATTCTTTATTTATACAATAGAAAATTAAAACACGGTATTATAAATTAACGATACGAATATGAAGAGCTGAGCCTGACTAATGCTACTGATTGAAAGCTTACAAAACCCTGCGCTATATGATCACCCAATAATAGAGTTTGAGGTGATAGAGACCCATATTTCTTGGGTTTTACTAACAGGCGACTATGTTTATAAAATAAAAAAACCAGTCAACTTTGGTTTTCTCGATTTCTCTACGCTTGAGAAACGTCATTTTTACTGCGAAGAAGAATTAAGGTTAAACCGTCAACTAGCACCTGACTTGTATCTGAGTGTGGTGACTATTCATGGTTCTGAGGAAAATCCTGAATTGAACGGTCATGGCCCTGCCATTGAATACGCAGTCAAAATGCGACAGTTCCCACAATCTACGCAACTCGATCGTTTGCTGACAAAACAAGGCATCGATAATTTAGTCATGGACAAGCTAGCAAGTAAAGTGGCGCACTTTCATTTATCCATCGACTCAGTCAAAAATACCAGTGACTTCGGTGACTTAAATCATGTACGACAACCCATACTAGAAAATTTTGAACAGATACGAGCCTGTATTGATGATTCCGCCACGGTATCGCAGCTAGAAAAACTAGAACACTGGAGTAAACAACAGCTTGAAGAACTTGCTGAGTTAATACAAAAACGTAAGGCTCAGGGTTTTGTACGCAAATGCCACGGCGATATGCACTTAAGAAACATCGCGTTGTGGAATAACGATATTACTATCTTTGATTGTATTGAGTTTAATAAAAACTTTTACTTAATTGATGTGATGAGTGAAATAGCTTTTCTGATTATGGATTTAGAAGACCGAGATCAAGATACACTGGCGCAACGATTTTTGAATAGTTACCTAGAGATAACGGGTGACTATGAGGGACTAAGGCTTCTTCAACTTTATAAAGTTTACCGTGCATTAGTGCGGGCTAAAGTTAATGCATTACGTTTAGGTCAGGAACAAACGGGGTCTAAGGAGTATCAACAAACATTGAAAGACTTCATGCAGTATTTAAAACTGGCGGAAAAATATATTCATCCAACAGTACCGTGTCTGTTAATCAATCATGGTTTATCGGGTTCAGGAAAATCGACTATTACGCGCATACTGTTAGAAAAATTCCCTGCTATTCAGGTAAGGTCAGATGTAGAGCGCAAACGATTGTTCAAGGTCTCAGAAAACAACAAGAGTACGGCAGCTATTGAAAAAGGTATTTATACAACCGATGCAACGCAACAGACATACACCCGTTTACTAGACATTGCACAATGTTTGTTAAGTGCAGGATATTCAGTTGTTATCGATGCTACCAATCTTAAATTTCAACAACGACAACCGTTTATCGAACTCGCAAAGTTAAACCACGTTCCCTATTTTATACTCACTTATAAAGCATCAGAAAAAACATTAAGAAACCGAGTTATCCAGCGCTCTCAAGAAGGTGATGACGTATCCGATGCAACACTGAATATCCTACAACACCAAATTGAAACCTATGCACCGCTTGCAGAAGAAGAAAAGCCATTTACAATCGAGATTGATACAGACAAAAACATTGATGTCGAAAAAATTATTAGTCACATACATACGGGTAATATTAAGTTTTAACGACTTGCAACGTCTTTAAGAATACAGTCTATTTTTTCTTTAGGTGTTTTAACTAAGACAAATGGAAGTAAATATTTAAAGCCACATAAACTACATATGTGAGAAAAATATATTTCTATTTTATTGGATCCAAAGCCTCAACTAATTGTAGTAATTCTTTAGTTATTTTAATTAACTCTTGCTGTAACTGAGGTGTAATTTCTAAATGTCCTTCGTACTCTGCCAAATTACGTTGCTTGTGACATTTATCCAGTACACGCCATTTTGCATTTTCCAAACCAAGGGTATGTTGTAAACATTGAAAAACTAAATAACGATTATCAGAACGATAACCATGTCAGCGCATTACAGCCAAAGCTAATGCATGAGCTGCACCGTATGCCAAAGAAAATTGCCCTTCTTCAGACAAGGCTCCAATTTGTGAATCCAACAAGCGACGCTTTGCTGAATTTACCATACCATCAAACTCACTTTGATCAGGCGGTTCAACTTTTAATTGTTTAATCTTAACTAAGTTATCTAAATTTTCTAATGTCATCATCACTTCCCTTTACCCATATCTTGGGTTGATCCATTACCCTGGTTAAAAACGCATTTTTCTGCTGTAACTTCTCTTTTATTTGCTCCACCGTATAAATAGACGGGTTAATTGGTCTGGCTAGCAAAGATTCAACATCAGTAAGCGCTGTCATTAAATCGGTATATTCCAATGAGTCTGTTATCACTAGCAAATCAATATCGCTAATAGCCGTTTCTTCTTTCTTCGCTATTGAGCCATAAATAAAAGCCAAATCAATCAGCTCATACACAGGCGATAATGCCTCTCGAATTACATCTGCGATACCAAACGTTTTTCTAACAATATTAACCAATTCATTATAAATAGGATTATCAGCATTCGCGCTGTAATAATGTTGATTCCCTTCACGCTGAACAACTAATACATCTGCTGAAACTAACCGATTCAATTCACGCGTAATCGTACCTCGGCCCATATCTGCCCAGCGCACAATCTCATTAGTATAAAAACGCTGTTGTGGATTGCCATAAAGCAAACCAAATACACGCTGCTGTGTTTTAGTGAAAAGTGCATCACCAATGCTCGTTGCTGTCATTCCAAACACACTCAATATAAAGACCCAATATGGGTACTATAGACCCCATATTGGGTCTTTACAAGCTTTATATTTTAGAATCAATTGTCACAGGCTTCTATTATCACTCCCAGTCTTTAAGGAAGCGATCTACTTTGGCTTTCGGTGTTTTGGCAATGGTTTGCATCAAAGAAAAAGGAATGTGTTTTAGCTTATAGTTGTCTTCAATATCAGCTAACATTTTCAACCAGAGGTGTACGGTCATTTCTGCATCAGCCAGAGCTCTATGAAAAGTACCATCCGTAGGGAGTTGATGATAATCAACCAGAGTAGCGAGTTTGTGATTAGGCGCATTAGGATATAAACGGCGAGATGCCAACATAGAACAAGCAAATTCACCGGAGGGGTTACGTTTAATACGAGAACATTCCGCCATTAAAAATTGACTATCAAACGAGGCATTGTGCGCCACCATATCAAAGTCTTCGACGAAGTCAGCAAATTCAGCCATCACAGTTTTACATGGCGGTGCTGTTTTTAGCATGGCATTGCTAATGCCGGTATAGTCTTCAATAAAACGGGGCACCTTTTTTCCGGGATTCATTAAACTTTGATAACGCTCGCGAACCTTGCCCTTTTCAATACGCACCGCACCAATTTCAATAGCACGATCCCCCCCGTTCGGAGATAAGCCCGTGGTCTCAAAATCGAGCACGACAACAGTATCGGCTCTGCGTTTATTTTTTAATGCCATGGTGGAAATAACCAGTTCGGTATCTTAAAATTTAAAGGGCTCTGATTCCAATAATTTTACGAAGCCACTTTAACCTTAAATACACCCACCTCAACCGAAGTAACCTCGACAGTTTGCCCAGCTTCAATCGTCTTAATGCCAGCGTCTTTATCAATTTCTACACGCCAGCTAATACCTGAATATTTTGTCGTACCGGGTTTAATCATTGCAATATCATTTTCTAAAACAAAGGTATGCCCAATCAAATCACTGCTATTATCTTTTTCAAGAGGACTGTCACCCTGTAACTTTTTCAAAGGTTTCCATAGCAGTGAAGTAATAACTCCGGTACATATACCGGTAGAGGAAATGCCCGCAACCCATGTTTCTGGCAATACACCAAAACTCATCAAGCCTCCGCTTGTTATCGCACCCAAACCCGCAAACAAAAACACACCCATAGTAAAACCAGTCAATACTTCTAACGCCAGTAAAGCAAAACCAAATACCAGCCAAAACTCCGACTGATGGGCAACTATATAATCAGCAATCATTGTGCGTTCCTTTAGTTAGCTATCTGTTATCCAGCGCTTTTACCGGCATTTAATGTATTTATAATCGTCATCGCTTCAGCAACGACAGTTGCGGCATTACTGCTACCATCGGGTAACAACACAACAGTAGAGTCTTTCGCAATGGCATGCCTTGCTTCAATCGCTTTTTCAGCCAGATCAAGCTGAATCGCTTTTTGACCTTCAGAAGTATTCGCCACGAGTCCAACCGTGTTCAATGCTTGCGCCTGTGCATCGGCCACCGCAATAATCGCTTGTGCTTCACCTTCAGCATTTAAAATTTGTTCAGCCTTATCCGCTTCAGCCGCGAGTACCTGTGCCCGTTTATTACCTTCAGCCACATTAATTGCAGACTGACGAGTACCTTCAGACTCAAGAATCGTTGCACGCTTTTCACGTTCGGCTTTCATCTGTCGTTCCATCGCATCTAAAATAGTGCGAGGCGGTTCAATGTCTTTAATTTCATAACGCAACACTTGAACACCCCATGGCTCAGACGCTGTGTTAATCGCAGAAACAATATTGGTATTTAAACTCTCGCGTTCTTCAAAGGTTTTATCCAAATCTATTTTACCAATCTCACTCCGCATCGTAGTTTGCGCTAACTGGCTTACAGCATAAACATAGTTATCAACACCATAAGAAGCCTTGTAAGGATCAAGTAATTTAATATAAAGCACACCATCAACCACCAGAGAAATATTATCTTTAGTAATTGCCGCCTGGCTTGGCACATCAAACGCGTGCTCTTTTAAAGACTGTTGATAAGCCACTTTATCAATAAAAGGGAAAAGAATATTAAGACCGGCAATCATGGTTTTGTTGTACTTACCAAAACGCTCAACAACATAAGCCATATTCTGTGGCACGAACTTAATCGAAGACTTCACCACAATAATAATTAAGACCGCAAAAGCAGTCCAAAAGCTAAAAATCACACCCAAAAAATCTTCTAGATACATGGTTCCGTCCTCTCAATATATTGATATAGACACTAAGAATAGCAGATAGAACAATGAAATACGCAATAATTGGAGACAGACTTTAACTTACAAAATAGTGGGATAAAGGGTGATTGGTTTGCTTAAGAACCCAGTCAGGGTAAACTTGATTGTAATATGCCCATGAAAAACTCACTACAAAATATCTATAATGGATTTGCAAAAAGCTACGAAGAGAATCGTGGTTTTTTCGATATATCTGAAATATTAGACTCTTTTTATTCATCGCTCGCATTAGAAAAAGGGGAATTACTCGATCTTGGGTGCGGAGCAGGTGAACCAGTAGCGCGTTATTTTATAGACCGACACTGGGCGGTAACAGGGGTTGATTTTTCAGAACAAATGTTAGAACTGGCTTCGACATATGTACCGGAAATGAAAACACATCACGCAGACATTAGTGGTGTTGAATTTGAAAAGCATCAATTTAATGCCATTACCGCAACCTATAGTTTATTTCATGTTCCTGCTGATGAGCATTTCAAATTGTTTGAAAATATTTATCACTGGCTTAATACAGACGGTAAAGCATTATTTACCTATGCCACAGAAGACTATACTGGCTCTAAGGAGTTTGATGGTTATAAATCATTCATGGAGCAAGAGTTATTTTATAGCCATAAAACACCTGATGCGCTATATCAAGATTTAGAAAAAATTGGTTTTAAAATTGATTCAACTGAAAATAAAAATATTGGTGATGAAACATTTCTTTGGGTCACGCTCAGTAAATAATTAAGCTTACTCAATTCATAAAGGGTAATAGTGTCAAACCTTTCATACTATTAATATAGTATCTATCTTATATCCTCATAATAAGGTAGTTTTAGTATCCCCCTGAACGCTACAATAAATAACTAAACTCACTAACAGCTCGGCGAAGAATCATGCAATACAACATTACAAGGCTAATATCCAGATCACGAAAATATGTCACAATTCTTTTTACAGATATTGTAGATTCTACTCAATACTGGGATACCAAAGGCGATATCAAAGGTCGACTAATGGTTGATCAACATAACCGCCTCGTTTTTCCCGTTGTCACAAAATTTAATGGCAAGGTCATTAAGACCATCGGTGATTCTGTCATGGCATCATTTTCATCCCCTGAAAATGCATTAAAAGCAGCCATTGGCATACAACAATCACTTGATGATTACCGAAGAAAAAACAAACATTTTAAGCTCGAAATTAGAATTGGTATGCATACAGGTAAAGCCTTGGTTGAAAAAAAGGATGTCTTTGGTGATACCGTGAATGTTGCTGCTCGTGTAGAAGGCGCAGCTAAGGCAAATGAAATTCTGATTTCGGGCAGTACAGAAAAAAAGATTAAACGAAATGATTATGCGCTTAGTAAAAAGACCAGTTTTATACCAAAAGGGAAAAGATCTGAAATTGTCGTGTATAAATGTGACTGGGCCCAGCTTCCCAGCTTAATCAAAGGTCTTAACTTTAATGCCATGCTGCCTATGATGTCTCAGCAGCGTAGTGGACTCTTTCTTTATCTTACCGCCATTATTGGTTTTATATATTTTATCGTGTACGACTATCTACGCTATGTAATAGCAGACCAGCAGAACGTCTATTTATTATCCTTTAATCCGCAACAAATGCTCAATGAACATCCTATTATATCTGCTTCATTAGTCATTGCCACGCTTGTATTAATGTCCTTATTAAAATACCTCACCGTAATGCCCGTTAGATTATTCAAAATTATAAAAGGCGGTTTTGGCTATGCCGTGGTATTTTTTGCAAGCCTAATGATTATGAATAATTTACCTGCAGACTATCACTTTGATGTTAACGAGATATTCCACGAGTCAAAACATTTATTTGTTGAGGTATTACATGACAATACATTAATAAGAGAACAGCCTTCATTGAAAGCAAAGATATTACGCACAGTAAATGCTCGAGATCTTTTATTATTAGCCGATGTAAAAGACAAGGGACGAATGGTCTGGAACAAAGTGCTCATTGGTAGTGAAAAATATGGATGGGTAGCCAGAGCAATACCAGCAAGTTTTGGTGTTGAAGAGAAACGTCTCACCATTGCGAATAAATTTTACTTCAAAAAACGTCATCTCTATGCCTTAATCATGGGCATAGCAGGTTTCTTGTGGGGCTTTTTTAGTTTTTCAATTAGACCATTATAGGCTCAATTACTTTATAGACTAAACTAAAGAACCAGTAATAACGTTTATATTGGCACAGACTACTTTAGTAAAAAATATGCTACCCCATTAACGCCACATCGTCATACCGGCCTTGAGCTGGTACCTATTCAAAGATTATCTTCCAAAAACTTCTCATAACCATAAAGGCTAACAATATGAGCGCCATCACAATTAAACTGCATATGAATAGCATCTTTAACAATACTTATTGTTATATTCCTAACATAAAAATCAGGAATTTCACGCAACTGAGCTAAACGTGAAACACATCGAGTTATTTGTTCAGGCGAGAGCGCTTCCCAATTTTCAAAATAACGCGTAAAGCCTTTGTTTAAATGAGCAGGTAAGCCATCGAAATAACTATCACCATTAATCCGGTTGTAGAACATCTTAATCATTGCTGTTTTTTTCTTGTAATCCATTTTAGGAAAGTGACGTTCAATATACACATCATCAACAAGGCGTATAGCTGGGTGAAACTCTTCACTGAATGGGTCAAGCATAGTTGATATACGTACTTCGCCATTATTAAAACCAAGATATATTTTATAAACACATCGGTTTAACAGCATATCTTCAAGCTTTGGAACAAGCTGAGGTAAAATATTATCGACCACACTAACATACCGTTCACGCGTCATCGCAGATTCACGTAAAGATGGATCGCCCTTTATACCAATATGCATATTTCGGTCTTTCATATCTGTAATATCGATTAGCTTCTCTTTTAAGACTAATTCTTCATTACGCGCTTTAAGTAAATCATTAATTTTGAGTGAGATATCTTGCTCAGATGACATCCATTTCAGAAAATCGTCTTTCGAAAGAATATTTAATGTCGTTTCTTCTAAGGTGATAGCAGATGCGGTACGTGTATTATTATTAAATACCGCCATTTCACCAAAGTACATGCCTGCACCTAAGACTTTCAATTCTTCTTTTGTATTGAATTTATCTATATAAATAGAAACTTTTCCACTTTCAATGAAGTAGATGGAATCAGAGGCATCACCTTCTGAAAATAGTAGCTCATTAGCTTGAAACAACTTTTCATTACTGAAAGAACGTATTTTTTGGAACTCATCAGCCGTTAATTCACTTAATATTGAGCTCATATGTGATCCCCTTTAAACCAAAATTCTTTTACCATTATTTTTACGAAACAAAAAAAGCATCATATTGTTTTTTGTGGAGGGAGTTTGATACTAGCACAATAAATATATTTTAAAGCACTAAAGATTTATATAGGTAAACTTGATGAAAGAAGAATCAATATATTTAATAAGATACTGGTCTTTTTTTATATGGGTTAAATTTAATCACTTCCTTCATTTTGTAAATATAATAAATAAGTAAATTTTATTTATAAGTCATGCCCATCTAACACTATTTTCAAAACTAACCCATTTGGGTGATGCGGAGCAAATCTTAAGGCATTAATATAACAAGCCTTGGCAATAAAAAACCCAATTTAACAGAAGCAATTTGTTAGTTGGCTTTATTTATTGTTCATATGATTTTACTCGGTAATATTACCGTTTAATAATACTGGAATTATTCTTATGCTGTATTTAATAACTACATTAATTATTAAATTTAGTCGGCATACGATACGAGAAATATTGTTAACCAGCTATTTGCACTTTAGACTGACATATGTACTCAAATTTATGACTAAGAAATGAATTTTATAAAAGAGGGAAATCAATGAATTTTAAAACGCTAATTAAAACTACTTCAATCTTATCGGGTTTAATCATTATTAGTGCCTGTGGTGGAGGCTCAGGTGGTTCTAGTTCGGGTGCGGCGATTGCTGCTGCAACTAAACCAATCAATGATACAGGGATTTTGACCTGTGGAGATTATGCCTATACAGACTCAGGAACGAACTATAATGTTTCAGGGTCTGGTACACATAGTAATGATCTAAATTGTGCAACGATTGCGGCTCAAGCGACTCAAACGGCTGATGGTATGGATGCTGATGGAGATATTGTTCGTGCAGGACAAGACGCAGTGTATGGTCGAGACGTAACAAATAATGATAACTCAGATGGCCACGCAGGATTTAGTTTTACAAAATTAGACAGCTCGGGCACAGCACTCGCCAATCAAACTCAAACTTTTGCTACCACACCATGGGATTGTGTACGCGACAATGTTACTGGCTTGATATGGGAAGTAAAACAAAACAGTGGATTGCGAGATCCTGCTAATTTTTATTCATGGTATAACTCAACCGGGACAAATGATGGAGGGGGGTCGGGAACATCAAATACTGGAACGTGTAGTAATAGTAACTGTGACACAGAAAGTTTTGTAGCAGCCGTTAATGCGAGTAACACTGGTGCTGGAATATGTGGTGCAGCCGATTGGCGTTTGCCGAGTATGGAAGAGTTAGCCTCTATTATGAACAACAATACGACTAATCCTACAATTGATGTGAATTATTTCCCCAATACGAAAATTGATTCGTATTGGACTTCATCACCATCTGCAAGTGCGACGACTTCTGCTTGGCAAGGAAGCTTTGTAAATGGAGAGCTAAGCGGTAGCTTTAAGTCACTTGGCAAGTATGTCCGTCTGGTTCGTAATAATTGATTTTTAAATAGTCATTATTAGATACTCAAACGAATTAACTTTAAGCAAGGAATTTTATTATGAAAAATACGACATCGATTATTATATTCTTAGGTGTATTAATTGCAACATCACCAGTCTACGCGGGTTGCAATTCTAATATCACACCGACAAAACCAAGTAGTATTTACACCGATAACGGAGATGGTACTGTAACCGATAGTCAAACAAACTTAATGTGGAATAAATGTTTGTTAGGCTTGTCAGGTGACACATGTGCATCAGGTACATTAGAAAATTTAACGTGGCAAGCAGCTCTAAAAGCGACAAATGATAGCTCGCTTAATGGTCACAGTGATTGGCGCTTACCCAATAAAAATGAGTTGATTTCTATCATTGAAGTTGCATGTACTGCTCCTGCAATCAATGAAACCTCTTTCCCTGGAACGCCTACGGGAGGTGGATATTGGGCTTCTTCTCCATCATTACAACAAGATGCTTATGCTTGGTATACCAATGGTGGAAAAGTGGCTCATGATTTTGTGAAAGATAAAAACAATAATCAGTTCTATGTTCGATTAGTTCGTGATCATAAATAGTAAATTTATCATTTTTGATATTTAATAAAGCAAAGTTGAACTATCGGGGTGAAGTGTACGACATAACCTTATGAGGGATTCTAAGGAGAACAAAATACAATTTTTAAAAAATTACTGTATACACAATTTAGTGATAAATAAACGAGGGAGGTATGGGGATGAAGATATATTCAAAGATTAAATACATTGTATTTTCAGCAGTCATCTTACTGTTAAGCGCATGTGGCGGTGGCGGTGGTGATAGTACTAGCAATAGCAATAGCAATAGCAGTGACTGGGATTCTATGAAGTGGGATTCAGATAATTGGTCATAGCACTTATTAGCACACTGAAATTAACGCAAATAAAATAATTATTAAAGATTAAATGAAGGGAAATAAAATGAATATTAACAAAAATATAATTGTATTAAGTGCTCTATTAACAATGGCGTTTACAACCCCCGCTATAGCAGCGCAAGTGGGTGCCATGACAACCTTTACTTCAGGTACACCAGCGGTAGCAGCAGAAGTGAATGATAATTTTACCGCGGTAGAAACAGCCGTTAATGCTAATGATACAGCAATAGCAGCGTTGAAAACGGGCTCTGTATCGGTATCAGCTGCATCATTTCACCCAGTAAGATCTGTTACTGGTTGCAGTTGGGACTCACGTTTAGGTTTTGGTTATTTCTCACCTACTACATCTGGCGCCGATTGTGATGCTGTCTCGGGAATATCATTACCCGATGGTGTGATTTTAACGGGGCTATCTTGCTGGTTGTATGACAATTTCGCAGCAAATGCTATAAGTGTACAACTTAGACGAAATACTTTAAGTAGTGGTGTTGGGGCTAGCATATATTCAACAGCATCTACTGTAGATAGCACAAGCAGGCAAGTACTAAGTGATAGCTCTGCGTCATTTAGTAATACGGTAGATAATAGCCTCTATACCTATAGCGTAAAAGCACTTTTTAGTATAAGTCCCTTTGATGCTCTTAGTTTGAATGGAAGAGTTTATGGATGTACAGTGAGCTATCGATAACGTTCATAAAATAATGAAAAGGAGGCTCTTTGTTGCCTCCTTTTCTATTAATTTTGAAATAAATAAATTCGAATGCATAAATTATATATCACTCTTGTTTCAGTTATCATTATTATGGTGTTCTTTGCCAATAATAATATGCCAGAAACGACCCTTTTAATTCAAAACGTTAATGATGATGTTCTCTCTAAGGCCCCCGTTTTAAGTGTTAATAAAACACCCGATATTAATACAGTTGTAGCAGAAAATGATTTAAAAGTTTACGGTGTTGTGAAATTCAATGATAATAAAGGCTTGGCTATGATTAGCTTACACGATGAACCTGAAAAGGTCTTTCAAGTAGGTGATGAAATAGTGCTAGGCATTTTTTTGGAACAGATATATAAAAACAAAGTCTCCTTAAAAAGGGAAAAGGAAGTGTCATATTTAGAATTCACTGAAAAACGTATTGATGAGGTTTTAGAAAACAGACAAGAAGTTTATGTCAACGAAAAAGGACAAAGTCGCACTTTTGCTGTTACTCCAGAAGATTTAGAGATAACAGAGATAGAGGAAGAAGCATATATAGATTTAATTAACGACCCTTTAAAATTAGAGGCGGGTCAATCTAGAACATTTTTTAAGATACCTATTGAAGAGCCATTGAACCTTCCAGCTGAAGAGTCATAAAGAAACAAACAATCGAACAATCTGTGCCAGCTCACAGATTTTTCTAATATACGATTAACAAATTTAATGAATTCCTTTATTTTATAAAATAAGCAAGTAAACGTGATTTGTAAGCCCCTCCTCTAGCGATTCATCCCCCCTTTACAATGGCAAGATGAAATAACTGATCCTCATTCCTGCTCTTTCCTGCTAGTACTTCCTCGCAATGACAGGTAACATCATATTTTATGGGGTTTCTCAGAAATTTGATGCCAAATATTTTAATATAATAAGAATCTATATGAATAGTAATACGAATAAAATTATCAGTTTGATTTATGAAGCCGCGATTACCCCTTCAAAATGGGTAGAGTTATTAAGTGCATTATCACTCTTGGTTGAGCAATGTGAAATAGAGGCTGGTCTAGACCAGAAATGTCTTCTCGGTAATAACGATTTTGATAATAAATCAAACATTTCAATATCTGATGCTCTAAGAGCGATAACAAATATAGATCAGACAGAAATTAAAAAGAACAATATTAATATTGAGTCAGTTAATGATTTATTAATGGATCATTTTGCGCGTGCTATAAAAATTGCTAAGCGCTTAGTTGATATGGATGATCAACATAATGTTGTATTATCGCTTTTAGATCGTATGCCGATTGCACTGGTATTGGTTGATAAAAAAGCTCGCGTTATTGAAACGAATACATTGGCTGATGAACTCCTTTCATCAAATGGTGAGTTAAAAATTACCTCTAACATTCTTAATTCAGGAGTAGAAAGTAATAAGGATTTGTTAGATATAATTGAAAAAATGTCAAAACGTGACCCTATTACAACACGGGGGCAATCACTTTTTATATCCAATAAAGAAACAAAAAATAATATTATGGTGTTTGTTGCACCGCTTAAACAACATGGTACGCAACATCAAACATCTGTTGCAGTATTTATTTCTCAACGAAAATCTATACATTTATCCTTGCCAAAAGAAATATCAGATTTATATGGTTTAACCAAAAAAGAATTAAAAGTTACAGAGCAACTGGTTTATGGTTTAAGTATTAAAGATATTGCTGAAGATGCATGTATCTCTGAACATACTGTTAGAGTTCATGTTAAGTCAATTTTAAAAAAGACAAGAACATCACGTCAGGCAGAATTAGTCAGCCTGGTTTATAACGAGCTAGGGGGGTTTGTTAATTCTATTCCTGTAGAGCAAACAGATAAACGTAGTAGCTTATTAAATAAAACAAAACCCTATAATAAAAATTATAAAGTTTTACCGTTGGCTGATGATAGAACACTTGCTTATTCTGAATATGGTGATTTAAATGGAGAGCCTGTTTTTCATTGTCATAGTATTTTTGGAACTAGATTAGAGCTGGCTTTTGATGCTCACAAAATAGCAAAACAAAAGTCTGTACATTTAATTGTTTTGGACAGACCCGGTTTTGGTGCTTCAGATCCAAAAGAAAATGCAAATTTTATTAACTGGTCAGAAGATTTAATTCAGCTTGCCAATCACTTGAATATTGAAAAATTTTCTTTAATCGGATATATCATGGGGGGAATGTATGCATTAGCTTGCGCATATAAAGTACCCGAAAGAGTAAAGAGGGTTGCGTTGATCAGTAACTGCATGGTGCCAAAATCATCTTCTGATTATAAATATTTTATTCCATTTTATAGAATGAATCTTCGTTTGGCTAAATATATGCCTAAGGTATATGGTTTAATAAGCTCAATTTTAGCAAAAGGTGCTTTAAGTGATACCGATTCTTTTATTAATCAAATGAGTGAAAATTTAAATCCTTCAGATCAAGCAATTATGGACTCTAATGGTTTTAAAGAACAACTTATTGTTAACCTTAAAGAAACCTTTATACAAGGGAGTAAAGCTTCGTCACAGGAAGTCATTCAATACATGCAGTCATGGCCTTTTGAACTGTCTGAGATAAATACTCCAATTGATATTTGGGTAGGAGCGAGTGACTGCCACCAACCTCCGGCATTAGGTAAACGTTTTGCTGAGCATATAAAAAATAATACCTTGCATATAAAAAAGGGACATGGACATTATATGTTTTATACTCATTGGGCAGAAATATTGGACGAATTACTAAATTAAAATTAAGACGCTATTCTGTATAACTAGCTCATACCATCCTTTCGCATTTATCAAAAAAATAGACCATTCTTTCTTATAAAATTATTTAGGTAGTTTTAGCTTTCCAGAACACCAAAAATTAAATATTTTCAAAACTAACCCATTTGGGTGATTTGGAACTAATCTTAAGGCGATACACTGGTTAAATCTTAATGTGAGAGAAGCCTTTATGAGAAACCTAAAATTAGTATTACCTGCTGTCTTTTTAATATTAACTGCATGTGGCGGTGGCGGTTCAGCTGCTGATACCACGGCACCCACCGTCAGCAGTACAACACCGGCAACATCTGCCATTGCGATAGCACGTAACAGCACCATCACGGCAACGTTTGATGAGGATATTTTTGCCAGCACAGTAAATGCAACTAACTTCACGCTTGATAAATCAGGCGCCGTCAGTGGTGCGGTCACTTTCGATGGCACGACAAATATCGCCACTTTTACTCCGAGCAGTGACCTTGTGCTACTCGCAAATTACACCGCGACATTAAGCACAGCGATTACTGATTTAAGTGGTAATGCGCTGGCCACAAATTACAACTGGTCTTTCACGACGGCTGATGGCACTTGGGGTACGGCTGAATTGATTGAAACGGACGCAGGGACTGCAGTGCGTCCACAAATCGCCTTTGATAGCAGCGGCAAGGCGATGGCGGTGTGGTATCAATACGATGGTACCCGTTTTAACATCTGGGCCAACCGTTTTAATGGCACCACGTGGGGCGCGGCTGAATTAATTGAAACGGATAATGCAGGGAGTGCATCAACTCCACAAATCGCCTTTGATAGCAGCGGCAATGCGATGGCGGTGTGGCGTCAATCCGATGGTACCCGTAATAACATCTGGGCCAACCGTTTCAAATAAGTTTTGCTAATATGACCCGGTAGCTTTCTCTCGAGTTACGAGAGAATGGACCGGTGAATATAAAGATAAACAAAAACAGCTCCTTTAGGGGCTGTTTTTGTTTGAAGTTGTCAGGGTCAAACCTTACATCTCACATCTGTTTACTGTGTGTGGTTTGTAGAGTTAGCCCCTCAGCGCTCTTCTCTTTGTCGCTGACAATATGTTTTTGGTTGCGGGTATTCCACTGCATCTGCAATTGCAGTAACAATTTCACCTAGCTCTTCCGGAGAGATTACGCTAATGACGCGACTTAATAAGTTTGAATCTATATCGGCATAGGATACCGAGCCATCTTTCAGCGTGACAAGAATCCCGGCCATATGGTGGCCGTCATGTTTATGTTTATCTTTTTCTTCTGCATCAATGATCGCCTGACTCATGCCCATGAATTCTTCGTATTTATCATCGATAGCTTCAAGCAAGTCATCATCTAGATCTTCTGAGACTTTAATAACATAGTCTTCATCAAGCATACTGACTTCACATTCGACACCTTTATTTTTTAACCAATCAGTAAATAACTGAAAAGGTTTTTCATTGAATAGTATGTAATCAAGCACGACTGTAATACTCCGTATTGTTGTAATTTAAAACACATTACTTACTAATATTAGAGAAATATGTGTTCTGACCCTGAGGGATCCCCTCGAATTTTAGAGCTCCCTGTCATTGCGAGGAAATGCTTAAAAACAAGTGTTTTTAAGTGTTGACGCGGCAATCTCATGGTTATGTATCTGCATCATGAGATTGCCGCGGTCATTTTATTCCTTCGCAATGACAATGTTTTATTCTAGTATTCATGGTTGTTTTGTTAAGTGATTGTTTTTGATCGTTTTTATTGCTGATTTCGTGGGGATTCGTCAGATTCTGACCCCATTTATTTTTATTGTCCATTATTTGCCGTCATGATCTTAAGGTTAATGTAGCTAACACAATGCCATGATCTGTACTTTCGCCATCACGATCGAAAATAGGATTAATTAAATGCCGATTGTATGTATGATAAGCGCTGACCTCAAAAAGACTGTCGTGATAACTGGTATCAAATTCACATGACAATAAAATGTAATCGAGTACCGAGCCACGGCCGCCAAAATAATGTGTTGGGGTACGCACTACTTTTTCATTTTGATTTACTTCTAAATCTGAGTCATCAACTTCATTTGCGTCATACATTTCATTGACTTCATTAGATTGAGCCAGTTGAAACAAATCCCAGACATCGTTTAAACAATACTTAGCAAGATAGGCCTCGCTGTCAATCTCAGAAACAAAACGTAAGGTGCTTGTAAGTAAATGGCTTAACACACCATCAGCCAAGGTATTATTAAAATCACCCATTAATATCATAGGGTAACCAGTCATCTCACGCCGCTCAATCATATCAATCATTAATAACGTGGCTTCACTGCCCCGCCGTATGGTTGAGCCCCAACCACCAGCCACATCTGCTTTTAAGCTTTCAATAATCGTTTGCTCTGCCGAGCGATTTGTATCTTGCGCATCAATTTCAATCATTGGACGTTTCGATTTAAAGTGTACAACATAACAATCGCAGTTACCCGCATGCGGAACATCAATAGTTGCCCTTAATATTTTTCGACTAAAAGAGAAGTCATCAGTCAACCCTAATGTTTGCGCGAGTTCAATGTTTGGTTTGACCGAATTAATATCAACGATAGGAAAACGAGATGCAATGGCGACAACAGGCTGCTTATAAATAAAATCATCAATCACTTCAGGTTGATCAACCACTTCAAAATAACCATAACCTTGCGAGGCAACTAACTCTTTTAATGACTCAGCACTAAAAACCTCTTGAAACCCAATAATGTCAGGCTGATATTCACGCAAGTATTCAGTCACCCAGCGTTGTTTTTTCTGCCATTGCTCAGCACTATAAATACGATCAAATTCATAGTAAGCATTGGGTGGCTCAAGGTAGTTAAATAAATTGAAAGTAGCAATCTTAAACTGTGCATTTGCTACTGATACAGATTCAGCAGAATTTGATGAAGCTACAGCTGTGGGGTTCTGATTTATTTCTTTTTTATCTTTGGAATTGATAATGATATCTCAAGTAAAAATTGGCGGCTAATTATACCTCAACGTTTCTGAAAGCTACAAACTTAAAAGTCCCCATAAAATGACAACCTGACAACAAACTCGCCTGTAATTCGGTGATTCAGAAGGCCTGCCCCCTTATCTTCTTTTCTGGGGCTGTTTATTTTTCATAGCTTAAGTAGACCCATAGCATATGGTATCTTTCATAGTCTCCTTTATTATTCATTTTCATCTTGTGTTGTCTTCAAAATAAACTCTACGAATGGAACAACATTTTCATTACTAGAAGCAGATTCTAACGCCTCCATATACTGTTCTCTAGTTTTCTGTTTAATAACAACCCAATTGTATCCACCAACAATAAACAAGAAGTTCATTAAAAATCGTGCTGTTCTTCCATTGCCATCAATAAACGGATGAATATAACCAATGAAAAAATGCCCTAAGATTGCTTTAACAGGAAATGAAGTTTCTTCCGCTATGCACTCTTTCAAAGCAGCCATACAATCCATCAACTGCTCACTTGCCGGAGGAACATGCTTTGAGCCTCTGATATATATTGGCCCTTTTCTAAAACCTGCCAAGTCGCTGGCACTAACGATACCTGCAACAACACAAGGACTAAATAATGATGTATACCATTGTGTTATCCCTACATCGATCAATAAGTTTAGATCCTCTTCGTTGCGTGCAGCAGTGATCGATTCCAAAACTTTATTAAAGGCATCATAATAACCTCTTGCAGCAAGCGCATCTTTAGCCTCATGATCGCGTTCAATTGTTTCTGGTGACCAATCACCTTTGCTAACACGCTCAATTAAATCCGGTGTCACTTTATAACCTTCTATAGATAGAGAGTTATATGCATCATGAACATACACCTCATTAATCATAGTCAGTGTTTCATCAATCGGTCTTGCATTAAAATCGAAGTCGGGATGTTGTCCTTCATAACTATCTAGAATACCTTGACGCATTTGTTGCCACATAACCCTAACTCGAGTGGCACTAGCTGCTTCCTTTATCAATTCCCCAAACTGTACGGGCGGTTTATTAAAAGGTTCAACAATTTTTATATTCTCATACCCCGCACCCAAAATAATTGCCTTTAACTTTTCACTCTCCGCTCTCATATTCAATACTTCATATGCACCAATAATTCTTCCAGCTGAAGCGATATTTCTTGAGCTTATTAATGCACTTGCCAGCGCATCAAAATTAACGTTTTTTAACGCTATCTGCATACTCAATGGATTATTTTTGTATGAAACAGGCGTCGAATTTACTATGGCACTTTCAAGAGAATAAAGATTTAACCCACGAAACGATATTAACTCCTCAGGCTTACTCTTACTATTCGTAACGCAAATACTCATGTTGTTGGGGAGCTTTGTTGTCGTCCATACAGACTCATCACTCTGAACAAACACAACTATTTGCACAGGCATCGAATTATTGTCGGTCAATAGATCCAGTGATGCTTCTGAACTGAGCCAATAGTTATCTTTAAAACGAGAGGATAAATACTGTTCAATAAACCCCCACATTGATTCATACCAAAGCGCTGACTCACCTGCTTTTTGTGCAGACAAATCTGCATCAAGCAAATACCACCCTTTAATTATCCTTTTTAGATAACCATTTTTATTAAGTAACGCTTGTTGTTTAGGCTTAATGTTTTTGTGATAAACAATATTCCCAATGGCACTATCAATAGCATTTTGAAGTGCTTCAGCAAGTAATTGATTTCCTGTTTTTGCCACGACTCGCCCTACCTATGTCTATTTAGCATTAAATTATTAGCAGCTTATTACGGAATACGTTAGCAGGTTATTACAGATTACACAACCCGTCTTTATCGGATTGCAATACCATGTTATGGAAAAAAACGGGGGAAAAGGCTGGAAAACCGTAAATTAGGTTATTAGGAAGAATTTCCTAGAATAACGGGGATCAGAGCGACCTTTTGATTACTTCCCTCTTAAAGTAATTGTTTTGTATTTATAAACAGAGCTTTAAGGCTAAATAATCTATCTTTTTTAATGATTATTTAAACTATTTCAATAGGTTAGCTTGGTTCGACCCTGTTTCTCTCCCTGTTTCTCTGCAGTCGTGTCCCCTATTATTATTCCAGTGAAACTCGAAGAGGTTCTAGAGTGCTCACTCCGACCCCTTAAATTAAATCACACGATTAATATTTAATACTTGATCCCTAGATCTTTTTTCACTTCAAACATCAAACTATTTAGTGACTCAAAATCGCTTAGATGGTTTCTTATTGAACCGTCTTCCCGCACCAACCAGTGAGCAATATATGGTCTTTTCTCTGGACCAAAATAGCCTATTACTCGATACGTATTTTTACTGAGATATTTCTGAATATTAAATCGTTTAGCTATATTGCTTTTCGTTACA
Source organism: Woeseiaceae bacterium (assembly GCA_045046865.1). Classification (GTDB taxonomy): domain Bacteria; phylum Pseudomonadota; class Gammaproteobacteria; order UBA6429; family Thiohalophilaceae; genus JAGLTQ01. The sequence continues at coordinate 15,795 of JASFYW010000036.1, read as the reverse complement.
CCAGGATTGTAGATAGAAGAAATGTCGAGACGCTGTTGTTTGCCATCTTTTTCAAAAACAAGGCTCACTACTTCATCTGTTGGTAACTTTCCTCTACCACCATAAATTATTTTTCCATCAACGTAGCAAGGGATATTTCTCTTACCACATGTTTCAACTTTATGTGCTTTAGCATCGAATGGGTTGGTAGTTAATATTAATTTAACACCATCCGCGAAATCTGCGCTGATACCCTTATCCGCAGAACAAGACATAGATATTGCTGCAAGAACTGAATAAATACTTAATTTAAATAGTAATTGTTTCATTTCAAGCCATTAGGTTCCCATGTGCAGTATTTAAAATCATTGCTACAACACTCTTTAGCACAAGCTATTATTAAGTTATTACCAATATTAATATAACCGCCATAGTCAAAGCTAAAAGATTTAGATTTATTGTTTGAATTTAAAGTTCCTTGAACCGTGCACCCACTGGTGGAGTAACTGTCATGAATATCCCGATTAGTGACTACAACACCTTCTTGTAAAATGTGTTTAATTACTTTTTCATCTATATTTTTACATTGATAATTATTTCTATCTGTTATTTTATAATTACTATTAATATTTGAAAACACCAATTTTTGGTTACTTTTATTCACAACTTTTTCAGCATCACATGCCGCAACAAGTAAAGTGAATTGAATTATCAATAACATTCTCAACATAATTACCCAGCCTTTTTTAAACTATATGCTTTTAATGAAGCCGCGCCTTCAGACTTATTTTTATCTTTATGTGCGATTTGACCATGCGCATAAATATCTTTAACAGAAAGTGAATATGTCGCAACTAATTCACCTAACAACCAAGACAGAGACTCTAATTGCTTTTTATTCGGTAATTCATATATTTCTTTATTTCTAGATATAACGCCAACAATTTCAATTCCAAGTGAATCATGATTATGAGGGAAACGAATAGGGTAAGATTTTGTTAATTCGCTTTTAGTTACTAATCTAAATTTATTACCCCAACTAATATTTTTCTTATGTAATATTTTCTCAAGTTTTTTAGCATCGTCAGAAGAACATGACGTTGTAGTTCGGCATTTGGAATATAATTTACCGACATGCCAGCATTGCTTTTTTAAACTAGCAGTTTGATAGATATCACCATTTTCTGAAATAAGAAAGTGCGTACCTTCTTTTTTAGATTTCCATGCATTCAAAACAGAAGATGCGGTTTGAGAACCCGTGCGGTGTAAGACAATTGCGTTAATAGAAGCTATAGGTGAATGCTCAATTGCAGTTTTTTGCTATTTTTTAATCTTTTTATTATCAATCCAACCGCTTTTATCCATTTTCAACATAACTAATTCCCTTTAATTTAAAACAATAAATTCATACTATTTAGATATCATAAAATTTACAATCTATATTAGCAATATAATGCGTTCTAACCCCATTTATTTTCAATAGCCTGACTTTTTACCATAAGCGATTAAGTAACTCTGCGCTGTCATGTCTTGGATTATTCACAACAGGTGAAACCGGATACATCTCAATGTCTGACTCTGCATAAGGTACAAGTAAGGTTTGCAAATAATCGGTATCTTTCGATTCTAACCAAACATCAAAATTTTCCGCTTTAAGAATTACCGGCATACGTTCATGAATCGGTAACATAAACGAACTAGCCTCACAGGTAATAATAGAACAAGACTCTAATCTATCCCCTTCACCATCATCCCAGTGATCCCACAATCCCGCAAACACTAGCGGCGTGTCATGCAAGTGTTTAATGTAATAAGGTTGTTTACCGTTTTCTTCATGCCACTCATAAAAACCATCAACAGGAATTAAACAACGATGACGACGAAACGGGGCACGATAAGCCGGTTTAGTCGCAACCGTTTCCGCGCGTGCATTAATCATACTAAACCGTTTATTTAAACCCTTCGACCATGAAGGTACTAATCCCCAATGTAAGGGAACCAATTCTTTGTTACTTTCGAGCGACACTCGACAAGCCAGAATATCCGAGTTGGGTGAAACATTATAACGAGGTGAAAAAGATAACTCAGACTCTAGGCCAAAGAGTTCAGCATAATCCTGAGGAGAAGAAGTTTGTGAAAATCGGCCACACATTTATTTACTTACCTTACTCACTCTGCAAGTCATGATTAACACGAAAGCCGTTAAAAACCTGCTTAATAAATTGAAGCGGGTTATTCAGCACAAAGTGTGTATGAGAAGAAGACATCAGCAACCTTACGTTTTCTTATTAGTATTCTATATCTAATGGGGACAGTCTATCCCTAATTTTTAGGTATATAGGTCATCCATTTGTTATATTACTGCAATCACTAAATTTAGATGAAGTTTAACGCCAATCAATAACGAAAAGAGCAGTATGCCCAAACAATATATCTTTTCTCCATCAGTCGTTCAGATTTTGCTGATTCTAAACGGCATTTCATTTTTTCTTTTAATGTCAGCTAATGGCCAGATCATGGAGTCCTTCGCACTTTGGCCATTGGGATTAACGGGGTCAGAACTATTCGATGATATCGCACCCCGCTTTCATATATGGCAGCTGATTTCCTATTCATTCCTGCACGGCGGTGTCTTTCATTTGATGCTCAATATGTACGCACTGTGGTTGTTCGGTTCACGAATTGAGTACGCCTGGGGCTCAAAGGCCTTTGCGATTTATTATTTTGTGTGCGTGTTCGGTGCAGCTTTGGTGCAACTATACGTCGTCAGTTATGCAGTGGGTGATGGCAGTATCTATCCCACTGTCGGTACCTCGGGTGGTGTGTTTGGCCTGTTGTTGGCGTTTGGTCTGACCTTTCCTAATGAACGATTGATACTAATTTTTCCACCCATCATCTTGAAGGCAAAGTGGTTTGTCTTGATCTATGCATGTGTCGAACTATACGCGGGGGTTACTGGCACCCTGGCAGGTATTGCCCACTTTGCCCACCTGGGTGGGATGTTGTTTGGCTTTTTATTATTATGGTACTGGGGAAAACATCCCCTTAAACGCAAATAGGTTCCTAAGTGGTCTGTCTCCTTTAATTGATCCCTTTAATTCGCCTTCTTTAATCCCTATTACTTCTTTTATGATTTTTTTCGATTTTAAATTCCGTTGAGCCAATAAACCAACTCAAAATTATAGTAATAAATCCCAGCGTGGCAATACTCACAACTGTCGCCACGATGAAAATGACAATAAATCCAACTGATAAAGTCACTGCAACACCAATGATAGGCAACAAAACAAAAATAACAAAAGCAGTAACGAATGCCGCAACAATTATTGCACCAATAATCAAAAATGCCTTTGTAACTGGATTAGTTACTTCTTTGCCGTTAATTATTATTTGAGTAGCCATGACATTTTCCTTCTTGTTTTTACTTTTAAAATAAAGGATCTCTAAAGACCGATGCCGCTAATATTTAGATGAAGTAAATTAGCATCAAGCTTAATGGGACAGAGCCCATACATATATTATTAACTTATTACTTATTTAATAATTTCTTATACCTATCACATGCTTCATTTTTTTGATTTTTAAGGTATGGTTCAGAACTTCCCATAGCATCAGCGATGGCCATATTACATTTAGATCTAGCTAGTGCTACTGGCGTTCTATCATTTGCTTTACTGATACTGGCAACAGTAGGTTTAAAAGTTTTAGCTGCACGACAATACATATTGCGAATCTGCTTCTTTTTTCCATCATATATTTTGTTCTTATTCATATGATTACATGTATCGCTAAATAGTGATTTTGCCATTAAAGTACATTTTGAATATTTCGCAATATTGTTAGAGTAGGTTGAACAAACTGTTTTATCTTTTATTTTCCACAACTGAAATTTATATGGAACTGCTATCCCGTTGTAGTTAACGACTAATGAAGTTTCATTAACACCAACAACATCCGCATAGCTCTTTTTAGCTGTATTAGAGACAAGTTCTAGATATGACGCAAAAGCTGCTGATAATGGATCCATTTTATTTCCTTTTTTATTATTTTAAATAGAAACTACACCGCGACATTTCGGGTATGTTGAACAGCCCCAAAATGACTTCCCTGCATGTTGTCCCTTACCTGCCTTCCTTAAAACCATTAAAGAATTACATTTTGGACAAACCGGTTTATCCTTTGATACAGATATGTTTTCTGTTTTTTGAATCGAGCCGATTAAGCCACGCAAACGTAGACCATCAATCAATTCAATAGGTTTACCTTTAGCAAATTCCATTGCATCTTTTGTAAATGCACCTGAACAAACCACTACACCCTTTTGTGCATTTTGCCCCATCATTACACCATAGAGTTCCCGAATAGTCGTAACCGGAATAGCTTTTGTTTTCCATTGCTTACACTGCACTAATGTCACTTCATTATCTTTTATTAAAACTAAATCAATACCTCCATCAGCACCCGCTTTTAAGTTTTCCTGTACCTGATAACCTTTTCGTCGATAAGCTTCACTAACCAGAAACTCAAAATCTTTCCACGATACATCTTTAATTGATTTAAGACTTGTTTGTGAGTCAACTAAATCACCTTTACGCCAAGCATGAAAGGCTGAAAATAAACCTGTAATTAAGAATATAAAAACAAAGAATGGAGCCAAGTTTGGAACTAACATAGTTAGAAATGGTTTCATTAGCCCATCTATCTGTATTGAAGGGAAAATAAATTTATAACCGACATACGTTGTGATAGCTAAAACTATACTCACCCACCAAGGAAGCTGAACTAAGTCGTATATAATTGACTTTTTACGTGACATTAAATAATCCCTAATTAAATTTATTACTTATTATATTTCTCTTAAACCCAATTCTCTTAAATAACGATACGTTGAATCATAATATGATTTAGGTCTTGTATGGTCGTCATCAGCACCTGTAGGAACAAACAGCACCATACCTTGTCTGGCTCTGGTTAAGAGTACTCGATACGCATTCTTCTGATACATCTGTCTTTCTAGTTTTCGAATTCTTTGCCATTTATTTCCGCGAAAAGACCAGTTCTCCCATTTATCTTCTGCAAATCTAAAATCAGCATCCCAAGCCATACACACCCAATCTAATTCAAGTCCTTGAACATCAAACTCTGTTACAACGTCTTCAAGGTAATATGATGAACGTACATCATCTTTTCCATTTAAGAACCAATGCACAGGATTAGTCTTGACCCGAATATCAATTGAATAAGGTTTTAAGCGATAAGCTTGTGATGAAACCACCATGCCATAGCGTTCCGAACCTCGAGCTTTTTCACGTACCCAGTTTTTCGCCTTTGTAAGATCACGAGTTAATACAATGGGATATTTATCTTGAATAGATAAAAAATTTTTTCTCGCTTCTTCCATTTCTAAATCGAGTAATTGCTTAACAAAGAGCGAGACTTTTTCACTTCTGAATGAGTGTACAGACGTTTGCAAGTGTAAATCAGGAATAAATTTAACCATTGGATTTTTCTTGGCCTGATCAATAATTTTTCCCGCGCCATATTCACTATCTGTAATCTTATCTGAAAGATAAACTTTCCAATGAGGGAAAGAATTTTCAATCGCTTCAAACCACTCACTAATACCTGCCTCACCAGTATTAATTTTCTGACCGCCACCGACCAAACAAATAATCGTCGCCCAGTCAGTATGCCTATTCATACATGAAATTAAAAACTCAGGTTCAGATTGATTAAAGTCAGGTTGATTTTTCTTCTCTCGCATGAACTTAATAGTTTGTTCTTTTGACCATGCTCTTTGAGCTTCATCAAATAGCACCACATGCTCAACCGGTGGTTTTGTTAAATCAACTAAGCCATCGTCACGAAAGTGATGTACATTTTGAATAAAGGCTTTTACTTCACTAACGGCCACACCTTTTTTTATTTTCTTTCCTGCTTCTGCACTTCTTGCGACCTTATCACGCGCTAAAGCTTCTTGAAGTATTTTAACTAATGGGCCATTACCAGAAAGAAAGACACTATAAAGCTCATCATCAGGATTGATGTGCGTTGTTGCCACATCGAGTCCAACTAACGTCTTACCCGAACCCGGAACACCGGTAACAATAATTATCGATTTTTCAGAGTTTTCTTTTGATCGTTTAACTATTTCGGCAACCGAGGCAGATGTATGAGAAAGATTTTCTGTTGAAGCATCACTACGAGAAATATCTGTAACTGAATGGCCATTATAAAGTGCCAAGGTTGCTTCAATAATTGTTGGTGTGGGGCTTTATAGACAAGAGTAAACAAAAGCTTTTCACCCAATAGTGCTTAAGCTGTCTTATCCTGCTCAATAACACTGATCAAGAAACTAATCATTCGATTGTTTAAATCAACGGTACTTTTGTTTTCGTAAGATTTTAAATTCTGCCTTACAGTACCCAGTTTCCTAGCAAGCTCTGATGCTGACTTTGAAGCAGAGATCACTTTCAGCTTCTCAATTATTTCTTTATTGGTAAGTATTTTTTCACTCATAATGTAACAGATACCTTTACAAACGTAATAGATAGTATTACAGTATACGCTCCTTATTAAAAGAGAGAATTATGGATACGGTGTAATTATAAGGTGTACAGGAGGGTGGCTAGCATTGTTACCCTGCTTCAATATTTTCTTGTTACGAGTTGAGGTTTGACCATGGACGAAAAAGAATTAATAGCGGTTGGTATTGGTGATGTGCCAGCCTGGTTAGCTGATGAAGGGCTTGAACTAGCTACAACATACTTCGAAGATAACAGTCTCAATCCCCAGACTTGCTTTGATGCAAAAAAAGATGAAGGCAATAGTGAATTAGCTTGTCATTGGTATAAAGCTGAAAAATTAGCTAATAAAGTCTTACTGAGTGATTCACGTTATATCAATTCGATGATCAGTCTGGAATTTGATGTCTATTAGTCAAAAAATACTGTTCAACATTTTTTATACTGAGGTTAAAAATACTGGCTTTGCTGTGATTGTATCCATGCATTTAATGATTAATTACATCATTAAAAACTTTTACATCACGAGTAGCGTACTCCCAAATAATAGCTACCCTCCAACCACCATTACTCAGTAGCTTTATAATTTGTTACCACTAAACTTCTTTTTCCACTCATCTGAATACCTTCTATCGAAATATGCTAGCTTACAATCTTCATGCTGATGCAAATAACAACCATGAGAAAAAATTTCTACTTTATATTTTCCTAAAACTATATCGGGTTTGATTTTTTCGATCTTGCTATCAAGCTTCAATCGGTATCCCAGTCGATGAAGTGCTTTGCGGATTAAAATTTCAGGTTTGGTGCTCCTGCTGCGTAAGCCGGACATCATCCGGCTACGAGTTTTCTTGTCGACTATATCAACCAATTATTATTCGGCCATACCAAGTGTGTATTGATGAATATGATCTTTCTCTTCTTCTATCAAAGTGACAATACGTGGTTTCATTATTCGAGCTATTTCATTAATAACAGGCATAACAACAGAATTTCCAAATTGTTTATAAGACTGTGTATCTGAAACTGGAATCTTAAATGATTCTGGGTATCCCATTAAACGAGCACACTCACGTGGCGTTAATCTACGAGGATTTCCTTTACCTCTGTTTACTAATATTTCTGAACCATCTTTGTAGTAACGTGCTGATAATGTACGAGAGGTACTTTTTTTAGTGACCATTCCATAACCAAACCCATTGCCTTTAGCTTTATGTTTTGCAGCATAGTCAAATAAATACTTCCATAACTTATCACTAAGAATATATTTATCGTTAACCTTTCCTTTTGTACCAACAATATAATTTTGTAAATTTTCCTTCAAAGAATTTTCAGAACCATCTTGAGGATGAAAGATATCTACCATCGTTTTTGCATCTTTATTTCTATGTCTAAAATCATCCCATGAAAAATCTGTATCATCTTTAAAACCAACAATATAAATACGCTCACGATGTTGAGGAACAAACCCTTTTCCATCAACAATATTGGTAAATATTTTATAGCCTAATTCTTCTTCAAGCGTTTCTTTAATCACCTGAAAGGTTCTTCCTTTATCGTGACTTTTTAAATTTTTAACGTTCTCAAGTAAAAATGCCTTCGGTTGTTTTTTCTTAATTATGCGCGCCACATCAAAAAATAAAGTTCCTTGAGTCTTATCTTCAAAGCCATGAGCCCTTCCCAATGAATTTTTCTTGGATACACCTGCGATAGAAAATGGCTGACAAGGAAAACCTGCTAACAAAACATCATGATCGGGAATATCATTAATATCAATTTTAGTGATATCACCTACTACAGGGTGATCAGTATGAAAATTTTCACCATAAGTCATTGCTGCATATTTATCCCATTCACTAGTGAAAACACAATGACCACCATTTTTTTCAAATCCCATACGAATCCCACCAATTCCTGCAAAAAGATCGATAAATGTAAAGTCTGCCCCCCCCGGAACGTCAGCCTCTTCATTACCAAACAATATTCTTTGTAGGTGAGGAGCCCTATATTCAGGGGGTCCATCTTCCTTAACCTCCCAATTACGAACAGTTTTTGCAGTAACATTGAGCTTTCTAGCAATATCTGTGGGAGAGTAACGTTCGAGTGAACGAGTGAGTAATTCTTTCGTTGTAACCTTAGTATCCATGAATTTAGCCAGTTATTCTTCTAGGGAAATATTAGGGTAATTATTTCCTCTTTCAGTCCCATTTGCAAGAAAAGACTGAACATTTAGAGAACATTTAATTTTGGAATAAAAATACTCAAAATAAGGCCATGTCACAAATTAATTTCTAGATTCCTTCTCTTTTACAAGACTGATGAACTCATCAAGGTTCATTAGCCATTTCCTTTGATTATCTCGGTACGTCTCATGCAAACCTGTAGGCAAAACTAACTGAAGATTATGTGCAGCCATTTCATTTGTCTGGTTTTCACTTATCCCCGGTTCGAGTGTTAAAAGATGCTTGCTTGGTATGCGAGCTGCCTCAGATAAAACCTGACGCCACCTATCTTTACATGTTGATTTCACACCCAGCATGGTGAGCTGAGATACTGAAAAATCAGAATTGTGATATGCCATTTCACTTGGAAAAAGAAAATCAGGTTTAGATTTGTTTTCTGTGATCGCCTGTCGATCATAAATAACACTACAATCTTTAAATACCTGCTCTAAATGATTTTCAAATGCATAACCTGCACGCGACTTTCGTCTGTTTTGAACACTCAATGAAAATTTGATAAAGCCATCAACGTCGGCACCATCAGGATTAGCAAAACCAGCTAGTAATCGATCCGATACAGCATGTCGCTCCAGTCGCCTAAATAGTTTTTCTTCCTGCTCCATCCAAGCTAATAGTGCAATATCAGGTCCATCCAGCGGGTTAATATCTGGGATCGTTTCACGAACAAAAGTAGAAAATACAGCCGTAGTTGGAAAAGTACCATCAAACCTTTCAAGTAAAACATCCAGTCTTTCTGCCTCAGGTTCCTCAACTTCAATACCTAATTCATCCAGAATGTATCGAGTAGTAAAATCTACTTCGGTGTCTTGATCATCATCAAAATCTTTATACGCAAAATTAATTCCAATCTGTACAGGCACACCAAATAACCATAGCAATTGGTTTTCAACCGTACTACCTGTAGCAGCAACAATAATAATAATCTCACCCGATGGTCGTTTGGCAACAATAAGTAGATCATCTGTGCTTGCGAGTTCCATTACTGGGTTACTTTTGAAGTACAGACGAAACTCTGAACGTGTGGGGTGATTCTTTCGTGAGTCATACCAAGTTACGGTAGAATCTTCAGAGACTCCTTCATTTTCTTCCCCAAGCCAGATAAACCTTGCAGGACAATCGGATAACTTTTCTTCACCTAACAGTTGTTTTAATTGTTTAACACCATTGAATTCATGTTGGTGTGATTGTGCAGGGTTTGACTCAACACCACTCAAGCGCTTTGCCACCACCCCATCAAAATATTCAGATAAAAATCCTTTTTTCATACCAATACAGCTCCTATAATTTTATAAAATTATTCAAGAATATCTAGAATACTTTTAGGATCTATATTAGGTATACCAACAGAGCCATAAAAGCTAGCAAATGATTGTTGCATAGCTTCCGCATACGGTGGTGTTAGAGTAGCAATACATTCATATGCGCTCTCAAGTTTGTCATAATCAATACTTTCAACTTGCAAGAAATCACAAAACGCATGAGGAACTTCTAAAAAGTGGGGTAAATACCAATGACGTCCTGCAGGCTTACGCTCTGTTTGAGATGGCGAGCATGCCCATTTTGCAATTTTATCGAGTTTCTTTCCCTTGTCTTTTCCTTTTTTCAAATTTTCTAATTTTTCACCTAATACACTACTAGCAAGTTCTGTCTTTACAGTTAAAACATATTCAGCTTTCGGCAACGGTTGACCTTGCTGTTTATATAAATGGCAATGAGGTGTCAAAATAACACGCATATCATCAGGATTATCTTTATTTTTTATAATGTCGCCAAGACTATAGTAATTATGATCTAAGCTGGGATAAATGTAATACTCAAGGCCGTGCCTACTGGTAACAGCAGAATAGTTGCCTCCTCCTGGAACTAGATCATTTAGTACCATCGCTGCTCTACCGCGAATTAGTCTTTCTAGAGAACCAGAATTAAACCCTGGTTCTTTATCTAAGACTTTCCAGTTTTTTTCTAAAAAAGTCCATAAAAAATCACCTGCAATTGAATCAATTTCATTATGTAAAGATCTCGCTAATTGTGGAATACCGAGACCTAATATGGCTGTTAAAGCTTTATCTAAATTTTCGGGTCTATCTTTTTCAACCCAATTTACAAATGCTGAACTTTCAAGTGCTGAAGGGCAAACTCCACTACTACATACGATTAGTGGACAAAATTTATTGTTTTTCCTGTAAGCATCAACTAATTCTAAAACTGCAGCATCTCTATTAGCATGATCCCCTCTATATGTATCAGAAATTATTAAGTCATACCTTATATGTGGATTATTGATAGAAATCATAGCATCTTCAAAATTTTGCTTGCCATCAATATGTACTTCGAGATCATCTTGCAAATCAAAATACTCTGTTATTTGCCTAATAATTTGTTTGTATTCTTCTGGATTATCTTCAACAAATAACAAATGTAAGTGTATAGTCATGACTATAGCCCTACTTTTCTTTCAAACATCAACTCAAAACAGGCACCAGACATTTCACAATCATCCCTATATATCAAACGTCCATATGGTTCAATTATTTGCCTAGAAATATATAAACCTAAACCCATACCATTTGGTTTTTTTGAAAAAGATTGATCAAAAATTAATTCACGATCTTTTTCATCAACACCTGCGCCATTGTCATTTAATAAAATATTAAATCCGTTTTTTGTACTTTTTAAGTTAATATTTATCACCCCACCATTTCCATCTCCGTGGCAATGAGTAAGCCAGTAAATACAATTATCTAGCACATTAGCAAAAATCTGTCCTATACTTGATCTCGACATATGTACTATTAAAGGTTTTTTTGGTTCATTAAAATTAATTTGTATTTTTTGTTTACTAATTAAATTTTCAAATAAATTTAAATTCCCCAATATTTCCTCTGACACATTAAACGATGTTGCACGCCCTCTTTTTCCTGCAGTTTTAGGATCAAGCTTTGATCTTAAGTTTGAGATTAGTTCAAGCCAACTTTTAATACTGCTAAAGCTCTTAATTACTTTTTCTCCATCAGCATTATCTAATTCATATTTATTTATAAGTTTATCTAAGTGATTTATCTCTCTATTAATTCTCCCTAGTGGCGCACCAATTTCATGTATAACGAGGTCAACAAGCTGCCCAAGACCAGCAGCAAGCATCACCCTTGAATAATGCTCTTGTAACTTTACAACACCATCACGAATTTCTGTGTCTTTATGTTTAACCAGTTTAGAAACTGGGTGACTCTTACCTAACTCCTTATTTGCCACTGTTACAACATCCGTCATATCAAAGGCTTCAAAAAGTGTATTTACATATTCAGGTTTAGCCTCTTCTCTTGGTCGTAATTTATAACGTTCATTTTCTAGCACAGATAAAATACGTTCAAACCAGTGGTTTAATTGTTCAAATTCATGATTATGAACCAAACCTTCACGAGTCGTTCTATCTTTTAATTCTGAATTATCATTTCGTGATATTTTTATTGATGCAATGACCTGATTCTTAGCTAACCTGAGTGTTGGATTTTGTCTGCTTCGGTTATCAAGCGACAGCCAGTCATCACCCTTTTCACCGTATGGATGTACGCGGAAACCATCGCGATAGATACTTACACCACTATAATTATCGATTGTATTTCTAACCGCAGTTAAATTCATATCATATTTAAGCATATATGGTGACAAACCATCTCTATCACGATCCCACACTCTTATTTCAAATTCGAATGCGCCACACCCTACCTGTTCATTTTTTCCACCTAGCTCATGATTTTTATATAGCTCTTTCTGTTTTCCCTCGTATTCCAAAACACCATTTAAGTATGCACCTTCAGTTATTACACCTGTAAACTGATATCTTGGTTGACTTGCAATTGGATGTATTTCTACCTCGCCAGTTATTTCAGGATGATGTGGCACTTCTAAATTAATTTTAAAATTCGATATTTCATTGAAAGGTGACATTAACCTTGAAAGTCTATAATGGAGAGACATGTAATCATCTTCACTCCAAGTCTTCCTATCTTGCAAACCTTCGATGGTCAATTTTGTCCCTTTTTTGTTTGGTTTTTTATCTATAGCCTCATAAGTTATCTCGATTTCATCAAGATAACTATCATCATCAAACCTACCCCATTCAAGCAAAACAGTAACTGATTGTTGTTTTTCTAAACTATTGGTTTCAAGAATTAATTCTGTTCCAAGTCTAGCTGCCGCAAACCTACCAACACCTTTAGCTCCCTGATATAACCTACCACCAGGAGAACGTTCCTTTTTCTTTTTTGTAACTGTGCCGGGTTCAAACCATGAACTAAGTACAACGTCTAGATCCATGCCATGCCCATCATCTTCAATAATAAGTCTTGTAGGTTCACCATAACCATCTGACTCAAACTTAACTACTACTTCTGTGGCATCCGCATCGTATGCATTTTTTACAAGCTCAACTACTGCTACAGGTTCATCACTTATTAGTTCCTCACCTATTAACGAGATCAAACGCGCTCTTGGACGCATTTTCGCGCTGCCGCTGCTTTTAATTTTTTTATTCATATAATTTAAACCGTTTTATACATGTAGATATTATTTGTTCCATCTGATAACCCAGCAACACCATTAATCGTGCTCAAGAGTATTTTCAGATAACGTATGAAAGTAAGAAGAATAAACGTAATAACTTATTAATAATTTTTAGTACATTTATATTTTCTTCTAGTGCCATCTTTTATACTTTTTACGCGGCCTTCTTTCATCAACAATCCAAGCACACTATATGTTAAATAATCCTGTTGCTTACCCGCATTGTCACTTTGTAAACCTAAGTAATGTGCTGCATCAGAATTTGTAATGCCATCAATATTTGCTTCCGCGAAATCTTCAATCGCATCCTTTAATAATTTTATACCAATTTGGGCTTTATCTACGACACCAATTGGTACGCTTATATTTTTTTGTATTCGACGAATTTGACCGGAAGGTACTATTGTATTGTAAAGCACTCCACCTGAATCAATCGTTCCAAAACTTGAAATCAACTCTGATTCGATTTTAAGCGCTTGCATCTCCGTTAAGTCTGAAACTAATTGTGTAACTATTACATTATTTTCACTATCAATAATTTCTTGAATAAAAATACCTTTCCGTGTGTCATCCACGTTTATAGTATGCTCCCACGCTCTACTACCAGTACCTTTACCGATGTAAAAGATCTTAGCTGGATTTACACGTGGATCTTTTAAGGCATATACATAATAGGTATTACTCAAGAATTGTCTCCCTATAAAAATTAACAGTACCATTTAATCTAGATATAAAAAAGCCCGCATAAGCGGGCTTTAATATAGTTAAGTTATAGAATATCTATTTATACTTCTTTGGCCATTCCCGACGTCCTGTCTCCCGCCACACTTGTCCATCCATGGGATTCGTACGAATCAAGGGGTCAGCCAACTTGATTCACAGGACTCAGAACAATCAAACAATCAGGGTCAGAACACAGATTTTGCTAATATACGATGAGTACACCAATATTATATCTGAACCCAGAATCACCCTTTACGGGATAACCCATTATAGGATTTTATTATTCAGCTTTGGGGGAAAGCCTTTTATTAAAATTAACACAAATTATAACGGCATTCATCTTTTTGTAAGGATGGATTGAGTTGCCTTGTGGCTGCGCAGCACAATAATCCATGAATTTCATTTACAGAAAAAAGTGGATGATAGTGTGCTGAAACGTTAACTAAACCTGTAGCATTTTTTTCACACGTTCAAGTTCTAACTCTCCGGAACGTACTTGTAGGCGAATGCCGGTTTGCTCATAGTCTTCTTTAAGCACATGCATGTTTGCACGGATTTCACCTATGACTCCCTTTGCGGTGTAAGGAACGAGTAGTTCCTCTTCTTGCATGTCTCTTTCTGAAAGCTTCACAATACGTTTATGCAAAACCGTAATGTCTTCCGGATTGCGAGACGACATCATGATGGCGTCTGGAAACTCTTCCATTAGACTTTTTTTCTGCGCTTGGTTAAGTTGATCTGACTTGTTGAGCAAAAGTAACTTTGGAATATCTTCTACTCCAATTTCGTCCAACACTTCGTTCACCACTTGCAACTGCGAACGAAAGCCGGGGTCGGCGGCATCCACTACGTAGAGTAGTAAAGAAGCATCACGTGCTTCGTCTAGTGTTGAATGAAATGACGCGACCAGATCGTGAGGTAACTTTTTGATAAAGCCCACGGTGTCTGATACTAAAATGCGCGGCTGAGTCTCCGGATGCAAGGCTCGCACTGTTGTGTCTAGGGTTGCAAAGAGTTTGTCTTCTACCAAAACTTCACTTCCGGTCAGTGCCCGCATGGTTGAAGACTTGCCGGCATTGGTATAGCCGACCAGCGCTACACTAAATTGCTCCGAGCGTTGTGAGCGGCGCCCTTTCATTACCCGTTCTACATCGTCTAGTTCACGCCGGAGTTCTGCTAAACGATCGCGCACTCTTCTTCGATCTATCTCTAAAGCGCTCTCTCCCGTTCCTTGTCCCATAAAGCGTTCATTACCACCATTGTCGGCATCTCGAAGCCGTGGTGCTTGGTAATTTAAACGCGCAATCTCAACTTGCAGTTTCGCCGCACGGGTGCGCGCATGACGGCTGAAAATTTCAATGATCACACCGGTACGATCTAATACCTGAATACCCAACGCATTGCCTAGATTACGAATCTGTGAGGGCGTTAAGTCGCAATCAAACACCACGACATCGGCCAGCTCAAACGGTGTTTCACTGGATAGGGATTCGGTTATTTCTTCAACGTCATCTTCATCAGATGCGTCATCGACATAATCCTCCGCGCCTCGATCACCGGTAAGCCGTGCTAGCTCCTGCAATTTACCCGCGCCAACAACCGTCAATTTATTCGTGGAAGTCTGTCGCTGTGACTGGGTGCCGACGACACGAAAACCCAGCGTCGTGACCAGCCGTTTAAGCTCAGCAAGAGACTCTTCAGCCTCTGCATCTTTAATTTTCGGGAGACGGATGGAAACAAGTAATGCGCGATCAAGCGCCGCG
>JASFYW010000035.1:0-11899 GCA_045046865.1 Woeseiaceae bacterium | reverse complement strand
TTTAAAGCATGGACTACATTCTAGACTAAGATACTGTATTACAGCTTTATTCGTCAGAGGTGGTGTGTATTCTGGTGTAGATGAACCATATATAGCAACTAGCGGTATATCTACAGCAGCCGCTATGTGCATTAAACCTGAATCATTTGTTACAGCACTTTTGCATATGGATAACAAATCAATACTATCTTCTAATTTAGTTTTTCCACAAAGATTAATTGCATTGTTGTCTTTACGAATAATTTCTCCCGCTACATAATCTTTTTCTGAGCCTAAAATCAAAATTTGAAAACCTTGTTTATTTAACTTACTTGCAAGTTCTGCATAATATTCAAGTGGCCAGCGCTTCGCTTCTCCGTATTCAGCACCAGGTAAAAAGGCAACAATTGGCTTGTCTAATTTCAGATCTAGTTCTGAAAGTAATCGTTGTAAATTATTTTCATTTACTGATAATTTTGGAAAAGGCGTTTCAGGTACTTTATTAAAATTAGAATCTAAACCCAAAGCAACATAACGTTGTACGGTTTGTTTTAAACTGTTTTTATCTAAAGTATGAATATCATTTAGCAAACCATAACGCATTTCACCACGATAGCCCGTTCGCTGTTTTGCTTTTGCAAAAAAGGGAACTAATGCTGCTTTGTAAGAACGAGGTGTAATAATTGCTTGATCATACTGCTTTACACGTAATAATTTACCTAATTGATACCTACGCATCAATCCAAATTCACCATGATTAACCGGCAAATTAATAACATGTCTAATTTCCGGCATGCGCGATAAGATAGGGTTAGACCAAGTAGGTGCAAGTACGTCTATTTCAACAGGATGATTTCGTTGCTTTAAAGTCATAAAAAGACTTTGTGCCATCACCATATCACCTACCCATGCAGGCCCAGCAACTAATATTTGTTGCTTGTCACTCATCTATTATAAACCACAAATTCGATTAACCATTTCAACATTGTCTTTTAAATGTTTAGGATTAATCGTTCCAACAATTGCGCTACTAACGCCTTGATGATTGAAAATATATTCAAAAGCTTGTTCAACACCACCGCCGCCTGCCGATTTATCTGCATGACCACTTTGTAAACCTTTTTTAACGACCACGCCTTTATTTAACTCTGCTGCGCGAGCAATAACACCTAAGTCATGAGCATCACTTAAATTTAGGGTCGCCATTACGATATCAGTATTTTCGACAATCCACATGCCACCTTCAACTGTTTTAGTCGACATACCATAAGATCGTATTAAACCTTTTTCTTTTAATCTAGATAGTTCTTCAAGCACACCTTCATTATTAATGATATTCATATCATCACCGTTTGAATGCACTAAAACCATATCTAGATTATCGCGTTTTAATCTTTTTAAACTTCGCTCAACACTCATGCGCGTATGTTCGGCAGAAAAATCAAAATGTGATTTTCCATTTTCAAATATTTCGCCTACTTTCGTCATTATCACCCAATCATTCGGGTTTGCCATCAACTGTCCAAGGCGTTCTTCGCTATTACCATACGCAGGTGCAGTATCGATAAAATTGATTCCAAGTTCTGTTGTTAAGGCTAATAAATCACGTACTTCGTTATCATTAGGAATAGTAAACCCACTAGGGTATTTCACTTCTTGGTCACGACCTAATTTAACGGTACCCAAACCTAATACGCTGACTTCAATGCCTGTTGAACCTAATTGTCTTTTTGTTAATGCGACCATTTTTCTTCTTCCTGCCACGGTAAATCTGCAATTGGAGCATGACTAAACTCAGGCATATCACTTGCAGTACTTTTTGTTACGTTATCTTCTTCTAATTGTTTAAGCACATCATTGGCTAAGTTAGGCGCTAATGCTAATTTTGTTGGCCATACCGTGATAATATTATTATCTTCATAAATAAAAGATGTGCTTGGACGCTGCCCTTCTTTTTGTTTTGGTTCTGCTCTATCAATATTTAATGTTGCCCATTGCATTGCGGGAAAATGTAACCATGGCATTAATGACTGTAATTCTTTTTTTGCTATATTAATTTGTTCTTCTGCTGTTCGGTTAGCACCATCTTCTGCTAATTGCCCACCTAAATACCAAACAATGTCACCTTGTTTATCTTCACCACTGGTAATAGTCATACGTGGATTAACACTAGCACCTAAACAATGTGCATAAAGTTTTTCTGGCAAACCACCTCGTACCATAACCATTTGCAATGGTCGCAGCTGCATTTCAGGAGTGGTGCGATCCATTTGTTTTAATAAATTGGCGTTACCTTTTCCTGCCGACAATATTATTTTTTGAAAAGTGATTTCCCAAACATCACCATTAATAGTGTCTACACTAAACTTATTTTCAGAAAAGTTAGTCATCGAGTTTATGTGCATAATATTATTATTGTTTGATTTAGCAAGAGCACGAATAACACTTCCTGCATCTAAAACAGGTTCATCTAATTGATAAACTTTTCCTTTGAATTGTTTGTTTTGAAAAGTAGTAGGGTAATCTTCTTTCTTGACTGCCAACATACGACCACGTACAACTCGGCTAGCAAAGAAACCTGAGAGCCGTGATAACAAACTTGGGGTAGACCACATATATTGATATTCAGATAAAATAGTGGCAGAAGAAAGATCAATCTCGCCTTTACCTTGCAAGCAATCTCGCCATATTTTAGGCATAGCAAAAATAGATTCTGAAGATGCAGTTAACTTACCTGTTAATGCGTACTTGGTACCACCATGAATAATACCTTGAGAATAGCGCGTTTGACCTGCACCTAAAGCTTCATTTTCTAGAAGAAGAGTTTGATAGCCTGCTTGGCGTAATCTATTTAACAACCAAAGGCCGGCAACTCCGCCACCAAAGATAACGACGTCAACATTAAGTTGTTTTGTTTTAGCATCAGCTATCTTGGGTGTAGTCATAGCCAAATCTACTTTTTAGTTTTAGTCTCACGAATCGTGCTAATAATGCCCGTGGTTGATACTCCGTCTATATACGTTAATACTTTTACTTCGCCACCTGAGTCGCGTACACAATCACCGCCTGGAATTTTATCGGGATCATTATCGCCACCTTTTACTAAAATATTAGGTGCTAACCGACATATTTGTCGTGTTGGTGTATCTTCATAAAAAGGCACAACCCAATCTACACACTCTAGTGCTGCCAACATACGCATACGTTTTTCCATTGTATTGACTGGACGTTCAGGACCTTTAAGGCGTTTCACAGAATCGTCATCATTAACCGCAACAACTAATCGTTCACCTAATTCTTTCGCTTGTTCTAGATAAGCGACATGGCCTGCATGTAAAATATCAAAGCAACCATTCGTCATTACAACCGTTTCGCCATGATCTTTTGAATCATTAATCATATCGAATAAAGCATCTTCAGTAACAACGCCACGTTCTACAGTGTGCTGCTTTCTAATTTCTTTTCTTAACTCATCCATACTGACCGTCGCGGTACCAATTTTACTGACAACAATACCGGCAGCGAGATTTGATAATGAAGTCGCATCTTCTAATGAAGCACCGGCAGCAAGGGAAGCAGCTAAAACAGATATCACGGTATCTCCTGCACCAGTGACATCAAAAACTTCTTTCGCGCGTGTGGGTAAGTGCAAAGCAGGCAAACTTTTTTGCAATAACGTCATACCTTTTTCACTACGGGTGATTAACAAAGCATCTAGGTCAACTTCCTGCATTAACGCTTCGCCTTTACTGACAATGTCTTCATCTGTTTCACAATGACCCACTACGCCTTCAAACTCATGCATGTTTGGCGTAATAAGAGTTGCTCCGCGATATTTTTGGAAGTCAGAACCTTTAGGGTCAACTAAAATAACTTTACCTGCTTTTCGCGCAAGTTGAATAAACTCTTGTACTTGTTCTAATGTACCTTTGCCGTAATCAGACAATACCACTGTCTCAACATTGTCTAATTCGGCTTGAAAACTTTTACGAAGATTATCTATGGGTTGTTTTGAAAAACCATCTTCAAAATCAAGACGAATCAATTGCTGATGACGACTTAATATCCGTAACTTTGTGATCGTTGCAGCATCTGCTAACTTATCAAAAAGGCAATTGATACCAACTGAATTTAATAGTTCCTCTAATGCTTGGCATTGCTCATCATCACCGGTAAAACCAATTAAGTTCGCTTTAGCACCCAATGAAGCAATATTTAAAGCAACGTTTCCCGCACCGCCAGCACGCTCTTCAGATTCTTCGACCTTAACAACAGGCACTGGGGCTTCTGGAGAAATACGTGAAGTATCACCATGCCAATAGCGATCTAACATTAAGTCACCGACAACTAAAACATTTGCCGCCGCAAGAGAAGGTAGTTCTATTTTCATATTCTTATTTTTTTCCGTAGAGGCTTTGCATGGATAGCGAGAAGTTAGAGAACAAGGCAATAATCAACGAAAAAGCGGAGTGTACGATAAGTACATGAGCATTTTGAGTTGATTATTAACGCCGTTATCTGACTTCGCAGCATTCATGCGAGGTATCTAATCTTTTAGGACGTAAACTGCACCACAATATGGGCACGCGGCTTCGCCATTATTTTCTATAGGCAAATATACGCGTGGGTGCGAATTCCACAAAGACATATTCGGCATGGGGCAATGCAGAGGTAAATCTTTATTGGTGATTTCATAACGCTTTACAGCATTAGATTCTAGTGGCTTTGTGCCTGCATTTACTATCTTTGCCATGGGTATGACTCCTTTTTTATTATTTTACTGGAGTTAGCCAATCTAAATGTTCTGCCACTTTTCCGTGGACTAAATCAAAATAGGTAGATTGTAATTTTTCTGTGATCGGCCCACGAGTACCACTGCCAATTAAGCGTCCATCTAATTCTCTAATGGGTGTAACTTCTGCTGCCGTTCCTGTGAAGAAGGCTTCATCAGCAATATAAACTTCATCTCGAGTAATACGTTTTTCACGAATTTCATAACCAAACTCTTTCGCTATCGTCATAATGGTTTCGCGCGTGATACCTTCTAATGCAGAAGTTAAGTCTGGCGTATAGAGAACGCCGTTACGTACAATGAAAACATTCTCGCCACTGCCTTCAGCAACAAAACCATCAACATCTAATAACAAGGCTTCATCGTATCCATCGCGTAAAGCTTCTTGTAAAGCCAAGGTTGAATTCATGTAATTGCCGTTTGCTTTGGCCTTGCACATCGTAATATTTACGTGATGACGAGTATAAGAAGATGTTTTAATACGAATGCCTTTTTCTAAAGCTTCGGCACCTAAGTATGCACCCCACTCCCAACCCGCAATCATGACGTGTACTTTTAAATTATCTGCACGTAAACCAATACCTTCTGGACCATAAAAACACATGGGACGTAGATAAGCCGAATCGAGTTTGTTATCTCGTACAATTTGTTTTTGTGCTGCATTCAAAGTGTCTTTATCATAAGGAATTTTCATACCTAAAATATGCGCAGAACGGAATAAACGATCAGTATGATCTTCTAATCGGAAAATAGATGTTCCTTGTTCTGCATGATAAGCACGCACGCCCTCAAAAACACCGGTGCCATAATGCAAAGTGTGTGTCAGAACATGTACCTTCGCTTCACGCCAAGGTACTAACTCACCGTCTAACCAAATTACTCCATCGCGGTCAGCCATCGACATAACTTCTTCTCCTAAAATTTATTCTTGTTCTAGCCATTGCAGCCAAATTTGGTGCACAGCGGTTGATAATTTTTTGTACTCTTCAGCATTCACCAAACCTGGTTTTTCCTGAAGTGCCATTTTATGCAATTTTGCTCTAAATGTCTGATACGCCTCACTGAGCAAATCAGCATCCATTTTTTCCATTAACCCTGCCTTTGAAAACGCGGCCAATAGATGAATATTGTCTGTGTAGTCTAATAACTCGGGCTTTTCATTAGCCCACGCTAGAACCCCGTATTGCACCATAAATTCGATATCAACGATACCTCCAGCGCCTTGTTTAAGGTCAAACTGTCCTTTTTTATCCTTAGATAGCTCTTTTCTCATGCGATTTCGCATGGAAATAACCTCTTTTCGCAATTCTTGCTTATTTCGAGGTTGAGACAGTACTTCCCTGCGGATTTTAATAAATTTTTCTTCGATTAAAGGATCGCCTGATACCACCCGTGCGCGCACCAAGGCTTGGTGTTCCCAGAGCCATGCTTTTTTCAATTGATAGTCTCGATAAGACTTCAGATTTGTGACCAATAAGCCCGAAGCACCATCAGGGCGAAGACGCATATCTGCCTCATACAACACACCGGCCGGAGTGAGGGTCGTTAATAAATGAATAATACGCTGCCCCAGTCGCGCGTAAAAAACCGTCGAGGCAATGGATTTTTGCTGATTATCTTGAGCAGATGTTTCTGCATTGGCGTTTTCACAGTCATGTAAAAATACCATATCTAAATCTGAACCATAGCCTAATTCATACCCGCCAAGCTTGCCGTAAGCAATAATGGCAAAGCCTGTATTGTTTAGTTCTGCTTGATTTTGGACATCCAGATTTTGAGCCTCAGGATTTGGAACACTTTGATTTGGCACACCGTGCCGTGAAATTAAATGGCGCCATGCTTGGTTTAAGGTTTCATTCAAAACCGCTTCGGCTATCCAAGATAAATGATTGCTTACAGCTAATAAAGGCAAGGCGTTAGAAATATCTGCCGCTGCGACTCTTAATAAATTAGATTGCTTAAAGTAACGTAAAGCATCCATCCCCTGTTCAACGTCATCGACCTCAAGCCTTTTTACACGCTGATGAATATCAATTTTTAATTCTTTCAAATCAGGCGGGTGGTATAAGCTACGCGGATCCATTAACTCATCAAGAAGAATAGGTAGTTGTTGTAAGTAACGCGCGATCCATGGGCTAGCTGAACAAAGTTTAATTAACTGTGACAACACCATCGGGCTTTCTAATAACAAAGCAAGATAGACGCTTCTTCTAGCCACATTAGAAATTAAAGCAAGAAGTCGTTCAAAGGTTGTATCAATATTATCAACTTGTTGTAACGCATCTAATAATAAAGGCATAAGGCGATCTAGACGTGTCTGGCCTTGTCGACTTAAAGAAACATACTGTCGACTTTGATGCAGAGTGTGCAGCTGCTTCATGATTGAAGCGCAATCTTGAAAACCTTTTTCTGCTAATAACGTTAGTGCGTCTTCTTTATCTAGCTTGTTATACCAAAGCGCTTCTAAACGTTGTAATTTAGCTTGCTCATCTGTCGTTGTACTTTCTTTTTTTTCACCATCAACTTCAGAAGCGATAAATACTTCCTCAAAATGTGCTTCGACATTATGACGATGTTCGGTTAATGCTGTAGAAAAATCTAACCAGTTATCAAACCCCATAGAAAAAGCCAAACGCGTTTTAGCCGTATCGTCTATTGGTAAATCATGCGTTTGTTTATCTTGATATTCCTGCAAACGATGTTCAGTATTGCGTAAAAAAATATACGCATTGGTGAGTTCATCTACCACATTATGTGAAAGTAAATTTTTCTTCGCTAATAGCGCTAAAATAAGTAACACACGACGTTCTTGTAACTCAATATCTCGTCCACCACGAATAAGTTGAAAGACTTGTGCAATAAACTCAACTTCACGAATGCCGCCCGCACCCAACTTAACATTGTTTTCCATGCCTTTACGTAATACTTCTTGTTTGATCATCCCTTTGAGTTCACGCAAAGATTCATAAGCACCGTAATCAAGATAACGTCTATAAACAAACGGTTTAATCAGTTTAAGCAGTGCTTCACCTTGCTCATAATCTCCACCAACAACACGCGCCTTAACCATGGCATAGCGTTCCCAGCTACGGCCATGAACAACATAGTAATTTTCAAAAGCATTAAAGCTTGCAACCAACGGGCCTGTTTGACCAAAAGGACGCAGACGCATATCAACACGGAAAACAAAACCATCCGCAGTTTGTTGGTCCAGCGCTTGAATTAATTTCTTACCTAAACGTGAAAAAAACTCTGAGTTCGCTAATGCCTTTGGCCCACCTTTCACCTCTCCCTCTTCGGGGAAAACAAAGATCAAATCAATGTCAGAAGAAACATTCAATTCCCATGCGCCCAATTTCCCCATACCGAGAACAATGAGTTTTTGTTCTTCCCCCTCAGCATTAACTGGCGTGCCTAAAGACGCACACTGCCATTGGAAAAGTTGAGATAAAGCAAAGTTAATACACGCCTCAGCCAATAAAGATAAGTCGTGTGTCGTTTCTTTAAAATCTGCGGCACCACTGATGTCACGCCAAACAATACGTAGCATTTCACGACGACGAAATTGTCTTACATGTTGAAAAAGAAACGACTCATCATCCTTTTCAATTTCAACCGATATTAATTGGTCGTATTTATTATCTAAATAAGAAGATGTAAGGTCGCCACTTGAAGCTAACTCAAAAAATAGATCGGGGAATTGGTTGCAAGTTTGCATAACAAAGTTTGAGCAAGCCCATACCTTAACCAAAGATTCTTGAATATCCTTTGGCAAAGAAGAAGTGTCATTGTCTTTTAGAAAAGACGCAACATGATTATCGATGGTCTCTTTTAAACTAGGAGGTAAACTTTTTAAATAACTATCAATCAGCATAAATTTATTTTCTAATAATAACCAGCGTCCCAGCAATTAATGCAAGCACCCCCATCACCATTTTTTCATATTGAAAACTTAAACTAATTAACGAATCTAGTCCCGTTAATATTAACCAAGCACCTAAAACGTACGGCCATAATTTCATTATTACTATTATCTCCAAATTTTATAATAAGTTGAGACTTAACCTAGATTAAACTCAACCCAAAATGTACTACCTTCTCCTAATTTGCTATCCACCCCTATTGTTCCACCCATGATTTCAACTAAATTTTTAGTGATAACCAAACCTATGCCTGTTCCCTCAACATTGAATTTATCATCTAGACGTTCAAAGGATGTAAACAGTTTTGTCATATCATCTTGAGCAATCCCTTTACCTGTATCTGTAATACTGATGCGTAATCGATGTATATCTATAACAACACTATCCAGAGTGATAGTTCCGTTGTCACGATTGTATTTCACAGCATTAGAAAGCAAATTCAGTAAAACTTGTTTTAAACGCTTAGAATCAGCGCGTAATATATAACCTTTGCCACTAATATTATCTATTTGCTTTATTTGGCGAGGTTCTGCAAGAGGCTCTATCAAAGAAGAGCTCTGTTTTACTATTTCATCAAGACTAACATCAGTTATAGCCACTTCAATCTTGCCAGATTCAATTTCAGTTAGATCTAGCACTTCATTTATAAGATTCAAGAGGTGAGCTCCAGCATCAAGTATTTCTTGAACATTTTGATGTTGATCTTCATTCGTTTTATCCAAACCTATCTTTAAGAGTTGCCCAAAACCAAGAATAGCATTCATAGGCGTGCGAAGCTCATGACTCATGCGTGATAAAAATTCTGATTTGGCAGCATTAGCTTTTTCAGCTTGTTCTTTAGCTTTTTTGAATAATTTCTCTGCTTTTATTCTTTCTTTATTTTCTTCTGTTAATAAAGATAGTGACTGCTCCAGCTCTAGCGTTCTTTCTTTAACGCGCATTTCTAATTTTGTATTTAATGTTTTAATCTCTTCTTCTGATTTTTTACGAATAGTAATGTCACGAATGATTCCTAAAAAACCCAAAACCTCGCCATCATCAGAAACTATTTTTGTCCCCGCTGTTTCACCCCAAAAAATTGAACCATCATTACGTCGATATTCTATTTCATAAGGTAATAGATCACCCTTCGCATCCAAATTATATCGCTGCTTACCTGTTTGATTAAAGTCATCTGGATTAGCATATAATATTTTTGTTGCTTTCCCTAACAAGTCACAACTATCGTAACCAAATATATTAGTCGCCGCCGTATTGATTAACAAGATGTTACGTCCAAGGTCAGCTAAAATAATTGCATCAGACATCGATTCAAACATAGCTTCAAAACAGGCTCTATTTTTTTCTATTTCATCCTCTAACGCCCATTGTTCAGAAATATCTTGAACTGTTCCCACAGATCTTATCGGCTTACCTTGATTATCAAAGTAAGATTGGCAGTTTTCTCGCACATGCTTAATTGTTCCATCACTCATTTGTAGCCGATGTGTGATTTCATAGGGTTTGCGATCTATTAATGATTGGCTGTATGCTTCATTAACACTATCAACATCATCTGGATGAATCGCATTTAAAAAGACATCATATGTAGCTGCAAACTGTGATTGATCAATCTCAAACATATGAAAAATCTCATCTGACCAGATAAGCTCTCCATTCAGCAAGTTGAGTTCCCAACTGCCTACTTTGGCAAGAGATTGTGCTTCATTGAGTAGCGCAGCACTCTCTTCTATTCGTTTAACCATAGGGTTAGTTATACGCAAAAATAAATATGCACCGATGATAATCAATACCATAGAGACCGCAACACTAATGACCCCAGCACGAATAAAAGGTGCACGAATTTCTTTGAGATCAATTTTTGTGACCAGACCATAATTCAGAATGCTAATATGTTCATAAGCCGCGAGCACTACTTCACCACGATAATCACGCGCAATAATAGTTCCCGATTTTCCAGCCAGAGCCCGTTGTATGGGCTCGGCAAATGCCCCACCGATATCTAACAGCCGTTGTTCTCCGATCTTTTCATATACTCCCTTGAAACGTCGCGGTATTAAAAAAACTATTTTATTATTTTTCTTTTTACCAAAAAGAAATTCTCCGGTTTTTCCAAAACCTTTATTATCAAGCTGTGCATATCTAACCTGGCCAACCGTTGCCGCTTCAGAACCGCCCTCTACGTCGTCGTTACTAAATTGTATATCGAACTTAGCGACAGACTCTATTAATCTGGCCAGACTTTTAGTGGTTGCGATTAATTGAGCACGTTGCTGTTCAAAAGCAGCTTGATACAGGCTGGATATCGTTAGTGTCTCAACAATAAAAACGATAACTATTAAAATAATAATTAAGGGTAATGAATGTTTGTTTAGTTTCATACTTCAATCCTAAGTGAGAATACTGGTGCTTCTTGTCGCCCAGAAAATCTGACTATAACCATTGCTTTTGATGAGAGATCTATAGGGAGAAGAGTATCTCTGAGTAACCACAGCTAAATTGAGTAAAATATATTACCCAACTATGTTACTTCCTCTCCTATAATCACAAAAATATCCTATTATTTAAAGCTTATCATACCACCACTAATACCATACTATTTTACTAGGGTATCAGGGTAAGTAACTATGTTTATCAACTTTAGATTAATAATTGGCCAGATTTTACAAAAATATGACATTTTGAGGAATTTCAGCAAAAAAAAGCCCCGTCTCGAAAGACAGGGCTTTTTTACACTAAATGGTAGTGTGAAATTGTTGGAGTTGAGATGGATGCAAGGCGGTTAAATAACCCGTAGCGCAGCGCACATTAAGTGCGTGAGCAACGGAAGTATTTAACCAACGCCGCAGACGCTCAAGTCCGACGATTTCAGGCTGGCATTTACATCATGCCGCCCATTCCACCCATGCCACCCATATCCGGCATCGCTGGAGCAGCACCTGCATCACTTGGCGCATCTGCAACCATGGCTTCAGTGGTAATCATAAGACCGGCAACTGAACCTGCATTTTGTAACGCTGAACGCGTTACTTTAGTTGGATCTAAGATACCCATTTTAATCATGTCGCCGTATTCAGCATTACTTGCGTTATAACCAAAGTTACCTTTACCTTCTGCAACTTTATTTACAACAACTGATGCTTCATCACCTGCGTTCATAACAATTTGACGCATTGGCTCTTCCATTGCACGACGTGCAATACCA
>JASFYW010000034.1:0-3749 GCA_045046865.1 Woeseiaceae bacterium | reverse complement strand
CTAACATCTTAGCATTTATACGCTGTGCGCAGCATGGCGTATAAATGTCTGTTGGACTATGCCGCGATTGGCATGATCTTTGTAATAAGGGAATTGTATTTGTTTTGTTGAAGCCAATAATTCCATTTCACCTAATTTCCCTGATGCCAATAGTGACTTTTATCGCTCTAACGGCTTTTTTATCGTGCAACCCCTCAGTTTATATCGTATTGAGGATGTTTTTTTATTTTAAACCCATAGTAATCCGTTTACCGGTGTTTTAGCAACTGTAATTGTTTCTGTTTATTCTGTTTCTACATCAAATATAAAGAAGCTCGTTTTGTCGTCGTTCTTTCTCCGATAGTATTTTGCCGACCAGATGTAAAAGACCTGTTTTGCATTTTGGACATGTTTCAGGCTTATCTTCTTCCCACTTATTAGTTACCCCTAATATGGCTGTTTGTTTAACGGCTATCATGCTTGTCTTTTTAAGACTCTCACGTATGCTTTGTAAGCTTTTAACGCGAACTCGATTCGCCAGATAACCAAAATGGCGAACACGCATAAACCCTTTGGGTAATATATGCAGTAAAAAGCGCGATAGAAATTCAGACCCATCAAGTGTCATTATTTTTTTTTGATTATCACGATAATCTAACCATTTAAATCTCACACTGGTGTTATCAACGGAGTGTATTCTCGATAGGCTTATGGCAGTTCGATAAGTATATCGTCCAAGGTAGCGTACGATAGTTTCAGGGTTACTTAAATGGGGTTTTGTATTTATGACCCAGTCTTTTTGCATCAAGGTATTTAATGTTTCATCAACCTGTCCGATATCTGTTACACGATGTAACTCACCTGTTTTCCAGGCACAGCGTAATGCGCTTACCATTTTTCCACGAAATAGTTTTGCCAGAGCACGATGGGGATATAAGTATTCTCGACGACTTGTGATGAATGCGTGTTCGCCGTTCATAGCCCCGCCGGGTATTAAGCAATGTAAATGGTTATGTTGCATGAGGTTTTGACCCCAGGTATGTAGTACACAGGTCATGCCTAATTTCCCTTGCAACTGGTTATTCTTTTTACTGTAATCATTGAGTGTCTGCCAGGCGCATTTAAATAGAAGATGATATATCACTGCGGGGTGAAGTTTTGCCCATCCATTAAGTTCATGAGGTAAGGTGAACACTAAGTGAAAATAGTTCAGGGGGAGTACATTATCCATCTGTTTTTCTACCCAGAGCGCACTGGCTTTTTGTTGACATTGCGGGCAATGTCGATGCCGACAGCTATGATACCGAGGTGAGTGATGATGACATTCATCGCACTGGTAATCTAATCCGCCCAGTATTGACGTGTGGCAGTTAAGAATATTCTGACAGCTCGAAGCTTGCTGAGGGCTGAGTGATTGACGCTGTCTTAGCGACGGTAAAAACTGCTGAATAATGTGAGCGAATAAATTGAATTGTTTCATTTTATTCACCTCGCTGGAGGGTCAAGTATAAATCGAAGTGTGACTTTTCTTCTGCTGTTTCTGGGCACCAATGCAAATAGCGTTCTGTACTTTTTAAATCAGTGTGACCCAGTATGTTTTTTAATTGATGTATGGGCATGCCTGAGGCGAGTTGATGGGTTGCAAAGGCATGGCGTAAGCCATGAATACCACCGACTTTAGTTATTTCAGCAAGCGCTTTCGTTTTTGTGTAATACTTTTGAACACTGGTAATACTGATTGATGTATTGTCGTCACGTCCAGGAAATAAAAATCCCTCTGGTCGAAATGCAAGCCAATAATCTCGCAACATCTTTAACACGGAGTGGGGTAAGGGAATGTTGCGATCTTTAAAACCTTTGCCTTGTACGACTTGTAAATAATACTCATCACCATGAATATGTTTTACCTTTAACGCGACTAACTCCGAGACGCGTAACCCACAGGCATAGCATAAGATAAAGAGTGTGCGGTACTTTTTGTGTGATGTGTTTTTTATTATTGAACGGACATCATTGACGGACAATAGATCCGGTATGCGTTGTTTTGTTTTCGGTACATTAAATTCACATTGAAGCGATTTCCAGTGCAACACATTTAGATAAAAGAAACGCAGTCCATTTAAATATAAACGGCAGGTTGAGCAAGATAGGTTGCGCTTCTTTACTAAATATAAAAACCAGTTTTGAATATCTTCGTGGGTAATTTTATCAGGTGGGCGATGGTAGTGTCGGGCCAGTAGGCTTACGGCTGACAGGTAACTCTCTTTTGTGCGCTCAGAATAGCCTTTTAAGAGCATCTGATCGATCATTGCATTGCGTAATTCACTCATGACATCTCTCCTGTTTATTAACAAGCAAGTGCATGAGTTTGGTAGATTTCAGATGGAAATGTAAGTGGAGTGAGTCGGGGTTTTAAAGCTAGCGCGAAGCGGTTTAGTTCAACAGTTTATATACGGACCGGTGGGGTCCGTATATCCAATATTGGTAACATCTAATGTATTGATGTAAGTTTTTTTCTCCACACTACTTCATTGTTGTCTCATTATCAATATCAGCAAGTGCTGACCGGTAAGTTCATTACATAAAAAGGCCAATATGATTAAATGTCAGCTTTAAAATACGATAACGACATCGTTACGGATAACAGTTATTCGGTGAAAGCAGTTGCTTGTCATCCATATTACCAACGTCCGCTTTGTGTGGTGACCTTCATGTTAATTAAATAACGGAAAGAGATCATGAGTCTGTGTTTAACCTGTGAGAAAGCCAATGTGAGTTGTCCGATCTACCCGCAAGATACTCAGCTGTGCGTTGAGTATGTTAAGGTCGTGGTTACCGATAAAGATAAAAAATAGCAATGGAAGAAAATATGAGTGATGACCATT
Organism: Woeseiaceae bacterium; assembly: GCA_045046865.1. Taxonomy (GTDB): domain Bacteria; phylum Pseudomonadota; class Gammaproteobacteria; order UBA6429; family Thiohalophilaceae; genus JAGLTQ01. The sequence goes on along the minus strand of JASFYW010000034.1, from coordinate 885 downwards.
CAAATCATGAGTTGGCTGATGTTGATGAGGTTCAGGCATATATTGATGGTGTTGAGCTTGATGAAATGAAGAAGGTATTATCTGATTTGAAAGACCAAAGTTATAGATACGTTTCTGATAGTGGCCCTGTGCTTGCTGCTCATCATAATAGCTGGGACAATCATATACTTACTCTTTCGACGGCTGCATTGGCGTTTATTTTTGGTGTTTTGCCGTTATCTGAGTGGTCTTACTTGTGGTTAGGGGTTTTTGGTTCCGCGTCTTTTGTTTTATCAATATTTTTTGCCATGTTGTGTTTTTTGTTCGCTGATAAGACGTTTGAAACTAGCGCGAGTCTTCATTATTTTAGAAAGAAATTAATAAATGCAACTCAAGATAATGTTGATATGAGAGACAGCATAAATGAGGTTGATTTTGCAGGTGGTGAGGCCGTGACTGAATCTGGTTTATCTGATGCGCTGAGTGTTGATAAAAAATCATTAGATCTGTTGAATGAATATAACGAGAAAGTGGTTGGGTATGATTGTGTCGATAGCAAGAATAGCAATTATGCAACATTACTTAATCAACTTAAAACGTGGGCTTTCTTGGCTGGTTTAGTGGTTACATCAATTTTTGTTTTCATGAGTAGTTATTAAACAACGGAAAGTTTAACGGGGAAATCAAATGACACTATTGGTAGCAATTAACTTAGGTGATTACGCTATTATTGCTGCAGATAAAAAAGAAGTGGTAATCTTTGACGATTGCATTCTACCGGTTCATGAAAGTGCAAATAAGGTTGTTGATGTCGGTATTGGGTTAATGACTGGATCAGGTTATGTTAAATTACTTGAAAGTGTAAAAACAGCTATTAAAGAGCAGAATATTGATAATACTGGAAAT
>JASFYW010000033.1:0-3738 GCA_045046865.1 Woeseiaceae bacterium | reverse complement strand
CGCACATCCACCGCCACATCAAAAACCGAACCTTGTGTCACACGAACCAACTTACCTTGCGTTTGTGTCATTTGGTAATGCATGCCACGCAACACACCTTGGGATGAACGCGAGTGATTGTCTTGCACAAAAGCAACGTTGATCCCCGCTTCTTTTAAAATATCTTGGCGAAAGGTCTCAAGAAAAAAACCACGTTTATCACCAAACACTTTTGGTTCAATAACGATGACGCCGGGTAAATGTGTTTCAATTATCTTCATATTTAATATTTTTTTAAGCTGCTGCCATTACTGGGCTAATTTATAGTCATTGCGAGAGAACAAAGTGACCACGGCAATCTCCAACTACAGTACGCTCATCATGAGATTACCGCGCCATAAAAAACATGGCTCGCAATGACAGGCTGAAAAACAACCTGTCCTTGCGAAGGAACAAAGTGACTGCGGCAATCTCCAACTACAGTACGCTCATTATGAGATTACCGCGCCATAAAAAACATGGCTCGCAATGACAGGCTGAAAAACAACATGTCCTTGCGAAGGAACAAAGTGACTGCGGCAATCTCCAATTACAATGCGCTCATTATGAGATTGCCGCGCCATAAAAAACATGGCTCGCAATGACAGGGATATAAGTTACTTAATAAGCCCCATCAAATATTCACCATAACCACTTTTTAATAAATGACTGGCTAATGTTTCAACTTGCTTCGCATCAATAAAACCTTTTGCATAAGCAATTTCTTCAGGACAGGCAATTTTTAAACCTTGGCGCTCTTCCATCACTTGAATATAGTTTGAAGCTTGTAATAGTGAAGCATGTGTTCCTGTATCTAACCAAGCATAACCACGACCCATTATCTCAACGTTTAAATCACCGCGTTCAAGGTAAGCAATATTCACATCAGTAATTTCAAGCTCACCTCGTGGAGAAGGTTTAATATTTTTAGCAATTTCAATTACGTCGTTATCGTAAAAATATAAACCGGTCACGGCATAATTACTTTTGGGTTTTTCAGGTTTTTCTTCTAATGAAACGGCATGGCCATCATCATCAAAATCTACCACGCCATAACGTTCAGGGTCTTTCACGTAATAACCAAAAACGGTAGCGCCTTTTTCTTGTGCCATCGCGCTGCTTAAAAGCTGGTCCATGCCATGGCCATAAAAAATATTATCACCTAAAACAAGACTCACACTGTCATTACCAATGAATTTTTCACCAATGATAAAAGCTTGAGCTAATCCAGCCGGCGTCGGTTGGGCCTCATAGGTAATGTTCAAGCCCCATTGCTGACCCGAACCTAATAAATTAATAAAGGATTGCTGATCATGTGGCGTGGTAATAATCAAAATATCTTGGATACCCGCCAACATTAAAACGGATAAGGGATAGTAAATCATCGGTTTATCGTAAACCGGCAGTAACTGCTTACTTAAAGAATGAGTTAATGGATGTAAACGTGTGCCTGAACCACCGGCGAGAATAATGCCTTTCACTTTTTAAACTCCTAAACTAGACCGTCATTGCGAGCAACGCGCGGCAATCTGTTTGAATTAATAATAATACCTAAAAGATTGCCGCAGTCACTTTGTTCTTTCGCAATGACAAAATTAAATTGATAATAAATACATGCCCGTCATTTTATATCAACCCAATCACAAGCAAAATAGCCCGATCAGGTACCCCTTATAATAGTACCACTGAAATAATGATTGAGTGTATAATTAACAAATGAAAAGCAGTACCGACAGATATACCACTCTATTACCGACGTTACTATCACAGACGCAACGACTTATTGCGCCTGCTGTTTCGGTGGGCTCTTTCATTGTTATTTTGTATTACAGCGGTATTTTGTTGGAAGATCATTATCTTGCCATGGTTATAGTTATCTTCTTACTCTCCCTTATTATTTTAAAAGAAACAGATTTACTTGAATCAGCAAGCAGTGATGATGCACACGCACACCGCAGTAATTTATTTTTTTACTGGGGTACCATGATTCTTGCATTGAATTTGATAGGAACACTAACAGAAACAACAGAATTATTTGATGTGTCGGTACTGTTTACATGGGCATTAGTGACGCCGATTATTATATTTTTAATTAATACCATATTGAGTCATTTTTTGTTGCTGAGCTTAAAATCAGAAGCAAATCAGCGAAAAGTAGTCATTATTGGAGCGAATAAAGAGTCATTTAAGCTAGCTAATAACCTCAATTCCAATCTAATGTATGGCATGAAGCTAAAGGGATACTTTGATGATCGTTCAGAAGAACGAACGAGTGAAGCTAGCCAGGCGATGGGGATTAATTATTTAGGAAAAATGGATCTGCTTCATGATTATGTAAAAAAAGAAGGGATTGATATCATCTACATCACCTTACCGGTTAGTAAGCAAAAGCGTGTATTAGATATGTTAGATGAACTTCATGACACAACGGCTTCAGTCTATTTCATGCCAGATGTGTTTGTTTATGAACTTATTCAAGCAAGAATGGATAGCATTGCTGACATGCCGCTGGTTGCACTCTGTGAAACACCTTTTAGTGGCATGAATGGCGTACTAAAACGTTTGAGTGATATTATTTTTTCAGTTCTTATTTTACTGCTTATATTCCCGATACTTTTAATAGTTGGTCTTGCAGTCAAATTAACTTCACCGGGGCCTATGCTTTTCGCTCAAAAACGTTATGGACTCGATGGGGATGAAATTGTTGTTTATAAGTTTCGCTCTATGACAGTATGTGATGATGGTGACGATATTAAACAAGCCACCAGAAATGATGCCCGAGTAACGCCTTTGGGCGCCATTTTAAGAAAATATTCTTTAGATGAGCTGCCACAATTCATTAATGTACTACAGGGTAGAATGAGCGTAGTAGGGCCAAGACCGCATGCTGTTGCGCATAATGAAATGTACCGAGGCATGATAAAAGGCTACATGATGCGGCATAAAGTAAAACCGGGCATTACCGGCTGGGCGCAAGTGAATGGCTATCGTGGAGAAACAGACACTGTAGAAAAAATGCAAAAACGTATCGAATATGATCTGGATTATCTTAGAAACTGGTCTTTGGGCTTAGACGTAAATATTATTTTTAACACCGTGGCGACGGTTGTGCAGACAGAAGATACTTATTAACGGAACCATACTTAAAGTAAATTCTAAGATAAACCCTACCAAGTATTACCTTATGAAATACAGGGATCTATTTATGTTACAAACTGTTACGTAGAGCTATAATACCTACATATTAAGAAGACATTGAAATTAAGACGAGCAACCTATCGGATTTATACGAGTTAGGCATGTAAACAGGGAATTGTTACATCGTTAAAGAAATACTCAATTCCCCCATCAAATAATGTCTTTTTTTAATAAAATTGAAACAAAAATAAAATACCATGCGTCGAGATGTATCTCTAACGAGAAATACTAGACGGTTATATACTATTAGGGATTAATAGAATGTTTATAGTCAAAACGGAATCAATGCTTAAAGCACCTAAGTCAGGTTTAGATAGCCTAGGTGACACTATCTATCAGTCAAACTTTATCCGTAAACATTTTGATTTTTATCAATGGCAGCAGCAATATGTGAATAAGTTTATACCACATAATGCGCTTATTGCCGCATGGGGTGATTTTGATAAAGGCGAATTACAGTTTGATGTATGTTCTAGTATTCCTGAGATTCACAGCGAACAATTCAATAGTGGTTGTGAAGAA
>JASFYW010000032.1:0-27182 GCA_045046865.1 Woeseiaceae bacterium | reverse complement strand
TGTTTTTTATGTTTTTTATGTTTTTTATGTTTTTTCGTTTAGTCATGATTTTTATGTTTGTCATTACGAAAGAATAAAATGACTAACGTAATCTCATAAACGAACACTAAACTGGAGATTGCCGCAGTCACTATCGTTCCTTCGCAATGACGGTGCTTATATTGTTTTTAATTTTTCTTAGCAGTTTAATCTTTTTGTTCTTCTGACTCGTCCTCAGCTAATGCGAGTGCTTTTTGCTCATCAACATAATCCATAATCTTAAAGCATAAATCTTGCGTTCCTTTTTTGCTGATAGCGGATATGCGGAAGACCTTTCCTTTCCAATCTAAACGCTTAATAATGCCATCACACGCTTGCTCTTGTTCATCTTCTGGTAACAAATCAAGCTTATTAATCACAAGCCAACGTTCATAGTCTGCGAGTTCTGGGCTAAAGCGTACCATCTCTTTTTCGATGATACGAACCGCATCGACGGGATCTTCACTTTCATCTGGTGGTGCAATATCAACAAGATGTAACAATAAACGTGTACGAGAAACATGTTTTAAAAACTGTATACCCAAGCCAGTTCCATCTGCGGCACCTTCGATAATGCCGGGAATATCTGCCATAACAAAACTGCGGCTAACATCAACACTGACGACACCTAAATTTGGGTGCAACGTGGTAAAGGGATAGTTTGCCACTTTAGGTCGTGCGCCTGAAACTGAACTGATTAACGTTGATTTACCTGCGTTGGGTAAACCTAGTAAGCCAACATCCGCGAGTACTTTCATTTCCATACGAATAGTTCGAGCTTCACCAGGAGTGCCGGGTTTTGCCTGACGGGGAGCACGGTTAGTCGCGCTTTTATAACGCACATTGCCTATACCGTGAAAGCCGCCTTTAGCAACGCATAAAACTTGATCTTTCTCTGTGATATCGCCAATTTGTTCTTCGGTTTCATTATCAAAAACCATGGTACCAAGCGGTACTTTTATAAATAGATCATCGCCACCTCTACCCGTCATACGACGACGCGCACCAGGCTCACCACTATCGGCTCTATATTGACGAGAATAACGAAAGTCGACCAACGTATTTAAGTTGTCATCCCCGACAAAAAATACACTACCACCATCACCGCCGTCACCACCATCGGGACCACCGAGCTCAATGTATTTTTCACGACGAAAGCTAACAATGCCGTTACCGCCCTTGCCTGCTTGTACTTTAACTACCGCTTCATCAACAAACTTCATTCTACGTACCAGCTTAATTGTCAGACTCGTAGTGCCCCTCAATAAAATTATCGAGAGGGTAGAAGTCTGACCTACAAAAATCATTTTAAAATATATAAATTTTCACGGATAACGAGAAGTTAGAGTACAAGGCAAAGTTCAACGAAAAAAGCGGAGCTTACATTAAGTAAGTGAGCATTTTTGAGTTGGGCTTTAACGCCGTAATCTGGCTTCTCGTTATTCGTGAGGCTTAAACAAAAAACCCCGACCTAGTTTAGCTAGGACGGGGCATTTCATTCACAAATATGTTCAGCTAAATTATTCAGCAGGAACAATACTCACAAAAGAACGCATCTTCGGTCCTTTCTTTTGGAAAAGTACAACACCGTCTGCTTTTGCAAAAAGTGTATCATCTTTACCAATACCAACGTTCTTACCAGGATGAACCTTAGTTCCACGTTGACGGATTAAAATGTTACCTGCTAATACGCTTTCGCCACCGAAACGTTTAACACCAAGGCGTTTGGATACGGAATCGCGTCCGTTATTAGTACTACCACCTGCTTTCTTATGAGCCATTGCGTATTACCTCAATAATAAATTACTTAGCAGCGATGCCAGTAATTAGGATTTCTGTGAAGGACTGACGGTGTCCTTGTGTTGTACGAGAATGCTTACGACGACGGAATTTGATGATGCGGATTTTCTTACCACGACCAACACTCTTCACTGTAGCAGTCACTTTACCACCAGCTACGTAAGGCGTTCCGATTTTAAGATCATCGCCATCAGCAACCATGAGAACTTTATCAATCTCAAGTGAAGCACCTTCTTCAAGACCGAGCTTTTCTACTTTAAGGTACTGACCTTCAGTCACTCGATATTGTTTACCACCGGTTTCAATTACCGCGTACATGTCTTTCTCCAAACTCTAATAATATTTATTTGAATCTAAACGCCAACTACAAAATATCGCGCTTAAATCACTAAATCTGTTACCGTATTCAATATCTACAAAAGCCATCAAATACAGGGACGCGAATTTTAGCGGTTCACTGCCCTTGGGTCAAAGGATATTTACGATATTTCCCATAATTAGCTAAAAATGGCGCTTTTATTCAGGAATATATTCGGGCTTGACAGTATTGAGACCGCCCCCTAGCATGCACGCTGTTTATATAGATGAAGAACTCATGGCTATTACCAATATAGATGAAATTAACCAACTGATTGCAGACGACATGGTCAAGCTCAACGCTTGCATCCAGACGCGCCTGCACTCTGATGTGGTGCTCATTAACCAGATTGGCGGCCATATTATTAACAGCGGCGGCAAGCGTCTGCGCCCTATTATTCATCTTTTATGCGCCAAAGCTGTCGGCTATTCTGGCTCGCAACATATTGAATTATCAGCAATTATTGAGTTTATTCACACCGCAACGCTGCTGCATGATGATGTCGTTGATAACTCGGACTTACGCCGTGGCGAAGATACCGCTAACGCACTTTGGGGTAATGCTGCCAGTGTCTTAGTCGGTGATTTTCTTTATTCTCGCGCCTTTGAGATGATGGTTGAAATCGACCAAATGCAAATTATGGGTATTTTATCTAAAGCGACCAATACCATTGCTGAAGGTGAAGTTTTACAGCTCCTCAACTGCCACGATCCAGACACTACTGAAGCGCGCTACCTTGAAGTCATTCACAGTAAAACAGCAAAATTATTCGAATCTGCCTCTGAACTTGCCGTTGTTCTCTGTCATGGAGACAAAACAGCGCAACAAGCCATGGCAACATACGGTATGCATTTAGGCTGTGCGTTCCAACTGATTGATGATGTGTTGGATTACACCTCTTCTGCCGAAGATATGGGTAAAAACCTAGGGGATGATTTAGCTGAAGGTAAACCCACGCTGCCCTTAATTTACACCATGCTTCATGGCACGCCTGAACAGTCCGAAATGGTAAAAGAAGCCATAAAAAGTGGCGGCCTAGACACCCTTGAACAAATTCATGAGGCCATTCATGCCTCTGGTGCTATTGAATACACCGTAGATTGTGCTAAAAATGAAGCGAAACAAGCGATTAACGCACTCGATTTTTTACCCAGCTCCATCTATAAAGAAGCGCTTATTTTTCTCGCTAATTTCTCAGTTACCCGTAATCACTGAATTAAAACAAAACAACCTACCTTAATACTGCTCACTTAATAATTTATACGCATTAACGCTATGAGCGCAGAGAACACAAAGTTAAAAACATTACTTCTTTGCGAACTCTGCGTAAAATTACTAAATGCAGCTGTAATTCCCCTACATTCGTATATTTTAAAATACCTCCCCCTCTAATTATTCACCTTTATTTAGCTAAAGCTTTAGCAGAATAAGCCGATACAAATATGACTATTCGGCTAACTGTTCAATCATATAAATTAAAGGACGACGCTCATGATTAACCGTTCCATTTTACTACTGATCATAATGCTTTCATCATTTTTCACCGCCAATATTTATGCTAAAGAAGAACATGTTTATCTCATTGGTGTCGTTCCACAGTTCGAGATTCGACATTTGAGAAAAATATGGAACCCTATTATTAGCGAAATTAAAAAAAAGACAGGGATTAAACTTAAACTCATAGGTTCGCCGAACATTCCAGACTTTGAACGCGAATTTAATAATGGCAAATTCGATTTTGCTTACATGAACCCTTACCATGTAATCTTGGCAAATAAATCACAAAGCTATATCCCTTTGGTACGCGATAATGGCCGAAAGTTACATGGCATACTTGTGGTAAAAAAAGGCAGCAAGTTTAAGTCTATAAAAGATCTTGATGGTAAAAAAGTAGCCTTCCCCGCACCCAACTCATTAGGTGCCTCACTATTGATTCGTGCTGATTTAAAAAATAAATATCATATTGATATTCATCCTGTTTATGTCAAAACCCACAGCTCTGTTTATCTTAACGTGGTGGTGAATCAAGCTGCCGCAGGGGGCGCAGTACAAAAAACTTTAAACCAACAAAAAGAAAATATTAAAAGTGCTTTGCACGTTTTATATCGAACACCCAAAGTGGCACCTCACCCTCTTGCAGCACACCCTCGCGTACCTGCCAAAGTTGTAAAGGCAGTTAAAAATGCACTGCTGTTGTTAGGCGAAAATGAGACAGGAAAAGCGCTGCTAGCAAACATCCCTATGAAAAAAATAGGCTCGGCGAGTATGGCTGATTACACTCCCTTATTAAAATTAAACCTCGATCAGTTTTACGCCAAATAAAAATTATGCACATACACTTGGGGATTCGTGAAAAACTACTTATACCACTAATTTTAGGATTAGTGGTCATGGTTTTAACAATCCTATATGTATTGCAACCTAGCCAGTTAAAACAAGCACATGATGATTTTGTCGAACATCAAACTAAACTCATTAAAACGCTATCACCGAGTATTATTCAAAATATTTTATCGAATAATTTATCAGAATTACATGCGGTATTTGAAAACTCTATTCTGATACATAAAAACGAATGGCGTTATATTGAACTACGTGATGCAGACAAAAAATTACTCTATCCTATTTTTGCCGTAGTGCCTGAACTAACAGATTCCATTGTCAGTATAAAAGTATCTATTGAAGAAAATAATGAACTGTTTGGTTACATCACTCTGTACACAGACTGGAATAAAACAAAACATGATGAACAGAATAAAATTAACCAATTAAATTTATTCGTTATCATACTCACGTTATTTCTCGGAATATTCAGTTTTTTGATTCAAACTAAGCTTGTCTACCAACCTATTGTCAAACTTAAAAATGTCACTCATCAATTTTCACTGGGCAATTATGGTATACCTCTCCCTAAAAGCTCTGATGATGAAGTGGGCTTATTAACTTTGTCTGTTGGGCAAATGCGTAACAAAATTCAAAGTACAATAGAAAAACTTATTATTGAAGAAAAAAGACAACGAGCTATTCTTGAGTCTGTGCCCGATGCCATTATTACCATTAACTCACAAGGAATAATAAAGTCTTTTAACCCCAGTGCTGAAATAATATTTCAATATGATAAAAGCCGAGTCATTGGACAGAGCATTAAAATGCTGATGCCACAGACACATGCCGGAGAACACGATCAATATATTGCTGATTCAATTATTTCAGCTGAAGCAAAAATAATTGGCACACAACGTGAACTCTACGGTCTAAAACAAGATGGCACACCCTTTCCCATTGAGGTAACCCTTAGCTCGATGGTTATCGAAGGTGAAACTATTTTTACCGGTGTTTTACGTGACATTACTGAACGCAAAAAAGTTGACCAACTCAAAAGTGAATTTATATCCACCGTTAGTCATGAATTACGAACGCCACTGACAGCAATCAAAGGGGCTTTGGATATAATGACGCACGGTTTAAATCTAGATCTCCCAGAACAAGCAACGACTATGCTTGATGTTTCTAACCGAAATGTTGAACGCCTATTAACCCTGATCAACGATATTCTTGATATCTCAAAACTTGAATCTGGTGAACTCAATTTCTTACTTGAAGAAATCGAAATTGAACCTTTTCTTGCTAACTGTGTTGATCTTAATCAAGAGTATGCAAAAAAAAATAATACCCTATACACGCTCACCCATTGCGATGAAAATATTTTTATTAATGTCGACAAAGATCGTTTAACTCAAGTCATGAGTAATTTTCTATCTAACGCGGCTAAATACTCACCCAAAAACATTGATATAGAAATTTTCACAGTAATAAATCAGGGGCGGTTGCGGGTGAGCGTAAAAGATTATGGTCAGGGTATTCCCGAAGAGTTCCAAGACTCTGTGTTTGAAAAGTTCACCCAATCTTCGCGCGGAAACACGCGCCAAGTAGGTGGAACAGGTCTTGGACTAAGTATTTCAAAAATGATTATAAAAAATCTTGGCGGAAGCATTGGCTTTGATACAGAAGAAAATGTACAAACAACGTTTTATTTTGAACTTCCTATTGTTTAAACAATCATATCCATACACTGGAAGTGTTACTATATAAACCTAATGAATATTCTTAACATTTTGCACCTCTAGCATTTCAACTTTCTGTTACCTTATGAGCATTCAACACAAATATAATAGATACACTCTATTATATTTCTATAGTAGAATATGTGCTCCCTATTTATACTGACTTTACTAAAATGATAACTTTTTTTAAAAAACTAGACTTTCGCTCTTATACTTTTTCAAGCAATAAGATAATACTCTTCAGCTGCCTCTTCATAGTACTTGTCTATAATCAGCGTTTTTGGGGCACTTTATTTTCTGTAGTAGAGCCATTCCAGCTAACTGACATTTTATTTCTTTTTTCAGTTATGTTGGTCATATTCAGTGTGTCATATCTATTGTTGTCGTTGTTTTGCTTCCGTCGATTGTTAAAGCCAACAATAACTATAATATTTATGCTCTCGTCTATAACAGCTTATTATATTGAGTCATACGGTATAATTTTTAATACTCCTATGATTCAAAATATTTTCGAGACAGACGTTAATGAGGCTTTAGAATTACTTGATATTTCGATTCTGTTATATACTTTTTTTTATGGCGTTTTGCCCTCAGCGATTATCTGGTCAGTAAAAATACACCGTACGTCGATTAGCAAAGAAATAGTGAATAGAGCCGTCAGTATTATATTGATTTTTATCCTTACCTCTATAGGGGGCTACTCCACATATAAAAACTTTACATTTGTATTTAGAAATAACCCAAGTCTAACTTCTTTAATTAACCCTTGGGCTTCTATAAATTCCGTATATAAATACGCGGATAAAAAACTTACATCTGAAAAGAAATTTAACGTTCTATTTAGTGATGCTACTAGACAACCTGACTCAAAAAGAAAAAAGAAAAAATTATTTATAATGATTGTCGGAGAAACGGCTAGAGCAAATAATTTTCACATTAATGGTTATAAAAGGAATACAACGCCCAATATTGAAAAAGAAAATATTATAAATTTCAAACATGTCTCTGCTTGCGGAACTTCAACGGCTATATCACTTCCATGTATGTTTTCACATTTAAAGCATGAAAATATTGATGTCGAAAAAGCAGAAAACAGCTCTAACCTTCTAGACGCATTAAGAAATGCAGGTATAAATGTATTATGGCGTGAAAACAACTCAGGCTGTAAAGGTATTTGTAAAAGAGTTAAAACAGAATCAATAGCTCAATTTAATATTGATAGTTTTTGTTCTAAAGGTAGGTGCTTTGATGAAGCGTTACTTAATAAGTTAGATAAACATATCAACACTACCAAAAACGACGTTTTTATTGTATTACACCAACAAGGTAGTCATGGACCTGCATATTTTAAACGCTACCCTGAAGCATTTGCTACTTTTAAACCTGAGTGCAGAACATCAACAGTGCATAAATGCACCAATGAGGAAGTTGTTAACGCCTATGATAATACAATTTTATATACCGACTATTTTTTATCTAAAGTCATCAGCTATCTAAAAGACCAAACAGATTTATTTGATACAGCTATGTTATACGTATCTGATCACGGTGAGTCATTAGGAGAAAATAACGTATATTTACATGGTCTTCCATACTTTATCGCCCCCTCTTACCAAACTCAGGTGCCATTAATAATGTGGCTGTCTGATAGTTTTGCTACAACAGAAAAAGTGAGTGTTTCTTGTCTACAAGATAAAACGAATGAACCCATATCTCACGATAATCTATTACATTCTGTCTTAGGTATCATGAATGTTAGTACAAGCCTATATAGTAAACAATATGATGTTTTTTCATCATGTAAGAAATCAACCTACCATCAACTGGTGAATAAAAAATAAAGCTCCCCCCTTCCTTGTTGCTATTCGTTAATTTCTGAGGCTTAAAGTCATTTTAAGTATTCATAAAAAAGGGTTTGTAAAAACAAACCCTTAATATTTTTTCTCTGTCTTATTAACAAGCTCGACTAAAAGGGTATGTCATCATCAAAGTCATTATTCACTGGCGCAGGTGCTGCTTGTGATGGTGCCGATTGAGGTGCTGACTGTTGCTGTTGCCCACCGCCACTTTGTCCTGGATTAAAATCACTACTTCCGCCGCCACGTGAATCTAACATTTGCATTTGGTCTGCAACAATTTCTGTTGTCCAATGGTCTACGTTGTTTTTATCTTGCCACTTACGTGTTTGCAACTTGCCTTCGATATAAACTTTAGAGCCTTTCTTTAAATACTCGCCCGTTATTTCAGCTAAACGACGGAAAAAAACCACGCGATGCCATTCTGTTTTATCAACTTGTTCGCCGGTATTTTTATCTTTCCAGCTTTCACTTGTTGCTACTGTAATATTCGCAACAGCATTTCCATTTGGCATGTATTTCACTTCTGGATCTTGCCCTAAGTTACCAATCAAAATTACTTTATTTACACCCCTAGCCATACTCTTTTCTCCAATCTTATTTGCATTATATTTTAAATATTTCTAACCACAAAGGTCGCTGACTATCACAGCAAAAGCTAAAATAAAAAACGCTGTGGTAACTTTGTAATAACTTTTTTCTTACGATACTGCTAACTTTTGTAACTCTTCCATGTTTACTTTTTGTTTGTCTATTTTTAAATACGCTACGCCTTCTTCTGCAATGACTGTCACGTCTATTACACCGGCAATCAATAATAATTTTTTAATCATTTCTTGCGCTTGTTTTTCTGTCACCTTGCCGACTTTAAGTAAGTAGCTTGTATGGAATAAAGGCTTCTTCATGGTTACTGCTAATCCAAACCAAATAGCGAGTAAGCTAAGATTAAATATCGCGACACCACTGATCCCATAAAACTCACTTAAGGTGCCGCCGGTTAAACCACCTAAAAAGACACCCAAGAATTGCGATGTCGAGTAGGCTCCCATCGCTGTGCCTTTATGTGCCGCAGGTGCCATTTTAGCAACAAGTGATGGCATGCTTGCTTCTAGTAAATTAAAAGCACTAAAGAATAACCATAACATGAGAGTAAAACCGACCAAAGAGCTGCTGAAAAAAACCATTCCAACCTGACTCATAGATAAAACAATAATAGCACCAATAAGCACCTGTTTTATCTTGCGTTTTTTCTCAGCAAGGATAATAAACGGAACCATGGTTAGAACTGCTAAAAATAAAACGGGTAAATAAACATGCCAGTGTGATTCTAACGCTATTTCAAATTGATCTCGCAATATACCCGGTGCGATAATAAATAAACTCACCAAAATAAAATGAAGAATAAAGATGCCAATATCAAGGCGTAAAAGCTGCGTGTCTGCTAATGCTTGTCTGAACCAGCTAATTTCCACTTCTGCATCACGGTGAAAACGTGTCAATACGGGGGTTGGTACCCAAAATGTTGCCACCAATATGCCAATAAGTGCCAGTGCTGCTGTCGTCCAAAAAATACCAGAAACACCAAATACGCCGTGCAACATCGGCCCAATCACCAATGCTAAGGCAAACGATAAACCGATACTCATGCCAATAGATGCCATCACCTTAATACGGTGTTCTTCACGAGTGAGATCCGCAGCTAACGCCATAATGGCACTGGCTATTGCGCCGGAACCTTGTAATGCTCGACCGATAATAACGCCGGTGATGCTGTCCGACATCGCTGCGACCACACTACCTAGAGCAAAAATGACCAAGCCACCAACAATGACCGGTTTACGACCAATGCGATCCGATAATAAGCCCATGGGAATTTGAAAAATGGCTTGGGTTAAACCGTAAATACCGATAGCCAAGCCTGCCAAGGTAGGCGAGAAACCTTCTAATTCCTCAGCATAAATAGCAAAAACGGGAAGTATCATAAATAACCCTAGCATTCGTGAGGCGAATATCATGGATAACGTTACCGCAACGCGTTTCTCCACTCGACTCATGACACTCATATTTTCTTGCTTTAAGGGCATACCTATCCATTTTTTTTATTATAATTTTTCCTATCGGCATAGGATTCGCGTATATTAGCAGGTTGCCGAATTAAACAAAAAGTAAAACGAAAAATAGATGGATACAATTCACATTCGCGGTGCTCGCACCCACAATTTAAAAAATATTGACGTTGATTTACCTCGTGACAAGCTCATTGTTATTACGGGTCTTTCAGGCTCAGGTAAATCTTCTTTGGCCTTTGACACCATTTACGCGGAAGGACAGCGTCGCTATGTCGAGTCTTTATCGGCTTACGCGCGCCAGTTTTTATCCGTTATGGAAAAGCCTGATGTCGATCATATTGAAGGTTTATCGCCGGCGATTTCAATCGAACAGAAATCAACCTCTCACAACCCACGTTCAACCGTAGGTACGATTACTGAGATTTATGATTACCTTAGATTATTATTTGCCCGTGCGGGTGAACCTCGTTGTCCTGACCATAACATTGCATTAAATGCGCAAACGATCAGCCAAATGGTTGATCATATTCTTGATCTGCCTGAAGGCACCAAGCTTATGTTGCTTGCGCCTTTAATTGAAGATCGCAAAGGTGAGCATGAGCAGGTTTTTGAACGCTTACGTGCCGATGGTTTTATTCGTGCCCGTGTTGATGGTTTAGTGCTTGAATTAGATCAACTTGAAAAACTCGATAAGAAAAAGAAACATACCATAGAAGCGGTGATTGACCGTTTTAAAGTACGCGCAGATATTAAAACACGTTTGGCTGATTCGATTGAAACCGTTTTAACGTTGTCGAGTGGTGTTCTTCGTGTTGTGCCTATGGATAAAGATTCATCGGTTAAAGATGAAATTGTTTTCTCTGCTAAGTTTGCCTGCCCTGAATGTGGCTACTCTTTGGCAGAACTTGAGCCTCGCGTCTTTTCTTTTAACAACCCCGCAGGTGCATGTTCTGGTTGTGATGGTTTAGGCGTGCAAGAATTTTTTGATCCCGCTCGCGTTGTTATTCAACCTGATGCTGCCCTTTCTGGCGGTGCAATACGTGGTTGGGATAAACGTAATATTTATTATTACCAAATGCTGTTGTCTTTATCTAAACATTTTAAGTTTAATATGGACGCCCCATTCGAAGACTTACCGAAAAAAATTCAGCAACTCATTCTTTATGGTAGTGGCGACACAGAAATAAAATTTACATACAACAATGATCGTGGTGGCAAGAAAACCAAGACGCATCCCTTTGAAGGCATCATCCCAAATATGCAACGCCGTTATCACGATACAGACTCTAGTGTTGTACGAGAAGAGCTGGCTAAATACATGAACCAACAATCATGTCCTGATTGTAATGGGGCGCGATTAAATCGCTCTGCACGCCATGTTTATTTAGATGAAACAACCTTACCTGATGTTTCAGAAATGCCCATTGATGTCGCCGCCAATTTCTTTAAGACACTGAATTTGCCCGGTAAGCGCGGTGAAATTGCTGAAAAGATTGTTAAAGAAATTAATCAGCGCTTGGAGTTTTTAATTAATGTTGGTTTGGACTATCTTAACTTAAGTCGAGGAGCTCACACTTTATCCGGTGGTGAAGCGCAACGTATCAGGCTTGCTAGTCAAATTGGTGCTGGCCTTGTTGGTGTGATGTATGTACTAGATGAACCTTCTATTGGATTACATCAACGTGATAACACTCGTCTACTAAACACTCTGATTTACTTACGTGATTTAGGTAACACAGTAATCGTGGTTGAGCATGATGAAGAAGCGATACGAATGGCAGATCATGTCCTAGATATCGGTCCCGCTGCTGGTATTCACGGTGGTGAAATTACGGCTCAAGGAACACCTGAAGAAGTGATCAATAACCCGGCATCTTTAACAGGGCAGTACTTGTCGGGTAAAAGGTGTATTGCCATTCCAGAAAAACGTACACCGTATGACCCTGAACGTTTATTACAAATTCGTGGTGCAACGGGTAACAATTTACAAAATATTGATATTGATATACCTGTTGGTCTAATGACGGCCGTTACTGGGGTTTCAGGTTCAGGTAAATCAACCCTGATCAATGACACTCTTTACCGTCATGCTGCAGCTGAAATAAATTCAGCATCAACACCACCGGCTCCTTGTGAAGAAATTATAGGTTTAGGCCAGTTTGATAAAGTCGTTGATATTGATCAAAGCCCGATAGGTCGTACGCCTCGATCTAATCCTGCAACCTATACCGGCTTGTTTACACCCATTCGTGAACTATTTGCTGCTACACCGGAATCACGGGCACGTGGTTATACGCCGGGTCGCTTTAGCTTCAATGTAAAAGGTGGGCGCTGCGAAGCATGCTCAGGTGACGGCGTTATAAAAGTTGAAATGCATTTCTTACCCGACATTTATGTGCCGTGTGATATTTGTCATTCCAAACGTTACAATCGTGAAACCTTAGAAATAAAATTCAAAGGTAAAAATATCTATGAAATTTTAGACATGACCATTGAAGATGCTGTCATATTCTTTGATGCGATCCCTGTTATCAAACGTAAGCTACAAACATTGATCGACGTAGGTCTGACCTATATTCGTTTAGGTCAGAATGCGACAACACTCTCTGGTGGTGAAGCACAGCGTGTAAAACTCTCACGTGAACTTTCAAAGCGCGATACAGGTAATACGCTGTATATATTAGACGAACCCACAACCGGTTTACATTTTCATGATATTGAACAGTTGCTTGCTGTATTGCATCGCCTACGTGACCATGGTAATACACTGGTGGTGATTGAACATAACCTTGATGTCATTAAAACATGTGACTGGGTGATTGATATGGGGCCAGAGGGCGGTAATAAAGGGGGTACATTGGTTGTTAGTGATACACCTGAAAATGTCGCAAACTGTGAGGCATCATATACAGGGCATTACCTTAAACCGATGCTACAGAAGAAATAGCGTAGGTCATGCTCATAGTGCCCCTCTAATAGATCATCAATGAGGGTATTAGCCTCACGCTATTGCTCGTATCTCAACGCAACACTTTATTAAAAACGTTGATAATTATTATATGCGCAGAAGTAATATACAACTGAGTCAGACTGTAATCTGAATAATAGTTGAACTCACAGAAAACCTTTTTCTAAACACAAAAAAACCGGAGTTGATTAAATCAAATCCGGTTTTTTATGAATTGCTTTTAAAACTTACTCAGCAGCTGCGATTTCTTCAGCTGTTTCAACAGTCGTATCTACGATAGGACGGTCAACAAGTTCCATGTAAGCCATTGGTGCTTTATCACCTGTACGGTAACCACATTTAAGTATACGAGTATAACCACCTGGGCGATTAGCATAACGTGGGCCAAGTTCATTAAATAACTTAGTTACCGCATCACGGTCACGTAAACGTGCGAATGCTAAACGACGGTTAGAAACTGTATCAACTTTAGCTAAAGTGATTAATTTTTCAGTAACACGACGTAATTCTTTTGCTTTAGCAACTGTTGTACGAATCAATTCATGATCGAATAATGAAACAGACATGTTTTTAAACATGGCTTTACGATGTGAACTGTTGCGGTTGAGTTGACGACCACTATGACGATGACGCATGGTTTAATACCTTTAAAATTTCTTATTACTTTATCTAGATAATTCTAGAATTTAAAATCACCAAACAGCGGTTTTTTATCTTCTTCAATTTTAGGACGAAGAATAGCTGGTGGCCAATTTTCCAAACGCATTCCTAGAGATAAACCTCTAGATGCAAGAACATCTTTAATTTCAGTTAATGATTTTTTACCTAAATTAGGTGTTTTCAATAACTCTACTTCAGTGCGTTGAATCAAATCACCAATGTAGTAAATATGTTCTGCTTTTAAACAGTTAGCTGAACGAACAGTTAATTCTAAATCATCAACTGGACGTAAAAGAACAGGATCAATATCAGGCTCTTGCTCAGCAGGTTCGAGTTCTTCAGTGCTTCGTAAATCAACAAATGCAGCTAACTGCTCTTGTAAGATAGTTGCAGCAGTACGAATAGCGGCTTCTGGATCAATCGTGCCATTCGTTTCTAATTCGATAACAAGCTTATCTAAATTAGTACGTTGTTCAACACGTGCACTATCAACAATATAGTTAACTTTATGAACAGGACTATAAGTCGCATCTAATTGTAAGCGACCGATTGGACGATCTTCGTCTTCATCAGCAATTCTTGCTGTTGAAGCTTCATAACCACGACCTTTACCAACCTTAATCGTCATATTGAAATCAACATCTTTCGTGATATTCGCAATAACGTGTTCTGGGTTTACGCATTCAACATTATGATCAAGTTGAATGTCAGCAGCAGTAACAACACAGGGGCCTTTTTTGCTAATAGTCAAAGACGCTTCTGAAGCAGTCTCCATACGTAAAGCAACACCTTTTAGGTTAAGCATGATGTTAACAACATCTTCTTGAACGCCTTCCATTGCGGTGTATTCATGTAATACGCCATCAATCTCTGCTTCAATAATTGCACAACCCGTCATTGAAGAAAGTAAAATACGACGTAATGCATTACCTAATGTATGTCCAAATCCACGCTCTAAAGGTTCTAATGTAACCTTTGCATGACTTTCGTTAATTTGCTGTATATCCACTATACGTGGGGTCAGAAATTCTTCTTCTGAGGCCTGCATGTATTGTCCTCTATAAATCCAGTTTAAGTACTATGTAAAAAAGCCTATTAAACCAAGTAATTACTTGGAGTAAAGTTCTACAACTAAATGTTCATTGATATCAGCTGATAATTCACTACGCTCTGGTACATTTTTAAATATACCAGTAAGTTTAGAAGCATCTACATCTAACCAATCAACAATACCGCGTGTTTGTGCAGCATCCATAGAACCTTTAATACGTAATTGATTCTGTGATTTTTCGTTAATAGCAACAACATCGCCCGCTTTTACTTTGATAGATGGGATGTTGGTTTTAATACCATTAACAGTAACAGCCTGATGACGAACAAGTTGACGTGCTTCTGAACGAGACGCACCAAAACCCATACGATATACAACGTTGTCTAAACGTGTTTCTAAAAGTTGTAACAAGTTAGTACCTGTAGAACCTTTTACACGATCAGCTGTTTTGTAGTAGCTACGGAATTGACCTTCTAATACACCGTAAGTACGACGTAATTTTTGTTTCTCACGTAACTGAGTAGCATAATCAGAGTTACGAGTACGGCGTTGACCATGTTGACCAGGAGGAAACGGACGATTTTCCATCGCACATTTACTGCCGAAACATTTTTCGCCTTTTAAGAATAATTTTTCGCCTTCACGACGACATAAACGACATTTTGAACCTAGATAGCGTGCCATTGAATAGTCTCCCGTTATACGCGACGTTTTTTCGGAGGACGACAACCATTATGAGGTATTGGCGTCACATCTGAAATGTTAGTTATATTGAAACCCGTAGAGTTTAAAGCACGAACCGCTGATTCACGACCAGGACCAGGACCTTTAACATTTACTTCTAGGTTTTTCATACCGAATTCTTTTGCCTTGATTCCACATTGTTCAGCAGCAATCTGTGCAGCGAACGGTGTACTTTTACGTGAACCACGGAAACCAGAACCACCAGCAGTTGTCCAGCAAAGTGCATTACCTTGGCGGTCTGTGATAGTAATAATTGTATTATTAAAAGAAGCGTGAATATGTGCAATACCGTCTGCAATATCCTTCTTAACCTTCTTTTTTGTACGACTTGTTTTAGCTGCCATAATATATTTTTAAAACCTTAAATTTAAAATCTTAGCGTTTAATGGGTTTACGTGGGCCCTTACGGGTACGCGCATTTGTTTTTGTGCGTTGGCCACGAAGTGGTAAGCCGTGACGATGACGGGTACCACGATACGAACCTAGATCCATTAAACGTTTGATGTTCATGGAAACTTCACGACGTAAATCACCTTCAATAGTGAATTTAGCGACTTCTGAACGTAAATTTTCAACTTGACCTTCATCAAGATCTTTTACTTTTGTCGTCGGTGTTACACCCGCTTCTGCACAAATCTTTTGTGCGCGTGTGCGACCAATACCAAAAATCGAAGTTAATGCGATTTCTGTATGTTTATTGACCGGAACATTGATACCAGCAATACGGGCCATGGGCCACTCCTACAAATTAAACTAGACGCTCACAGGTCACCCCGTGAAAACGTGCGATTTTACGTATCCTCACCCTTTCAAGCAAGACTTTTAATGCAAATATTGACTTATTTTGTTACAAACAAGCCTAAATTAACCTTGACGTTGCTTATGACGTGGATCAACACAGATCACACGTACAACTCCGTGACGCTTAATAACTTTACAGTTACGGCATAACTTTTTAACTGAAGCACGAACTTTCATGCCGATTCTCCTAAAATATCTAAAAACATTTTATTAACGCAACAAACCCGCTGAACCTGAGCCACCTTTCAAGTTTGATTTTTTCATCAAACCTTCATACTGATGAGACATAAGGTGCGACTGTACTTGTGACATTAAATCCATTGTAACAACAACAATAATCAATAATGAAGTACCACCAAAGTAGAAAGGTACATTCCAGTACACGATCATAAATTCAGGTAATAAACATACTGCTGTTATATAAGCCGCGCCCACTAAAGTTAAGCGACCTAAAATTGTATCTATATGCTTTGCTGTTTGTTCACCAGGGCGTATACCTGGGACGTAAGCGCCTGAACGTTTCAAGTTATCTGCTGTTTCTTTTGGGTTAAACATCAACGCCGTATAGAAGAAACAAAAGAAAACAATCGCTATCGCATACATCAAAACATACAACGGTTGGCCGGGTGACAACATTGTTGCCACATCTTGAAGGAAACCAAAGGTTCCTTCAGTACTGCCAAACCACCCAGCCATCGTGGCAGGGAATAAAATTATTGCCGATGCAAAGATCGGTGGAATCACGCCGGCCATATTAATCTTTAATGGTAGGTGACTTGTTTGTGCAGCATACATTTTGCGTCCTTGTTGACGCTTAGCATAATGCACGGTAATTCTACGTTGCCCTCGTTCCATAAAGACAACAAATGCCGTTACTGCAATGATCATAATAAACAGAATTAAAATAAAGCCGGAGCTTAATTCACCTGTACGACCCAATTCTAACGTTCCACCTATAGCAGATGGTAAGCCAGCAACGATACCTGCAAAAATAATCATCGAAATGCCGTTACCAACACCTCGTTCTGTAATTTGTTCACCTAACCACATTAAGAACATTGTTCCCGTGACGAGTGTGACGACTGTCGTGAAGTAAAAGATACGTAATATAGCTTCTTCACTACCATTAATTACTAAGCCTGGTTGACGTGATAGAGCAAGCGCAACACCGAGTGATTGGAATGTTGCTAATGCTAACGTACCTAGACGCGTGTACTGAGTAATTTTACGTTTACCTGCAGCACCTTCTTTACTTAACTGTTCTAACTTAGGATGCACCTTAGTCAGCAACTGAATAATAATCGATGCTGAGATGTAAGGCATAATACCTAATGCAAACAATGACAATCGAGATAACGCGCCACCAGAGAACATGTTAAACATGTCTAAGATAGTGCCTTTTTGCTGCTCAACCATTTGGGCTAAAGCAGCAGGGTCAATGCCTGGTACTGTTATATAAGAACCAATGCGAAAAACTAGCAATGCGCCAATCAGAAAAAAGATGCGATTACGTAATTCTGTAAACTTACCGCCGGCCATTGCTGGTTTTGCTGCCATTTTCTTACTCTTCTATCTTGCCACCGGCCGCTTCAATAGCAGCACGAGCACCTTTAGTTACACGAATACCTTTTAAGGTAACCGCTTTTTTAATTTCGCCTGATTCCATCACTTTAACGTGCTTAATACTTTTAGCAATTAAGTTAGCCGCATGTAAAGCTGCAATGTCAATCACATCAACACTCATTGCATTGAGTTCATTTAAACGAATTTCATCAGTAACGCGAGCTAAACGTGATGTAAAACCAACTTTAGGCAAACGACGTTGTAAAGGCATTTGACCACCTTCAAAACCGATCTTTGTTTGACCGCCTGAACGTGATTTTTGACCTTTGTGACCACGGCCACATGTCTTGCCTAAGCCAGAACCAATACCACGACCACGACGTTTAGGGTTTGATCTTGAACCTGGAGTAGGTTTCAGTGTATTTAAAAACATCTTAGTCCTCCTGAACCTGTACCATGTAATAGACCTTATTGATCATTCCACGTGTACAAGGGGTATCTTCAACTTCTACGATTTGGTGTATACGGCGTAAACCTAAACCAGCAACACACGCTTTGTGTGCTTTTAAACGTCCCGCTGGGCTACGAACCAATTTAACTTTAATTTTTTTATCAGCCATCTTCTTAATCCAAGATATCTTCTAGTGATTTACCACGTTTTGCAGCAACAGAGGCCGGTGAATTCATCTCACTCAAGCCTTTGATGGTTGCATTAACAACGTTAATCGCATTGTTAGTACCAATACATTTTGCTAGTACATTGCGAACGCCAACAACGTCGAATACAGCACGCATTGGGCCACCTGCAATAACACCCGTACCTTCAGAGGCAGGTTGCATGTAAACTTTTGCAGCACCAAATTCAGCAGTTATTGGGTATTGTAAAGTGCCGTCTTTAAGAGGTACGTCTTTTAAGTTTTTACGTGCATTTTCCATCGCCTTTTGAATTGCAATGGGAACCTCACGTGCTTTACCACGACCTACGCCTACTTTACCGTTTCCATCACCAACAACTGTTAGTGCTGAGAAACCAAAAATACGACCACCTTTAACAACCTTTGCAACACGACGAATGTTTACTAAACGTTCTTGTAAACCGTCAGTTTGTTGTTGTTGACCTTTATCAAATCCTGCCATTGTATTAAACCTTTAGATTTTCAGACCGGCTTCACGAGCCGCGTCAGCCAGTGCTTTAACACGGCCATGATATTTGAAACCTGAGCGATCAAAAGCAACCGCAGAAATACCTGCTGCTAATGCTTTTTCTGCTATCGCTTTACCTACTGCTGTAGCAGCGTCAATGTTACCAGTGTACTTAACTTGACCTTTCATATCGGACTGCACCGTTGATGCACTTGCAACAACTTCACTGCCACTCGCCGCAATAACCTGCGCATAAATATGCCTAGGTGTACGGTGGATTGAAAGACGAGGTACAGCAAGCTCGCTGATTTTAGCGCGAGTTTTACGTGCACGACGTATACGGGATGTCTTCTTATCCATCTTTTATCCTACCCTACTTCTTCTTAGCGTCTTTACGAACAATATGTTCACCTGCGTACTTCACACCTTTACCTTTATAAGGTTCTGGTGGACGGTAAGCGCGAATATCTGCTGCTACTTGGCCAACGACTTGCTTATCGATTCCACGAATCACAATTTCAGTTTGACTTGGAGTTTCTGCAGTAATGCCTTCAGGTAACGTATAGTTAACTGGATGAGAAAAACCTAAAGTCAAATTAACCATGTTGCCTTTTGCTTGAGCACGATAACCAACGCCAACTAACTCAAGTTTCTTTTCGAAACCAGTAGTAACGCCGATAATCATACTGTTTAACAATGAGCGTGCAGTACCTGCTTGAGCATCTGCATTTGCCGCGCCTTCGCGTGGGATCAAAGTTAAAACGTTATCTTCTTTTTTAACATCAACAGAAGCGTGTAACGAATGATTTAAAGAACCTTTCGAGCCTTTAACATCGATTGAATTATCAGTAATACTGACTTCAACGCCTGTTGGTATTTCAAGTGGACTTAATCTAGCCATTTTATATCAACTCTTTATTGTACGGTACAAAGAATTTCACCGCCAAAGCCTGCTTTGCGCGCTGCGCGATCGCTCATCAAGCCTTTAGAAGTTGAAACAATTGCTACACCTAAACCACCCATAACTTTAGGTAGTTCATTTTTACCTTTATAAATGCGTAAACCTGGACGGCTTATGCGCTTAATGTTTTCAATTACTGGCTTGCCTTCATAATATTTTAAATCAATATTAAGAATTGGCTTTGCCTCTGCTTCTGCTTGAGCGAAGTCAGATATAAAACCTTCTTCTTTCAAAACTTGAGCAATTGCACGTTTTTGTTTTGAGTCTGGCATATTAACATTTAGCTTACCCGCAGATAGTGCATTGCGGATGCGCGTTAACATGTCAGCTATTGGATCTGTCATCATAGTCTTATACCTCTACCAACTGGCTTTACGTAAACCAGGCACATCACCGCGCATAGTATGTTCACGTAATTTATTACGACATAAAGCGAATTTACGATAAACACCATGTGGACGGCCGGTAATAGAACAACGGCGACGACCACGACTTGGGCTCGCATCACGCGGCAATTTTTGTAATTGCTGCTGTGCTTCCATACGATCTTCGTATGAAATATTTACGTCTTTAATTGTTGCTTTTAATTCTTCACGTTTTTTAGCGTACTTAGCTACTGTCTTAGTACGTTTTGCTTCACGTGCAATCATTGAACTCTTAGCCACGAGATTACTCCTTAGCCTTTATTAACGGAAGATTGAATGCCGCTAATAATGCGCGACCTTCTTCGTCAGTTTTTGCTGTAGTAGTAAAAGTAATATCCATACCACGTAGCTTATCAATTTTATCGTAATCAATTTCAGGAAAAATGATTTGCTCACGAATACCCATACTATAGTTACCACGACCATCGAATGATTTCGGGTTTAAACCACGAAAATCACGAATACGAGGAATAGCAATACTTATTAAGCGGTCAAGAAATTCATACATCTTGTCGCTACGTAAAGTTACTTTACAACCAATTGGCCAACCATCACGAATTTTAAAACCCGCAATTGATTTACGTGCAAGACGTACAATTGGTTTTTGACCTGCGATTTTAGTCATGTCTGCAACTGCATGTTCCATAACTTTTTTATCTGCCACTGCATCACCTACACCCATGTTTAGAGTGATTTTTGTGATACGAGGGACTTCCATTGAACTTTTGAAAGCAAACTGATCTTGCAATTGCTTTACAACCGTTTCTTTGTAATATTCTTGTAGCCTTGCCATCTTAATTGCAACCTGTATTGATTACGTCAATATTAATAATCTTAAAAGTAAAAACTCTTAAGAATCGAGCACTTCGCCGTTTGACTTAAAGAAGCGAACTTTACGTCCATCTTCAAGTTGTTTAATGCCTACGCGATCTGCTTTACCTGTTGCTGCATTAAATAAAGCAACATTAGAAATAGCCATTGGCATTTCTTTATCGATGATTCCACCTGGTGCACCAGCAGCCGGATTTGGCTTTTGATGTTTTTTCACCATGTTGATTCCGTCAATAAGAACACGATCAACGTCAAGCATTACGCGAGAAACTGTACCGCGCTTACCTTTGTCTTTACCTGTGATAACAATAACGTCATCACCTTTTTTAATTTTTTGCATCGTTCTACTCCGCCTTACAATACTTCAGGCGCTAATGAAATAATTTTCATAAAGTTTTCGCCACGCAACTCACGAGTCACTGGTCCGAAAATACGCGTGCCAATAGGCTGGTTATTTGCATTCAAAAGTACCGCTGCATTACCATCAAAACGAATCGAAGATCCATCTGAACGACGTACACCTTTACGAGTACGAACAACAACCGCGGTGTAAACATCACCTTTTTTAACTTTGCCTCGAGGAATTGCTTCCTTGATGCTCACTTTGATGAGATCGCCAATAGCGGCATAACGGCGTTTTGAACCGCCTAGTACTTTTATACACTGAACACGACGAGCACCGCTGTTATCGGCTACGTCTAATTGTGTTTGCATCTGAATCATTGCTGATTACTCCGTAAAACTTCTAAACGACGGTTACCCGTTCGACAATATTCTCTAACATCCATTTCTTACTTTTAGAAATTGGACGACATGAAACGACAGTAACTAAATCACCTTCGTTACATTCATTACTCGCATCATGTGCGTGTAATTTAGTTGAGCGTTTAATGTACTTACCATACACAGGGTGTTTCACCTTACGTTCAACCATTACCGTAATTGTTTTATCCATCTTATTAGAGATGACTCTGCCAGTTACGGTACGTTTTGTTTTAGTTTCTTCACTCATTCTGCATTACCTGCTTTTTCACTCAGAATCGTTTTAACACGTGCAATATTACGGCGAGTCGCTTTAATTTGGTGTGGCTGTGTTAATTGGCCAGTACCTTGCTGCATACGCAGATTGAATTTTTCGCGTGATAACTCCAATAATTCTTTATTGAGGTCTTCAACACTTTTATCACGTAAGTCATTTGCTTTCATTACAATACCGTCCGAGTTACAAACGTTGTTTTAAGTGGAAGCTTTGCTGCTGCTAAACGGAATGCTTCACGAGCAATCTCTTCAGTAACACCTTCCATCTCATATAAAACACGGCCTGGTTGAATTTGGCATACCCAATATTCAACATTACCTTTACCTTTACCTTGACGTACTTCTAAAGGCTTTTGCGTAATAGGCTTGTCTGGGAATACACGAATCCAGATTTTACCACCACGTTTAATATAACGAGTCATCGCACGACGAGCTGCTTCGATTTGACGAGCAGTCAAGCGACCACGACCGACTGATTTTAAACCATATTCGCCAAAGCTAACCTTACTACCACGTTCAGCTAAACCGCGATTACGGCCTTTCATTTGTTTGCGGAATTTCGTCCGTTTAGGCTGCAACATTTCTCAAATTCCCCTTAACCTGCAGCGGTCTTAGAAGATTTAGTTTCAGCTTCTTGCATGCCGATAACTTCACCTTTAAAGATCCAAACTTTTACGCCAATGATTCCGTATGTTGTGTTTGCTTCTGCAACACCATAATCAATATCAGCACGTAGTGTATGCAATGGCACGCGACCTTCGCGATACCATTCAGTACGTGCGATTTCAGCACCATTTAAACGACCAGCAACGTTGATACGAATACCTTCAGCACCAATACGCATTGTATTTTGTACTGCACGTTTCATTGCTCGACGAAACATGATTCTACGTTCTAGCTGTTGAGCAATACTTTCAGCAACAAGCTGCGCATCAAGCTCTGGCTTACGAATTTCTTCGATATTGATATGAACGGCTGGTAAGCCCATCATTTTTGTTACGTCATTGCGTAAACGTTCAATATCTTCACCTTTCTTACCAATAACTAAACCCGGACGAGCCGTGTGAATAGTAATGTTGGCATTACCCGCAGTACGTTCAATCTGTATGCGACTAACAGAAGCTTGTGATAATTTCTTTTTAAGAAATGCACGTACTTGCAGATCAGAATTAAGAAACTCTGGATACTGCTGTGAATTTGCGTACCACTTAGATGTCCAGTCTTTTACGATTCCAAGACGAATTCCAGTAGGATGTACTTTCTGACCCATAAGCTTCTCTCTTACTTGTCCGCAACACGCAAGGTGATGTGGCTTGTACGTTTAAAAATATGATTAACCGCGCCTTTAGCACGTGGACGCCAGCGTTTTGCTGTCGGTCCTTCATCAACAAATACTGTTGATACTTTTAATTCATCTATGTCCGCGCCTTCATTATGCTCTGCATTTGCAATAGCCGACTCTAAGATTTTTTTCATAATCTCTGCTGCCTTCTTATTGCTAAAGGTTAAAGTTTCCAGTGCACGTTCCACTGGTAAACCGCGAATCTGATCGGCAATCAACCGCACTTTTTGTGCAGAGATGCGTGCATGACTTAATTTTGCTGAAACTTCCATCATCAAACCCTATTATCTAGACTTTTTATCAGCCACGTGGCCACGATAAGTACGAGTAGGTGAAAACTCACCTAACTTATGACCAATCATGTTTTCATTGATCGTAACAGGTATATGTTGACGACCATTGTAAACAGCGATAGTCAGACCAATCATGTCTGGCAAAATCATTGAACGACGAGACCATGTTTTAATTGGCTTCTTAATATTTGACGCTTGAGCTGCTTCTACCTTTTTAGCAAGGTGGATATCAACAAAAGGTCCTTTTCTAATTGAACGTGGCACGATGGCTACTCTCTATTTTTTGTTACGACGACGTACAATCATGCTATCTGTACGTTTATTACTACGTGTTTTATAACCTTTAGTAGGCGTTCCCCAAGGTGAAACTGGGTGACGACCACCAGAAGTACGTCCTTCACCACCACCATGTGGATGGTCAACTGGATTCATAGCAACACCACGAACAGTAGGACGAACACCGCGCCAGCGCGAAGCACCTGCCTTACCTAACTTGCGTAAACTATGTTCTGGATTACTTACTGAACCTATCGTTGCACGGCAATCTACTAAAACTTTACGCATTTCACCCGAACGAAGTCTTAACGTTGCGTGAGCACCTTCACGAGCAACAAGCTGCGCTGACGCACCCGCACTACGTGCAAGTTGAGCACCTTTGTTAATCTTCATTTCAATACAATGAACTGTTGAACCAACAGGAATGTTGCGCAAAGGCAGAGTGTTACCTGCTTTGATTGGTGATTCTTGACCTGACATCAATTCATCACCGGCTTTAATACCTTGAGGTGCAATTATATAACGACGCTCACCATCTGCATATAGTACTAAAGCTATATTGGCACTACGATTTGGATCGTATTCGAGGCGTTCTACTTTTGCTGGGATACCGTCTTTATTACGTTTAAAATCAATAATACGGTAATGTTGCTTATGACCACCACCAATATGACGTGTTGTTATACGACCAGTATTGTTACGTCCACCTGATTTAGATTTACTTTCTAACAAAGGTGCGTAAGGAGCGCCTTTGTGTAGATCAGGATTTACAACCTTTACGAGATGTCGTCGTGCAGGTGATGTCGGTTTTGTTTTTACTAATGCCATTACATTAATTCCTTAAAACTGCGTTCGCTTATTCAGCGCCAATAAAGTTAATGTCCTGGCCCTCTTGCAAACGGATATAGGCTTTTTTCCAATTGTTACGTCGGCCTACACCATTTTGAGTGCGCTTGGTTTTGCCTTTAACATTGGCAACCTGAACATTCTCTACATTAACTTCGAATAACAATTCGATAGCGCCTTTAATCTCTTTCTTAGTTGCAGTAGTTGCAACACGAAATACGATTTGATTAGCATTCTCAGCAGCATTCGTCGCTTTTTCAGAGACATGTGGACTTATTAATATATTCATCAAACGTTCTTGATTCATGCCAATGCCTCCTCTATTTTTTTAACTGCATCTGCAGTCATAATTACTTTCTCGAAACGGATTAAACTAACCGGGTCGATATTATTTGCATCACAAACACCTACTTGGTGAAGATTACGAGTTGATAAAAATAAGTTATCACTCAAATCCGCTGTCACTATCATGACGTTGTTTGTGCCTAATTTGTCTAAACGTTCAATCATATCTTTCGTTTTAGGTGCGTCTACGGCAAAACCATCGACAACAACTAAACGCTCTGTACGAACAAGCTCAGACAAAATTGACTGAATTGCCGCACGATACATCTTACGGTTTAACTTTTGTGACCAATCTTTTGGACGAGCAGCAAATGTTACACCACCAGAGCGCCAAATCGGGGAGCGGATTGTACCAGACCTTGCGCGCCCTGTCCCCTTTTGTTTCCAAGGTTTTTTACCACCACCACGGACATCAGAACGGGTCTTTTGAGCCTTAGTACCTGAGCGAGCACCGGCTAAATAGCCTGTAACTGCTTGATGTACAAGAGACTCATTGAATTCACGCGAAAAATTGGCATCAGAAACTTCAATACTTTTCGTTGAAGCCTTACCTGTCGCGGTTGTTAATTTTAATTCCATCGCGATTTCTCCTAGCCTTTGACTGCTGGTACAACAATGACGTCGCCGCCCTTTGAACCTGGAACAGCACCTTTCACTAATAATAAGTTACGTTCTACGTCTACACGTACAACTTCTAAATTTACACTCGTTCGATTTACTGCACCCATATGGCCAGACATCTTCTTGCCTTTGAATACACGACCTGGGGTTTGGTTTTGACCAATTGAACCGTTAGATCTATGTGAAATCGAGTTACCATGCGTCGCATCTTGCATTGTAAAGTTATGACGTTTGATACCGCCTTGGAAACCTTTACCTTTGCTGACACCTTGAACATCAATCTTTTGACCTTCTTCGAAGATATCTACTTTGATTTCGCCCTTAAGCTCTAAATCATTGCCTTCGTCATCCGCTAAACGGAATTCCCAAAGACCACGTCCTGCTTCTGTGCCTGCTTTTGCGTAATGCCCAGCTAATGCTTTCGTTACACGAGACGCTTTACGCGAACCTGTTGTTACTTGAACAGATTTATAACCATCTGTATCAAGAGTCTTAAGTTGTGTAATGCGGTTAGGCTCTACTTCGATAACAGTGACAGGTAGTGAATCACCTTCGTCTGTAAAGACGCGTGTCATTCCTACTTTGCGACCAACTAAACCAATTGTCATTTTCTTAACTCCAGCAATGCTTTCTTATTGCAACTGAATCTGCACGTCAACGCCGGCAGCCAGAACCAATTTCATTAATGCATCAACCGTTTTATCTGTTGGATTTACAATATCCATCAAACGCTTATGCGTACGCAGCTCGTATTGATCACGAGCATCTTTATTTACATGTGGCGAAGTCAGAATCGTGAAGCGTTCTTTTTTCGTAGGTAAAGGAATAGGACCTTTAACCTGGGCACCTGTACGTTTAGCCGTATCAACAATCTCTAAAGCAGACTGATCAATTAAACGATGATCAAATGCCTTAAGGCGTATACGTATATTCTGATTCTTAGCCATAAACTTATCTCTATTAGAATTTAACTTCTTAAAAAAACTTTTTTAGAACAAACACTAATGTGTTTATTCAATAACCTTCGCAACAACACCCGCACCAACAGTACGACCACCTTCACGAATCGCAAAACGTAAACCGTCTTCCATTGCAATTGGGGCAATCAA
>JASFYW010000031.1:0-5002 GCA_045046865.1 Woeseiaceae bacterium | reverse complement strand
AGAGTATCGTCTAGGTTATTGTTGTCCGCCATCGGTAGACTCTGACTGCTTGTCATTACCTTGCTCCATCATCGTCGGTGGCATTTCTGTTGTAGAGGTTGTTGCTTCTTTAGCTGCTTCTGATTTCATATACGGTTTAGGCAATGTTAAAAACTGTTTGTTTTTAGCTAATAAGGGTGACTCTTCTTCATCCATTAAACGAAAACCATCTTCACGTAATTTTAATTGCTTGGCACGAATATAATTATATTTATCACCCGTGTAGGCCGCAGTGATTGCAGCATCTTTCAAAATTGTTGGTTGTAAAAAAACCATCAAATTTGTTTTCACTATTTCAGTTTTGTTATAACGGAAGAACCAACCTAATAAAGGAATATCACCTAAGCCCGGCACGCGTTGTTCATTATCTCGCAACTCTTCTTGAATCAGTCCACCCAAAACGATCATTTGCCCATCATCAACAATGACATTGGTTTTTATTGAACGCTTGTTGGTAATAATATCAACACCCTGCGTACTTGCTGTGACGGTTGATACTTCTTGAAATACGCTGAGTTTAATTGCATCACCTTCATTTATTTGCGGTGTAATTCTTAAAGTTAAACCGACATCTTCACGTTGTATTGTCTGGAACGGATTTGTTGAATCACTAGAGCTTGCTGAGTAAGACCCCGTAACAAAAGGCACATTTTGACCAACCACAATTTCAGCTTCTTCGTTATCAAGTGTTAATAACGAAGGCGTTGAAAGAATATTAGATTTGCCGTCTGCGCTAAGCGCTCGAATTAATGCGCCTAATGGATTACCCGCGCTGTCAGTACCACCCGCAATGCTCAAGCCATCACCCACAGTAGGTGGCGTACTCAATAAGCCCGTTAAACTTGCACCTAAACTAAAGTTTACAATGCCTGCAATGCCATTACTTTCAGAGCCTGCTCCCCATTGAATACCAAACTCTTGTGATGAACTTGTAGAGACTTCTGCAATGACCGCTTCAACCAAGACTTGTGCGCGACGGATATCTAAACGGCGTATTACTGAACGTAATGAACGAAAAATATCAGGTGGTGCGGTAATCACTAACGAATTAGTATTTTCGTCAGCTTGAATATTGATATTGATCGCTGCAGCACCCACTTTCTTACCTTTCGCCTTGCTAACACTTTTACTCACACCGGTTAAAACAGGCACTAAATCTTTTGCCACAGCATTTCTTAAATACACAACTTGCGTAGAACCACCCTCATCAACCGCAGTATCTAAATGAGCAACCAAGGCTTTAATTCTTAAACGCGAAGACTTATTGCCGCCTAATAAAATACTGTTTGTTCTGTCATCAGCAATTAGGTTATTTTTCTTTTTCTTAGAACTTTGCGAAGACAGCTGCTGAATAATTCGCACGACTTCACTTGCAGAGGCATGCTCTAAGGGAATGACCTCAATTTCATCACCTGTTGCTTGGTCGATACTGCTAATGATTTTTTTCAAACGAAGAATATTGGCAGATGAATCTGAAATAACCAAAACATTAGAACCAGGATAGGCAGCTAAGTGACCACGCTGAGGAACTAAAGGCCTTAGAATGGGCACAAGCTGTGCGGCATCCACATTTTTAATCTCTAAGACTTGGGTAATGAATTCATCACTATAAGAAAGCGAGCCTTTGCCTGTTTTGATGGCATCTTGTTTTGCATTCACTTCCGGCACAATTTTAGTGACATTCCTACCCGGAATTGCAGCAAAACCATGAACCTTTAAGATAGAAAGAAAAACCTGATAAATCTCAGATGATTTTAAGGCACGATTGGAAATAACCGTCACTTTCCCTTTTACCCGAGGATCAACAATAAAGTTGCGCCCCGTCATTTCTGAAACAGCAGAAATAACCGCATTAATATCCGTAGCTTTGAAGTTAAGTGTCACTTTTGATGATTTAGCCGCATGAGCAGGCAAAGACAACGCAAAAACAATAATGCCTAAACTGATGACAATCTGTCGCCAATTCCACTTAAAGAGAAATGTTGCTTCCTGCTGCATAAAACTGACCTTACTTAAACGGTTATTATTTTAATTAAATGCTATAAATTCAGTAGCTTATACTACACTAATTTGAAATTAAATGAACAATACGACCCACGTTCTTCGCTTACAAATCGCTTTACGTGCAGAATAAAACTAAAGCTAATCTCTGTAAAAAAAGATGTGATTTATTACTGAGGTAGGTATACCAACAAAATGTTACAGTCCTGTCATTGCGAGCCAAGTTTTTCTGGCGCGGCAATCTCATAATAAGGGTAGCGAAGCTGCAGGATTATATAACTTATTGTTTTTATTATATTTTATATAGCAGGAAGAGACGTCCAGTACCTAAACAACAAAGTTTACAGATTTAACTGTATCGTCTGTTGCTGCCCCTTTCTCTCTATTGTCAGTTCCAAAGTATCTTGAGATGACAAGCTATTCATTAAACCATACAACGTGGAAGGGTCGCTTAAAGACTGACCATTAATCGATGTAATGATATCCGTTTGCTTAATATTCAATGCTTTCATTAAGCTTTTATCGTTATGCGTCAAGGTATAACCCTTAATCTTCCCGTCTCGCATAACCGGATTAATACGCACTTGCTGCCATATTTTTGATGGATCTTTGAGTAAGGTTTTTCGCATTTGCCTTAAACGTTGAGTTTGAGACGATGTTGTTGATGTGAATACTGGTTCATTCTTAGTAGCTGAATACTTAGACGTACTCTCTTGGTAAAAAGCTTGGCTATCCACTTTTGACTTCGGCAAACGCAGTGTTTCTAATTGACCATTGCGCTTTAAAATCACTCTATCATTATAAACAGCATGTAAAACGGCACCGCCACTAACTTTATCACCAATATGGAAGGTTTTTTCCACCCTTTTATTGCTTGAAATAATCGCAAGCGCTTCTAAAGCATTAGTAGAAGCAAATATCCCCTTTAAAGTGAGTCGTAAGCGTGTTTCAGGCGCATCAATCACCTTCGTGGGTATAACGGGTGCTTGAGCTGCATTACCAAATAAGT
Organism: Woeseiaceae bacterium; assembly: GCA_045046865.1. Lineage (GTDB taxonomy): Bacteria > Pseudomonadota > Gammaproteobacteria > UBA6429 > Thiohalophilaceae > JAGLTQ01. The sequence goes on along the minus strand of JASFYW010000031.1, from coordinate 1,953 downwards.
GGTAACCACTCACTTCCTTTAAGCTACTTTCCGAGATAGGTAAGTTGTTATTGTTCGATTTGAAATTTATATGCCGAGTCATTTGCTTGTTGTCTGGTGTAAACAAAGCCCATGTTAATTCCGCCAAAGTCTGAGTCAATAAAATAATAAACAAAACTAACACCACTTTAGGTAAGTGCTTATTACCCAACGCCTTGAACTCACTCCAAGGTAAAGCTTGCCAACTGTTTATTATTTGTATTTTATTCATCTTAAAGCTAAACGCCTAATAATCTATATGTTATTCATACATAAAAAAATGACTTACACCTTAACGTCATAATGTGACAATTTTGGTCACATTGAAATATCATTTTTATTATAAAACCAAGCTTAAGTCTACGCTAAGTCCCTCCAACTCAAAAGTAAAAGTGTGACTTAATTCACACTAAGAGGCTGATTTTAAATAAGATTTAAACTATGATAAAACACGTAAACAGTTGTTGATGTACTCACATAAAAAGTTGGCACATAAGCTGCACTACTTGAAACTAGAAATAATAACTGAACACTTTAAACAAGATTTTTAACCCCGAACCTCGGAGAATAACATGAAAAAACTACAACAAGGTTTTACACTAATCGAACTGATGATCGTCATCGCGATCATTGGTATTTTGGCTGCAATCGCAATACCCGCGTATAACGGCTATATCTCACAAGCAAAAATTAATGCTGTACGTTCGAATGCTGATGCAGCTTATCGTCTAGCCAAAAATGAAGTGGCTAAACTTGCAGCTGGCGGTACAAACTCTAGTCTTCTTCTCACATTAAACAAAGGTAATAAGACAAGCCCATTTGATCCAACTGCAGCTGCTTATGTGGGTAATGGTTCTTTCGATGATTCTGTGACAGGACAAGTTACTATTGATGCTGGAGCCGATAATATAATCACAGCAGCTGATGCAACTGTATCTGTCCGAGTTGCTAAAGGTGCATCAACTACTGTCTTGTACGGACTATTTAATGATGGTGGCACATGGGTGAATACATATAACCTTTCAGGTATCTCGGTTACTGTTGAATAATATGAAAGCTTGATCTTATTCAAGGAGCATGATTCGATGCTCCTTGAATTTTTACGAGATTCACTTCCTCTGTCTCTTCACTTTTTGGAATTAAATTATGAATAACTCAAGCTTAAACCTAAAGAAAGGTTTCACCCTTATTGAGTTAATGGTTACTGTTGCCATAATGGGCGTTCTGGCATCAATTGCTATTCCCGCTTATAATGGTTACATCACAACCGCTAAAATGTCAGAAGCGCGAAATAATCTTGCGGCTCTACGTTTAGCAGAAGAAGAGAATTTTTTAGAGAATAATTCATACTTTACCGGTACTGATACCGCTGATTTAGCGAGCAACAGTAATGGGTTATGGTCAGCATCCAAAGGCAGCGATGGATTTAATTTTGATTATGTTGTAACAACATCCTCAAGTTGGACTGCTACAGCAACACCTTTAATTGGCTCTAGCTTAGAAGGTCATGATCCTATTACTATATCAAGATAGTTGTTTTCTAACTTGAATAACCAAAGAAATTTTTATCATTTTCTAAGTTTTTCAAATACAGCGTTATTTTTTGTACTTTTCTTCCTTCTACCGCTAATCTATACACATCAAGTATTTGAAACAGCATCCCTCCCAAGACACATATTAATAGCAAGTATCGCTTGTTTATTCTTATTCGTTTTTTCAATTCAATTATTTCTTCATAAGAAGAACATTAGCTTCACTCCACTACATGTTGGCTTATTAGTGTTTCTTTGCTTTGCACTACTTTCAAGTTTATGGTCAGTAGACATAAAAAATTCAATCATTGAACTAACACAACTTTCAGCTTATTTTATCATCGCCTTTTTTGCTAGCCAGCTAAATAATGAAAAAATAAAAATCATATTCACAGCTATATTT
>JASFYW010000030.1:0-4873 GCA_045046865.1 Woeseiaceae bacterium | reverse complement strand
GGTTTTGTTCTAACAGTGGAATGAGTACTCCGCGTGCGGCACCACCTGCGCCCATTAACAATATTTTTTTATTTTTTAATTTTATGCCGTGGTTAATGGTTAAGTCGTTCACTAAGCCAACACCGTCTGTGTTGTCACCAAAAATTTGATCATCTTCTATTCTGAGTGTGTTCACTGCACCCGCGCGTTCTGCACGTTCACTGCGTTGAGTTGCTATGGCCCATGCTTCTTGTTTAAACGGTACGGTAATATTTAAACCCTTACCGCCGGTTGCGGCAAAGTTACCGACGGCTTGCTTGAAGCCACCAAGATCAACATGGATTGCGGTGTATAAAAGTGATTGCTGAGTTTGTTCTGCGAACAGAGTATGAATAGAAGGCGATTTACTGTGCGCAATGGGGTTACCCAATACGGCATAGTCATCAATGCGTTTACCAAAGTCAAAAATGTCTTTCACTAGCTAAAGATACCTTTAAGCGTGAAGAAAAATATAATCGACATCAATGCGCCGGCGGGTAATGTAACAATCCATGAGAGAAAAATAGTCCGTACAACAGTCAAATTAAGCGCACCAATACCGCGCGCTAAACCCACACCCAACACTGCGCCCACTAACGTATGTGTGGTTGAAATAGGTAAGCCGGTACCTGATGCAAAAACGACGGTTGTTGCTGCAGCAAGTGTTGCTGCAAAACCACGGCTTGGTGTGAGTTCAGTAATATTTTTACCGATGGTTGCCATCACTCGTCGGCCATACATTAATAAACCTGCAACGATTCCCGCGCCACCTAAAATTAATACCCAAACCGGTAAGACAGATTTTTGCGCAATCTCACCACCGCTTTGCACTATGCCTACTATAGCTGCAACAGGACCAATCGCATTGGCCACATCATTAGAACCATGAGCAAAGGCCATGGCGCAAGCAGTAACAACCATCAAGACACCAAACACACGTTCTACATTGGCAAAATGAAAATCTTTATCTGCATTTGGATCAATCTTTAATTTATTAATAGAAATTTTACTCATTAACATGATGACTAAACCAAAGGCAACGGCGGCACCATAGCTTTCGCCTGTACTCATTTCAAGCCCAACATGTTTTAAACCTTTAAACATGGTGACCAAAGCAATAATAAAACCGGTCAAGAAAACATAATAAGGAACGATTTTTTTCGCGCTCTCAAAGGGATCATCTCTATTTAAAATTAACGTTTGTACGCTTCGAAATAACCAATAAGACGCAGCGCCAGCGAGTGCGGGAGAAATAATCCAGCTCATTACGATGGTGCCGACTTTGTCCCAATGCACCGCATCCACACTGATGCCTACGGCAGCAAAACCAACGATAGCGCCAACAATGGTATGGGTGGTCGACACAGGCCAACCAAATTTGGACGCGACTAATAACCAAATACCCGCTGCAAGTAATGACGCTAACATGCCATAAACTAAAAGTTCTGGGGTCGCAGCAAGTAAATCTGCATCGATGATGCCTTTACGAATAGTTTTTGTCACTTGGCCACCGGCTAAAAACGCACCGGCAAATTCAAAGATAGCGGCAATCAAAACAGCTTGTTTAATAGTAATAGCGCCAGAGCCAACTGACGTACCCATTGCATTAGCAACATCATTTGCGCCGATACCCCAAGCCATAAATAGACCAAAGACACAGGCTAAGATAAGGAAGATGGTTCCATAGGTAGTAATTAATTCCACAACTAAGCTCCCTTAACGTGCCAACATAAGTTCTAAACGACTACCGACTCTTTGAGATAAGTCAGCGAGGTCACCTATGCTATCAATCACGCGATACATAAACATCACGTCTACTGGCGGTAAGTCCTTTTCCTTTTTGAAAAGTGAGGCACGCACTTTTACTTGAATCTTGTCCGTGTCTGATTCTATGTCATCTAATGTTTTAATCATGTCTTGAACCAGCTTAACTTCACGGCCACTAAAACCGGTTTCTACTAATTCATCTAATTCATTAATGGCTTTTTGTGCTTGTTTAGAAGCGTCAATGCAACGCTTAACAAAATCAATAAGTTGTTCACTGACTTCTTTGGGGAAGGTCATTTTACGACCAATAATAATACCGGCAATATCTTTAGACTTGTTAGCGATTTTATCTTGCATGGTCAACACTTCGAGCAAATCTCGACGCGAGACAGGCATAAATAAACTTTTAGGTAAGTGTAAGCGCAGCTTTTTCTTTAGCTTGTCGGCTTCGCCTTCAAGTTTTGCAATTTTCTTTTGTTGTGCTTTTGCTAACGTCCAATCTTCTTTTAGCACCGCTTTAAAGAACGGCACCAATTCAATGATACATTCTTGAACACTGGACATATGAGATTGTAAAGGAGCGACGGGAGATGAGCCAAACAGACTCGAAATGGTTGTGCGTGCCATACATTTTCCTCTTGTGTTGATACTGCCTTCAGTATCAATATTTAGTCTTCGTATGGCGCGAAGTATACAAAGAGCACACACAATAAAACACTCTTTGTTACAGTTTTATTTCAGTTAATTTTACCCTCCTGTCATTGCGAGCCATGTCTTTTTATGGCGACGCAATCTCCAGATAAGAGCTATTAATTATGAGATTGCCACGCTGCGCTCGCAATGACAGGCTAAACGTTTTACTGCTGATTTTCTTTTAACCACTTTGCTGCCGACTTAGCATAGTAAGTCAAAATGCCATCTGCACCGGCACGCTTAAATGCGAGCAAAGATTCCATCACCACGGCTTTTTCATCTAACCAGCCATTTTGTGCTGCCGCTTTAATCATGGCGTATTCACCGCTCACTTGGTACACATACGTTGGAGCGGCAAATTCGTCTTTAATTCTTCTCACAATATCAAGATAAGGCATGCCCGGTTTAATCATCACCATATCTGCACCTTCATCCAAATCTAAACTCACCTCCCATAGGGCTTCATCGCTATTGGCGGGGTCCATTTGATAACTGTTTTTATTGCCTTTGCCGAGATTGGCTGATGAACCCACGGCGTCCCTAAAAGGCCCATAAAAACTTGAGGCGTATTTCGCAGAATACGCCAAAATACGGGTGTGAGTGTGCCCCGCAGATTCTAAAGCATTTCGAATTTGGCCGATTCGACCGTCCATCATGTCCGACGGGGCAACCACATCAGCACCTGCCTCAGCATGAGACAAGGCTTGCTTAACCAACACGTCGACCGTTTCATCATTCAACACATAGCCAGACTCATCAATTAAGCCGTCTTGGCCGTGCGTTGTAAAAGGGTCTAAAGCAACGTCCGTGATCACACCTAATTCGGGATACATTTCTTTCAGCGCGCGCACCGCGCGTTGCGCTAAACCGTCTGGGTTATACGCTTCTGCCGCATCTAACGATTTGGCTTCTGGCGGTGTCACAGGGAAAAGCGCAATGGCAGGAATGCCTAAGGAAACAATCTCTTTCGCATCTTTAATCAGCTCATCAATAGAAAGCCGCTCTACGCCTGGCATAGAGCCGACTTCTTCACGCTGGCCTTTGCCCTCGAGCACAAAAACGGGGTAAATAAGGTCGTTTACCGAGAGCATATTTTCTCGCATTAAACGTCGAGAAAAATCGTCGCGGCGCATACGGCGCATTCTTACGCGGGAAAAATGGCCCTGTCCAGTTTCAGCTGATGGCACAATAAAACTCCTAATTAAACTTATTTCAATATTCTTGGTCGTAATAGTATCTTTGCTACTATATATTACCAGTCATATTTTCACGAATAGATAAAAAGAAAAATTGGAGCTAAATTATGCAAACGAGCCGCATTATAAACAAAACAGGGTTCATTTTATTACTCGGCTTTTTTATTGGCTTAGTCAATATTGCCAATGCCAAGGTTCAATCTCCTGAGCTTATGCTGAGTGACGCAACGCAAAAAATGTTGCGCTCAATCAATGAAAACCGCGATGAAATTAAACGCTCACCTGAAAAATTAAAATCATTAGTCGAAGATCTTATTTTACCGCACCTCGATTTTATCGCTGCCTCTAAAATGGTCATGGGTAAATACTGGCGCCGTGCAGAAAAAAAACAAAAAATACAATTCATTCGCCAATTCCGTTTATTACTCTTACGTTTTTATTCTTCAGCATTGTCTGAATATTTAAATGGTAGTACAAAAATACTCAAAGAAGATTTAATCCACTATTTCCCTATTAAATTAAAAGACGGTGACTCTGCCATTACTGTACGTGCAGAAATTCAACCTGAATCAGGTGAACCCATCCCCATGCGTTACCGTATGCACTTAACAAAAAAGGGTTGGAAAATTTATGATGTATCAGTAGAAGGCATCAGCATGATCACCACCTATAAAAACAACTTTGCCTCACAATTTAAATCTCAAGGTATTGATGCGTTAATTGCTACGCTAGAATTAAAAAACAAACAAATGTTAGTTGAAAAAAAATAACTCAGGCACAAGCACAACCTCATGACAGATAAAACAAAAGAAGAATGGCAAACGTGCCTCACCCCTGAGCAATACCAAGTCATGCGCGAACACGGCACCGAACGCGCTTTTACCGGTAAATATGCTGACTGTAAAACCGCCGGCACTTATGTCTGCACAGGTTGTGGCGCAGATTTGTTTTTATCAGAAACGAAGTTTGATTCTGGCACAGGTTGGCCGAGCTATTTTCAAGCGGTTGATAAGAATGCAGTCGAAGAAACCGTTGATAGCGCACATGGAATGACACGAACCGAAGTACATTGCCGTAAATGTGGTTCACACTTAGGCCATGTTTTCCCTGATGGTCCGCAACCGACAGGCTTACGTTATTGTATTAATTCTGTTTGCTTAGATTTAAAAGAATCTTAAATTTTACTCTTAAGTTACCGG
>JASFYW010000029.1:0-8145 GCA_045046865.1 Woeseiaceae bacterium | reverse complement strand
AACTTGATTATTCCCCACATGATACTCTTATTTGGATGATAAATGGGAAATTCTACCACTCGTTTTTTTAAAACCAGAGTTTTCACACAGTCTGGACCTATTTCGGTAATTCGGTGAAATACAAAAATTATGACAAAATGCTTCATAGCGGTAATTCCAATAAAATTCATTTATAATTAATTTGTACTGAATGTAATTGGGAATCTTAAGTTTTTAATATTGTAGATATTGGAGAAAAAAATATTTACAAGCAAGCTTAACCCTTTTTCTCAAGTGGAGCTAATTAAGTAAACAAGTACCTTAAATCCCCTATATTATACAAATTGTAATGACTGCAGAACAAACAGAACTACGTAGAATTCAAAGAAGCTTTCAAAATATTTCTGATGAGACAGAAGTTAATATCAATCTACCTTTCTCATCGGCAGAAATAGGTTGGTATGGATCATTTGGATGGAATGAATTACTAAAGTCTCAACGTATCTTAATTATATCAGAGGCAGGTGTTGGTAAAACTTATGAATGCCAGAGAGAACAAACTAGATTGTGGAAATTAGGTGAACCAGCCTTTTATTTTGAGCTTTCTGAGTTTGCCCGTAACAACATTCATGATCTTTTATCTTATGAAGAAGATGAGAGATTCAATGCATGGCTTACTTCTCAATCAGATATTGCAACAATATTTCTTGATTCGATAGACGAATTAAAATTGACACTTGGCTCTTTTGAAACATCACTTAAAAGGTTAAATAAAGCACTATCTGGCCAGCTTGGACGTGTTAAAGTTATAATTACAACCCGGCCAATTTCAATAGATGTCAGTCTTGTTCAAAAGTATCTCCCAGTTCCTCCCAAAAAAGAAGTATTTCTATTTAATGATGAATCTTTTGCTGACGTTGCAATGAATAGACATGACAACAAGCAAGTAAAAAGTGATGACTTGGAATTTAAAATAGTGGCTTTAATCCCTTTGTCTGATGAACAGATTAAGGAAATGGCAGAAATTCAGGGGGTGACTGATGCAGAGGCTCTACTAGAGGATATACGTAGACGTAATGCTGAAGATTTTGCTCAGCGCCCCCAAGACTTAATTGAGCTATGTGTTGATTGGCGCAACCATAACCGTATTCGAACTCACAAAGATCAAGTCGCGTATAACATTAGAATAAAACTAAAACCAAGTATAGATAGAGTTGAAAAAGTTCAACTTACCGAAGATAAAGCATTCAATGGCGCAAGTCGTCTTGCCCTCGCAGCATTGCTGGCACGTAAGCTAACTTTTCGACACAATGCTCAGGTTGATGTGGGAGGTGAATCAGATACCGCATTAGATCCAGGAGTTGTTTTATCAGATTGGTCAGCTGCTGAACAAAGTGCTTTACTAGAAAGAGCACTTTTCGGCTTTGCAAGCTATGGACGAGTACGTTTTCATCATAGATCTGTGATGGAATATCTTGCAGCTCAGTGTCTGGAAAATATGCTCAAAAATGGCATGTCAACCAAGGCAGTAAAACGTTTACTCTTCGCAGAAACGCTTCAAGGAATAAAAATTGTCAAACCATCAATGCGATCGGTAGCTTCTTGGTTAGCACTATCTCAGACAAGTATTTTTAGTGAATTACGTAATCGAGAACCTAATCTATTACTAGATTATGGTGACCCTGAATCACTATCAATTCAACAGCGTGGAGATGCTTTAGTTTCCTATATTGAACATTATGGTTCAGGAAACTGGCGTGGATTAAGTGCTCCCCGTGTACAAATTTATCGTTTTGCATCTATTGAACTTTCCGAAATACTCTTGAAATTATGGTCATCTTGTATTGAAAACCCTGAGGTAAGAGAGCTTCTTTTGGAGTTATTTTCAGTGGTTCCAATACCAGAAGGAGCTGATATTGCTTATTCCGTAGTTCTAGATCCGAACAAAGGTTATAACGAACGTATTGAAGCTCTTAAAGTGTTGGTAAAATTAAGTGACCCTCGCCTCGAAGAACTAACTACATCAATGGAAATGCAAACAGATATTTGGCCCGATCAGCTCGTTAAAAATGCTATTCGTATACTGTTTCCAGTGAATATTTCAGCTGAAAAATTATGTATTATTCTTTCTCATATTCCAGATTCTAGAAATAGTACAAGTAATTTAGATTATTTTTGGTCTAGTAAAATTGCTGATGCCCAAATATCCCAAGAATATCTTTTCACAATGTGTATTGGCTTAACCAATTTTATTCTCGAAGGCGTTAAGTGCCAAAAAGAAAGTTGGGCTCATATTCAAACATCTAGTAAGCACCTTGTGACTCCTTTAGCTGCTATTTGTCTCCGTCTATTTAAAGATGGTGACATAACAAATGAGACTATAAACTCATGCGTTATTGCCCTTCGCCTTTCCAATAAAGATTACAATGAAGACAAATCTACCACTGAATTGCAGAAGATACTCGCAAAAATGCCCGTAGCCCAAAGAGAAATAGCCTTTTGGTCTGACGATACTTTTATTCAGAAATATCACTCTCACGAAAACTCATGGTCTCGTTTATATGAAGTCGACCATGACGGTGCAATTAGCATAAATGCTAGTCAGGATAGAAGCTGGATTCTATCCAATCTTTCTAGCTTAAAAAGAACAGTAGATGAACGTGCTGTGATGCTCGAAGTCGCTTTACGCTTTTCTCACAATGATCAACATTATTCTGAATTAGTGTTAAAAGAGCAAGTTGTTGATAGTCCTATTTTGATATCACGTGTTGATGATTGGTTTAAACCTGTACCTATTAATCATCAGCATGAACGTATGAAAAAGCAACAAAAAAAACGCAAGAAGCAGGTAAAAAGGCGAGAAGCTAAAAAACATGCAAGCTGGATTTTGTTCTGGAGAGAGGTTGCCAATGATCCAAAAACTGCATTTAATTCTGAGCGTAAAGAAAATACTGCATGGGATTTGTGGCAAGTTATGTCTCGTCATGGATATGGAAGTCGTGAAGAAGGATGGAACAGACGTTTTATAGAACAATATTTTAGTAAAGATATTGCTGATCAGTTGCGTTTAACCATGATGGATATCTGGAGATCGGAACAACCTACACTTCGTAGTGAGCGTCCAGATAGTGAAAAAGGAACCTATTTAATAAAATGGCAGCTAGGTCTTGCTGCTATTTCTGCAGAGTCAGAAGACGATCACTGGGCTCACAATCTAACTTGGGAAGAGGCAAAATTAGCAGCACATTACGTTCCAATAGAAATAAATAGTTTTCCATCATGGCTAGAGAGTCTTGTTAAAGTTAATTCTGATGCTGTTGAAAAAGTACTTGGACATGAACTTACAAGTGAGTTAGATGAGATAGCAACTACCCAATATTATTCTCCAATCTTACAAGATATCAGTCATTCTACGCCATTAGTAGTGGCTGTCTTTATTCCTAGCCTCCGCCTTTGGTTTTTTAAAAACTTTAAAAGAGTTCGTGAAGAAGAGGATAGAAGCAGAGTTACTGATCGTCTTCGTCGAGTTGTAAATATTCTCTTAGAGTATGGTGATAAGTCGGTGCGTGAACAGATATTAATGGTCGCAGTTCAGCAACTTGCTGAAAATAATGTTCAGGTCTTCGTACGCATGTGGTTACCTATTTTGATGCAATTAGATCCTGTAGTGGCAACCAAACAACTGGAGAAAATTTTTATCGATCTAAATACTGAATCTAAAGATACAGATATAGGAGTCAACTTAATAGGGCTATTATTTGATGATCGACATAATCATGGAACTGCAATTTGTCTTAATAGCCCAGCATTTACACCAGACTTACTACTACGTCTTATTCGTTTAGCGTATCAACATGTTCGACCATTGGATGATGTTTCACATAATGGTTCTTATAGTCCAGGTTGTAGAGATTATGCTCAGAGTGGTCGAAATGCTTTATTAAGTGCCCTACTGAATACTAAAGGGCCTGAGGGCTGGGTTGCAAAGATTGAATTTTCCAAGGATCCTCTTTTAGAAAATTTTCGTGATAGAACTTTATTTATTGCACAAGAGAAAGCGGCAGAAGAAGTTGATGCGATAGCACATAAAGAATCTGATTTACGTGACCTTAATCGTAATCTTGAAGCGACGCCAACTACCCATGAAGAAATGTTTTCTTTGCTACAGGATCGTATCGATGATATTGAGGATTTGTTACTCAGAGATGACTCTCCACGTGAGGCATGGGCAGGTATTTCTGATGAGAAAATAATGCGCCGAGAGATAGCGCGTGAGCTACGTAATACAGCTAACAATGCTTATGTAGTAGAGCAGGAAAGTGTTACGGCTGATGAGAAAGAAACTGATATTCGGTTACGTAGTGTTAAAGCTGACCTAGAAGCTGTAATTGAACTTAAATTGGCTGACAATCGATCGGGACGAAATTTACGCGACAGTATTAAAGGACAGCTCGTTAAAAAATACATGGCATCTGACATTTGTCGCTCTGGATGTTTGCTAGTCACAATTGCTAAGAATCGCACTTGGAAACACCCTGATACCGATAAAAACCTCGATATTTTAGAACTAGAATCGTTTCTAAAGGAAGAAGCGTTAAGTGTTGCTAAAGAAATGGGATTTGTTTTGAGAGTTTCAGCACGTATCATTGATCTTAGGCCGCGTCTTCCCACTGAAAAGAAAAAAGCTATTGTACAGACCAATGTAATAGGATAATAATAATTTGGGCAAAATTATTAATTGTTAGCTTCTACTTATTAACAAAGCTTGAATTAAATTTTTGTTCATATTCTTTATAAATTAATCAAAAAATAATTTTTCTAATTGCTGCTTATTGACCTGATAATACCCAAGATAATGTGATTGGAATTTCAACTATGGGACGTAAGAGAAGAATTATCTTTATTCCATAATTGACCTATAGTACTAATTGAGTGGTTTGATTATTTTTATCATTACTTCCAGATAGCAGCCATTTTCAATTATTGAAAATATAATATAACTATATTTTTATATCTGCCCATTATCGCCCTTAAGCGGACAATTTAGTCTGTTGTCTCAGTTAACAAAAATATCCCTTTGCTGTAATTCAGAATTTTTCATGAATTAATATTTAAAGTTAGAATGTGGCAATTTATTAAATTTTTACAGATACTATTCTAAACATTGACTAGGTAACATTTTATAACATTTCTAGCCGACTTCCCTTCTTTAAAATCAGATTCAACAACAGCAATTCTCGTTTCCTCCTGAATTTGAAGCCAATCATTCCAGTTACAGTTTTCTATGGTGTCAAAATGTATAAAGAATTCTTGTGATTTATCACATTCTGCAAAAAGAAAATTTGTTCTTATCCCCTTTTGATTATTGGCAATTCGCTTTACTGAAACTAGTTCATATGGCTTGGGTATATCTGCTACGTTTATAGCATTTTTAAACGCTGAATATGCATAAGATTTCCAATGCCTTTTTGTAGAAAAAGGATTACCTTTAATTGGTATTTCTTTTAAAGAACTAGCAATAAGTCTTATATCTGTAGTATTTTTATTTCTAGAAGTTTCTACAATATCTACAAGATGTTTATCGCAGAAGTTTAAGAATTCAATACACTCATCTTGATAACTACTGTAGTAAATTTCTCTATTAAGACAATAGTCAATTTCCACAATAATTTTATAGCCTTGGTTGCATGAAGCATGTGAATATCCATCCATTCTATAAACATCATCAAGGATTTTAGTGGCACTATTTAAACAAGATATAGTTGTACTAATATCATTATTTGCAATCGACTCAACCTTCCTTTTAAATGCACTGGCTCTGAATGTCCCGAACAAACTTCTAAATACTTTATTTTCTTTCCATTTCTTAGTGTATTCAAGTACAGGATTATATTCTCCTTTGTAAAGGTAACTAAGGAAATAGCCCTGATAGATAGTCTCATAAAAAGAAAATAAACTTGAATCTATATCAATTGGTTCCATTGATTTTACTAAAGAAGAATACAGATTCAATGATTTATCATAATCGCTCTGTTCAAAATAGAATCTTGCCACTAAATACTTTGTTACCATATTTTCAGAAGCTTCTAGAGCTTTTAAGTAGAATTTTTCTGCTTGAGATATGAGTTGCATACCTTCTAAAAGTTTTGCATATGACCTTAAAAAGAGGTAGTCACTTTTATAATGTTCTTCATTTTGCTTGAATTTGGCATATACAGAAGAGATACGTTCTTTGTTAAATTTAATGGGATACCGTATTTTTGAAAATTCTTTCATTAGAATCTTCAAACCATGATCGGCATCTGTAGGAATATATTGGAAGTGCCACTCAGGAAGTTTTGAAGCTCTTTGCTGTATATCAATTTCTTTAGATACAGTTTTCTGTTTATTTAGTTTTTGTTGGATTTCAGCTCGAATCTCTATAGATTTAGGATTAATAATTAGAAGATCTTTAATAGACCCATTAATTTCATATGATTCATTATCATTGGTTGAATTTCTATTTATTAACGATGTTCTTGAGAGCTCATTAATTGCTGAAGCTGCCTCATCTGTTGATATTTCTAGTATCTCACAAATAAGTTTTCTGCTACTTTCTGATTCTATGAAAATTAATTCTAGAACTTGAAGAGCATCTTCCGAAAGTGATTCAATTAGATTACTAAATGAAAAATAAGCAATATTACTTTTAGCTTCGTTAATTGATTCGGGTATCTCTTTTCCAGAAATATACAAATCAAGAGTCATTTTTATAGCTAAAGGATTAAAATGACAATCATTTGCCAGCTTTATAAATTTTTCATGAGGTAACTCATCTCCACCCCGATTTCGATTGTATAACCTAGCTAGGTGAATTGCTGGTTTTTCCTTCAGTTCTGTAAGTGAGTATATGAAGGCATTAGTTATTACAACACGACTGGTAACAATAACCTTCCAATCTCTAGGGAGCCGATCCATGAATTTATGGAATAGGGTATCATCATCTCTTAGGATTGTTTCTAGATTATCTATACATATAACAATTCTTTTATCTGAAAGCTCCGTAATTGCTTGCTCTATGTCATCAATATATTCATCAAATATAACACCAAGCTGCTCAGCAATTTGTTGTTCTACTGCTTTCATCTCAGATACTGAGTCTAGCTTAATAAATTGATCTTTTTTCCAAGACTCTGTTTTAAGAGTTATATAAGAAACTGCATCGACCCATTTAGTAGAATCTGGACTTGTGACTATTTCTTTTAATAAATCGAGAACCACGGCAGTCTTACCATATCCCCCAGGCGCAACAACTGCTGTTGTGTGGTTCCTAGGACTAGATATTTTTTCTTTCAACTCAGAAAGTTCTTTGTTTCTTCCAATTAATCCAGTGATATCAGATTCAAATTTTATAGGAAGATTATTAGGAATATCCCAAATATATTTTTTATCCCATCCTTCTGGAGGCTCTTCAATCACTCCTTTTTCGGCAGAGTATAGAACAGCTTTTATATCTTTTATTCCTATACTTTCAAAGACTGGATCTGCAGCAATTGCAGCCACTCGATACCAATATACATCAAGGAATGACCTATTAGGGTGGGCAATTGCATTCCTAATTTCGAACAAGTTGAGATCATGTGCTAGTTGATATAACCTCTTAATAGATGCTTCTTCAGGCGTATCTTTAGTAGCTTTTATCACCAACTGAAAAATGTCGTCAAGATATGCTTTTTCAATAAGATCTTGTATCTTTATATCATTAAACCCAGTGGAATGATACTTAACCGAGTTTTCATTCTCAAATAAAAAACGCCCTAATGCTTCCTCTATACAATAAAGGATCATTGATGTTTTTCGTTTAGCTAATCCATTATTCATTGAAAATCCTCATTAGTTTTTATAATAATTTATTATTTTATATGTTTAAATCAGCATTTTGGGTCAGCTGGGTTTTTTGTTATATATTTTCATTATATTTAAAGAAATCTTCAATATTAATATCAGAAGAAATCATTATATATTCTGGTTTGGATTAAATAAAAGAGGTAAAAGAGGGGGCAAGTATCATATTCACTAGTTATTTTATTTACAGCATCACTCTTTTTATTGCCAGTTATAAATACTGACATTAGTCTAAATTTTCCCAATAAGACTACCACTATCAATTTGTTTAAAATACCTCCA
>JASFYW010000028.1:0-108546 GCA_045046865.1 Woeseiaceae bacterium | reverse complement strand
AATCCCATGATGCGTAGAGACCGTTCATCCAGTTCTCTAATCGACATCATTGTTTTTTTAAATCCATTGGGATTGAGTGCGGGCATTAAACCTTCTATCACCAACACTAACCCCAAGGCAATCCATAAAGAATCCATTTTGAAAAAAATTACTTAGATTTTTTAAAGTATTTGAAAAAATCAGAGCTCGGATCAATCACCATCATATCACTTTGGGCATTAAACGATTCTTTATAAGCAATGAGGCTACGGTAGAATGAATAAAACTCACGATCTTTAGTGTAGGCTTTTGCATAAATGCCTGCGGCACCACCATCACCATCACCACGTGTTTTTTCAGCTTCACGATAAGCATCTGCAAGTGTCACAGTACGTTTACGATCTGCATTAGCACGAATTCTTTCTGCGGCTTCTGCACCACGTGAACGAAAGTCTTTTGCTACACGAGTACGTTCTGCTTCCATTCGACGGTAAACAGAGTTACTAATATCTTCACTAAAGTCGATACGTTTCACTCGAACATCAACAAGTTCAATACCAAATTTATTAACTTGATCATTGGCCGCTTTTTTCGTGATGTTCATCAATTCTTCACGTTCACCAGAAATCACTTCTTTAATGCTACGTTTACTGAACTGATCACGTAAGCCATCATTAATGACTGTATACAAACGTTCTGCTGCGATACGTTCATTACCGCCTGACATTGCTTTATAAAATGTTGCTACATCATTGATGCGCCACTTCACAAAGAAATCAACATTAACGTTTTTCTTTTCTTTCGTTAGATAAATAGCAGGACGTGCATCTAATGTTAAAATACGTTTATCAAACTTTTTAATATTATTGATAAAAGGAAATTTAAAATGAATGCCAGATTCAAACTCAGATTCTACAATTTCACCTAAACGAAACTTTATTGCTAGCTCGCGTTCATCAACAATAAAAATCGAACTAAAGCCAATAATTAAAATGGCAACAACTGCAACTAAACTGGATATTTTTAAATTAACCATGATTAACGACCCTCCCGGCCACGTAAGAGATCACGTGATCGTGATGTACTATTATTATTTGTAGAGTTTGGCAAAGTTTGTCTTAAGTTTTCTAAATCTTGTGTACTTAATCCTGAACCTTGACGTGATTGCAAACGATCTAAAGGTAAATACATAAGGCTATTACCTTTCTTCACATCAATCATCACTTTATTAGCATTACTCAATACGGATTCCATCGCTTCGATATAAAGACGTTCACGCGTAACAATGGGGGCTTTTTTGTATTCTTTTAAAACTTTTAAGAAACGTTCAGTTTCACCATTTGCCTTTGCAATAATTTCATCACGATATGCTGCAGCTTCCTGCTCCATACGTGCCGCTTTACCACGTGCTCTTGGTATAATATCGTTTGAGTAGGCTTCAGCTTCGTTGACTAAGCGTTCTTTATCTTCACGTGCTTTAACCGCATCACTAAATGCATGTTGTACTTGTTCAGGCGGCTGTGCGTTTTGCATATTGACATTTGTCACGACCAAGCCTGTTTTATAGCTATCAAGAATAACTTTCATTAAATCCTTAGTACGTGAGGCAACTTGAACACGACCATCTTTAATAACGAAATCCATATTGTTTTTACCAACAACTTCACGCATTGCTGTTTCAGTTACTTGGCGTAATGTTGTGTCTGGGTCTCTAACATTAAAGACGTAATCTTTTGAGTTGCTCACTTTGTATTGAACTGCAAACTGAATATCTACAATGTTTTCATCTTGGGTCAGCATTAATGACTCGTGCGTGGTGCCGCCAATATTCAAACTACGAACACGCTCTACATCAACAATTTCAACTTTTTCGATAAAACGTGGGTACCAATGTGGCCCCGGTTGTGTGATGCGCTCAAAACCACCAAAGCGCAGAACCACACCTTCTCGACCTTCATCAATGATATAGATACCTGAAAACCCCCAAAGTACGACTGCGATAGCCGCTAAAAAGCCAAAGCCTTTTGAACTGGCTGCAGAGCTTCCACCACCGCCACTTGAACGACCACCTTTACCACCAAAAAGACTGGTGACTTTTTCATTGAGTTTTTTGAAAACTTCATCTAAATCTGGTGGGCCATCTTGGCCACCTTTGTTTCCACCCCAAGGGTCTTTGGAACCATTTGAGCCATTACCACCGGGTTCATTCCATGCCATTTCTTGGTTTGGATGGTTCAGTTTAACGCTATCTTCTTTTGACATTTTTTGTCTCATTTTTTAATAATATAAACTTAAATTTGGATTCCGCACACTGGCAGCACAAAGGGCATATTCTATTGGGCTTAAGGCTCAGCCGCAAGCAGGACTTGTCACTTCATCCAATTCTATGGAGGTTTTATTGACAATATATTGGTCAATATCTTCATATTTTACCAAGCTATCCCAATCTGCACGTCTTAACGTGACATCCATTATCCATCCACCTGTTTCTTGAGCATCATCTTTATTCACAGCGCCAGCTTCAAACAGTTGTGCATGTAATCGGCCTTCTGCTGCGGGGATAAATAAGGTTTGATGAACCATGTCTGTATTGACCCGCTCAGCAATGGCTTCGTGCAATAAATCTAGTCCTTTGCCTTCTAAGGCTGAGACCCAAACTCGAATGGGGACACCTAGGTCATCGCGGTCGATGCGTGGTTTCATGCCATCGAGTAAGTCAATTTTATTAAAGATTAGCAGTTGCGGACGATCTGCGGCATCAATTTCTTCTAAAACCAAATTAACTTGATTTAAATTATCTTCACGTTCATCACTGGAGGCATCAACCACGTGCAACAGTAAATCTGCATCTTGTGTTTCTTTTAAGGTTGAGCGAAAAGCCGCCACCAAGTCATGCGGAAGTTGGCGTATAAATCCTACGGTATCGGCAAGCACGACGGGAAAGCCTGCCGCTAATTTAATTTTTCTTAAGGTGGGATCAAGCGTCGCAAAGAGTTTATCTGCAGCATAAACATTGGCATTGGTTAAATTATTAAACAATGTCGATTTACCGGCATTGGTATAGCCCACTAATGAGATGGTAGGGATATCCGCTTTTTTACGCGCTCGACGGCCTTGTTCGCGCTGGCGCTGGACTTTTTCTAAACGTGATTTTAGCGTACGAATACGGTGGCCAATTAACTGTCTGTCAATTTCTAGCTGTGTTTCACCGGGGCCACGTAAACCTATGCCGCCCTTTTGTCGTTCTAAATGCGACCAACCACGAACTAATCGTGTGGATAGATGACGAAGCTGTGCGAGTTCAACTTGAAGTTGCCCTTCATGACTGCGTGCGCGTTGAGCAAAAATATCTAAAATGAGGCCGGTACGATCCAGCACCTGACATTCGAGTAAGGCTTCTAAATTTCGTTCTTGGACGGGGGATAATTCATGATCGAATAAAACAACATCGGCCTCTTCACTTTTCACCAGCTCTTTAATTTCATCAGCTTTACCGGTGCCAACAAAATATCGAGGGTGAGGAACAGAACGAGAGCCGGTTGCTATTGCAACAGGCATAGCGCCTGAAGAAACAACCAGCTCTTTAAATTCTTCGAGGGATTCTGCATCAAATCCAGTATTCAAATTGAGATGAACTAAAACCGCGCGTTCACCCCCTTGGGGACGTTCAAACAACTAGATATTCCTCGAATAAAAATAAGCCATCAAAATATTTGGTGGCTATACATTACCTGCGTTGGTAGAAGGTTTAGCTGCAACAGCACCGCCCTCTTCAACCGGTATTTTAACATTACGCGCAGGCACCACGGTAGAAATGGCATGTTTGTAAACCATTTGACTGACGGTGTTACGCAATAAAACGACAAATTGATCAAACGATTCAATTTGCCCTTGAAGTTTAATACCATTCACGAGAAAAATAGATACGGGAATACGTTCTTTACGTAAGGCATTTAAATATGGGTCTTGCAAAGATTGTCCTTTACTCATAATTATTATCTCCAAACATCTGTTTTTATTATAAATAGATGAAAAACACGTGTTTTCAATCTATAAACTTAATTTAAATTTATTCAGCGCTCCGTACCGCAACCATGTAGACCAATAACCAGTCTAACTAGCGCAAGCAAAAATTCCTTTTTCTCGTTCTTTCTTAGCGTTAAAAGTACTAAGAGATTAAACGTTGTTACACCTTATCTAAGTACGATTGAACGATTTTCAAGGCTAATTCTTGAATATCTTGTTCAGTGTATCGGCCTAACTCAAAAATAGTTAAGTTCTTTTCTGAGCGAAGCCAAGTAAATTGCCTTTTCGCTAACTGACGCGTGGCAATTACCCCCCTTTCTTCCATTTCAGTATAGTCCATCCTACCGAGAAGATAGTCCCAGACCTGACGATAACCCACCGCTCTTATCGGAGGCATGTCTTCATGCAAATCCCCTCTGTTTTGCAATGTTTTAACTTCATCGATAAAACCTTGCTCTAACATTAAGTGAAAGCGCTTTGCGATGCGCGTATGCAACATCGCTCGGTCTGAAGGAATCACTGCCAGTTTGAGTACGTTATAAGGCAAAGGTTCAGATTTTTGTTCTCTTTGTAACTGGCTGATCGGTTTCCCCGTCATTTCATACACTTCTAATGCCCGTGAAATACGCTGTGGATCATTAGGGTGAATACGCGTAGCGGCTTCAGGATCTATTTCGGCTAGGCGTTCGTGCATTTTTTCCCAACTTGACTGCTTGGCTTGTTGGGTAATTTTGTCGCGCGTGACAGCATCCGAGGCAGGGAGATCAGACAAGCCCTCAAGCAAGGCCCGAAAATAAAGCATCGTCCCCCCGACTAATAAAGGGATGCGGCCAGCTTGAATAATTTTCGCAATTTCAACTAAAGCATCTTTACGAAAACGCGCAGCAGAATAGGCCTCACTTGGATCAACTACGTCTATCAAACGATGTGGGGCTTTTGCTAATTCATCATCACTGGGTTTGGCTGAACCAATATTTAAGCCACGATAAACCATGGCTGAATCAACACTAATAATATCAACAGGGAAATGCTCGCGTAAGTAAATAGCGAGATCCGTTTTACCTGATGCGGTTGGCCCCATTAGTGTAATTATTTTTGGTAAAGAAGATGACATGATTTTTATTTAAACAAACCCGCTAAATCTTTATTTGAAATTTGATGATAAAGCCCACTAAGGTGTTCCAAACCTGAATTTTCTAAATCGCGTAATAGTTTATTCCAATCTAAAAGCTGGTGACTAAACTCATCTTTAACGATGATACTGACTAAAGCATTTGTAAAAGACACTGCATCGTCACTCACCACGTTAATAAATTCATTTATGCTGTGCTTTAAATCACTCACATTCAACATAGCAGGCACTTGTCTTACCATTATTTCTTGCTCGCCTAATGCAGCGAAGTTAAACCCGAGTTGCAGCAAGTCTGACTTATTTTTATCTAGCCATGATTGAGCATTAAATTTAATCCCTATATTAAAAGGAATAAGCACAGGCTTAGAGATCAGTTGGCTTTGTTCTGACAAAGCCTCTTTAATTTGTTTTTCTGCTAATGCTTCTCTAGCTACGTTTAATTTTACAACTAACAAACCCTGTTGGTTTTGCGCTAATAAAAAATCATTATTTACTTTTGATAGTGCCACACCTAACGGGGTATTTAATTCTTTTGTATTAATGATATTTGGAGGTTGTGTTGCTTGGGTAGGATACTTTAAAGAAGACTCAGCAACATTAGATGATTGAAAGCTTGAGTAATTGCTAGATAAATAATTATTCGCTGCGTGATGATTAGATAAAGGCTCATGAATAACAGAGTCTGCATTAGTATTTAATGCTTCTCGTATACTATAAAATAAAAAATCATGAATTAATCGACTTTGACGAAAACGTACCTCATGTTTAGTAGGATGAACATTAACATCGACTTGCTCTGCATCCATTTCAAGCTGTAATACATAAACGGGGAAACGGCCAGGGTAAAGTGTTTCTTGAAAGGCTTGTCTTACT
This sequence comes from Woeseiaceae bacterium, assembly GCA_045046865.1. GTDB lineage: Bacteria > Pseudomonadota > Gammaproteobacteria > UBA6429 > Thiohalophilaceae > JAGLTQ01. The sequence goes on along the minus strand of JASFYW010000028.1, from coordinate 102,536 downwards.
GCATGAGTAATGACTTTATCTTTGATCATACGACCGTTAACGAAAAAATATTGCATGTCAGATTGACTGCGAGAATAATCTGCATTCGCTATCCAACCTGTTAATTTTATTTCTGTATTCTCAAACTTTAATTTTATTGCGGATTGAAGAAATTCTTTATTAATTAATGAGCTTAAGCGGGCATGCTTATTTTCTTCTGATGTTGCTACGGGTAAAGAAAAAACTTGTCGTTGATTGTGTGTGAATTTTATTGCGACATCAAAGCGCGCTAATGCAATCCGCTTCACCACATCTTCAATATGTTTGAATTCTGTTCTGTTGGCTTTTAAAAATTTTCGTCTAACGGGCGTGTTATAAAAAAGATGATGTATTTCTAATGTAGTGCCTTGAGGATGTGAAGCTGGAGAGAGTTCAAACTCACCCTCTTTGGCTTTTATACTCCACGCCATGTCGTTAGCATTTATAGCACATGAGGTTAAAACCAATTCACTGACCGAGGCAATACTGGCCAAGGCTTCACCGCGAAACCCCATGCTTGAGACATGAATTAAATCATCGAGTGAACGTATTTTACTAGTTGCATGAGGGCTTAAGGCCAAGCTTAATTCGTCTTGCGGTATACCTACACCATTATCTCGAATTCGTATTAACTGCGATCCGCCTGCGATGATCTCAATTTCAATCTGCGTCGCGCCAGCATCTAAACTGTTTTCTAATAATTCTTTAATAACCGATGCGGGACGTTCAACCACTTCTCCCGCTGCAATTTGATTCGCAAGTTGCTGTGGAAGTTGTTGGATGGATTTTCTAATTAAAGACATTTGAATATTTTACCGCCAAGACGCGAAGAACGCCAAGGAAACAAAAAAGTAATCATAGAAGCTAGGTGAGGTTGAGGATAAAACTAAATAACGGGAATTCGTAATGTTTTACCAATGCGTAGGTTATCGTTACGCAAGTTATTAGCGCCTCGAATGGTCGCCATACTAATTTGATATTGTTTAGCAATACCACTTAATGTTTCACCGCGCGCAATGCGGTGCTTACGATCACGTATCGCTAATAATGTTCCAGGAATGGGATGAGATTTAAAATAAGCGCGCGTACCATTGAAAATGGCTTTTGCTAATGCGCGTTGATGCTTTCTGGTGCGCAACTTACGTTCTTCAGCACGATTAGAAATAAAGGCGGTTTCTACCAGTATTGCCGGACGCCCTGCTTTTAAGACTCTAAAACCAGCTTGCTCGACGGTTTTTTTATGCAAATGATTTACATTTTTTAAGCCCGCAAGCACCTTACTGGCAATTTGATGACTGTCTTCTAAGGTTGAGTTCTTAACCATGTCGGCCAATACCATGTTGAGTAGGTCATCATTGGTACTGCTCACACCACCGTTTAAATCTGCATTGTTTTCACTGTCTGCTAAATAGCTTGCTAAGCTCGAACTGGCGCCGCGCTCAGATAAAATAAACACCGAGGTTCCGCGCGCTTTACCGTTTTTAAATGCATCGGCATGAATAGAGATAAATAAATCAGCTTGTGCAACTTGTGCTTTTTTAACACGTTGCTTTAAGCCTATATAATAATCACCCGTACGAATCATTAATGGTTTCATGCCGCGCTGACGTTTGACTAAACGTTCTAATTCTTTAGCAATTTTTAACACCACGTCTTTTTCACGTGTACCACGTTGGCCAATCGCTCCAGGGTCTTCACCACCATGGCCGGCATCAATCGCAATAATTAAATCACGTGCATTTTTCTTGTTAGAAGTATAAACCGATCTTTTAATGACTTTTGGCTTAATCACATATTGCTTAGCATCATATAAATCAACCACTAAACGGTGGCCATAACTACCATGAGGCTTTAGAACAAAACTTTTTGGTTTAACTTTATGCTTTAAATCTAAAACTACACGTAAACCACCATCACCACGCTTGGCGTAGCGAAGGCCTTTAATACGAGTTTCATTGTAAGTCGCCGAAGGAAGCGCACCGACGACTTTAGATGCTTTAAGATCAATAACAATGCGGTTGGGATTACTGAGTGTAAATAAACTATGTTCAACGGGAGAATTTAAGTCGAAAACAAGACGGGTATTATCCGGTGCAGGCCACATACGCAAACCACGCACTTCTGCGGCAGACAACAACGGGGGCATTAAACAAATCAATAAACCCGCAGCCAGTAAGCCGCGAGAGAAGATTTTAGACTGTTTTAATTGTTGAAAAATCACGTTTGGAAAGTCCCCTTACCCATGTACATCCTAATAATGGATAAAAAACAGGACTTTATCAAGTGTTTTTTCTATATATTTTAGCAAGATAGGCGATCTATCTAGAATTATTCGAGAATATGGGGAGTTAAAATTACTTAAAATAAAACCAAATCAAAAACCTCAGTTATTTTGAGCTGAGATTTTTTATTAGTTCTACCGCTTTATCCGTCAATGCTTTTAAAGTGATGTCTCTCGCTTCTTCTTGATACTTAAGGTGTATTTCTAAATCTGCTTCACTTAACCACCCTTCCCCACGCATGGGCCACTCTATTAAACACACGGCATCGTCAGCAAAATAATCTCGTCCACCTAAGTATTCAAGCTCTTCTGGATCTCCAAGGCGATAAAGATCAAAGTGATAGATATGGTTTAAGTTATTTGGATTTTCAGTTGAATTGGTCAGCTCATAATCTTCTACTAGGGTGTACGTGGGACTTTTGACTTTTACATTGGGTAAGAAGGCTTGAATCATGCCGCGTACTAAGGTAGTTTTTCCTGCACCTAGGTCGCCATATAGATAGATATTGGTTCCTGTTGTACAGTGTTTAGCGAGTTTTTTACCAAATTCAATCGTCGCTTTTTCATCAGCCAAATTTAGCGTCAGCATACTCATATAACGTTAAGCCAAATTTATTAAACGACGAATAACAGGCATTAAGTCACTGGCGAGTAAACCTTTTTCGCCGGCACCTTTGGCTGCCAAATCACCCGCGCTTGAATGCAGATCAACACCAATTTTTGCTGCCTCTTTTAACTCAAACCCCTGAGCCAATAAGCTGCCGATAATCCCTGTGAGTACATCCCCCATACCGCCACTGGCCATACCAGGGTTGCCTTTATCACAAACAAAGGTCTCACCTTCAGAATAAATTAAACTGCCGCTACCCTTTAAAATAATGGTGCCACCGTACTTTTGAGCAATTTTTTCAACCGCACTAAACCTATCGGCTTGAATATCTGCAATGCTAATACCTAGAAGACGAGCCGCTTCACCAGGGTGAGGTGTTAAAATCCAGTTATCGCGTTTAATAGGTTCCATGGCGAGTAAGTTCAGCGCATCAGCATCAACAACTAATGTTTTGTTGCTGTTCATTGCCATGGCTAATAACACGGCTGCCCATTCGCTTTGCCCCAATCCAGGGCCAATCGCGATGACATTGGCTTTTTCAATTAAGGGTAAAATTTCAGACTCACGCTCTGCAGGGTGACTCATAATTTCTGGCCGCACGCTGCTGATGGTTGAAGCATGCGCGTAACGCGTAGCTAAACTCACTAAGCCAGCACCTGTTCTTAAGGCAGCTTCACACGCTAATCTCGCAGCACCACTCATCCCGATTTCACCCCCCATCACGAGTACGTGACCATACAATCCTTTGTGAGAATCTTTTTGTCGTTTTTCAAAAATTGAGTTGGGTATATTTAAACGTCGAACAGAGGTGGGCACTTTTAATGCTACCCCAGAAGGAATTTGTAAGTCACTAAATATTATTTCGCCACAGGCATCTGGCCCTTTAGCCGTTAATAAACCTTGGTTTAAACCAATAAATGAAATAGTGAGATCAGCTTTTACTGTCTCAGACTCACTGGTACCTGTATTTGCAAATAATCCTGATGGAATATCAAGCGCTAACACAGGCGTACCATGCTGATTGATTGCACTTATGGCATAGCCTGAATCTTCATCCACTTTTCCGTGTAAGCCGGTACCAAAGATGGCATCGACCACAAGATCAGCCAAAGGCAGTTTTCCGTTACCATAATTTTGAACATCTAATCCGCAACCTTCCAAGCGTTGTTTGGCCGATAATGCGTTGCCTTTTATTTTGCTGCTGTCTCCAACTAAAATCACTTCAACTTTAAGACCGTGTTCATGCGCTAAACGAGATAAAACAAAACCATCGCCGCCATTATTCCCTGTGCCACAAACAACGCATAAAGTTTTAGCTTGAGGCCAATGTTGTTTTAAGGTTTCAAATGCGACCGTACCGGCGCGCTCCATAAGTACCGTACCAGAGACTTCAAATTCTTCTATCGTAATACGATCAAGTTCTCGAGTTTGCTCTGTGGTATATAAACTGTTTGGTAGTTGCTTCATGCGCGTTATCATAGCCTTTATGGATGAAATTCAGAACCAGTTCAATGCAGATAATGAAGATGATCTCCTCAATCTCGTAGAAAAAATTAAATCGTGGGGACAAGCTCTTGGCTTTCAAGAAATTGCCATTACCGATAACGCACTTGAAAAAGCCGAAGAGACCTTAAATGAATGGTTGGATGAAGGCTGCCATGGCGATATGGAATGGATGGCCTCTCACGGCACTAAACGCACCCACCCTGAAGAACTGGTAACAGGAACAAAACGCGTCATCACCGGCCGTATGGATTATTGGCCACCGGATATTATTCAAGCTGAATCAGTATTAAACGATAGCAATAAAGCCTATATTTCTCGCTATGCCTTAGGTCGAGATTATCATAAGGTCTTGCGAAAACGTTTACAAAAATTAGCAACGAAGATTGAACAAGCTGTCGGGGAATTTGGTTATCGTGTTTTTGTTGATAGTGCGCCGGTCATGGAGAAAGCCTTAGCTGAAAAAGCGGGACTAGGCTGGATAGGAAAGCACAGTAACTTACTCAATAAAACTGCAGGTTCTTGGTTTTTTCTCGGTGAAATTTATACCGATCTGCCCTTGCCTATCGATAAACCCACAGAACAACATTGTGGAACATGCCAAGCGTGTATAGATATTTGCCCGACCAAAGCGATTACCGCACCTTATGTGGTGGATGCGCGTCTTTGTATTTCCTATCTCACCATAGAGTTAAAAGGTTCTATCCCTGAAAATCTTCGCCCCTTATTGGGAAACCGTATTTATGGCTGTGATGATTGCCAACTGTGTTGCCCATGGAATCGCTTTGCAGTTGATTCAGATGAAACAGATTTTATGTCTCGCCATCAACTTGATGATATTGCTTTGCTTGAATTATTTTCTTGGGATGAAGAAACCTTTTTATCAAAAACAGAAGGTTCCGCTATTCGACGCATTGGTTATGAACGTTGGCTGAGAAATATTGCTGTTGCATTAGGAAATGCTAAAAAAGACAAAAACATTGTGAAAGAGTTAAAAGAAAAAAGAAAGAAAGACATCTCCCCATTAGTCAGGGAGCATATTGAATGGGCTATTTTACAGCAGCAATAAAGTTACGCGCTCTCATCAACAAATCGACCTAATGCCTCACCTTCAACAGCAATCACTTTACTTGTTACCGCAACTTGTTGCTCAGCTTCTTGTAGCTTTAATAATGGGCCTATCGCCGCTTGAACGTCTTTAGAGCCCGTTGTTAATTTAGCCACTTCATTCGAAGCTTGCTGTGCATTATTTATTCCCACTTGCAAGCCAGAGAGTGCCGTCGTTAATGTTGTTGTCATGTCTATTTTCATTTTCTTTCCAACTCTAAATGTTATTAGATCTGTTTTAACTAATCACGATCATATTTTTTGCGTTTTTTATGGCGACTACGTTCATCGCCGTCTTTACTATGGTCTTTCTTACTCTTTTTATAACCATTGTTATAGTGTTTTTTCTTGCCTTTATTATAATCATCATCACGATGCTTTTTCTGATTATTTTTATGATGCTTATCCTTATATTTATTATCGTGTTTACGTTTAGATTTAATATTTTTTTTATAGCGTGTCTTATGTTTTCTATATTTATTTTTATAATATTTATGTTTGCGATAAGGACGATCATCATCCATCTCAATTTCAACATAATTATTATGTAAGTGATGGCGTAAATGAAAAGGCAGGGTTGCTGAGAATGACCACTGTGAGCCAGAATCTAAATAAAAATATAAATTACGGCTTGTGTCAAAATAAAATTCTGCATTAGGATAGTAATGATAACGGTAATGAGCACGTCTTCCATGGGCTCGGGCATGAGCCGGTGGGTAGCCACCGATATATCCCGTGTCAACAATCAAACCTCCTCCCACTACTCCACAACCCATGAAAGCAAATAGACTTAACGCCATAATTAAAATCATTTTTTTCATTCTATTAACATAACCTTATTTAATTAATTTTCTTCTTTACTATTATCGGCACTAATCCACTAAAGTTTTAGTCTTTTAGTGCAGATTTACGAACTTATTCACACTTTTTCGCTATAATTTGGCTTATTAATGATAATTATTGGCATATATGATCCAATCAACACAAAATATCTCTGCCATTATTCTTGCGGGTGGCCAAGGTTCAAGGCTAAATGGAGCCGATAAAGGCTTTGTTTTACTTGCCCAACAACCGCTCATTCAGCATGTTATTCAGCGCATCGAGCCACAAGTTTCAGAAGTTCTGATCAGTGCAAACCGAAATATTGAGCGCTATAAAGAACTCAATTTTGATGTTTTAGAAGACGCGACCAAAGATTTTTCCGGCCCGCTTGCTGGTATTTTGCAAGCTCTACTGGTGTGTAAAAATGAATGGTTACTTGTCGTACCTGCTGACAGTCCGTTTATTGCACGAGATATGGCGACTCGCTTAATGGAAAACAACCAACAAGTAAAAATTGTTATCCCTGATAGCGGAGAACATTTACAACCTACGTTTTCTTTAATTCATAAAAGCCTTGCTCCCTCACTTGAACATTTTTTACAGCAAGGCGAACGTAAAGCGCGCGTTTGGATGCAGCAACAAGCCCATAAAATCGTTGGTTTTTCTGATAGTACAGATGCCTTTATTAATATCAACACAGAAGAAGATTTAAAAAATGCCGAACAACATCTACAGAAAACTATGAGATAATTAATTCATCGTAACAATATCAATTACCTATACTGAGTTTACCCATGACTAAATCAATACCAGTTTCTTGCGACACTCCACAAAAACAATCTCCTTGGCTTGATGTTAAAGAAGCTATCACCCGCATGACACAAGCGGTAAAGCAAACACAAGAAACAGAAACGCTATCTATACGTGATGCATTAAATCGCGTACTGGCAGAAGACATTATCTCAAACATTAATGTTCCACCCTACGCGAACTCTGCAATGGACGGTTATGCTTTCAACTCGGCTGACTTACCCAGCAATGGTAACAACACCATACCCATGGTTGGAAAATCATTTGCGGGCATACCTTTTGAAGGTGAAGTAAAACCCGGTGAGTGCATTCGTATTATGACCGGCGCGCCGATGGCGAAGGGAACAGATACCGTCATCATGCAAGAGCAAGTTCAGGCCGATGGTGATGCGATTACGATTCAAAGTGGTCACTGTAAAAATGACAATGTTCGTCACATAGGTGAAGACATTAAAGACGGCGATGTCGTTTTAAAACCCGGCCAACAACTCACCCCTGCTGAGCTGGGCGTTCTAGCTTCTTTAGGCGTTGCGTCAATCAGCGTCTATAAAAAAATTCGAGTTGCCTTTTTCTCAACCGGTGACGAGTTACGTAATGTCGATGAAGCGTTAGATGAAGGCCAAATTTATGACTCTAATCGTTACACTATTTTCGGCATGCTCACTAACTTAGGGGTAGAGCTTATTGATATGGGCATTATTCCCGATGATCGAGCGGCGGTAGAAAAAGCCTTTATTGCAGCTGCTGAACAAGCCGATGCGATTATGACATCTGGCGGTGTTTCAGTCGGTGAAGCAGATTATGTAAAAGAAACGTTAGACAAACTGGGGAAAGTTGATTTTTGGAAAATAGCCATGAAACCCGGTAAGCCTCTTGCTTTCGGATTTGTAAATGATGCGGTTTTCTTTGGCCTACCCGGCAACCCTGTTTCTGTTATGGCAACCTTTTATCAATTTGCATTACCTACATTAAAAACGATGATGGGACGAAAGATAACTAAGCCAACGGTTGTTAAAGTTGCATGTAAATCTGCGTTACGTAAATCACCGGGGCGTACCGATCTTCAACGCGGCATATTACAAACAAACGAACAAGGTGAGTTGGTTGTTGAAAGCATTGGCATGCAAGCCAGTCATGTTTTAAGCGGGATGAGTAAAGCGAATTGTTTTATTATCTTGCCGCAAGACTGGGGCAATGTCGAAGCCGGAACGCTAGTGGATGTGCAACCATTTAATGGGTTGATGTGACCATTAATTTAAAATTAATGGTCATTGCGAGGAAGCACTGAAAAAGTATTTTTCAGTGCTGACGTGGCAATCTCATGATGAGCGCACTGTAACTGGAGATTGCCGCAGTCACTTTGTTCCTTCGCAATGACATGTAAAGCAGGGGTAGGGTAATACTGACGAAACGCGAAGCGGTTCATTAAGTGCAATGACAACAAAAATTAAGCTTCTGCTTTAGCTTTAGCTTGTTCTTCAGCAACTTGCTTATGTACTTCTTTCATATCAAGCGACTTTGCTTTTTCAATCACTTCTTCAAGAGCCGTTGCTGATAATGCACCCGCTTCAGAATAAAGAACCACTTGTTCACGCATAATCATTAATGTGGGTATTGAACGAATATTCATCATTGAACCAATTTCTTGCTCGTCTTCTGTATTAATTTTCGCGAAAACAATATCTGAGTGCTTTTCAGAAACTTCAGTAAAAACTGGGCCGAATTGCTTACAAGGGCCACACCATGGCGCCCAAAAATCTAAAATAATGAAGTCACTGCTGTCGATAGTTTCTTTGAAGTTGCTATTGGTTAAATCTACTGTTGCCATGGTGGCCTCCGAAATTAAAAATGAATCACTCTATATTAGAGAATTCTTATTCTTTAACTATTTGGGGATAAATTAGCCAGTTTCAAGGTTGAATTGTTGTTGCACTTAATGAACTACTGCGCGTTCCACAGATTCTGTCATTGCGAGGGAACAAAGTGACTGTGACAATCTCAAGCTTCAATGCACTGATTATGAGATTGCCGCGCCATAAAAAACATGGCTCGCAATGACAGGCAGGGTTATTTACCCTTCCTTAACTCTGTCACCTGACCCGTTTCACGAAATTTTCTATAATCTTCAAGCACTTGCGCGTGATCAAAGGCTAGGGGCTCAGGTAAGTTATCAATATCAAAAATGGCTAAATTCTTTGCGTCATCTGCTGCTTCTGGCTCACCTGTGGCTTCAGCCACATAAACCGCTGTCACGGTATGGCCACGATCATCTCGTGAGGGATCAGAATACATGCCTAATAAGGCTTTTAATGTCACCTCTAAACAAACTTCTTCTTTGGCTTCTCGAACTGCACAAACCTCTAACCGCTCTCCAATATCCATAAATCCACCGGGAATCGCCCAGCCGTAGGGCGGATTTTTTCGCTCGATGAGAACAATGGGGCGATTGGGTTTATCGGTTAATTCAATAATGGCATCGGCGGCAATTAAGGGCGTGGTTGGTCTGTAGCGTGTAGTATTGGAATTGGACATTAGTTTTCTCTGTTCACATTTTTAAAACGGATAATTCGGCGACGATCACGTTTGTCTGGTCGACGTTCTGCATGAGGGAATTGTTGTGCATTGAGTTTTCTTTGGATTGCTAATTCTTCACGCTTTTTGATGCTTTCTTCACTTTCACTATAAAGTAATTGCGCTTCTTTTGCCGGACCACGCCGCACACTTAAACCTTTAACAATCACATCAAAAGTAAACGGAGTTTTATGGATGCTGAGTTTGTCATCGAGTTGAATCACGCGTGAAGGTTTAACGCGATGGCCATTATGATGAATATGACCACCATTAATTGCTTCAGCAGCAAGATGACGGGTTTTATAAAATCGCGCAGCCCATAACCATTTGTCTAAGCGAGTTTTAACATCTTCATCTTGGGTATTTACTTTTTTATTCATCGCATAAAACCTGTTGTTACCAACGATAGCGTGGCAATCTTTTTTAATTATACCTATAACCATACAGATTGCCGCGCTATTACTTGTATTGAGCAGATTAAATTTAGAATCAAATCCCAAGCTGCGGTATCATTAGGTTATGTCGACAGCCAAAAAAGAACACAGAGAAATACTTAGGAAACACTTACATCAACTCTTACCCAAAGAAAGTATTCTTGAAAGTAATGAACAAAAACGTCCTTACGAATGTGATGGTTTAACGGCGTATCAACAAACACCTTGGATTGTAGTGCTGCCCGAAACCATTGAGCAAGTGCAAAATATTTTAACTTCATGTTACAACGTCGGTGTGCCGGTAGTAGCGCGTGGCGCAGGTACTGGCCTTTCTGGTGGCGCATTACCTTTATCAAAAGGTGTCTTGCTTAGCCTTGCTAAGTTTAATCAAATTTTAGAAGTTAACCCTGAAAATAGAAGTGCGCGAGTACAACCCGGCGTGCGTAACTTAGCGATCACCCAAGCAGCAGAAGATTATAATTTATATTATGCGCCTGATCCCTCATCACAAATTGCTTGCTCCATTGGCGGCAACGTTGCAGAAAATGCTGGTGGCGTACATTGTTTAAAATACGGCTTAACGGTTCATAATATTTTACAACTCAAAGTTGTCACCATTGATGGCGAACTGATCACCATCGGTTCACAAGCATTAGACTCGCCTGGCTATGACTTACTTGCACTCATGACAGGCTCTGAAGGAATGCTAGGAGTGATTGTAGAAGTCACGGTTAAGTTATTACCTCGTCCTGAAAAAGCACAAGTTATTCTTGCCGCGTTTGATGATGTTGTGAAAGCAGGTGAAGCAGTAGGAGCCATTATTGCCGAAGGCATTATTCCCGCAGGTTTGGAAATGATGGATAACCCTGCCATTCGTGCTGCAGAAGACTATGCACACGCCGGTTACCCTATTGATGCCGAAGCGATTTTATTATGTGAACTTGATGGCACCGAAGAAGAAGTCTCTGAACAAATTACCTTTGTTGAAACACTTTTAACAAATAAAGGCGCGGTCAGCTTACGCACCTCTAAAAATGAAGAGGAACGCTTGAAACTTTGGTTAGGCCGTAAGTCAGCCTTCCCTGCCATTGGGCGTATTTCCCCCGATTATTATTGTATGGATGGCACCATTCCTCGTTATGAGTTGCCTAATATTTTGAAAAAAATTGCTGAACTATCAAAAGAATATGGTTTGCTAGTGGCAAACGTGTTTCATGCAGGTGATGGTAACTTACACCCGTTAATACTTTATGATGCAAATATCAAAGGTGAGTTAGAACGTACAGAAGAGTTTGGTGGAAAAATTTTAGAACTCTGTGTTAAAGCGGGCGGCACTATCACCGGTGAACATGGTGTGGGCAAAGAAAAAATTGATCAAATGTGTGTGCAATTTAAACCCTTAGAATTACAAATATTTCATGACATTAAACATTCGTTTGATCCAAAAGAATTATTAAATCCCGGAAAAGCCGTGCCAACCTTACACCGCTGCGCCGAACTCGGCGGTATGCATGTGCATGATGGTTTACTTTCTCACCCCAGCTTAGAAAGATTTTAAAGATGGAAAACCGAAATAGAACCCAAGAGTTACAAGATCGCGTTCGTGCTGCCTCGAATGATAAAACAATGCTAACCATTGTCGGCGGTAACTCGAAACCCTTTTATGGCAACAGGCCTTTAGAAAAAACTGAAATACTTGAAACGCGAATTCATCAAGGCGTTATTAGTTACACTCCCAGTGAACTTGTTATTACTGCCCGAGCCGGAACACCTTTAAAAGAGTTACAAGCATTGCTTGCAGAAAACAATCAAATGTTACCGTTTGATCCACCTCACTTTGGTGAACATGCTACGTTAGGCGGCGCTATTGCCACAGGGCTTTCTGGATCTCGCCGACCTTTTACTGGCTCAGCCCGTGATTTTGTTTTAGGTGTAAAAATTCTTAGCGGTAAAGGTGAAGTGATGTCCTTTGGTGGACAGGTCATGAAAAATGTTGCTGGTTATGATGTTTCACGTTTAATGGTGGGTGCATTAGGCACCTTAGGCGTCTTGTTAGAAATGTCCATTAAGGTGTTACCTAAACCACAAGCCGAAGTGACGCAATGTTTTGCGCTTTCTCAACAAGACGCGCTTACAAAAATGCATGCATTAAATCAAACCTCACTGCCACTTTCTGGCTTGGCTTATCATGATGAAAAACTGTATGTTCGTTTAAGCGGTGCAGTGAGTGCAGTAGACTCATCTCAGAAGAAAATTGAAGGCGTCGAATTAGTTCATACTGAAAATTTTTGGCAACAACTTAATGAACAAACCCTGCCTTTTTTTGATTCAGAAAAACCGCTTTGGCGCGTGTCTGTGCCATACGTTTCTGAAGTAGCTATCGAAGAAAACTGTTTTATCGATTGGGCAGGTGCATTGTATTGGCTACATAGCGATAAAAGTGCTGAAGAAATTCAACAACACGCAATCGAACAAGGTGGTTCTGCAACGCTGTTTAAAATCAAGACCGAAGCTGATGTAAATGAACGCTTTCCTGCATTAGAAAACAAACTAAAACAATTTCATATTAATTTAAAAATGCGCTTTGATCCTTATGGCATTTTAAATTATGGCCGACTTTATTCACATTTATAAATTCTTCACATGCAAACAAAACTAGATAAAACTTTTTTACAATCGGACGATGGTCAACTCGCAGATAAAATTCTACGCAGCTGCGTACATTGCGGTTTTTGTACCGCGACTTGCCCGACCTATCAAATTCTGGGTGATGAACTTGATGGCCCACGTGGCCGTATTTATCAAATTAAAGAAATGCTTGAAGGCAATGCAGTAACGAAAGAAACACTAACCCATCTTGATCGTTGCTTAAGCTGTCGCGCATGTGAAAGCACTTGCCCTTCTGGCGTGGAATATGGGCACTTACTTGAAATTGGACGAAGTGAAGTAGACAAAAGAGTCAAACGTTCTTTGGGGCAAAGATTTATACGAAAAGCATTGTTAACTATTCTGCCTTATCCGAAACGTTTTGCTACGCTATTACAGCTTGGGCAAAGTGTACGTGGGTTTTTACCTAATGTATTAAAGCAACATGTTCCCGCCAAAAAGCTTATCCCAGAAACCTCGACAACTACACATCCACGAAAAATGCTCGTGCTTGATGGCTGTGTTCAACCCGCCTTATCTCCTGAGATAAATGCAGCAACAAAAAAAGTCCTCGACACTTTAAGCATCGAGTTAATGTCTTTTTCTGGTTGCTGTGGCGCAATACGACAACATTTATCTGATGAAGAAAATGCACTCATCACGATAAAGAATAATATTGATCGTTTACTAGTAGAGTTTGATCAAGGAGTTGAAGCCATTGTGATGACTGCCAGTGGTTGCGGCGCGATGTTTAAAGAGTACCCACACTTACTACGTAACGATCTAGAATATAAAGACAAAGCGCAACGTGTGGCAGATAAAACGCTTGATCTCAGTGAAGTTATTTTTAATGAAATAATTATTAATAAAAATGAAAAATTAAAAACGCAACTCAGTGTCAGTCAAAGCAATATTGCAGTACATACACCTTGTACATTACAACATGCACAAAAACTACCTAACCATATAGAAAATATTTTATCTCACTGTGGATATAACCTAACAAAAATAAAAGATAAACACCTTTGTTGTGGTTCTGCGGGTACTTATTCAATAACTCAAGCGAAACTTTCTGAACAACTACGAGAACAAAGACTCTCCGGACTGATGGTGGGAGCACCTGATGTTATTGCCACTGCAAATATTGGTTGTTTACACCATTTGAATGGAGGAAGTGATGTGCCTGTAAAACATTGGATTGAGATTGTTGTGGAAGATTTAAACTGATAACACCTCGGCAGATCAGCTTTAGCCTGACGACCATTTTAAAAATAAACCTGTCTTATTAGCAAACTTCAATTATAAATAACAACCTTATGCGATAAATGACTCCGCTGTCAGACTGACAACTAAATGGCCTCCCTGCCATCGCAGCATAAGTACATCCATGTACAAAAAATCTAACCTACATCTCAATAATTTTTTAGCTGTTTTATTGGCTTTGCACTGAAATAGTATTTGTTGCTGTGTATAATTACGCTTTTCAAATATTACAGATTGAAGCCCCTATGACTCTACAATTTAGCCCGACTCCTGGCCCTCATGAACGTCGTTTAAAACGTCGCTTATTAAACCCTTTATTTGCAAAAGCAGAAAAAGAATTAACCCAACTTGATATTGAAGGTGCACAAAAGAAAGACGAGCAAGATATGCTTGATTTTATGTCGCACTTCCAATCAGTGGTTCAAAAAACAACCCTGCTCGGCAATAACAGTGAAAGTGATGTTGTTCTCGAAATAAAAGAAGAATTAGATGAGTGCTATGCCACAAGCTGCGCAATGCCTGGCGATCACAGCAACATCAAAATGGCCATCAAAAAGTTAATTGCAGCCATGATGGTAGCCATTAGAAAAGGTGCTGAAGGTGATACAACAGCATTGAAAAAATTAGACGAAGAAGAAATCGCTAGGGAAATGCATAACGAGTTACATGAAATAAAACTCATTGCTGATCTTATGCTTGAAAGTTCACCGATTCTCGAAGATGAACTTACGCCAACGTTACTCAATGAAGAAGAAGGTGATCTTGAAGCCGCTCTGCAATTATTTAATGCAGAACAGCTTAGCTTGATTGTTGCTGATGCAAAAAAATTATTAGATAACTTACGTCAAGAAGGGCATGAAATCCCTTTAGCTTGGGAACGTTTTCAGCAAATAAAACAAGCCTTAAGTACTTTACCTGAAATGGATAAAAACAATGTCAACTAAGAAAATTGGGCTGATATGTGAAGTGTATAAAAGCACAAAGAAAGATCAAATCTATCTTTATATTGAGAAAGGAAAATCTCTTGATGATTTGCCTAGTGAATTGAATCGTGTTCTAGGCACGCCTGAAAAAGTGATGACACTGAACCTGACCTCTGATAAAAAAATGTCCAGAGGAACTGCCGCTCCAATACTCAAAAGCATTGAAGAACAAGGCTTTCACTTACAAATGCCTATTGATCCTCAGCTTGATAAAAACCCGCTTGCCCATATTAACGATCAATTTCTTGATAAAGATATGTAATTACTTTCCTCCACCTAAACAAGGTGGAGACATCGGTGCACCGTTTGATTCTTCTTTCCACTCTTCTTCTGTATAAGTATGAATAGCTAAAGCATGAATGATACCGTTTAATTCTTCTGCCAATGTTGCATTAATTAAGCGGTGGCGACCTAATAAGTTTTTACCTGAAAAAGTCGGTGACACAACCACGACTTTAAAATGAGATTCAGATCCTTCCGGTACATTATGATTATTGCTTTCATTAATAACTTCTAAATGAAGAGGATTAAAATCATTTGCTAATTTTTGTTCTATTATTTCTTGTACTGTCATATTACTGCTCACTTATCTTTTTTTGATTCTTTATTATCTTCGTCTTCAGAATTTTCATGACAATGTTCATCTTTTTGGTGATCTTCATGTTTTAATTCTGCTAACTCGAGCAAACGTTGTTCTACTTTATAATTTATTGAATCCGCAGGAAACTCTCCTTCCTTATTACGTTCTCCCGCAGGTAAACCTGTCAATAACTCAATAGCATCGTCAACCGTATTGATGGGATATATAAAGAATTGACTATTTTCTATTGCATCAACCACATCGTCTCTTAATATTAAATGCGGAATATTTACTGCTGGTATAATGACACCTTGCTCATTGGTTAAACCCTTTTGTTTACAAATATCATAAAAGCCTTCAATTTTTTCATTAATACCACCAATCACCTGAACATTACCATGTTGATCGACAGATCCGGTAATTGCTAAAGATTGTTTCACCGCCACATTTGAAATAGCAGATAACAATGTACACAGCTCACCAACAGATGCACTATCACCATCAACAGGGCCATAAGACTGTTCAAAAACTAAACTAGCAGATAGTGAAAGAGGCTTGTTTATTGCGTAACGTGAGCCTAAGTAAGACGATAAAATTAACACTCCTTTTGAATGTAATGAACCACCCAAATCAACTTCACGTTCTATATCAATAATATCACCATCACCAATACGTATATTTGCAGTGATACGTGCAGGCTGTGCAAATTCAAGCCGACCTGTTTCAATAACAAACAAACCATTAACAGAAGCAATTTTTTCTCCGCTAACATCTATAAGCACAATGCCTTTTTTAATTTCATCATAAATTCGTTCACGGCTACGATCTGCTCGGTATATTTGTTTATCTATGGCTAACTGCACATCTACATCTCGTACTATAGAATGTTTTTCTTTCGTGGCCCAATAATCTGACTCTATCAATAAATCCAGCATACTATGCATATGTGTTGATAATTGAGTTGTATCTTCAATCTGTCGCATACCATATTTTATTACGCGTTTAACCGCATCACATTCAAAGGCAGCAAGTTTATTTTTTCTGACTAATGTCGCAATCACTTGCGCATACTGATTTAATGATTCTTTAGAGCAATCAATAGTCTCTGAAAAATCTACTTCTACTTTAAATAGTTCAGAAAACTCAGGGTCATCTTCTTCTAATATATAATACAAAGCCCGGCCACCAACCAAAACAACTTTAACATCAAGCGGTATCGGTTCTGGCTCAAGAGATACAGTGTTAACTAAACCAGCAGTTTCACCTAAAGACTCTATATTGATTTTTTTTGCAACCAATACTCTTTTTAATGTTTCCCATGAATTAGGTTGGGTTAACAATTTCTGTGCATCGATAATAAGATAACCACCATTCGCTTTATGTAATGCACCCGCTTTAATAAAACGATAATCGGTTACCTGTGTTCCCATTTGCGAGATATACTCAACTCGTCCTAATAAATTCTGATACACAGGATTATCTTCATATATTACCGCTGCTCCATTATTATTTTTATTATCAACAATTAAATTTACCTCATAGTGCTGAAAACCAAAAAAGCCTTCTCCACCCTCAAAAGTAAAATCTGCATGCTCTTGTTCACGAAATTCATATAATCCATTAATAACATCTTCTTGTACATCCATTAAATAATTCGTTATCGCTTTAATTTCTTTGAATTTTACTTTTACTTCATCGATAAGGTGTGCAGCAGCAAACATACCTACTTCACGATTTATTTCAGTAATTTTTTCTCTACTCTCTTTTTGCCACTGAGTTCGTAATCGAATTAAACTATTCAAACGTTCTTCTAATACCGCAACAACCTCTTCAAATTTTTGTTTATCTTCAGCTGAAGATTTTTCATAATCATCAGCAGTTAATTTTTTTCCATCTTTTGATGCGGCAAAAGTTAATTCTTCATCACTTCGCAAAAAAAGAATATCATGCTGTTTCGCTTCTTCGGCTAAAGAATTGAATGCTGCATGAGTTTGTTCTTTTAGTGAGTCACGAACTTCTTGTTGGCGGGTGTAATAGAGTTCACTTTCAAATGCATTGGGGATTGCGGTTTGTAAATCTTGAACCAGCTGACGCATATCATCACGAAACTTACGGCCTTGCCCCGCAGGCAAATTAATTGCTTTTGGTTTTTGTGGGTCATAAAAATTAAAAACATAACACCAGTCATCTGCTGCATATTGCTCAGCTGATGCTTCATCTAAAAATCGCTTCAATAGAGTATGCTTGCCTAAACCCGTCGACCCCATGAGATACATGTTGTACCCAGGTCTGTTAATTTCAACGGCAAAAGACAATGCTTCAATCGCCCGCTCTTGTCCGACCATACCTTCGAAATCGGGGAGATCTTCTGTCGTGCTAAAGCTAAACTCCGCTAAATCGCAAAATGAACGTAATTGTTGACTGCTTAATTCTTTAATTTGTGACATATTCGACAGTTTTACCAGTAAATTATGAATAGAAACTTTTAAATATATATTAATAACTGGTGTTAATGTTAACATCATTAATGCAAGCACTTGTTAAATTGTTCATTTTAAGTGTTTGATTACATGGAATAAATTAAATATAAATGAACGAGCTTCAGGTATACGCCTATAATTTACAATTGTTGACAGAAACCTTATTGTCAATATGTGTAGTAACCTCTAAGTTTAGTTCACAAATAGTAAGCACTCGTTTAGGGATAAAACACAAAGGGGCACCATCAATATGAAATTATCATCACGCGCACATTATGCAATTAAGACAGTATTAGAACTTTCCGCCCATGAAAATAAGCCGGTTACTCTTGCCCACTTAGCTCAAGCTCAAAATATTTCTATTTCTTACCTCGAGCAAATTTTTGCCCTTTTAAGAAAATGCGACATCGTTCGCAGCTCTCGTGGCCCAGGTGGCGGCTACATGTTAAATAAACCGTTAACTGATATCTCAATTGCATCCATCGTGAAAGCCGTTGATAAAGCCACGGTAAAAGAATCCAGTATGGAACCTGAATTTAATAGTTCAGAAAGCCACATACTTTGGTTACGTTTACTTGATTTAATTGGTAGCTATCTCGATAGCATTAGTCTTGCTGAACTACATAGCCTATATTCGACGCCAGCTGAAACCTCATCTGAGCCAATGACTGAAGAATCTACACAAGTCGCTTAGCTTTAGATTTACACATAAAGTCCCCCAACTTTAGAACTTCGGGAATACATTGCGTATTCCCGTTTTTTTTGCTTAATTTAATATTTTGTAACATTTATTCACAGTTCGTCTTCCTTTCCCTTGACTCTCTGCCAAGAAAACCCTATTTTACTACGCGTGACACAAAATGATTATGGAAACAACAAAAATAATTGGAATTCTCTTTTGTGACGCTAATCTCTGAAATTAACTTAGAGATCGACTAATAATAAATATAAGAAACATGAGGGATTCTATTATGCAACTGACCCTGCCTTCTCTGGTAATGATTACCGCTGTCCTTCTTATCGCCCATAGTATTATTTGGGCTTAAGAGTAATGACTCGAGCAAATACCGGATCGAGTTAATCTATTTTTGACCCTTTCTTTATAAATATATTCTTATATAACCAATATCTAAAATTTAAGTCACTTGATCTGGATCAAGTTATTGCTATTTTGATATGCCACACTTAATTCTCATTATTCATCACTAAGGGGATTTAATATGGTATTACAACAAGGCGATAAAGAGATTTTAAGTAATGTTGGCATCACCGTCATGATATTAACGTCATTTATGGTAGTCATTATTATAGCTGCAAATGTTCTGGCTTAACTTATAACCGGTACCGGAGTCACCCTACTTTTGTGACTTTGGTGGACATGCCCTGTTTACTTTTTACAAGATTTGCAAAAAAATAGAGTGACTCCGGTACCTTTGATTTTAATAATTATTTTATAGAGATAAAGCTGAGTGCTTGATTGGCTTGTTGCACAAAGTGTTTAAAGCTATCATAACTTTCTTCATCTAAGTCCCTATCACTCGGCTGCCTATCTGCATAAATTAAACCAATCACCCTACCGGATAAAGTAAGCGGAGCAATATAAAAGGCTTTACTTGCTAAAGCTAAACGAATTTCATCATTCACACCCATTTTAGAATCTTGTGAGTTTTTCATCCATATTGGTTCTGGTTTAGATATTAATTTTGAAAAAATATTATTTGTTTGTAAGCTAAAATGAAACTTATTAATAAAGTTTTGATTATCTTTCCCTAATGCATATTTTGCTTTGATAGCTTTTTTATCTGATGTCAACATTGCAAAGACTGTTCTATCAAGACCTACTCCACGATAAATACCTTCTAAAACAATTTCTAGGATTAAATTAAAACTAGGTTTATCAACTAATATTCCTGAAAGATCTCGCAATATATTAAGCTGTAACAAGGGATCTGGAATAGGACAATTTGCATCAAACGAGTGTTCATTTAAACTATCTTCTATTTTATCTTCATCAATTGGTAAATATTTAATGATTGAACTTGCACCAAACATTTGTGCAAAGTCAGCTGCTTTTTTAGCGTTATCACGTAATAATTCAATGACATCATCTTCTTTAATGCCAATATGTTTTGCTATGTTTTTTGCAGCCTTTAAAGTTTTATTACTACTCCAACTTTCACAAGCAGCTTCAGATAGCGCCAAGGCATAAACAATATCTTTAATCCTGGGATTAGCCATGTTGGGTTGATTAATGGCGCTATGTAATAAATCAGTTAAATGCCAATCCTGAGTTAAACCTACAGTGAGTTGATCTAAAGAAAATCCGAGCACCTCCTGCTGCGCCATTTCTTCAGAGAAACCTCTTTGCTCAATCAGTTCTTCGATGTGTTTACCTTCTTCTCCAGAAACACACCAAAATGTTATTTCTCCAATATAACGAAGCAATGCAGCAATAAAAACCTCCTCAGCTGCATCATCACCTCGGCGGGTGGCAAAATCACGTGCCTGTACAGCAGCATGAAATGATCTAGCCATAAGTTTTAATGCATGCTCTTTTGTTTTACCACTTAATAATGCATCAATGATTGCTAACGACATGCTAATGTCACGAACCAGGTTAAAACCAAGATATACAATAGCTCGACTTATCGTACTGATTTTTGCACCCGTTATATTATATGAAGCACTATTTGCAAGTCGTAATACTCTAGCTGTTAAATTTGCATCACGTAATATTATTCGTGATAAATCAGAGGTCGAAGTGGCATCTTTAGAAATAACATCATTAATTGCATGTACCGTATATTTAAATATCGGCAATTCATTTTCACTAATGCGTTCAATCCAGTTTTGTAAATTTTCAGTCATAATTAGTATGTAACTTTTAAATTAAAATTCCCAATCATAATAAAACCGGCAAAAATATTCTTTAGTTAAAAACATTTCAACGAGGATTAATAACTTGCATAGCATGGCAAGCTTGATATGCAAAATGTTTAAAACTTTCAAAACTTTCATTATCTAAATCTCGTTTGCTGGGTTGTCTATCGGCATAAAGTAAACCAATTACCCTCCCAGATAATAATAGAGGAGCAATGTAAAATGCTTGGCATGCCAAAACCTTTCGTATTTCTGGGCTCACTAAATCCCCCACATCATTTGATTGCGTGTCCTTAACCCATAAAGCTTCTTTCGCATCAACCAGTTTACGAAAAACATTATTAACTTGTAAGCTAAAATGAAATTGGCTAGCGAACTTTTGGCTATCTTTCCCTAAAGCATACTTTGCTTTTATGGCTTTTTTATCTGCGGTTAATAGCGCAAATACAGCTCGATCAAGTCCTACGCCACGGTATATTCCTTCCAAGACAATTTCAAGAATTAAATTAAAATCAGGCTTATCAAATAACATGCCCGAAAGATCACGAAGGATATTTAATTGCAAAACCGGATCTGCAATAGGATACGCAATATCAAAACCAATCTCGACCTCGTTAGTATTAGTTTCTTCTTCTTCAATCGGTAAAAATTTAATAATTGAAGAAGCACCAAAAAGTTTAGCTGTTTCAGCTGCTTTTATTGCATTAGTCTTTAATAAATCAACTATCTTATTTTTTTCAACATTAAGATGATCGGCAACTTTGTTTGCAACCGCTATAGTCTCCTTCTCAGCCCAGCCTTTTGTTGCAGTTTTAGAGAGCTCTATTGCAAGAACAATATCCTTTATTCTTGGATTATTCAGCGTAGGCGTATTAATCGCGCTGTGTAACAAATCACTTAAATGCCAATCACGCGTTAAGCCAACGGTTAGCTGTTCTAAAGTAAAATCTAGAACTTCTTGTTCCGCCATTTTTTGAGAAAAATCCTGTGTCTCCATAAGGTCGTTTATCTGTGCACCTTCTTCGCCGGCTACACACCAGAATGTTATTTCACCTATATTTTTAAGTAACGCAGCAATAAATACTTCTTCTGCTCCATCATCGCCGCGACTTTCTGCAAAATCTCGAGCTTGAACTGCGGCATGAAAGGATTCTGCCATCAAACCTAAAGCATGTTCTTTTTTCTCACCACTTAATAGTGCATCAATAATGGCAAGAGACATACTAATATCGCGGACAAGGTTAAACCCAAGATAAACAATGGCACGACTGATGGTACTAATTTGCGAGCCAGTAATATTGTAAGCAGCGCTATTTGCAACGCGTAAAACCCTAGCGGTAAGATTAGCATCACGTAATATGATTTGTGATAGATCAGAGGTAGATGAAGCATCTTGTGATACAACATCGTTTATTGCATGAACCGTATATTTAAATATTGGTAACTCATTGTTACTAATACGCTCTATCCAGTTTTCTAAATTCTCAGACATAATAGATGTAAATTTCTGTTTATAAAATTGATACCTTATATAATCGGCACTCAACACAGAAACTTTAATGATAAGGCTATTTTTATGATCTTATTTAATAGACTTTACGATGGGAAAATCGGGGGGATGGTGTTTAGAAGATAACTATTTATGCCACTTAGAAACAAAGCGGTCTAACTGATTGGCAAATTCACGCCTATCACGTTGATTAAGCGGTGGAGGCCCGCCCCCTATTACTTCACCCGTCCCTCTCAATTCATCCATTAAATCACGCATAACAAGCTTTTGCTTAATGGTTTCGGTTGAATATAGCTCTCCACGGGGGTTAAGAGCATGCCCACCTTTTTCAATCACCTCAGCAGCAAGAGGAATATCTGCTGTAATAATTAAATCGTCTTTTTGGATTTCTTCAACAATATAATTATCAGCTACATCAAACCCCGCAGAAACACGAATACTTTTAATAAAAGCTGACTTAGGTGTGATTAAACTTTGGTTTGCCACCAAGGTGACCTGTATTTTTGCTCGATCTGCGACGCGAAATAAAATTTCTTTGACTACTTTTGGACAAGCATCGGCATCAACCCAAATTTGCATTTTGTATCCTTAAATATAACGTGTCGTGACTGAGTAGCAGCAAATTATTTTACGTAACTTAAAGCTTCTTTCATTTTGTCTTTTGAAATGGGGTACTTAAGTACAACATGCAGTTTAAAGAGATTTTCCAGTTTTTCGATATGCTTAAATTCTTCTATTTCTAGCATTACAATCACTTTTGCCTCTGGCGCATATTTTTGCAGACTATGTAAAAACACATCTAAGTTGCTCACATTCACGCTGGCGTAATTACTGCCGTAGCCATACAGAAATTCGGCCACTACATAGTCTGGTTTTTGATTTTTTAGTTGAGCGATGGCTTTACGCATTGTCGGAATTTGCACATTTTCTAAGCCTAGGCTGTGGTACAAATCAACAAAATTAGGGTGTAATGGTGTATCAATAATGGAAAAAAGGACTTTTTGGCTCATGAGAGTGCATTCAACTGTTAAATCATCTTAAATATAACCGCTACAGTATCTTATTTGGGTGTAAATTGTCAGCTAAAACAGTATAATACGCGACCATTATTCTCGTCTAAACTAGTCATATGACTGGTTAAATTGGCATTTCGCCATAACCCCATTTTACAGGAACATCCGATGTCTGAATCTGACAGCTTGCCCTCTTTTAGCGACCTTGGCCTATCTGCCCCCGTGCTTGAAGCATTGACTTCAATTGGCTACGAAACACCTTCTCCCATTCAGGCTGAGATGATTCCCTTTGTTTTGGATGGACGAGATGTGCTAGGACAAGCTCAAACAGGAACAGGTAAAACAGCAGCCTTTGCTTTACCTATTCTCTCTCGGATTGATCTTAAAGTTAAAACACCGCAAGTATTAGTGCTTGCACCAACACGAGAATTGGCTATTCAAGTAGCTGAAGCATTCCAAAAGTACGGCGCTAAAATGAAAGGCTTTCATGTCTTACCGATTTACGGTGGTCAAGATGCACGTGGTCAAATTCGTCAACTTGAACGAGGTGTACATGTCGTAGTAGGAACGCCGGGACGTGTGATGGATTTAATTCGTCGTAAATCACTCAAGCTTAATAACTTAAAAACATTAGTGCTTGATGAAGCCGATGAAATGCTACGAATGGGTTTCATTGATGATGTTGAATGGGTGATGGAGCAAATTCCTGAAGAACGCCAAATTGCTTTATTCTCTGCAACCATGCCGACGCAGATTCATAAAATCACTAAAAAGTATTTAGATAACCCTAAAGAAATTTTCATTAAGGTCAAAACCACAACGGCTTCAACTATTCGTCAACGTTACTGGATGGTCAGTGGTCATCACAAGCTCGATGCCTTAACCCGTATCTTAGAAGCTGAAGTCTTTGATGCTATTATTATTTTTGTTCGCACCAAAAATGCGACAACCGAGCTTGCAGATAAACTCGAAGCACGCGGTTATTCTGCTGCTGCCATTAATGGTGACATTGCACAAAACCAACGTGAAAAGACGGTTAATGACTTAAAGCGTAGTAAAATTGATATTCTTATCGCTACAGATGTTGCGGCTCGTGGTTTAGATGTTCCGCGCATTAGTCACGTAATCAATTACGATGTGCCTTACGATACTGAATCTTATGTTCACCGTATTGGCCGTACCGGTCGTGCTGGTCGTGAAGGTGATGCAATTTTATTTGTTGCGCCACGTGAAAAACGTATGCTGCAACAAATTGAACGGGCAACCAAACAAAAAATTGATATATTGGAAATGCCTTCCACAGAAATGATTAACAACAAACGTATCGCGCGCTTTACACAAAATATCAGTGATAATATTGCCAGCGAAGGTTTAGAGTTTTATGCCAGTATTATTGAAAAATATACGACAGAACATAATATTCCCGCCATTGAAGTGGCTGCTGCATTAGCAAAAATGGTACAAGGTGACGAACCGTTACTCTTATCAAATGCACCCGTTGCTCAGAAATCGAATAGAGATCGTGGTGATCGTAATGATAGTCGCGGTGACCGTAAAGGTCGTGATCGTGGTTCACGTCGTGATCGTGAAGGTCGTGGTGAAAGTAGCGAACATCGCCCTCGCCGTGAACGCAGTGATCGTGGTGAGCATGTTAAAGAAGAAGGTTTACAAACTTACCGCTTAGAAGTCGGTCATGATCATGGTGTTAAACCGGGCAATATTGTTGGCGCTATCGCGAATGAAGCTGGTATTGATAGTAAGCACATGGGTCGTATCCAAATCAATGATGACTACAGTACGATTGATTTACCTGAAGGCATGCCAAAAGATATTTTCACTGATCTAAAAAGCGTGCGTGTTGCAGGACAAAAGCTGAATATTTCTGTTTACGGTGAAGAATCTGTCACAAAGAAACGTGAAACGATTAAACGTAAACCTCGTAAAGACGGCGATCGTCCACCCGCTAAAAGTAAACGTAGAAAAGAACCTGCGCATAAGCCACGTAAAAAGAAGTCTGATTAATAAAATTTAAACACGGCTGTATTGGTTAGATAATTCAATACAGCCTTTGTTTTAATTATTCAGTTCTAATCAACACCTATCAAGCTCAATAATATCGACGTAATAATTTATGCCCTTCCATTACAATCAAAACTGTTATCGAAATAAGTAACATATCCAACCAATAATCAAGTGATACAGGCTGAATACGTAGTACATCACTTATCCACGGCGTATACATTGCACCGATATGTATAAGTTGTGCAGCCATCGTACCAAATAATAAAAAATGGTTACGCAATGGATTATGGGTAAAAACAGATCGTGTTTCTGAACGACTGTTAAATACATGAATATTTTCAAATAAAACCATTAATAACAGCGTTCCATTTCTAGCAGCATCTAAGCCATGCCCTTGCTCATATAAATACTGAAATACAAAAAAGGCGACAACGCCAATAACTAATGATGATAACAGTACTCGCTCAATCATTATCTTGTTAAAAATACCTTCCTTTGGTGAACGAGGAGGACTCTTTAACTCATCACCTTCCGCAGGTTCAAAAGCTAGAGCAACATCCTGAATACCATTAGTTACCAAGTTTAACCACAACAGTTGCACTGCAAGTAAAGGCAGTGGTAAACCACTGAATAAGGCCAAGGTGAATAAAACAATCTCAGCAGCACCCGTTGAAATAAGAAGAAATATCACTTTTCGTACATTGTTATAAGCAACACGTCCTTCTTCAATACCTGCGACAATTGAAGAAAAATTGTCATCGGTAATAATAAGTTCAGACGATTCACGAGCAATATCGGTACCATACTTACCCATTGCCACACCGACTTCTGCCGCTTTTAAAGCAGGAGCATCATTTGCACCATCACCTGTTGCGGCAACAAAATGACCAATTCTTTGTAATGAATTAATGATATTCAGTTTTTGTGTTGGTTCAACGCGTGCAAAGACTCTTGCACTCGATACTAATGCATCAAACTCATTAGTATTTTTATTTGCATGCTTAAGTTCTGAACCTGTCACAACCTGTTTCTGATCATCCGCTAAACCTAGTTCACGTGCGATAGCAAAGGCAGTAACAGGATGATCACCTGTCACCATTGCTACTTCTATGCCCGCTTGTTTACATGCAATAACCGCTGCTTTTGCTTCGCTACGTAAAGGATCAATCACACCGACTAAAGCAAGAAAAGTAAGATTATTTAATGAGTTTTCTAGAAAAACATTTTCTTTTTTCACTTCGCCAGAGGCTAAAGCCAAAACCCGATAACCTTGTGCAGCAAGTTCTTCTGCTTGTCGGTTAATGAGTTCTAAATCGATTACTTCATCATTTGTACTATTGGCCATGTGACTGCACATAGGCAGTAACTTTTCATAAGCTCCTTTTACAGATACATAAGACGACGCATCCATTTTATTTAAACTTGCGGCAAATTGATGTTCGGATTCAAAAGGAATCATAGCGGTTTCTGAAAAGAATTCTTTTATATCATCTTTAACAAGACCCGATTTATGAGCCAAAACAAGCAAGGCTATATCCATAGGATCACCATGCACCGTCCAACTATTATCACGAAGTCCTAAAAATGCCTCATTAGGTAACACAGCAGCATGACAAATTCTTTTTAATAAAATATTTTCTTCTATTGATAGGGGGTTATTCCCTTTTAGTATTTTTCCTTCAGGAACAATACCTTCACCGCTAACATTCCAAACGTCATTATTGGGTAATACGATTCGTTGCACGGTAAGTTGATTAACGGTTAATGTGCCGGTTTTATCAGTAGCGATATAAGTGCATGAACCCAAAGCTTCGACTGCAACAAGCTTTTGTACAATGACATGACGTTTTGCCATACGTCGCATACCCACAGCTAGAGCAACCGTTAATGCCACAGGCAAACCTTCTGGTATTGCCGATACTGCTAATGCCACCGCTAATAAAAATACTTCATCAATAGGCATACCACGCATTAATGCAACCACTGACATGATAATGGCAGCAATACCCACTATCATTGCGATACGATGCGTAAATTTTTCCATACGAACCAGAAGTGGTGCTTTACTCGATGATTTACCTAAAACGGATGTAGCAATGTTTCCTAGCTCTGTTGATAATGCCGTATTGACAACAACCGCATGCGCACGCCCTAACACCACCAAACTGCCAGCAAAAACCATATTTTTTCGTTCAGCTAAAATCGTATCATCATTGAGAATGACATCAGCTTGTTTAGTCACCGCTAATGATTCTCCTGTTAAAAGAGACTCATCAATTTGCAAGTTGTTTGATTTTAATAATCGCATATCCGCAGGCACGCGATCGCCAGATTCCAGCAACACAATATCACCGGGAACAAGTTCTTCTGAATCTATTTCATAACTCTCGCCTGCGCGCAAAATACGTGATCGGGTTTTAACTAAATCTTGTAATGCTGCAGCAGCTTGTTGGGCAGAGAATTCCTGTGTTGTACCGATAATGGCATTGATCAATAAGACGGCGAAAATAAAACCTGCATCAGACCATTCACGGATAAATAATGACAAGCTCGCGGCTGCAAAAAGAACATAAATTAAGGGACTAGAAAATTGACGAAAAAACACCTGAACTAAACCGGCTTGTTTTAATTTTGGCAGTGTGTTTAAGCCATATTGCTGTAGGCGATGTTTAGCCTCAGCCAAACTTAAACCGTGATGACTAGATGAGAGACCATCCAGGATATTATCACTTGATAATGTATGCGGTTTTAAATCTTGCTTTATCACCACGTTATTCTCCAATTCAAATCAAAGATAATGATTAATTAATCTAGTTCTATATTTAACCTACCCTCATAATCATACACAATTGTACTAATTAATATTACAATTCATTATATGAATAAGTCACCTATCTCTATTTCCTATACTTCTGATGACCTAAAAGAAAAGGCAGGAAATTTCGCAAAGAGCGCAGGTTACCCTTTAGTACCAAAAAATGAAGTGACAACTCCAATAAACCTAAACTACACACATGATTTTGTTGAGCTCTGTGATCACGAGAAAAACATCAGTATTCATATCGATTTCATTTCAGGCGATCTCGCGCATCGGCAAAAATACGGTGGCGGTAGAGGACAAAGCATAGCCAAAGCCATCGGCTTAAAACAAGGGTCACCACCACCAAGCGTATTAGATGCCACAGCTGGTTTAGCCAAAGATGCTTACGTACTTGCATGCCTTGGTTGCTCTATGACATTAATAGAACGCTCACCCATTATTGTTGAATTAATAAAAGATGCCATTCATCGCTCAGAAGAGGATGGACACTTTAAAACAATTTTAGAAACCGGATTTAATGTTATCAACCAAAGTAGTATTGAATACTTAACTGAGCTCGCTAATAAAACATTATTAGAAACAGATGCTCTAGAGATGATTGATCCTGATGTTATATACCCAGAAGTAATTTATTTGGATCCGATGTATCCGGATAAGAAAAAATCAGCTTCTGTCAAAAAGAACATGCAGATATTACAAAAGCTATTAGGTAAAGATGAAGATACACAAGAACTACTCAATGTCGCACTTAAGGTTGCAAAAAAACGTGTTGTGGTCAAAAGACCAAAAGGCGCAAAAAACTTATCAGAACTAAAACCGACCTATGCGGTAGAAAGTAAAAAGACGAGGTATGATGTTTATATTATTCAAAAATAGAAAAATATACTACAGCAGCAATAATCTGAATAATATTATCTCTAGGTAAAGGCTTAGTTATTTTTTATCGTATTTTTAGCTTCAATCCATTGCGACATATACATAGCACTTTTCATTGTGTGGTGGCGTAGCATTCTGCCAGTGAAGTTTTTATTTCTGTGTTCCTCTAGTGAAGACAATAATTCATTGAGTCGATTAACAAAGACTGATTGATATTTTTGTTTATTAAAAAGATTATTCACAATCGGTAAAATGCAGTTTTGCTTTTCTTGCCATAGGCTTTCATTAGCATATAGCTCAATAGCCGCACTCACTATTCCCTCTTCTTCGTCACGAATAAAACCTGGCCATTCATTATCTCCCTTCATGGACTCCGCGCCAATCGAAGTAGTGACACTCGGCGTACCACTCAACATGGCATCGGCGAGTTTACCTTTCATGCCGGCACCAAACCGTAGTGGAGACAAACAGACTCGATATTTGCCCAGTGTTTCCAAGGCATCATCCGCCCAGCCTTTTATATAAAAACCTTGTTTTTCATTGTGTAGCTGCTGCGCCTTTTTGGGTGGATAAGAACCGTAAATATGCAATTCAGCCTGTTTTAATTTTTTTCTAATTTCTGGCCAAATAGTATTTTTTAAATATAAAACAGAATCCCAGTTTGGTGCATGACGAAAATTACCGATCGTGACAAAATGTTCTCGTTCACTAAAGGATAAATGATTTTCAGTTATGTCTGAGGGAGATATGCTTTCATACATAAACGGCAGAAAGAGCAATAATGCTGTATCGACATTAAAATATGTGACCAAAACATCAATTTCTACAGTCGAAATAATTAAGCTCATATCACAACGTAAAATACTCGCCACTTCTCGCAATGCAATGTCATTATTTAATTCTAGCTTTGAAAAATCATTGGCATCATATTCTTTTTTAACCGCTTCATGCCTTGCATGGCGTAAACAATGTAAATCTACCGTTTCAAGCAATTTCACTGCACTGGGACAATGTTTATCCACACGCCACGAGAATTGCTCTTCCATCATAAATCGATCAAATAACACCACATCAGGTGTTAAGGCTTTTACATAGTCATCAAAACTACTGTTATTTAACTCAATAGACTTTTGTTCTATGTTTAAGGATTTAAGATCAACCATATGCTCACTGTGTGCTGCGGGAGAGGCATAGTGAACTTTAAAATCGAATTGGTGGAAAATTTCTATCAACTGCATCATTCTACTGCCAGCAGCTGATGAGTTTGGTTCAGGCCAGACATAGCCAATAATGAGAAGTTTTTGCATGTTTGTAGTATATCAGTGCTTAAATCAAAAACATTTACAATTTGTCACAATGATAAAAATCGATAAAAAACTGTTTAAAAAAGAATATTTTTCATAAAAATCAATAAGATAGATGAAAACTATATGCTTTTTAGATAAAACCGCCAGTGTGCTGTAAATAATTGATAGAAAAAAAGCTCAAGCTATTCATTTTTCATCCGATCATAGTTATAAGGCTTTAAAATTCATAGGAGCATGGCGTATGACACAGGCAAATTCGATTATAGATTTTCAAGAGCATGACCATTTTGAAGAACATGCTATTGATACTGTCCACACCTTGTTATTAAACGATAGTGTTATGCCGATGACTTTTCTTTGTGAAACAAATGATAACAGGCAAATTCTTATTTTATATTTTATGACCGATCAATCTGAGATTGATAATAAAATTAATATGGTTCGTGCACTCATGCTGCTGAATAATGTTAACCGTTATATCTTTGCTTCTGAAACATTGATTCCTTCTGTCAAAGGATTGAATCCCCATGAAGATAAGAATGCCCGTAATGGTTTAGTGTTGCTCCATGCCGATCATTCTGGATTACAGAAGGCGACCCAATATTTTGTTGAGCGTAATAAAGACGGCATTAAATTATCAGGCGAAGAACAATCAGATTCACTTAAAACAAACACAGACTTAGATTCATTATTGTCTGGCCCGATAGTTTCAACTGAACAGCGCAAAGAGTTAGAAGATATTGTTTCTACTTTGCCACAAAACTATCCAGTGAAAGCCTATGAATACAGTGCTGAAATTAGTACTTATCAGCCTCATGGTTATAACTAGGAATAAATAATAAGCATAAAAAAGGCGAGCTAATAGCTCGCCTTTTTCATGACAAAGTATTTATATTACATTGTTTCAAGCAATAATTTATTCATGCTTGTTACGAATGCAACGGGGTCTTCCAACTGACCGCCTTCGCTTAACATGGCTTGATCGAACAATAGGTTAGACCAGTCTTTAAACTTACTGTCGTCTTGTTCATCACTCAAACGTTTCACCAAAGGATGCTCAATATTAATTTCTAATATTGGTTCAACATTTGGCACTTCATGTCCGGCTTGTTTAAGAATTTTTTGCATACTCACTGCCATGTCTTGCTGTTCAACAACTAAACATGAAGGCGAGTCTGTTAAACGTGTTGACACACGTACTTCTTTCACTTTATCGCCTAGACTTTCTGTCATTTGTTTTAACAGGCTTTCATAGTCTTTTGCCGCTTTTTCTGCTTTCTCTTTATCAGCTTTATCTTCTAAGTCGCCAAGATCAAGTTCACCTTTTGCAATATTTACAAATGACTTGCCATCAAACTCACTCAAGTAAGACATCATCCATTCATCAACACGGTCGTGCATAAGAATAACTTCGATGCCTTTCTTTTTAAACAATTCAAGATGTGGGCTGTTCTTAACCGCCGCATAAGTGTCGCCAGTAATGTAGTACAGTTTATCTTGGCCTTCTTTCATACGGCTGATGTAATCATCTAACGAAACATTTTCTATATCTGAATCATTTTCTGTCGTGGCATAACGGAATAACTTCGCAATTTTTTCTTTGTTACTAGAATCTTCTGCTGGGCCTTCTTTTAACACGCGACCAAACTCTTTCCAAAATATGGCATAGTCTTCTTCGTTATTCTTCGCCATTTTGGTTAAATACGATAAAATTTTCTTAATTGATGCACCACGAATGGTATCAATATGTTTATTGCGTTGTAAAATTTCACGTGAAATATTTAACGGCAAGTCATCCGAATCTACTACACCTTTAATAAAGCGTAAGTAGTTAGGCATTAACTGTTCTGCATCATCCATAATGAAAACACGTTTCACATAGAGTTTAATTCCGTTCTTTTGATCACGTTCAAACATATCAAACGGTGCGCGTTTAGGAACATAGAATAATGTTGTATATTCTTGTGTACCTTCAACACGGTTATGTAACCAACCTAGTGGATCTTCAAAGTCATGCGCGACGTGTTTATAAAATTCATTATATTCTTCGTCTTTAATTTCAGACTTTGAGCGTATCCACAACGCAGAGGCTTTATTAGCCACTTCCATTTCATCTGTCAGCTCACCTTTATCATCGCGTTTCGGCATTGAGATAGGTAAAGAGATGTGATCAGAGTATTTATTGATGATTGAACGTAAACGCCAATCGTCTGCGAATTCTTCTTCGTCTTTTTTCAAATGAAGAATAACGGTTGTACCACGCTCGGCTTTTTCAATATTTTCTAAATCAAATTCACCTTCGCCTTTTGAAACCCAGCGTACGCCATGTTCAGTACCGAGACCTGCGCGACGTGTTTCAACCACAACGTTATCCGCAACAATAAATGAGGCATAAAAGCCCACACCAAACTGGCCGATCATTTCTGCATCTTTCGCCTGTTCGCCAGTTAAATTATCGAGGAATTTTTTCGTACCTGAATTTGCGATAGTACCAATGTTAGCAATCACTTCTTCGCGGCTCATGCCGATGCCGTTATCAGTAATCGTGACTGTTTTTGCTTCTTTATCAAAATTGACGGTGATACCTAAATCTTCTTTACCTTCATACAAAGCGCTGTCACTTAAAGCTTCAAAACGGAGCTTGTCACACGCGTCTGAGGCATTTGAAACTAATTCACGAAGGAAAATTTCTTTATTTGAATAAAGCGAATGGATCATGAGGTTTAGCAGTTGCTTGACCTCAGTTTGGAAACTTAGGGTTTCTTTTTTGGCTTCGACCGTCATATTGTTCTCTCAATCTTGGTTAAAAGTTGTCTTAATTCTATGCTTATTTATATATTGGCGAAAACCTGAGTATTCAAGGGGAGATGTGAAAAATATCTGATATTTATGCGATTAAAATGTGCGTGTTTTAAGTTTCATCGTATCCATAATAGTGGACGATACCTCTTCAATAGACATATTACTGACATCAAAATAGGCAATGGAGCGTTGCTGAAAAAGGCTTGTCGTCTGCCGGATTTCATATTGGCATTGGGGTAAAGAAGCGTATTCACTATTAGCACGGCGTTTTGAGCGAATATTATGCAAGCGTTCAGGGCTAACAATCAATCCAAATAATTTATCCGCATGGGCCTGTAAGGCTTTGGGGATTTGATGAGAATCGAGCTCTTCATCTGTAATCGGGTAGTTTGCCGCTTTTAGACCATAGTGCATCGCTAAATAAAGACTGGTGGGCGTTTTTCCCGTGCGTGAAGCGCCGGTTAAAATGACATCCGCTTTTGCATAGTCTTTTGCAGCAACACCGTCATCCGTTTTTAAGGTGTAATTAACCGCCTCCATTCTTTCACCGTAATAATCCTCATCACCAATACCGTGAACTCGTCCCAGTCCTAGCTTTGCCTCACACCCTAGCTCTTCTTCAATCGGAGAAATAAAAGCATTAAAAATATCAAGGTATCTACCCTTAGCTGTTTCTAATGTTTCTCTCAAAGCAGGGTCGATTAATGTGCTAAGAATAATGGGGCGTAAATTTGTGCTTTGAGCCACTCGGTTTATCAAAGCTACAGCTTCTTTGGCTTTATCCTGTGTATCAATAAAGCGGAGAGAGTGAGATTCAAACTGCGTATTTTTAAACTGATATAACAAACTTCGACCCAAGGTTTCTACCGTAATGCAGGTACTATTAGAAACAAAGAAAACTGCTCGGGTATTATTCATATTATTTTTCATTTAAACCATCTCTATCGTTTGATTTATTCTTAGAGCACGCTTACATTATGACAATAGAATAAATAATTTACCCTATCACAGCAACACAATAACATGCTGGATTGCCTTGGTATTTTTTAAATAGAGATATGATATTCATGACTAATACTAAACACATTCTTTGGTTTGATGAAGTAAAGCTATCTGACTTGCCACAAGTCGGTGGTAAAAATTCTTCACTCGGCGAAATGGTTAATGCCCTATCAAAATCGGGGATTGCTGTACCGGGTGGTTTTGCTACAACCTCGGATGCCTTTTGGTTTTTCATGAAACAAACGCAGCTCGAAACTAAAATAAATGATGTTTTAAATACCTTAGATATTGAAGATGTTAATGCTTTACAAAAATCCGGCAGCGAAATTCGTCAATGGGTTTTAGATGCAACGATGCCCGTCGAACTTGAACAAAGTATTCACCAAGCTTATAAAACGTTAATCGAACGTTACGGTAATGAAGCAAGTTACGCTGTGCGCTCTTCCGCCACCGCAGAAGATTTAGCCGATGCTTCTTTCGCCGGACAGCAAGAAACCTACCTTAACGTGCAAGGTGAAGCCGCTATTGTTAATGCTGTACAAGCGGTGTTTGCTTCTTTATATAATGATCGTGCTATTTCTTATCGTGTACATCATGGCTTTGCCCATCATAATGTTGCGCTGTCTGCTGGCGTGCAACTGATGGTACGTAGTGATGTTGGCGCAAGTGGTGTGATGTTTACTCTTGATACTGAATCTGGTTTTGAAGATGCTATATTTGTCACCTCCGCTTATGGTCTCGGTGAAACCGTCGTCCAAGGCAGTGTTAATCCTGATGAGTTTTATGTTTACAAACCTTCACTAAAAAACAATCAGCATGCTATTTTACGCCGTAGTATCGGCAGTAAAAAACAAAAAATGATTTTCACTCAAAGCACAGAGCATGAAACATCAACTCAAACGATAGATGTTGAATTAAGCGAACAAAATCGTTTCAGCATTAATGATGATGAAGTAATGGCCATTGCAGAAATGGGGCTAAAGATAGAACAACACTATGGTAAACCCATGGATATTGAATGGGCGAAAGACGGCCTTACTGGAGAAATTTATATTGTTCAAGCGCGACCTGAAACCGTTAAGAGTCGTAATAATAATCAAATTTTAGAACGCTATGAATTTTTAGAAGCCAACACAGATAAAAATATTTTAGTTTCCGGTCGCAGTGTTGGACAACGTATTGGTCAAGGTAATGTGCGTGTCATTTTAGATGTCTCTGAAATGGATCAGCTGATTGATGGTGAAGTGTTGGTCACCGATATGACCGATCCAGATTGGGAACCTGTAATGAAACGAGCCAGCGCGATTGTTACCAACCGTGGAGGTCGTACTTGTCATGCAGCCATCATAGCAAGAGAACTTGGTGTACCCGCTGTTGTAGGTACGAGCACGGGGACAAAAGTACTTAACAATGGCCAAGCCGTCACGGTAAGTTGCGCCGAAGGTGATGAAGGGTTGATCTATGAAGGCTTGCTAGACTTTAAGATCAATAAAGTTGATCTTAAAGAAATGCCTGAGCTACCTTTTAAAATTATGTTGAATGTTGCCACACCTGATCGTGCGTTTGATTTTAGTTTTCTTCCAAATCATGGCGTGGGTTTAGCCCGATTAGAATTTATTATTGCGCGCACCATAGGCATTCACCCTAAAGCTTTACTGCAATACAAAAAACAAACACCTGAAATAAAAAAACAAATAGATGAGCGCATTAAAGGCTATGCCGATCCGGTGAGTTTTTATATCGAAAAATTAACCGAAGGGATTGCAACCATTGCCGCCGCTTTTGCACCCAAACCGGTTATCGTGCGGTTGTCTGATTTTAAATCAAATGAATATGCCAATCTAATCGGCGGTGCAAACTATGAACCGCATGAAGAAAACCCGATGATCGGTTTTCGTGGTGCTGCTCGTTACATCGATAAAAAGTTTCAAGACTGCTTTGAACTTGAATGCTTTGCTATTAAAAAAGTCCGAGAAGAAATGGGCTTAACCAACGTAGCCATCATGGTGCCCTTTGTTCGTACCGTTGAAGAAGCACATGAAGTCATTAACGTTTTAAAAGATAATGATTTAGAGCGTGGTCAAAATGGCTTACAAATTATGATGATGTGTGAAATTCCCTCAAACGCTTTACTCGCTGAAAAATTCTTAAAGTATTTTGATGGTTATTCTATTGGTTCTAATGATATGACCCAGCTTACTTTGGGTTTAGATAGAGATTCGGAGTTGGTAGCAGAAAGTTTTGATGAACGAAATGATGCCGTTAAAGCATTACTCAGCATGGCAATTCAAAAATGTAAGCTGAATAATAAATACATCGGTATTTGTGGCCAAGGCCCTTCAGATCATCCAGACTTTGCTTACTGGCTTATGGAGCAAGGTATTCAAAGCGTGTCGCTAAACCCTGATAGCGTTATAAAAACATGGCTTTACCTTGCCAAAGACCAAGTTAATGGATAGATGAAGCGTATTATTAAATAGGCGAATAATCTAAACAGTACATCACCAGAGTATAAAGAGTTTTTTTATACGTAAGAACTCTGGCTTAAATTATTAAATTATTAAATTATTAAATTATTATGCTCGAACCCCATTATCTGGGAAAAATATAGATTTGATCAACTAAAATCGTTTTCTGTTTTAAACTTATTCTGATGCAATAATTTATGAATGTTGAACCATGGCTACAACTATAGTCTTATTTTTAATATGTTTTTAAGTGCTTTAAATGAGTGTTTGAAATTATTTGTAGTCTGAACATTGATTTTTATATTGCTGCAAACTACTATAATTATAGATGTAGTATTTTGTTTTATTGCCTTCCCTCAGCAATAGCCAAAAACTCAAGGTGAAGTCTGAGGACCCAATACCTTATATTTTTTTCTAACCTTCTAGTTATACTACTCTTTGTAAATATTCGAAAAAATTTTACTTCAAATGGCCCTTGCCTTAGGCTTTGCATAATTTTACGTTAACGCAAAGCAAAAATTTTTCATGGATAATGTTAGCTTAAAACTGAAAAGTTCTTATCTCAACAGGAAACATCTAATGGGTAATATACATCTACTTGATGAAAAAGATTTCAAAGATATCCTTGATGGTATGGTTGATGGTGTTCTAACGATTAATCAGAAGGGTATCATTCTCACTTTTAATAAAACGGCCGAAACCATTTTTGGTTATGATAAAAAGGAAGTTATTGGACAGAATGTCAGTATTCTGATGCCTGATCCTGATAGTAGTGCTCATGATTCTTATTTAAACAATCATATAACCACGGGTGAAGACCATATTATTGGCATTGGCCGGGATGTCACAGCACTGAGAAAAAACGGTAAAACATTTCCAATGCGACTATCCGTTATTGAGTACCCTGCAAAACTGGACGATGATCGATGGTTTATTGGTTCATGCCAAGATATTAGTTTGCAAAAACAGCAGGAAGAGCAGTTAAATCGTAGTTTAAAAATGGAGGCTGTCGGTAAACTCACCAGCGGTATTGCACATGATTACAATAACGCATTAGGAATAATTCTCGGCTATTCAGAACTGTTGGAAGAAAAACTAAAATCTAATCCAGATTTAATGACATACGTTAACCGCATCATTAAAACGACCAAACAAGCTGCTAACCTGACAAGTCAACTTCTATCAATTACCCGCAAACGTAGCGATTCTAATGAAGAAACTCAAATCAACGATGTCTTAGCAAATGATGAACCGATGTTAGCTAAAACACTCACCCCAAGAATTAAATTAATCATTGATATGGCTAAAGACCTTTGGCCTTGCTTTATTGAAAAAGGATGTCTGGAAGATTCTATTATTAACTTAAGTATCAATGCCATGCACGCCATGCCTGAAGGTGGAGAATTGAATATTACCACTTCAAATATTCAAGTTGCCTCGGTAGATGCACAGGTTCTCAATATTACACCAGGTGATTATATCAAGTTATCAATTGTTGATACGGGTATAGGCATGTCTCAGGATGTAGTCGCACAAATTTTTGATCCTTTTTATTCTACAAAAGGGGAAAAAGGCACGGGGTTGGGGTTAAGCCAGGTCTTTAATTTTGTCAATAAATCCAAAGGTACTATTCGGGTTTATTCAGAACTAGGACATGGCACGCGTTTTTCTATCTTTTTGCCTCGTTTTGTACAACACTCAGCGAAAACTAAAGGGGATAACTTAGATACAAAGGTAGAGGATAAGCTGAATGGTACAGCAAGTATTCTGATTGTTGATGATGAAGACGACATGAGAAAATTGACCAGTGAAATATTATCTTCGCATGGTTATAAAACATTTCCTGTCTCAAATGCAGCTGAGGCTCTAGCATTACTCCATGAAGAAAGCATAGATCTGGTTCTGAGTGATGTCATAATGCCAGATATTGATGGCTTTGAGCTAGCTCATATTATTAATCACACCTACCCTAATATGAAAATTCAGTTATGTAGTGGTTTTGAAAAACCTAAAGGTAAATCTGTTACTAATAAGGAACTTTTAAAAAAACTTTTGGGAAAGCCTTTTTCATCCAATAAACTCTTAACAAGAGTGCAAGAAGAATTAGCCAGCTAACTTCCATTGATATGTTTAATTCTTTCAACCAAAAAAAACCAGCTTTACGCTGGTTTCTTTATTTAATATTTTAATATAAAACTATTTTCCTAATACTTCTTTTAATGAGTTCAAACAAAAATCAACGTTCTTCTCATTGCTTGCATGACCCATTAGACCAATACGCCAAACTTTTCCGGCTAAAGCACCTAAGCCTGCGCCTATCTCTAAGTTATAGTCATTAAGTAATTTACCGCGTACTGCTGCATCGTCCACACCTTCTGGAATATAGACAGTATTTAATTGTGGTAAACGAGCACCTTCTTTAACAACAAAACCAATCCCCATTTCTTCTAAACCTGCTTTCAGTTTTAAATGGTTATCCATGTGACGTTTCCAAGAATTTTCTAAACCTTCTTCTTGTAAAATAACCAATGATTCATGTAGACCATAAAGTGTATTAACAGGTGCTGTGTGGTGGTAAGCACGTTTTGCTCCCGCTCCCCAATAACCCATCACTAAGTTCATATCCATGAACCAGCTTTGTACTTTTGTTTTACGGTTTTTAATGATTTCTGATGCACGCTCATTAAAGCTGACAGGTGAAATTCCTGGAGGCGCTGATAAACATTTTTGTGTACCTGAGTAGATGGCATCAATGTTCCATTCGTCTACTTTTAGCGGTGAACCGGCTAATGAAGTCACCGCATCAACAATCACTAAACAATCATGGTCGTGTGCTAGCTTTGTTAATGTTTCAGCGTCTGACATGGCTCCTGTAGATGTTTCAGCATGTACGAAAGCGACAAGCTTTGCATCAGGATTGGCTTTAAGTGCATCTTCCACTTTTTGCGGACTAACAACAGTGCCCCACTCGTCTTCTACCATAATGGCTGTTGCGCCAATACGCTCAACGTTTTCTTTCATTCTTCCACCAAACACGCCGTTTTGGCATACGATGACTTTATCGCCTGCTTCAATGAGGTTTACGAAACACGTTTCCATGCCCGCAGAACCGGGGGCTGACACAGGGAACGTGAGTTCATTTTTTGTCATGAATGCGTATTGAAGCAATTGCTTCACTTCATCCATCATGCCAACGAATTCAGGGTCTAAATGACCAATTGTTGGACGCGCCATAGCTTGAAGTACACGCTCACTCACATCTGAAGGGCCGGGGCCCATAAGTGTACGTTTTGTTGGTTGGAATGATGTAATTGACATAAATAAACCCTTATTAGCATAAATAATAGCGCGCAATTCTATCACCTAGCTCTTTACTCAGGAATAGCAGATGGTAAATAATTTACGCTATAATGTGCCGTTCTACTTTCACTAAATTAAGGCTGTATTTATGTCCGTTAACCTTCCTCTTATACTTGAACCTGCTGAATTAAAAGAACACTTAAATAATGACGATGTTTTAATTATCGACCTTTCTAGTCCAAATACTTATGTTCAATACCATATTCCTGGTGCAGTATTTTTAAATTACGAGTGGATTGTGCGTGTTGAACAACCTCGAATGGGCTTGTTGCCTGCAGAAGAACAGCTGAATAATGTTTTTAGCAGTTTAGGACTATGTAAAGATAAACACGTTGTTGTTTATGATGATGAAGGCGGCGGTCGCGCTTGTCGCTTCTTGTGGACATTAGATGTCGCGGGCCATAAAAACTTTTCTTTACTCAATGGTGGACTACAGGCATGGGCAAACCACGGTAATAAAATTTCATCTGAAATTACTTACCCAACACCGTGTGAGTACAAAACAAAGATGGACTTCGCCCCCGTTGCCACACGCCAGTATATTTTAGATCACCTGTCTGACGAGAATGTCATGATCTTTGATAATCGTAGTCCTGCTGAGTTTAATGGCACAAAAGTCTTCGCTCAACGTGGCGGCCATATTCCGGGAGCAGTCAATATGGACTGGATGGCGACCATGGATATAGAAAACGATAAGCGTTTAAAACCGGAATCTGAATTATGTGACATGCTAGAAAGCCAAGGTATAACAAAAGATAAAACCATCGTCCTGCACTGCCAAGCACACCACCGTTCAGCCCACACTTATATTGTGTTGAAGTCGCTGGGTTATGAAAAGATTAAAGGGTATCCGGGGGCTTGGTCAGACTGGGGGAATGAACCCAACACCCCCATCGAATAATCACGAATGCTGCGAAGTCAGATTACTGCGTTAAAACTTCTTCAAAATGCTCATGCACTTAATGTGCACTCCGCTTTTTCATCAGTTTTGCCTTGTACTCTGGCTTCTCGCTATCCGTGAAGGTTAACTATAAAAACACACGTCTTCGGTGTTTAAGTCTTAAGCCGAGCGAATCACACCTGTCACTATCCCTAAAATCTGAACTTCTTCATTCTTTAGATAAATCGGTTCCATGCTTGGATTAGCTGGCTGTAGACGTATTCCATCTTTTTCAACATAAAACTTTTTCAATGTCACTGTTTCCCCGTTGATCATGGCGACGACGGACTCTCCATTACACGCAGATTCTCTCTTTTCAATGACGACGATATCTCCGTCTTCAATATTGTCATCAATCATTGAATGGCCGCGTACCCGCAATGCATAGCTGTTTCTGCGTACCATGCTGCTTGGTACACTCACCACTTCATTCTCTGCAGAAATTAAGACGGGTTCACCTGCGGTAACGTAGCCCAGTAGAGGAAGTTCGCTTAATTCTTCAGCCAAAATATCCAGATTTTCTAATTCTGGCACCCAAACATCACGATTATTTTTATTAAAATTGTTATTTATTAGATAGTTAACATTGCTCATTGACTTAATCTCTTAGGAATATGCTGTAACCATACTAATTTTTATAGCAAACATCAACAGTTGTTCGCTAAAAGTTCTCTAAATATAGTAATGATAAAATTGTGTTAAATTTGATAGCGTTTTAATCAACAAAAAATGAACCATGCTACAGTGGTTCTAGCCATAACTAATGGAAAAAACTTAATGAAAGGACTATTTTTTGAATACGAAAGTTACATACGACTTGGTTCATTTTTAGGAATATTAGTACTTTTAACAATTTGGGAAATTTCATCGCCTAAACGAGAATTACTACAACTT
Organism: Woeseiaceae bacterium; assembly: GCA_045046865.1. Lineage (GTDB taxonomy): Bacteria > Pseudomonadota > Gammaproteobacteria > UBA6429 > Thiohalophilaceae > JAGLTQ01. The sequence goes on along the minus strand of JASFYW010000028.1, from coordinate 60,533 downwards.
CGTCGCTTCCGCTGGTTTGGTAACATTGGTTTAATCGTTATCTCAAGTGTACTCGTCCGCTTTATTATTCCCACGGCTGCGGTCGGAGTCGCCCTACATGTCCAACAAGATCAAGTGGGCTTTTTAAACCAGATTGAGCTGCCCTTTATCATAAAGTTTTTTATTGCTTTTATCCTTATGGATTTAGCCATTTATTTTCAACATGTCATATTTCATGCTTTACCCATATTTTGGCGTTTCCATCGAGTTCATCATTCTGATCTCGATTGCGACATTACAACGGGGGTTCGCTTTCACCCTTTTGAAATGGTTATTTCAATTCTATATAAATTCCTTGTTATTATTTCAATTGGTGCTCCAGTCATCACCGTAGTGATTTTTGAAATTGCCCTCAATGCAGCTTCTATGTTTACCCACTCCAATATCAAAATTCCACAATCAATTGAACGTCTGCTGCGTTTAATTGTGGTAACACCTAACATGCACCGTATTCATCACTCTATAAATGAAAATGAAACGAACAGTAATTTCGGGTTTTTTATTTCAATTTGGGATCGTTTATTTGGGACGTACATTAAAGAGCCTAAGGAAGGACATGAGAACATGCAAATTGGCTTAGAAGATTTTCGTGAACCCAAGTGGCAAAATTTACGCTGGTTGCTCTATTTACCCTTTGTTTCAAGTATAAAGGACTATGCAATTAATAAACGTACGTTAGACAACAGAGATTAAAAACTAGCTTTTAAGTATACACGGTAAAACAAAACTAAACTTTGTACCTGTTTCTAATGAGCTTTCCACCCAAATTTTTCCATTATGCTGTTCAATAATTTTCTTTGCGATAGCTAATCCTAAGCCAGTTCCTCCTGACTCATTATCGGTACGACTACTTTGAACAAAGTTATTAAACACGATCGTTAGCTCATTTTCGGGAATATCGACCCCTTTATCTTCGACAAAAAACAGTACTGCAGGAAGACTCTCTCCTGTTTTATCATCTGATAATGTTGCATCATTAATGCACACTTTAATTTTTTCATTTTCATCTGAGTACTCAATAGCATTTTCAATTAGGTTTGATATTACTTGAGTAATTTTTTCTTTGTCTGCATTTAAATCTACTTTATTAGTTAATATTTCTAAATCAAATTGTAGATTTTTTTCTTTTAACATTACATCAAAATTAGAAAAAACATCATCGACGACAGAAGACAAACCAAACGTCTCAATATGTAATTCCATTTTTCCTGTCTCCAGCTCTGATAAATTCATTAGATCTTCAATCAAACCTAATAAACGTGAACCACTGACTTCAATATTATTAAAATATTTATATAACTTACTTTCTTTATCTTCTTCTAGCTTAGAAATCCCCATTTGAGTATAGCCCAAGATACCGTGCATTGGTGTACGCAGTTCATGAGACATATTCTCAAGAAATTTTGACTTAGCTTCATTTGCCTTCTCTGCAATTTCTTTTGCAGTTACTGCTTCAGCTGTTTTTATTCTAACTTTATCTTCTAAATCATCTTGATATGACTTCAATTCTTTTGTCAATTTTGAATTAGAATAAATTGTTTTTGCGAGCTGATCTAAACTACTGTTTATACGATAACCAAAGACAATTAATAAGCTCATTATCACTATAATATTCAGGCGAGAAAAAATATTATCTGCTATAAGAAGAAAGGCGAGAAGAAAAGCAATAATTAATAGGCTAACAATATTGTTTTGGATGCCTAAGCATTGCTTTGTCTTTAAAGTACAATAATTACATCGTCGGTAAGGCTTGATATTTTTTGTAGAAAGATAACAAAATGTGTTCACCCACCCTTTGTTCTCTTTATCATCAGGATCAGGCTCAAAATAAACATCCATAAACAACTCACCACATAAAATATTCCACAGATATTAAAATCTACGTACAAATTTACTATATATCAAATCACAGAAATTTAAAGTGAATAATGTCGATATTTAAACAGAAAACCCGTTAAAATGTGCGTATTAAAATAGTTGAATAGGCTCATTACAATGTCTTCTGAAACAAAAAATGCACTTAAAAAAATCGTTTTTCCAATAATTATTGGCGCTATCAGTTTGATTATAGGCCTATGGTTAAGCCAGCAAATATTGGTGAATGGCAACGATACAAAAATACCACCAAATCTCGATGCCACGGTTTTACCTAATGCGCGTCCTTTAGTTAACTTTAATTTGACCGATCAAAACAATACACCTTTTAGCCCAGAACAGCTCAAGGGACATTGGAGCTTTTTATTTTTTGGCTTTACTAACTGCCCTGATGTTTGCCCGACTACGCTTAAAGTTATGCAATCCATATGGAAAACATTACCAACAAAATTAGGGGAGCAAGGTCACCCACAACTTTATTTTGTTTCTGTTGATCCCGATCGTGATACTCCAAAATTACTTAAAGGGTATGTTCAGTTTTTCAATCCAGAGTTTAATGGTGTCACCGGCAAGTTTGACGAAATAGATAAGCTCACAAGTCAAATTGGTATTTTATATGGCTTCGATGAAAAAGATGGCGACAATGATACAGAATATACTGTAAACCATAGTGCACAACTTATATTGGTTGATCCACAAGGTCGCATGCGTGCCGTTATTTCACCTCCGCATGTTGCAAAAACCATTGCAGCAAATTTCCAAACGATTCGTACTTTTTATGGAGATAAATAAATGAATTTGTTTAAAAATATGTCACTGCTTCTTATCATTTTTTATGCATCTACAAGTTATGCTGCTAATAATTTAAAATTTGAAAATACATGGAGCCCTGAAGCACCGCCTGTTGCTAAAGTGATGGCAGGTTATATGATAATCACAAACAGCGGCACTAAAGATGTTCATATTGTTTCAGCTAAAAGTCCTTTATTCAAAAAAGTTGAAATTCATCTTACACAAATGAAAAATGGCATGATGACTATGGTTAAACAAGAAAACTTAACTATAAAAGCAAAAAGTTATATTGAGTTAAAGCCTGGTGGTTTGCACATGATGCTAATGGGAAAGCTAAAAAAGATTAGTGCAGGTTCAGCCATTCCAGTCACTCTAACGTTTGATCATGATGAAACGGTGAGTATTAAGCTGAAAATTAAAACTGATAGACAACCTAAAATGAAGTGTGGCAGTGGTAAATGTGGCTCGATGTAGTCACATTAAATATAAAATTATTTACTGGAGTAAGTTAACTTGAAACTAAGTGCTCGTCTTTTTATTGCGTTACAACATGTTATCCCACAACATTTATTGTCTAAAATTATGTGGCGTTTAACTCGATGTGAATATAAATGGTTATTAAAATTGATCTTGCCTTTATTTATTAAGAAATTTAAAGTCAATATGGATGAAGCAAAAAACCCTAATTGGAAAAGCTATGATAGTTTTAATAAATTTTTTACGCGCGAATTAAAAGAAGATGCACGTAACATTGCTGAAGGTAAAAAACATATCGCCTCACCGGTCGATGGTGCGATAAGTCAATTAGGTGAAATCAATAAAGATCTTATCTTTCAAGCTAAAGGCCATGCCTATTCTTTGACTCAACTACTTGGTGACCGGGAAGATTTAGCAAAAGAGTTTAAAGATGGTCAGTTCAATACAATCTACTTATCTCCGAAAGACTATCACCGCATTCACATGCCGATTGATGGCGTATTAAAAGAAATGATTCACGTGCCGGGCGAACTGTTTAGCGTAAACCCAACCACGGTTGAAAATGTTCCTGCATTGTTTGCACGTAACGAACGCGTTATTTGTTTATTTGATACCGCGTCAGGCCCTATGGCGATGGTTCTTGTCGGCGCTATTTTTGTTGGCAGCATAGAGACGGTATGGCATGGTGAAGTGACTCCGCCTACTCGTAAAGATATACGTCAATGGAAATATGACGAAGAAGAAAAAAGCTTTAGTAAAGGCAAAGAAATGGGACGGTTCAATATGGGGTCAACAGTTATATTACTTCATGCTAAAGGTAAAATGGATTGGACAGAGTCACTCAAAGCCGAAGATGTTGTTCGTTTAGGTCAAGCTATTGGTCAGATAAAATAAAAATATAGGTCGGTCTGAAGGCCAATTTACAAAGATATAGTTTTTAAGCTCTATCAAAGGGAAAGGTTAAAACTTCATCAATATTTTCTAGTCCCAACAACAACATCAACAACCGATCTATTCCCAATGCCACGCCAGCACACTCAGGCATACCATGCTCTAAAGCCGCGATAAAATTTTCATCTAATGGAATATTCATAATTTCAGCTTCTTTTCGTTGCCTTTGTTCTTTTTCAAAGCGTTGCCTTTGTTCTTTTGCATCGGTGAGCTCATAAAAACCATTCGCCAACTCTATACCATTAATATAAATCTCAAAGCGCTCAGCAACATCTGGCGAGCCTTTTTTTATTTTTGCTAACGCAGCTTGGTTAGCAGGGTAATCATAAATAAACACAGGGCAATTTTTAGGTAAGTTTTTCTCTACCACCAAACTCATTAATAAATCTAACCAATCATCGGTAGAAGCCTCTTCCATACCGACGACATCAACCCCCGCTTTTTCAGCTGCTTCACTTAACTCTGCCAATGTTGCCTTATGAATATTAACGCCGGCAAACTGTTGCATGGCTTCTTGATAACTAAATGATTGCGTTGCCTCTAAAGAAATAAATCCATCGGCCACATAACGAATTAGCTCATCCACTTCTTTTATTAAATCATGGTGATCAAACCCTATGCGATACCATTCTAATAAAGTGAATTCAGGGTTATGTTTACTGCCCTGCTCGGCATAACGAAACGATGGGGTGATTTGATATATAGAACCGTAACCTGCCGCAATTAAACGCTTCATTGAAAATTCAGGCGAGGTATTTAAAAAATAACGAGGCGGTAGCGACGACATTTGTTCAATAACAAAAGATTCAATTGCCGGTGTCGTATTACCCGCTTGCGAAAGAACCGGAGTTTGCACTTCTAAGACATCTTTATCCGCAAAAAAAGCCCGCAACTTAGAAAGTAAACGGGCTTTAGTTTTTAATGTTTCTAAGCTGGCTGTAGGTTGCCAATCAGTCATAAGGTTTATGACTTAACTCTTCCAACATATTCCCCTGTCCGCGTATCAACTTTAATCAGCTCACCTTGATCTAAAAACAAAGGCACACGCACTACAGCCCCTGTACTTAATGTCGCGGGCTTACCACCACCGCCACTGGTATCACCACGTAAGCCGGGATCTGTTTCAACCACTTCTAGTTCAACAAAATTAGGTGGGGTAATAGCAATCGGCACATCGTTCCATAACGTCACTTCACAGACATCTTGTTCTTTTAACCACTTAATACTGTCACCAACGGCTGCTTTATCTGCACCAACTTGCTCAAATGTTTTTTCATCCATGAAATACCAAGCTTCTCCATCGTTATACAAATATTGTAAATCTGTTTCCATCACATCTGCTGCTTCAACAGACTCTCCAGACTTAAAGGTTTTTTCCATAACGCGGCCTGTTTTTAGGTTACGTAATTTAACGCGATTAAATGCCTGGCCTTTGCCGGGCTTAACAAGTTCATTGTTTGTAATGCTACATGGATAGCCGTCCATCATGATTTTAAGACCGTTTTTGAATTCACTGGTGCTGAAAGTTGCCATGCTGATTAAAATCTCCGAGAATTAAAATTGCTGCATATACTTAAAATGCATATCATAACCGTATGATACCGCGAACTATCCCTTCTTGTCAGTCTGATGAGCCGAACTCTGTAACGACAGATTGGCAATTGGCCTTAGCCCAAGCCTTTCGAGAGCCTGCTGAACTTTTGGATTACTTGAATCTCCCTCAATCCCTCTATGCAAAAAAAGCAAATAATGACTTTGCTTTACGCGCACCTCGCGGATTTTGTGCGCGTATTGAAAAAGGTAACCCTGATGATCCGCTGCTAAAGCAAATACTGCCTATTTCAAACGAATTAGCCGATGATATTGGATTTTCGGTTGATCCTGTGGGTGATTTAGCCGCGGTTGAAGCGCCAGGGTTATTACACAAATACCATGGCCGCGTTTTATTGGTGACTACCCCTGTATGTGCCATTCATTGCCGTTATTGTTTTCGTCGGCATTTTCCTTATCAAGAAAATCGTGCTGAACAAGATTGGCTACAAGCAATGGACTACATTCGTTTAAATTCAGATATTCATGAGGTCATTTTAAGCGGCGGCGACCCACTTAGTTTAAGCGACAATAAGTTAAAAAATATCACTGATAAATTAACCTCCATTCCTCATATTAAAACACTACGAATTCATACTCGACAGCCCATCGTATTACCTGAGCGAATCAATACTTCATTTCTTAATTGGATAGCGTCACTGCCCTGGAAAGTTGTGATGGTGGTACATTGTAACCATGCCAATGAAATTGATACTCACGTGGCGCATGCGTTACAACAACTACAACAGCACGATATACTATTACTCAATCAATCTGTTTTGCTTGCTGGTGTTAACGATAACGTGGCGTCGTTGGCTGCATTAAGTGAAAAACTCTTTGAACATCATGTTCTGCCCTATTATTTACACTTGTTAGATAAAGTTAAAGGCGCCAAACATTTTGATGTGGATGTGATTCAGGCGAAGAAAATAATGGCCGAGCTACGGAGTCAGCTTCCTGGCTATCTCGTACCAAAATTAGTACAGGAAAATCATGGCGAAAGTTCAAAAACGGTGGTTTTTTGACCAGTTAGGCAAAGTTACTCTTTATTTTGCCACTTATCCTTAAAATACACTTCAACATCCCCCAATTGCACTGAAAATAGCCTTAAACGGTTACTTTATACTATAATCTAGGCCATAAAATTCAAATGGAGTTCTAACGCGTGGGGAAAATGATTGGCCTTGATGTGCCAAAAAGAACCAAGCCTGGTAAGCAGGCCTTTAGTATTCGTCCGCGTAAAGTTTCGGCGTGGATTGAAGAACTACCTCGCGCAAATTTAGGTGAAACGGCGAAGCAAATTTTTACCGTTCTCAAGCAAACAAACTTACTCGAATACTCTTACCAAGATCGTATTCGCTTTCTCGAGTCACTCCGCGAACCTGTTGAATACGTTACCAGCTCAATGAAAAAACATTTTATTGGGGTCAGCTTACCGCTACCGAGTAAGAACCATCAGATTGCTTCTATTACAAAACAAATTTATTTAAAAATGGCAATTGGGTATAACATTGCCTTAGAAGATACTTTGGCAAAAAACCTGATCATTTTTGATAAGTCATCTTTAGTCATGCTAACTCACCGAAGCATTTATTATACTGGCCAAAGCATTTTAACCAGCTACCAATCTTATACCCCTTTTTCGATTTCTCTTTGGACTGAACTGCATAGGCTTTATGGATTTGCTGAAAAACGTAAACTTTTAAAATCTAAAATAAAAGATGAATTAAGAAGTAATGCGGATAAAACATCTATTTCAAGTGAGTATGCGCGTATTTTATTACTCTCTCTCGCATCACCTTATCATTTACGTCATGGTGAAACAGGAAAAGTCTATTACGCATTAGGCCGTTGGTTAAAACAACCTATTGTTCGAGCGTTCAATAATAATGATAAAGATTCCGACAAACTCGTCGATAATCTTTCTGCTACACATGCTCCCTGTGCGTTATCACTTGCTGTTACAAATGGTATTACAGACACAAGTTCACTACGACTGATAGAAACCGAATCACTATCTAAAAAATTAGAATTTGAAATTCTAAACAATGAAGACGTGGGCTCGTCAACCATTACCAATATAGATTTAACACGTCCAGATTTATCCCATGACTTACTTAAACGATTACTTATCGCATGGAATATGGCGAGTAAACGTCACTTCCCTCGCAAAGAAAAACATGAAGCAATTAAAGTTAACATTGGCTTAAGTGCGGCGCATCAATTCATTACTCACAAAGCACGCGCGATAGACGACGCGAAGTACTCAACTAAATTTAAGCAACGTGCACATTTTGAAAGTACTGAAATCCATTTAAACAAGCAAGATCCTACTGCAACATCTAATGATGTCTGGGGCTTAATTTATCCTGATGAATCTTCAGGGCTTGAGCCGTTAATTGAACAAGAACTTTCTTTGCAAGAACATATCCAAATTACAGATACGGTACAGGCTGAAGAAAGAAAATATCAGTCAGATAATTGGCTCATCGTTAATGAAAGTGCCAAAGGCATGATGATTAACCACTCAGAAGATTTAAAAAACAAAGCCCAAGTCGGTGAGTTGGTTAGCATACAACGCACATTATCCTCTAAAAATGAACACTGGAGTATTGGTGTCATTCGTTGGATAAAAACAAATTCAGATATGAGTTTACAAATGGGTCTCGAAATTTTAAACCCAAATGCCACGGCTGTCGGTATACGACCTGCAAGCTTGCCGGACGCCCCATTACAAAGAACCATTATGCTGCCCGAATTAAAGAACTTGAAGGAACCTGCTTGTTTAATTACTGGCTCAGTGCGGTGGCGTGAAGGTAATAAAATCATCATAAATATGGTGGGTAAAGATATTTTTGCCACCTTAACCAGAGAAGTTCAAAATACGGGACTCTTTTCTCAGTTTGAGTTTGAAATTAATGCTCAAAATGAAACACAATCAAACACTGACTCACAATCGGCCCCCGACGACAAAGATTACAGTGATATCTGGGCTTCAATCTAAAATATATTAAAAAAATCATTTAAGTCAATCATTTGCATGCCGATACTATTTCTAAGCATAATAAGATCGGCTCAGTATTTAAAACATAATAAAAATAGGACATTTTAGTGAGTAACGAAAAACTGTTACGAGTTTTAACCATTTTTGATTCTTCTGAAGAAGCTGAAGTACTCATCAATACACTACGAAAAGCCGGATATATTGTCCGTGATATCCGTGTTGAAGATGATGAAGATATGGAACCCGCCATTGAAGATAATCCCTTAGATATCATTCTAGCCAAACAAACACTGCCTTTATTTAATGCTGCTCAAGCCGTGAAGCTACTTGCTAGCTCTGGTCGAGATATCCCGCTTATTGTTGTGACACCAAAAGGCCAAGAAGCCAGTGCAATTGAAATTTTAAAGCTGGGCGCAAGAGATGCCGTAGCCAGTGATCAAACAGAGCGCCTTAGATTTATTGTTCAACGTGAGTTAGCCGAGTTACAAAACCGTCGTGCATTAAGGCGAAGTGAAAAGCTATTACACGAAACAGAAAAAAGAACCCGCAATCTTATAGATAGTTCGCGCGATGCCATCGCCTATGTACATGATGGTGCACATATTTACGCAAATGAAGCCTACTTAAAAATGTTTGGCTATGCAGACTTAGAAGATATTGAAGGCATGCCGATTCTGGATATGGTCAGCAGTGATGATCATGTTAAATTAAAAGAATTTTTACGTGGTTATGCGAAAGGTCAAATCACTGATGATACTTTGGATGTTGTTGGTCAACACACCGAAGGTAAAATGTTTAATATCACGATGGAATTCTCCAATGCCAGTATGGAAGGCGAATCTTGCAGCCAAATAATTATTCGTGATCAAGCGCAAAGTAAAGAACTACAAAATCAACTTAATGTTCTTAGTAAACAAGATTTGCTTACCGGTTTATATAATCATACTTATTTTATTGAACAAGCCGATAAAATGATTTCACGTGCGGTTGATGGCCATGCGAAAGGTTCTTTACTTTACATCATGCTCGATAAATATGATGAAATTAAAAGCAATGTGGGTATCTCTGGTCGAGACTTAGTGCTTACCGACATTGCAACGATACTCAAAGAAAAGTTAACTAAGCTTGGATTGCTCGCACGTTTTGAAGGTGCTGCTTTTACCTTACTATTAAACAATGCAGATCAAGCTCAAGCAGAAAAAATTGCCGCAGGTATTTGTAAACTTGTACACAATAATATTTCTGAAGTGAACAAAAAATCTATTACTACTAGCAGTAGTATTGGCATAACAAATATTAATGAAACAACATCAAATTTACAAGACTGTTTAAACCGTGCAGAAAAAGGCGCGCTCGCTGCTGAAAAACTCGGAGGCGATCAGTTCAGTACCTTTAACCCAGCCATTGCAGAGTTAGCAGAAAAAGAACAGCACACGGTTTGGGCTAATAAAATTAAAGTTGCATTGAAAGAAAATAAATTCCACCTTCTTTATCAACCTGTCATTAGTTTACGTGGTGAACCCGGCGCACATTATGAAGTGCTGATACGCATGACAGATGATGATGGTAAAGAAGTGTTACCCTATGAATTTTTACCTGCAGCTGAAGAAATGGGCTTAATTAATTATATCGATCGTTGGGTTATTGCACATACGTTTATGTTACTTGCCGATCGAATGAAACATGAAACAAACACCCGCTTCTTCATTAAGCTTTCTTCTGGCTCTTTAACAGATATCGACTTCTTACCTTGGGTTACCGAGCGTATTAAATCATTACGTCTTGATGCTGATAGCCTAGTCTTTACCGTGAATGAAGCAACGGCTCTCAATTATCTCAAGCAAGCAAAAGCAACCTTACAAGGCTTACGCTCAATTAACTGCAGAGTAGGTATAGAAAATTTTGGTACTGAACAAAACACATTCCAATCTTTAAAACACCTTGATGTGAATTATTTAAAAATTGATGCTTCTCTTGCCTTAAACTTAAAAGACAGCATTGAAAGCCAAGAGAAACTAAAAGAAATTGCTGAAGAAGCCAATGAAAGAGGAATAATGGCCATCGCAGCCTTTGTGGAAGATGCGAACAGCATGGCGTTATTGTGGCAAAGTAGTGTTGCGTTTATTCAAGGACATTTTTTGCAGCAGCCGGACTCCGAATTAAAGTATGATTTTGATGAATAAAGGTAGTGAATACTAAGATAAAAGCATGTCATTGCGAAGGAATAAAATGACTGCGGTAATCTCGTGATGAGAGCATTCTAGCTGGAGATTGCCGCGTCAGCACTAAAAAACACTTGTTTTTCAGTTCTTCCTCGCAATGACAGCAAACATTAAATTTCGAGGGAATCCATCAGCCCCGGTACCCTCAACTATTTTCTAATCTAATACATGTGAAACTAAACCATCGGCTAGTTTTGGTTCAAACCATGTTGATTTTGGTGGCATGACTTCATTCGCATCTGCAACATCCATTAGCTGTGAAAGCGTGGTTGGATAAATCGCAAAAGCGACTTGCATCTCTCCTGAATTAACACGTTTTTCCAGTTCTTCTAACCCACGTATACCACCGACAAAATCAATTCGTTTATCGCGGCGTGGATCACTGACGCCGAGTAAAGGTTCGATCAGGTTATTTTGTAACAAGCTAATATCTAAAGCACCGACAGGATCATTTTTGGGTATTAAATTTGCATTGGCTTGTAACTTATACCAGTGCTTATCTAAATACATTGAAAACTCTGTACTTTTTTGTGGCTTGTATAGAGTATCAACTTGTTCTATAGAAAAGTTAACTTTGATTTTTTCAATAAGTTCATCTTTTGACAAACCATTTAAATCTTTAATGACGCGATTATAATCAAGAATTTTCATTTGGTTGTCAGAAAAAACAACTGACAAAAAATAGTCGTGTGAGTTATTGCCAATATCATCTTTACCTTTATTACGCGCTGCCGCTATACGAGAAGCCGATGCTGAACGATGGTGTCCGTCTGCTATATACAAACAATCCATGGCATCAAACGTGTTTGTTAATTTTGAAATATCATCATCGTCTGAAACAACCCAAAATGTATGTTGTACACCATCATCGGCTGTTAAGTCATAGGTAGCCGTTGTACTTGCGACTTTATTAATAATAGATTCAACGGTAGTATCATTTCTGTAAGTTAAAAAAACAGGGCCTGTTTGCGCATTTAACGCATCAATTTGTTTAACACGATCATCCTCTTTATCGGGGCGAGTAAATTCATGTTTACGAATACGGTTGGTATCGTAATCAGCAACTGAAGCAGCAACCACTAAACCTGTTTGTTGGTGTTCGCCCATGACTAAGCGATAAACGTAGTAACAAGCTTTTTCGTCGCGCACTAATACTTTGTCATTAATCAGTTTTTGTAAATTCTCTGCACCTTTCGCATACACTTCATCAGCGTAGGGGTTTGTTTCTTCAGCTAAATCTATTTCTGGTTTTGAGATATGTAAGAAACTCAAAGGATGTCCCTTCACTCGCTCACGTGCTTCCGCTGTATTTAAAACATCATAAGGTGGCGCAATCACATCTGCCACTTTATCTGTAACGGGACGTAATCCTTTAAAAGGTTTAACTAAGGTAGATTTGGTTGTAGAAGATGTCATTGCAATACTTTCCTTATTATTTTTATTCAAGTTGATTGGAATTGAATTCACTTTTTTCAATTTCATTAATTCTTTTATTTAATGGTGGATGGCTACTAAAAATTTGTTTTATCGACCCTAATCCCACTAAACCTTCTAAAACTAGCGTAGTGAAACCAAAAGCGGTTCTTTGTTTTAGCCACGATGATGATAGTTTATTTTGAGATAAACGCTCCAAGGCTGAGATCATTTTTTCACCACCATTCAATGATGCACTCATGTGATCGGCATAGTATTCTCGTTGACGACAAAACCACATAACAATAAAGTGTGGCAGTAAGCCCATTAAAAACATCGATAGCCAATAAACAAATAGGTAAGCAATACCACCATGGTTGCTACCTCTCAATATAAGAGCATCTATCACGTAGCCAAATAATCGTGCAGGTAATTCGGTTAAACTAAAAACTAAACCTTGCGCTAACGCTAGTGAAACCATATCGCCATTTTCGATGTGTGCTAACTCATGCCCTATCACTGCTTCAAGTTCGTCTTGATCTAAGGTTTCAAGTAAACCACTACTGACGGCAAGCATGGCATTATTTTGCCCTCGTCCGGTGGTAAAGGCATTGAGATCAGAGGCATAAAAAACGCCAATATTAGGTGTAGGTATACCGAGTTGACGGGACTGTCTTGCTACCGAAGTGAACAACCATTTTTCTAAGTAAGTGCTGGGTTGCTGAATGAGTGTCACACCCAACATGAATCGAGCAATCAAATCAGCAAAAATAAACGCGCTAAAAGCACCCGTTAAGCTGATAAAAAGGATGATGAAGATTAAGTTAGAAAAACCAATATGTGTGAAGCTAAGGACATGCTCTACACCCAAGATATTCAACGATATAAACACATTAGCGAGCAATGCCAACAAGGTCACGAAAACCAGATAAAAAGTGGTCTTTTTGTTATTCATCCCAGACTATCTACCTGTAATGTCATTTAAATCGCATATAATCTCTGTAAGATTTAAAGAATACCCTTTTTCAGCATCAAAAACATACTCGTACTTCGCCATTGAGTTTAAATTTTCTTTTATGGGTATTAAATACTTACAATACTTGGCATTTTAGCGTGCTAAAATACACAGATAACAAAAACTAAAGTTCACTCAGTATTTAGAACTAGGCCCCCATGTTCAAACTACGAAGTCTAATGACATTGTTCTCCTCTTCTAAAGTAAGTTTAAAAACTTACTTTGTTGAACATCTAGTGCCTAAGCATTTCCCTATCGCCTATAAACTTGCCATTATTATGACATTGCTGATCAGCAGTAGCATGGTTCTACTGGGTATCGTTATTGTTAATAACCAAACTCAGTTATTACACAAACAAATGAATCATTTTGCCGATACCGTTGTGGAACAGTTAGCGGATAACTCAAAAGAACTCGTTATGTCGGATGACATTCTAAGCTTGATGGTCGTCATAAGTAACTTAGGTGCACAGAGTAATATTTTAGGCGCAGTAATCTACGCTGACGATGGTCACGTTCTCGCTTCATCTGGCATTATTCCAACCCAAGAAATACACCGTTTATATAATCGAGCAGAAGAAAATAGTAATAAAAAAAATCATTTTCTGATTAATTGGAAAACTAACACAACATCTGGACAAGCCGTTTCAGCAACCTCCTATGTCACGCCAATTAAATTTCAAAACATTGTTGCAGGACATGCCTTAATAACGTTTAGTTCTGAAGAAATTGAACAAACAATTTTTGAAATGGTTCAAGCTATTGTTGTGGCAACGATCATTATGATTTTATTAGGTGTTTTTGTTTCTCTGCATACAGGGCGTCGAATATCAAAACCTTTACACTCTATAATGAATGCAAGTGAACAAATATCTAAAGGTAACTATCAATATCAAATTAAAGAACGACGCAATGATGAACTAGGTAACTTAACCGAAGCACTTAATCGTATGGCAAATGGTCTACTTGAAAAAACACAAGTAGAAAATGCCTTCTCTCGTTATGTCTCAAAAAATATAGCGAAAGAAATTATGAGTAACCTCGAGCACATTCAGCTAGGTGGTACGCACGTTGAAGGCAGCGTTATTTTTGCTGATATTGTGGGCTTTACCACACTTTCTGAAAACCATTCTGCTGAGACTATTTCAGCAGTATTGAATGATTACTTCTCTTACATCTCTCTCGCCAGCAAAATGTATCTAGGCACCATTGATAAGTTCATGGGTGATTGCGCTATGATTGTATTTGGTGTGCCTGAAGAAGACAAACTCCATAAGCTGCATGCTGTTTACTGTGCGGTGATGATCCAAAAGCTTTTAGAGCGCGTGAATGTTATACGTAAACAAAATAAGCAAGTGGCTGTTTCATTCCGTATAGGCATCAACAGCGGCAGTATGCTAGCAGGAAACCTAGGTTCAACTGAACGGATGCAATACACCGTTGTTGGCGAGTCCGTTAACCTTGCTTCTCGTTTACAGCACGTTGCAGATAAAGACCAAATTATTATTAGCCAAGAATTTTATAACGACCCTGATATTCAATGGCGCTTAATGGCTAAAAAACATAAATCGATCCAACTTCGTGGCATTAAAGAAAAAGTGTCTACCTATATTGTTCAAGATGTTATCGCTTTACACCAAGATAATATAGATGAACAAATTGATGAAATTCTACGTTTAAAACCTGCAGCATGATAAAACATCTTATTTTTATCATATTAGTTTCTATGAGTTTTTCTGGTTGCACCCTAATCTATTCATACAGTGATGACTTACCCAATAAAATCAACCTCTGGGTAAAAGAAAAGGATTATAAAACCGCATTAGAAACCATCGAACATATACAGCCAAAGCATAAGTATTATAAACGCGTACAACGTCAGAAAAAATCAATTCTAGAGCAAGTAAAAAAATATAAAATATCAGCCATTGAAACATCACATACACTGGTCAAAAACGGCGAATGGATTAAAGCCATAGAATTACTAAATACCGTTGAAGGTAATGTTGTTAATGCTAAAAAAATAATACACCAACGCAACAAAATACTGTCTGAACGTACTAAAGCAATTAGTCATTACGAGAACACAGTCTTAAATGGTCAAGCACTTTATCTTCTTAAAAAAATGCCTTTATATAATAAAATTAATAAAACGGTTTATAAAGCTGAGGAGAATCAACTTGATATTAAAAAGTTTGATATCTTTAGGCAAGAAACAAGTTTGCGTCTGGCAAAAAGAAGTCAACGGCAATACAAAAAAGAAGAATTTGATACCGCTTTAACGACGATTAATCTCGCATTAAAATTAATACCTAATTCAGAAGTCACTGAAAAATTAAATCATCTAAAATCAGAAATAACACAAGCAACAAAAAAACGAAAATCTGCTTATGTAAAAGAAACAAAATCCCTTATTAGCAAACTTTCTCAAGGGTATAGCCATACCATATTAAGAGAAACAAAAGAAAAGATTATTTGGCTAACTAAAATAAAAGCAAATGAACAAGTTTACCCTGCTTTAATCAGTCAACTACAAAAACATTTTTCAGCAGGAATCAAACAGAACTTTGAAGCCGCAAGAAAATTATACAGCGAAGGCAAGACTCAAGAAGCATTAAGTATTTGGTTAGAGTTACAGAAATTTGAGCCAGAGCATCCTAGGTTACAAGCCCATATAGAACGTGCGGAGAAAGTATTGATTAAACTTAAAGAGTTGAG
Source organism: Woeseiaceae bacterium (assembly GCA_045046865.1). Lineage (GTDB taxonomy): Bacteria > Pseudomonadota > Gammaproteobacteria > UBA6429 > Thiohalophilaceae > JAGLTQ01. The sequence continues at coordinate 44,437 of JASFYW010000028.1, read as the reverse complement.
TAATAAACCAGCTAAAAATAAATAAAAACTGTGTTTTTATATCCGGTCTTGGCCGGACAACCGCACAGGGGCCGGCGCCCCAAGCTACGGTACTTTTTTATGGCATCTAAAACCGTTCTAACATGGCTGGGTTATATGAGTCTGTGTGTGTACTCAATCCTGCCACTTCCATACGCTCATCATGAATCTGAATTTTTTTCAGTAAATCTTCCATCGTAATGGTGTTATCGTCTAGTTCATAAAGTTGTTTTGAACCATAGTGCATAAAATTCATGATAATCATGGCATCTTTATCATTATTTTCAATTGCGGCTTCTATCTTGCGTTGTTTACGATGTATCCGATTCAACTGTTTTTTTAAATTCCAGACATAGACCACCTCAAACATGTAAGGATGATGACGAAATTTATTTAGTACAAAAGCGACTATAGCTGCACCAATAACTACACCTGCCAGATTGTGAAATAGATATGAAGCTTCGGGGTTGCTAAAAAGGGAAATAAATAATGCAGACATCCCAGGGGCGATAATTAAAAGAACAAATACTATACCGAGAAATACCATCCTAAGATGCTTTCTATAACGAATCTTATTGATCTCCCTGAGCTGCATATAAATACCTAATATTAATGAAAGATAATTTTACCCTACTTTCGATCAGGAAGCCCATAGCTATTCATTGGGAATAATTGACGTAAGGAGGATATTTGGGATCAATTAAAGGGCGCAAGTCTCTGAGGTATCCCCATAAAATAATGAATAAATACGATCAAAAATAGCAACTTAGAAAATAAAGCGTTAATACTAAGAATAAAGCACGTCATGGACTTAATGAACCGCTACGCATTTCGTCAGAATGACCTTAACCTGCTCCGCACATTCAGATATCGAAGAAATAAAATGACTGCGGCAATCTCAGAGTAAAGGATTACAACCATCGGATTGCCGCGTCAACACTTTAAAAAACGACCTGCAAGATTAAATGATACTGACAGATAGCTAAATCATTCTTCTTTTCTTAATACAACCACATCTCTCAACACAGGTGGCAACTTCTTGCCCCGTTGTCCACGTTCACCTTCATACGCTTCCATCTCTGCTGACTTCATCACTTTCGTTGTTTTAGCTGAACGAATAAATAATTGATCATTTTCATTGATGACCGTCATTGCAGATGCAAACTCTTCACCTGTTTTTAATTTAGCAGAAGGAATGTTTATGATCTTAATGCCTTTGCCTTTTGGCATTTCAGGTAATTCAGAAATATGATGGAAGAGTAAGTGGCCATCATTAGATGTCATTGCAACCCAATCTGTTTCCATATCGCTAACCGGTGCGGGTGGTAATATTTTTGCACCTAGAGGCACTTTAACAATCCCTTTACCTTTTTTATTCTTGGTGATGAAATCTTCCATCTTGCCAATGAAGCCATAACCGTGTGTTGTGGCTAACAAAAATAGCTGTTCGTTGTTGCCTGTCATCACACCACAGAAGGTTGCGCCTGGAGGTGCATTTAAACGTCCGACTAACGGCTCACCTAAGCCTCGTGCTGAAGGCAAAGTATGTATTGGAAGGGCATAGGTTCGGCCCGTTGAATCTATCGCCACCACAAGCTCATTTGTTTTGGCTCTTGAGTACGACAGCAGTCTATCCCCTGCTTTAAATGGCATCGTCTCAGGATCAACCTCATGGCCTTTCGCTGCACGTATCCAACCATTTTCTGATAGAACAACGGTCACAGGATCTGAAGCGATTAAATCTGTTTCTGCCATTGCCGTTGCAATTTCACGTTCTTTAATTGGTGAACGACGTACATCACCATGCTCAACAGCAATTTCTTCTAACTCGGTACGAATCAATGTTTTCATTTTTGTTTTAGAAGCTAATACTGATTCTAATTCATCACGTTCGAGAGCAAGTTCTTTTTGCTCTTTCTTCATCGTCATTTCTTCTAGCTTGGCTAAATGACGAAGTTTTAAATCAAGAATGGATTCAGCTTGAATTTCAGAGATTTTAAAACGCTTCATTAAAACGGGTTTTGGCTTATCGTTTTCACGAATAATTCTAATCACTTCATCAATATTTAAAAATGCGGTGATTAAGCCATCTAAAATATGAATACGACTTAAGATTTTCTCTAAACGAAAATTTAAACGTTTTGAAACTGTAGCAGTACGGAAGGTTAACCACTCAGTTAAAATAGTCTGTAAATTTTTAACACCTGGACGTTCATTCAAACCAATCATGTTCATATTGACGCGATAGGTGCGTTCAAGATCAGTGGTGGCAAATAAATGCGTCATCAACTCATCAATATTGGTTTCTTTCGATTTAGGTACTATGACTAAACGTGTTGGGTTTTCATGATCTGACTCATCACGCAAATCAACAACGAGCGGTAGTTTCTTTGCGTTCATTTGCGCGGCGATTTGCTCAAGAATTTTTGCCGGTGATGTTTGGTGCGGTAATGCGGTAACAATAATATCTGCGCCTTCTTTTTCATATTTCGCACGCATACGGATACTGCCCTTACCCGTTTTATAAATTTCTTTAATATCCGAACGAGGTGAAATAATTTCAGCGTCAGTTGGATAGTCGGGGCCCTTAACAAATTTCATTAATTCCGACAGCGTTGCTTTAGGGCTCTTTAATAAGTGAATACAAGCATGTAACACCTCACGCATATTATGCGGTGGAATATCAGTGGTCATACCCACAGCGATACCCATGGTGCCGTTGAGTAAGATATGAGGTACACGTGCTGGTAAAATCTCAGGTTCTTTTAATGAACCATCAAAGTTAGGTAACCAATTAACAGTACCTGAACCAATTTCGGAAAGTAATAAGTCGGCATTGGTTGATAAACGTGATTCGGTATAACGCATGGCTGCAAAAGATTTAGGATCATCTGGTGAACCCCAATTACCTTGACCTTGCAATAAAGGATAACGATACGAAAACGGCTGTGCCATGAGGACCATGGCTTCATAACAGGCTGAATCACCATGTGGATGATACTTACCTAATACATCACCTACTGTACGTGCAGATTTTTTAAATTTTGTGCCTGCTTTTAAACCGAGTTCAGACATCGCAAAAATAATACGACGTTGTACTGGCTTAAGACCATCGCCAATATTCGGTAAGGCTCTGTCTAAAATAACGTACATCGAATAATCGAGGTAAGCTTTTTCAGTGAACTCTTTTAATTCAACATTCTCTATGCCATCAAAGTTAGCAGAGGTATTGTCAGACATAATGTATTTCCAAAATAATGTTTAATTCAAATATATTTGCAGCCATGCTATTAGATATCAGCAAGGTCACCTTTTGTTTCTAACCATTTACGTCGATCAGATGCGCGTTTTTTCGAGAGCAACATATCTACCATCTCTCGGGTTTTCTTTTCATTGCCCATGGTTAGGCGAGCTAAACGGCGAGTGTCAGGATCCATAGTTGACTCACGTAGCTGTAACGGATTCATTTCACCCAAACCTTTAAAACGCATGACGTTAATTTTGCCTTTAATTTTTTCAGCAGCAATACGATCTAAAATACCTTTTTGCTCTGCTTCATCTACCGCGTAATACACTTGTTTCCCCACTTCAATACGGAACAATGGCGGTAATGCCGCATAGATATAACCCGCTTCAACGAGCGGTTTATAATGTTTGAGGAACATTGCTATTAATAATGTTGCGATATGTAAACCATCCGAATCGGCATCGGCAAGAATAATGATTTTCTTATAACGTAGCGATTTCAAATTATCCGAACCAGGATCAACACCAATCGCAATGGAGATGTTATGCACTTCTTGAGAACTTAAAACTTCAGCCGATTCAACTTCCCACGTGTTTAAAATTTTACCACGTAGCGGCAAGATAGCTTGGAAAACACGATCACGTGCTTGTTTAGCTGAACCGCCAGCTGAGTCTCCTTCCACTAAAAATAATTCACCGATATCAGGATCTTGCGAAGAACAATCCGATAATTTACCGGGTAATGCAGGGCCTGAAGTAATTTTCTTACGTATAACTTTACGACCTGCACGCATTCTATTTTGTGCATTATTAATTGCAAGTTCAGCAATTTCTTCTGCTTGATCTACATTTTGACTTAACCAAAGTGTGAAGGCATCTTTAACAATACCTGAAACAAAGGCACTGCATTCTCGTGATGACAAACGTTCTTTTGTTTGCCCAGAGAATTGAGGGTCGAGTAATTTAACAGAAAGTATGTAACTAATTTTATCCCAAACATCTTCAGGTGATAACTTCACACCGCGCGGAATGAGATTACGGAACTCACAAAACTCACGCATGGCTTCGGTTAAACCTGTACGCAAACCATTAACGTGCGTACCACCTTGCGAGGTAGGAATTAAATTAACGTAACTTTCAGTAATTGATTTTGGATCTTCAGGAACCCATACCAATGCCCAATCAACCGACTCTGAATTACCTGACATTTCACCGACAAAAGGTGGAGCAGGAATTGATACTGTTTTCTTACCTAACTCATCCATTAAGTAAGCTTGAAGGCCGTCTTCAAAATACCATGTTGCTGAATTCTTTTTCGTTTTCTCATCGGTAAAGGTGACATGTAAGCCCGTACATAAAACGGCTTTCGCACGGAGTACGTGTTTTAAGTCATTAACAGAGAATTTTTCAGAATCAAAAAAGGTTTTATCTGGCCAAAAACGAATACGCGTACCCAATTCGCCCTTTTTAACCTTACCTAAAATTTTAAGCTTTGAGGTTCGTTTACCATTAGCAAACGACATGTAATATTCTTGGTCATCACGCTTAATCCACACTTCTACTTTTGTAGAAAGTGCATTTACAACAGAAATACCTACCCCGTGTAAACCACCTGAGAACTCATAGTTTTTATTAGAAAACTTACCACCGGCATGCAGCTTAGTCATAATGACTTCTACACCAGGGAGTTTTTGCTGTGGATGGATATCCACTGGCATACCCCGGCCATCATCCGTTACTTCGATTGAACCGTCTTTATACAAAGTAACCGCTAGCGTTGTTGCATAGCCAGCAATCGCTTCATCGACGCTGTTATCGATAACTTCTTGGGCAAGATGGTTAGGGCGCTCTGTGTCGGTGTACATCCCCGGACGTTTACGGACGGGCTCTAAGCCGGTTAATACTTCTATTGCATCGGAATTATAAGAACTGGACATATTTTAATCAGTTTTCTTCATTAATATAGGTGGTGGAATCAAATTATGGGCTGATTGTACCCGAAAGATATCGGGTTTCGTCAAGTCTTAAATTAGGAAAGGATTAATAAAAAAGGCTAGTTTTGGTGTTTATGCCAATACCAGCCTCATTATGGAAGATTTTTTAAATTTTAAAATGCGATACTTGGCTTTCTAAATTAACCGCCAATGTGGCCATTTCACTACTTGCTGTCGATAATTGGTCTGCACCATTGGCTGATTCATCGGCAACTTGGGTAATATTAATAATATTTTTATTAATTTCTTCTACCACTTCGCCTTGTTGACGTGAAGCTTCGGCAATATGCGCGTTCATTTCATTAATTTGGGCTACAGCAGAGGAAATTTCAGATAACGCAGTCTCTGCCTGTGAAGCTTGCTCAACTGTTTGTTGTGCTTGCTCCTGTCCCGATTGCATCACCTTAACCGCATCACGAGAGCCTTTTTGTAAACGCTCTATCATTTCTTGAATTTCTTGTGTTGATTCTTGAGTACGACTGGCTAAGCTTCTTACCTCATCAGCAACCACTGCAAACCCTCGTCCTTGCTCACCTGCACGTGCTGCTTCAATTGCAGCATTTAAGGCGAGTAAATTCGTTTGTTCCGCAATGCCTCGAATAACTTCTAATACTGAGCCAATGCTTTCACTGTCTTTTTCTAACTGACCAATCACTGTTGCTGCAGATTCAACCTCAGAAGCTAATGATCGAATGGAAGTGACTGTGGTGCTTACCACTTGCCTGCCCTGCTCTGACTGACTATCTGCTTGGCTTGCAGCTTCCGCGGCTGTATTTGCACTGTTCACAACTTCATGCACCGTACTACTCATTTCATTCACAGCCGTTGCCACTAACTCCGTTTCACTTTGTTGACGTTGTACACCGGTTCGAGTTTCGCCGGTTATCATCGACATTTCTTCGGCTGCAGCCGAAAGCTGTGAGGTTGATGAAGTCACTTCGCGAATGACATCCTGCATTCGGGTAATAAAGCCATTAAATGATAATGCCAACTGGCCAATTTCATCAGTACCGCCAACATTTAAACGAAGCGTAAGGTCTCCATCGCCTTCAGAAATTTCTTTCATTGCATTAACAGCGGCATTAAGAGGGCTAGTAATCATAAAGCTAACAGCCCACGCTAAAGCTAGACCAATGCCAAGACCAATCACTAACATTGTATAAACAAAGACTTTTGTTGTGCTCACAAAATCGAGCAACGTTTGGCTCTCTTTTTCTATTGATTGACGTTGTTGAACCACAAGTTTTGTCAAATTACGTTTTATTTTCGCCAAAACTAAAGCCACTTTTGTTTTTACTAAATAAATATCTGTGCGATATTTATCACTCATTTGTATAACAGTAAATTCTTTAAATCGAGTATCGTAAAGCGTTCTTAATTCCACTATACGCTCAATAGCATCAGACTCTTCAAAAGTATAATCATCTTCATACGCACTGAGTTTTTTAAGAATTTCACCACTTAAGTCATAATGTAATTGGTACTCATCAATAGAAGCTTGATTTCTAAAGGCAAGAAACCGGCGAACTCCACTCATGGTAGTTGCCCAGGTATAACGTAAATCACTAATTAACGAAGAAACTTTTTTTCGTACTGTGGAAATTTCTGCATCTTCTTCAGAAATCCAAGCTTCACCTATTTTTTGTAAAATTTCTTGAGCAACAGGGTTAAGCTTTTGAGCGCTAAACATTAAGCCAGGCCCATTTTTTAAAGGGTCTTGTGATAGTTCTAGCATTCTTGCTTTAAAGCCAACGAAGCTGCCAATGTCTTTTTTTATCTCACCAACAAGCTCTTGTGTGTTTGTGTCTTCTCCAGCAACTAAAAGTACCAACTCGTTCATTATTTTATCAACATTTTGTATTTCTTCTTCATACGTTTTCCAAAATGATTGATCTTTTGTGAGCATATAATAGCCCAGTGAACCTGATGCTAAATTTAATGTACTGGTTAAATTATTAGACGTAAGCACCATTGGCTGGCTTTTATTAACAACATTATCAACACTACTTTCTGTTTTTGTCAGACTTATTGCGGCTGTTGTTGCCACTGCAGCTAATATAATTAAAATTATCCCAAAGCCACCCCATATTTTATTTTTTATTGATATGTTATTGAGTTTTAAAGTTGATAATAACGTGGCCGCAATAGTCATAAAATTACCTAGAAATTTAAAAAATGAGATTATATAGATATCTTATCGTCCAAACTGAAAAATTCTTTAGATAATAAACCTAATTTTATTGAATCATTTCTCAGCAGGGAAGCAGGAAATATTATTTTAACTATCTGATTTTTAAAAAAGCCCTTCTCGTTAAAGAAGGGCTTTATGTAAATATTGAAAAATTCATTTTAATCGAACTGTATACCTATCCGTCGCCCGACTTCTTCATAGGCTTCAATAACGCCACCTAAGCCTTGTCTAAAACGGTCTTTATCGAGTTTTTTACGTGTTTTTGTGTCCCACAAACGGCAACCATCAGGACTAAATTCATCGCCCAATAGTAATTCACCTTTAAAACGGCCAAATTCAAGTTTGTAGTCCACCAATAACATGCCTGCATCAGCAAAAAGCTTTTTAAGCACATCGTTGACTTGAAATGTCAGTACTTTCATTTGCTCAATTTCTTCATCAGTTGCCCAGCCAAATGAACGAATATGGTAATCGTTTAGCATAGGATCATGCAGTTCATCATTTTTTAAGAAAAACTCGAAGGTCGGTGGCGTTAGCTCTACACCTTCTTCTACACCAAGACGCTTGCAAATACTTCCTGCACTGACATTTCTCACCACACATTCTATGGGTAGCATATCTAATTTGCGTACTAGAGCTTCTTCGTCAGAAAGTAATTTTACGTGATGCGTTTTAATACCTGCGGCTTCAAGCTGCTCCATAATAAAAGCAGTAAATTTATTATTGACCATACCTTTGCGATCAAGCTGTTCTATACGCTCACCATCAAATGCTGAGGTATCATTTCTAAAATGAATGATCAGATGATCGTCATCGTCCGTGTAGTAAACGGATTTTGCTTTACCTGCATAGAGTTCTGCTTTTTTTTCCATGATGAACCTTTCTAAATTTTATTTGTTAAAAACTATAACTGATGGCGCAACTTGCACCAGTTCAAACCCTCGTCTTGGCTTGCTACATGAATCCATGATGGATCAAAATCTAAAGCTTCACTCATTTTATCTCTAGCAAGCGCGACAGTATTATTTTTATCACTAATATGTGATGCGACTAAATATTGTAGTTTAGAAATATCAATTTTATTTAATAAATCTTTCGCTTGGCCATTATTTAAATGACCAAAGTTACCGCCCACTCGTCGCTTTAATGAATTGGGGTAAGCACTTTGAGCTAGCATTTCTTGGTCATGATTTGCTTCTAAAATAAAAGCATCACAACCGGAGTATTGCTCTTCAATATACGTTGTAATTGACCCCGTATCGGTTAAAACACCGACGCGCCAATCACCATCGCTAAAAATAAACTGGCAGGGTTCTTTTGCATCATGCGGTACAGGTATCGGCTGTATTTGAATGGCATTTATTTCAAATGACTGGTGTATATCAATACAATGCCACCGACCTAAGGTTTCTAACTCATCTAACTTCGCAGCTTTTGCAGTACCACGGCTAGACCAAACAGGAATTTTATATTTCTTAGCTAAACTTTTTACACCACTAACGTGGTCACCATGTTCATGTGTGACCAATAACGCAGTGACTTGTTCTACACTACGCGAAAGGCGTTGTAAGCGACGTTCTGTTTCTCGCATGGAAAAACCACAATCAACTAAGATCATCGTGCCATCGGCTTCGATTAACGTACCGTTACCTTTACTGCCACTACCTAGTGATGCGAATTGCAAATCTGACATCCTTAACGCTGTATTTTAGTTTCAAATAACGTTTAATCTAAGTAGCGTTTAAGATCTTTCAATAATTTTTCGACAAAGCGAATATCTGCTTTTGCACCGGTTGTTTCATAAAGGCTAATCGTGCAGGTCTCACCTTCGTCACTAATACTCAGTAAATAGCGCTGTTTAAGTTTTACTTCGTTACTAGAGAATAAGCCTGCTAACCAGCTATCCTCTTTCGTATCTTTCACTTTATTGCGGAAATCTTCAGTGATTTTTAAATAATATAAACCACCTGAGCGATCTCTATCGTCTACCAGTAAACCAATACGATCTAATGCTATGCCCACTCGACGCCAAGTACGAGCAAAGCCTTCACCAACTTGAAGTACTTTTGTTTCATCTTTGTCGATAATTTTTGTACGTTCTCTATCGATAGATTTTTTAACTATTTTTAAAGCATCTTCTTTACTAATGTCACGGAAGATTAAAAAACGTTGGTACATTTCAGCTTCTAATTCAGGATCAGAAGGGCGCGGTTGCCACCAAATTTTAACCCCATTGATTTCATCAGTAGCATATTCTTTCAATCCCTGATGGGTAATAAAAACTCGAATTACATTAGTTTTATTTGTTTTCTCTACTCGAGCACGATACTTGTCACGTAAGCCGGTGGAAGAAATACGATTTAACATTTTTGAAAACCAACCTGTTGGCAGCATGGCTTTGCTTTCTAACCAGTTCGTTTCAATAATGCCTGTGGCTTTATCTTCGCGTTTAACTTCAAAACCAACTTGCTGAAAAAAAGCTTTGAGTTGCGGCCATAATTTTTCTGCTGAAGACTCAATTTCTAACCATTGGGTAGCACCATCACGAATTACTTTTACACCGATAGGGTTTGCCGGAGTCACTGTATTGCCCGTGGTTGTGATATTTTTATAATTTGAATAGTTAGAATTGCGTGTTGCAATATTGGGTAGTGCTAACGCATCGGTAACATTAGGTGAAGACAAATCTGGCGGCACATCTAAACCGTACTGATTTTTTGCTTCAGCTTCTGCGCTATAAATGCCTTTCCAATCTGAAGTACTTGAACAAGCGGTTAAACCAACTAACAACGAAATAACTAAACTAATACGTAACATACAATTTCTCATTTTAAATCTTAAGACAATACTTTCGCTTCACGCATCGCTGCACGAAGTGTTTCATGGTATTGTTCTGAAAATACGGTTAAAGGTAAACGTAACCCGTTAGGGATTAAATTCATTTCAGCCAAAGCCCATTTTACTGGAATGGGGTTAGCTTCTAAAAATAGGTTTTCATGCAAACCCATTAAATATTTATTAATGGACGCGGCTTTTGTTGCATCACCAGCTAATGCGGCTGCACACATATCATGCATTTGTGCCGGCGCAATATTTGCTGTGACTGAAATATCGCCTTTAGCTCCGGCTAAAATCGCTTCCATTGCCGTGGCATCATCTCCACTATAGACTTCAAAATCATCATCACAACGTGAAATAATATCGGTAATGCGCGAGACATCTCCCGTTGCTTCTTTAACGCCCACAATGTTTGAAATTTTAGACAAACGTCCTATCGTTTCAGGCAACATATCCACCGCGGTACGCCCCGGTACATTATATAAAATTTGAGGAATATCGACAGCTTCAGCAATCGCTTTATGATGTAAATAAAGGCCTTCTTGGGTTGGCTTATTATAATACGGCGTCACTAAAAGGCAGGCATCTGCACCGGCATCTTTCGCACATTTTGTGAGCGTAATGGCTTCTGTCGTTGAGTTCGCCCCTGTGCCGGCAATAACAGGAATACGCCCTGCAACCACCTCGACAATACGTTTAACTAAACGGCAATGCTCATGTTCATTTAATGTTGCAGATTCTCCGGTCGTACCCACGGCAATAATCGCATCAGTCGAATTTTTTACATGAAATTCAATAAGTTGCGTTAAAGCATCGTCATTGACACTGCCATCCGAATTCATCGGCGTGACTAAAGCAACCATACTTCCTTGGAACATGTTGAACCCCATAAAATTAGGAAAAAATGAAACGCAAATGGTACTTGCCAGACGCCCCGTAAACAAGTTTCCTGACAAAAATAGATGCTTTTAGGCCAATATTTTACTTACAAGGGCATAAATAACCCCATTTCGACAGTAAAACTCATTAGCTGTATCTTGGGGCTACAAATAATCAATTTAGTATAGGGATGAACACGAAATGCATGATGAAGAAGATATCGGTACGCGCGAACTAAGAATTAACCCCATAGTACCAACGGAGTCTGTTCTGATTGCCACTGCACGTTCAATGCGTCCACAAAAAGCAGAAGATGCCGCCCCGCGAGACACGCGAGAACATGTGGAACGCTGTCCTTTTTGTCGAGGTAATGAAGAAAAAACGCCGCCTGAAATTACCCGTACTCCCGAAGGAGATGATTGGGCTATTCGTATTGTCGAAAACCTCTACCCTGTTTTAGGTGATGATAGACAAAATCCTGATATGGTTTTTGGCTTACAACAAGCCATTAACGGTTATGGTCGCCATGAAGTGATTGTTGATCATTCTCAGCACGGCATTGCCGTGCATGAAATGACACAAGCTCACCTTTCACTGTTGTTTAGTACTTATCAAAGCAGAATGAAACAGCTGTATGAAAGTGATGAAAGATTAAAGTACGTTCTTGTTTTCAAGAACTTTGGCCCCGCAGCCGGTGCCAGTATGGCGCACACGCACAGCCAAATAATCGCCACCCCCGTCGTCCCGCAAAATGTTCAAGACGAAGTAGAACACTCCAAGAAATATTATGAAAAACATCACCACTGTATTTTTTGTACTTTGATTGATGAAGCGCTTACTTACGAAGCCACCATTTACGATCGTGACTCTGGCCAAGTCGTCAGAAAAATTGATGTAGGCCAGTATGTTGTAGAACGCGGCGAACACTTTATTGCCATTAAACCTTTCGCCAGCCGTTATGAGTGGGAAGTGCATATTTTACCACTCAAACATGAAAGTGACTTCATGAAGGCAACACAAGAAGAGTTAGATGATTTTGCTAAAGTTCTAAAACGTACGATGCAACGACTCGATGCTGTTATTGGTGGCGCACAATATAATTACTTCTTACATACTGTCCCCGTTAATAAAAACCAGGATCATTGTAAAGACAGCTACCATTGGCATTTAGAAATTTGCCCTAGAACCAGTATTCCTTCCGGTTTTGAATTAGGTTCAGGGTTATTCATTAATACCGTTAGTCCTGAAGATGCGGCGGTGCAATTAAGTAACATCGTCCTCGATGATGAGTAATATCTAGGCTATAGTTGTAACAACACATAAAGGAAAAACATGAGTGTAATCATTGGTAAAAAAGTTCCTGCGTTTAAGCTTCCTGCCACAGGAGAGCAAAACATATCTCTTTCGAGTTTGAAGGGACAAAATATTGTTATCTATTTTTACCCGAGAGACAGCACGCCTGGCTGTACCACCGAAGGGCAAGATTTTCGTGATAGCATCGCTAAATTTAAGCGCCAAAATTGCGTTATCTTAGGTGTGTCTCGCGACACTATAGCAAGCCATGAAAAATTTAAAGAAAAACAGAAATTTCCTTTTGACTTACTCTCAGATACAGAAGAAGAACTGTGCAATTTATTTGATGTCATCAAACTGAAAAACATGTATGGTAAAAAATTATTAGGTATTGAACGCAGCACTTTTATTCTTAATGAAAAAGGTGTATTAAAACAAGAATGGCGTAAAGTAAAAGTTGCCGGACATGTTGATGAAGTTTTGGCTGCTGTAAAAATAATAAATAAAGAAAAGTAGGAGCAACGATGAAGCCACGTTTATTTGTATTAGATACCAATGTATTAATGCATGATCCAAGTTCAATCTTTCGCTTTCATGAACATAATCTATTTCTTCCCATGATGGTATTAGAGGAACTAGATAATAATAAAAAAGGACGTACCGAAGTTGCAAGAAATGCGCGCCAAGCAAGCAGATTCATTGCAGAACTTATGGTTGATGCGACTAAAGAGCAAATTGAAGCAGGCATCCCTCTCAGCTCTGCTTTAAACGATGAAGATGGAAAAATTTCTAGCGGAAAATTATTTTTTCAAACGCGCTCTTATAAAAAGTCTCTGCCCGACTTCCTTCCCGGTAGCCTACCCGACAATAACATTCTTGGAACAACGCTTGCCCTTATTGAAGAGCTTAAAGATTACGATATATCTTTAGTTACAAAAGATATTAACTTTCGTATTAAAGCTGCGGCATTAGGCATTAAAGTTGAAGACTACCATAATGACCGAGCCTTAGAAGATGTTGATCTTTTATACACAGGAACTATAAAACTTAAAGAAGATTTTTGGGATACGCATGCAAGAGAAATGGATTCTTGGTTAGAAGAAGGCCGCACATTTTATAAATTACATGGCCCCGAAGTAGAAAACTGGCACCCCAATGCGTTTATCGTTAGCCAAGATGAAGATCAACCTTTTGAAGCCTTAGTTAGAAGTATTGATGGCGATACAGCCATTATAGAAACCATTAAAGATTTTCAAAGTAACTCTAATTCTGTTTGGGGAATTAATGCAAGAAACCAAGAACAAAATGATGCGTTAAATTTATTAATGGATCCTGAAATTGATTTTGTTAGTCTCATTGGTATGGCAGGCACAGGTAAAACATTACTTACACTCGCAGCAGGTCTAGAACAAACGATAGAACAACAATTGTATTCAGAAATATTGATGACCCGTGTGACCGTACCAGTGGGTGAAGATATTGGTTTTTTACCCGGAACAGAAGAAGAAAAAATGACGCCTTGGATGGGCGCACTCATGGACAATCTTGAAGTCTTAAATAAAAAAGAAGATAAAGAAAAAGATTCCAGCTATTCAAGTGAGTGGGGCCAAGCGGTTACCAATGATTTAATTGCAAACCGTATAAAAATTCGTTCAATAAATTTTATGCGTGGCCGTACTTTTTTAAATCGTTACCTTATTATTGATGAAGCACAAAACTTAACATCACACCAACTCAAAACATTGATCACACGAGCAGGTCCTGGAACAAAAATTGTTTGCTTGGGAAACATCGCACAGATTGATACGCCCTACTTAACAGAAACAACCTCAGGGCTAACCTATGTGATAGATCGGTTTAAACACTGGGACCACAGTGGGCATATTACTTTAATACGAGGAGAGCGCTCACGTTTAGCAGACTTTGCTTCTGAGGCGCTCTAGTTTTTATCTGCTCTCATGCGCTAATCTCACGATTAATGAATTTTTATGCCTCAGTGACATCAATACGAGGCCATGCGTGAATGACCGCGCTGACCAACGTTGCTAATGGAATTGCAAAAAACACACCCCAAAAGCCCCATAGACCACCAAAAACCAAAACGCTGACAATAATAGCAATGGGGTGAAGATTAACTAAACCTGAAAATAACCATGGCACGAGGATAGTGCCGTCGAGCGCTTGGCTTATTCCAAAAAAGCCTACTAACCAGAAAAACTCATTCGTCCACCCCCATTGGAAGAAGGCAATAAGTACTACGGGAATAGTGACGGCAGCCGCACCAATGTAGGGAACTAAAACAGATAAGCCAACGAGAACAGAAAGTAAGATAGCATATTTAAGTCCTAAAATAGCAAAACCAATATATGTGACAACGCCGACGATCATAATTTCCCAGAACTTACCTCGTATGTATTTACCTAGTTGCAAATCCATTTCATCAGAGACTTGAGAAACAAGAATGCGATCTGTCGGTAACATTTCAGTAAACCATCTTGAAATATTTTCTTTATCTTTCATAAATAAAAAGACAAGCATAGGCACAAGGAAAATATAAACCGCTAAAGTAATTAACCCAGGAATAGATGAAAGGGATAAGCTCACAATATGAGAACCTAAACCCGTTATTTCTCGATTAATTAAATCGATAAGTTCTTCTACCTGCAATTCAGAAACAAAAGAATAATGTTGTGGCAATTGCAGTAAGAGTTGTTGTCCTGTTGAAAGGTAGCGTGGTAACTCTTTAAATAACTCACTTAACTGGCTTGAGACAAGAGGTGCAATACCAAATATAAGAAAGATTAAAAAAGCGAGAAAGACACTAAACACTATAATAACTGCGGCTAATCGAGATGAGCCATGCTTATGCATTTTTCTTACGACGCCTTCAAGTAAATATGCAATAACAATAGAAGCAAGTACGGGTAGGAGCATATCCCCCATGGTCAAAATAATGGTTGTGCCGATCACTAAAACGGCGGCAAGCACCATCGCTTGAGGATCAGAAAAATAACGTTCATACCATATTTTAACCAGTGCAATCATTCTATATTTTCCTGACGATTTTTAATTGTCTAAAATTTCTTCAATATTAGTAAAGTCTTTTACATATTCATCGTAATGTTTCTTAAATAACGCTTCCAACTCATTAATAACCTCTACTGCATCTCGCCCTTGCAGCATATTTTGACTCACTAACGAGGCCGTTACATCTAATAATTTGTCTTTATTAATCATGGTGTATGTTGTGGTTAAACGTTTAACCGCCACCACCACAGATTCTTTTTTAGGGCGTTCAATATTTTCTGGTAAACAAAGTGCTACGGGAATGACCGTATGCCGAGAGACAAGAAACTCGGCATAGTCTAAGAGTTGTTGTGCAACACTTTCAGGAAGTTGACGGTAATATTCTAAAAGCTGTTTATGGGATTTTTTCAATGTTACGACTCAATATTCTTATAATAATTTGAGTCTAACCTAAAACTTACTTGCCTTCATCAGCATCATAAGATTTACAGTAATTTCTAGCAAAACTCAGCAGTTCATCCATCGCACGCATACGGAACTTTTGTTTTTGATGCACAAACGAGAAAGGACGCACGATAGGAGGATCTATTTTAACCGCAACCAAGGTACCTAATTTTACTTCTTTTTGAATTGTTGCAGACGATATAACAGAAATACCCATACCGGCTTCGACGGCACCTTTAATAGATTCTAAGCTTCCCAACTCCATTGAAACTTTTAAATCATTCGCCCCCATTCCCGCAGCCTGCATACTTTCGAGCATGACTTCACGTGTCCCCGAACCTTCTTCACGACAAATAAAGGGGAAATCACATAGACGTCTAAGTGGAACAACCGAATCATTAGCTAATTCATGACCTGGTGCAACAATTACGACAAGTTGATCAGTACTGCACTCTTCTACCACTAAGTTTTTATTTGTAACGGGCGCTTCTACCACACCCAGGTCAATTTCATTGTTTTCTACTTGGGATACGATGCCATCTGTATTTGCAACTTTTAGTCTAATTGTTACATCGGGGTATTCTGCTTTAAAATCACCTAATAAAACGGGGAGCATATATTCAGCAATAGTTGTGCTGGCGCCGAGAATAAGCACGCCACTAATATCACCGGTTAATTCACGAACCGCGTTGTCCATTTCAGCATAAATAGCAAAGATACGCGCACCGCATTCAAAAACTTTTGTACCGGCTTCTGTCAGACTAATTCTATTATGAGTGCGATCGAACAGACGGGTATTAAATTGTTCTTCTAGTTGACGAACCTGAAATGTCACCGCGGGTTGAGTCATATGTAACTCTTCCGCCGCCTTGGTGAAACTCAGTAAGCGCGCAACCGTATAAAAAACCTGTAATCGTCTATCAGACATGATATCTACTCTTGTATTGTAATAAGGCCAAAGTAACCATTATTTATTTCTATATCCACATTGGGAAAACTAAGGAGGCGAAGGATAACAGGGTTGAAAGAAAACATGAATAGAACTAAAGAATTAGAGCTTAATAATATGATTAAATAAATAATAAAAATGTAGTTATCTTGATTGTTGAACAAAGAATTTAATGAGTATCAGTACACTTTCAGCCTTTAAAATTGTCTTCTAGGAAGTTGTGGCTCAGCTCTCTTCATTAAGTTGCTCAACCATTGACCTCAGCTCCAATGCAAGTTCGGTAAGACTTTCACTCGTTTGTTGCATTTGTTGAGCACTTTGAGCCGTACTTGAGGAAAGTTGGTTGATATGTTCAATATTCTGGCTAACTTCTCCTGCAACAGCACTTTGCTCTTCTGTTGCCGCAGCAATATGAGTATTCATATCATTAATAACAGCAACTGAACCTGACATTTCAGCGAGGGCTTCTGCAGATTCCTCAACCTGTACGACACCTTCCTCCGCACGTTTACTCACCTCATCCATGTTGGACACTGCAATTGCCACGCCTTGTTGCAACTTCTCAATCATTTCTTGAATTTCCTTAGTTGCATCGTGAGAACGGCTCGCTAAGGCCCGCACTTCATCGGCAACAACTGCAAACCCTCGGCCTTGTTCACCTGCGCGCGCCGCTTCTATTGCAGCATTTAATGCTAGGAGATTGGTCTGTTCTGCGATACTGCGTATAACATCCAGAACCCCCCCAATATTTTCACTATCTTCTTTGAGTTGGGAGATAGAGCTTGATGCTGTGGAAACATTAGAATCTAGAGAGTCAATAATACCAATCGCATCAGTAATGGTCAGAGCCCCTTTTCGAGCCATATCGCTAGCCTCTTGGGTCGCTTGTGCAGCATTCCCAGTACTTTGTGTGACTTCTTGTACCGCCGCTGTCATTTCATTTACAGCAGTGGCAACCATTTCTAGCTCTTGCTTTTGTGCATTAATACTTGCATTTGAGGCGCTCGCAACATCCACTCCATTTTGCGCCTGTTCGCTTAATTCTTCTGCCGCACGCATAATTCTTTTCACTACAGCACGTAATTTTGATTTCATCATTCGAATTGAAAGTCGAATTTGACTAACATCATCCACTTTGCCGTAATAAGCTAATTGCATTAAAGGATTATTTACAATCGTTTTTGAACGATAAAGTAATTTTTGAAAATCCTGTAATTGATAATAAGAAATGCCTGCCCAAATAAGACTAACCCCCACCCAAGCCACGGCAGCAACAGCAAAACTTAACAAACCCATTACCGACAAAACGGTGAATATGAATAATTGAAAAAGCGAGCCGGTTAATATTTGCTTGTGTAAAAAGCTCAAACTTTTTAATTTCAGCTTTTTACCTGCATTGATTTTTTTATACAAAGCTGTGACGCTTTTTATCCTGATTGACGATGGCTTTACACGCGTTGATTCATACCCTGTAATTTCTCCGTTTTTTGCCAATGGAGTAACAAAAGCATCAACCCAATAATAATCTCCATTTTTACAACGGTTTTTAACTAAGCCCATCCAAGCCTTACCGGATTTCAGCGTTGCCCATAAATTTTCAAAAGCAGCTGATGGCATTTCTGGATGACGAATAACATTATGATTTTTACCAATCAACTCATCTGTTGTAAAACCACTAATATCTAAAAACTCCTGATTTATATAGGTAAGAGCACCTTTTAAATCAGTTGTAGACATTATCGCAGTATTGTCATCTAAAACGACTTCATTATTAGTGATGGGTAAATTCTTTTTCATAAATCCTTCTTTTTACGAGTAAAATAGAGGGGGTATCTACAATATATATCGTCTCTAATATCGTTAACTTTAGAGGTGATTACTGATTTAGCTTCTTTTTTTAAAAATTTATTTCACTGATAAAGTAGACAAAGTACTATCTACCTATCGTTTAACTACATTTGGATTATTCAATGGCTCAATATATCTACACTATGAATCAAGTCAGTAAAATCGTGCCTCCTAAGCGCGTCATACTGAAAGATATCTCTCTGTCCTTCTTCCCCGGCGCAAAAATTGGTGTACTGGGGCTGAATGGCTCGGGTAAATCAACCCTTATTAAAATTATGGCCGGCTTAGACCAGGACATTGATGGTGAAGCCCGTCCTCAACCCGGAATTAAAATTGGTTATTTACCTCAAGAACCACAGCTTGATCCAGATAAAGATGTTCGCGGTAATGTTGAAGAGGGTTTGGGCGAGATAAAAGCCGCGCTTGTGCGTCTTGATGAAGTGTATGCCGCCTACGCCGAGCCCGATGCAGATTTTGATGCGCTCGCCGCTGAACAAGCCAAGCTTGAAAATTTATTACAAGCAACCGATGGACATAATATTGAGCGCACTTTAGAAGTTGCTGCCGATGCTCTACGCTTACCGCCTTGGGATGCGGATGTCACCAAACTTTCAGGCGGTGAACGACGACGCGTTGCACTGTGTAAATTACTCTTATCAAAACCCGATATGCTATTGCTCGATGAACCCACCAACCATCTAGACGCGGAATCTGTCGCTTGGTTAGAACGTTTTTTACACGACTATCAAAGCACCGTGGTTGCTGTGACGCATGATCGTTACTTTTTAGATAATGTTGCCGGTTGGATTCTCGAGCTAGATCGTGGACATGGTATTCCATGGGAAGGGAATTACTCTTCTTGGCTCGAGCAAAAAGGTAACCGCCTTGAAATGGAGAAAAAACAAGAAGGCGCACATGCTAAGGCAATGAAAACAGAATTAGAGTGGGTACGCTCTAATGCCAAAGGCCGTCACGCTAAAAGTAAGGCACGTCTTGCTCGTTATGAAGAAATGTCTTCCAAAGAATATCAAAAGCGTAATGAAACCAATGAGTTATTTATTCCGCCGGGCCCTCGTTTAGGTGAGTTAGTAATAGAAGCCAATAATGTAAGCAAAAGCTTTGGCGACAAAGTGCTGTTTGAGAATTTAAATTTCAGCCTACCTCGCGGTGGTATTGTTGGCATAATCGGCGCGAACGGTGCAGGTAAAACAACCCTATTCCGCATGATGGCTGGTGAAGAGCAAGCCGACAGTGGCGAACTACGCCTTGGCGAAACGGTTAAAATTTCTTATGTTGATCAAAGCCGTGACTCGCTTAATGACGACAAGACAGTCTGGGCAGAAATCTCTGACGAGCACGATATTATGACGATCGGCGAATTTGAACTAAACAGTCGAGCTTATGTATCGCGCTTTAATTTTAATGGTTCAGATCAACAAAAACGCGTCGGTGATTTATCCGGTGGTGAACGAAACCGTGTCCACCTGGCTAAATTACTCACCAGCGGTGGTAATGTTTTATTACTCGATGAGCCAACCAATGATTTAGATATTGAAACACTGCGAGCACTAGAAGAAGCCATTTTAGAATATGCCGGTTGCGTTGTTGTTATTTCGCATGATCGCTGGTTCTTAGATCGCGTAGCGACACACATACTGGCCTTTGAGGGGGATAGCCATGTTGAATGGTTTGAAGGTAATTACGCAGACTATGAAGTTGATAGAAAACGTCGCTTAGGTGATGACGCATTACCTCATCGAATCAAATACAAAAAAATAGATGCTTAAGTTGAAGACTTAATTAAAGCTGATTGAAGCTAATGGAACATGGATGTTCTTATTGGCTAACACATAACACACAAGCCGATTTTTATTAGGATTAACTTTCAACTTCACCAATGACATTATCCCAGCTGATCGTTTTTAATCGCTGATGAAAGTTCATTTCATTATTATCTAAAACATCTTCATTTAGCTCTGTACTCACTCCCGGTTCTGAAACTTTGCTAACACACATCATACCCCAACATTCTTGATCAAACTCAGTGATATCACCGTCGTGATATTGCACTTCAATCGCATCATCATTTTCAATCGCCACAACTTCAAATAAATGGTTATCAATATCCTTATACCAAGATCCTATTTCTGGGGAATACAATGTTGCCATCACCAACCTCCATTTAAAAATGCGCTTTATTATTCTACAACATTAGCAGTCATTTAAAAATATGCACCTAAATTGGCGAAAGAAAACCATTAACTCATAAAAAAGCCTTTCTCAAAAATATGAGAAAGGCACATTTAATGCTTAAAATAAGCTAAATAATAATTATTATTTTGGTGTAACCATTGCATCAATTTCATTCGTCATTGGTTTTTGAGGCTCGTCAAGTGCAGCAACTTCGTAACTTAGATTTGTTTCAGAAATAACATCACCCGCTCCATTAACAACAGAGACTTTCCAATCTCCAGTCCATTGAGGAACAAAACTTTTACTTGACCAAACACGCCAGCGAGGGCCTTTTACATCAAACTTAATTTCTGCAACCACTTTACCTTCGTATTCCCAACGATGAATTGCAGTATGGCCACTCATGTCTCTGAGTTCAGTGAAAAATTTTACTTCTTCGTTTTCATTGCTTAATGTCTGTAAATTTTCTGTTGGCTCGCGGTCTGCAATACTTCGTGTAAATACAGCACGAACAACACTACCTTTAGAAAAGCCACTTTGTTCACTTAATGCAGCAACTTGGGGTTTGGCTATTTCTGTCGGCATTGAGGTAGATTCAACCGCCATTTCTGATTCAATCAGTGTCGCTTTTTGCTGTTGATTCAATACTTCTTCAGCATTAATAAAATTAGCTACGGCTAATAAGCTCGTTAATATAATTATTCTTTTCATGTTTTTCTCCTTATTGTTCCCTTCTTATAACAGACTCTATAAGAACCGATTATGTACAAACATACTGTGAACGTAATCACAGGATTTATTAATAATTTAAAGATCTGGCAACTAAATAACTTCATCATCGATAATATATATATGATATTTACTTCTTCTTTCCACGAAACTCAGTAATAATAAGCGCCCGCTTGTTAACTAATTGATATAACGCTATGACAAAATATATTGGCACCGAACATTTTAGCCATGATGAAGATTCATCATGTACCGGCATTTTAATTACCAATCTCGGTACACCCGATGCACCAACAGCCTCCGCAGTTCGTCGTTACCTTGATGAATTTTTAAGTGACCCGCGTATTGTAGAAATGCCCCGTTTGATTTGGTGGTTTGCACTTCATGGCATTATTTTACGCATTCGCCCTAAGCCCGTGGCAAAAAAGTATAAAAAAGTATGGAGCGATGAAGGTTCTCCATTATTGGTTATCAGTCAAAAGCAAAAGGCATTATTACAAACCGCTATCGAGCCGCACTTTAAAGGTAAAGTAAAAGTAGAGCTGGCAATGCGTTACGGTAATCCTTCCATTCAAGAAGCGCTACTTAACTTAAAACAAGCCGGTGCTCAACGCATATTAGTCTTACCGCTTTATCCTCAATATTCAGCCACCACTACAGCCTCTACCTTTGATGCTATTGCTGATGAATTAAAAACATGGCGTTGGTTACCTGAATTTAGAATGGTTCAGCATTACCATGATCACGAAGCGTATATTCAAGCATTAACCAATAGTGTGATTAATTTTCAACAAGAAAAGGGAACACCTGAAAAATTATTATTTTCATTTCATGGCCTACCGCAAAAATATTTAGACCAAGGTGATCCTTATTTTTGTGAGTGTCACAAAACAGCGCGGCTTGTTGCAGATAAATTAGGTCTCAAAGAAGACCAATGGATACTCGCATTCCAATCACTCTTTGGTCGAGAAGAATGGCTAAAACCTTATGCCAATAAAACATTAATAAAATGGGCGAAAGAAGGCATTAAAAATGTACAAGTTATTTGCCCCGGCTTCTCTGCTGACTGCCTTGAAACACTTGAAGAAATTCAAGTTGAAAATCGGGATTATTTTTTAGAAGCGGGTGGAGAAAAATTTGAATATATTCCCGCATTGAATGATGATGCTGAACACATTGGCATGATGGGACAAATTATCAAACAACATGCTTCAGATTGGTTAGAGATTGAAGAAAAAAAATCACTAAAAATTAAAATAGCTAAACCTAGTAAGATTTTTAAATCTTAAATAAAAAAAGGAAAGCCGAAGCTTCCCTTTTTTATAACAAAGACTAACTGAGTATTACTTACGCAATACCAGGGTTGCCTTCCATTCCTACAATTTTTGGAGTGTTGAGTTTTTTCACTCGCGCCACTTTTTCTGTACGCAAATACTCTGCTACAACATCCCAAATTGGAGCGCCGGGTGCTTTTGATTTCACCGTTGCCCAACCTGCGACGACATACTTCTTGTCTGCTTCAATCTTAGTGCCATCATCCAATACCATATCAGTAACACGTGTATTAAATTTATTCGTTGGGCTCATGGTGTAATCTAAACCACCCACACGAACCATGTCACCACCTTGTTGATAGTATGGATCGTTATTAAATAAGTTATCAGCAACATCTTCTAGGATAGCTTTTATTTCAGAACCTTTCATTTCACGACGGTATGTTTCTGGATATGTAATACATGTTTGATCCATCACATGATCCATCGTAATAGTTTGGCCGGGTAATACAGTTGTACCCCAACGGAAACCCGGTGAAAGTGAAATTTGTGCATCTTTAACAGTATTCAATGCATCACAGATAATTTGATCGAAGGTACCGTTGAAATTACCTCGACGGTAAAGCACTTGATCTGCCACTGCGAGTTCTTCAGTTAATGTTGTTAAATATGGCTTACGTACTTCTTCAATATAACGCGCCATTTCAGCATCTGGCTCTAACAAGTTTGAGAAAACAGGTAATAGTTTATAACGGAAGTCTTGAACTTTACCGTTACGCACTTCTAGCTGCATCGTTCCTAAGAACTTACCATTAGAACCGGCGTTCGTAACCATGGTCTTGCCGCCTTTGTTCTTAACAATCGACGGGTGAGGTACGCCATCATGCGTATGGCCACCAAAGATAACATCAATACCAGATACGACAGATGCCATTTTTAAATCTACGTCCATACCGTTATGCGAGATAACAACAACAACGTCTGGCTTTTCTTTTGCACGAACTTCATCAACCGTTGCTTGCATTTCTGAATCACGAATACCGAACGTCCAATCTGGAATAAAGCGTCCTGGATTTGCAATCGGAGTATATGGAAAAGCTTGGCCAATTACAGCAACACGAATACCACCATCCATCTCTTTAATTGTGTATGGTTTGAATGCACGTTGTGTGTCTTCGTTATAACCTTCAAAATCTTCAAATTTATAATCAAATGACGCATCATCTTTTACAAAAACGTTTTGGCAAACAAAGTCACCTTTAAAGTCTTTAACGTTTGAGATAACTTCTTCATCTAAGTAAGTGAATTCCCAGTGACCAGTCATGACGTCAACCCCAAGAAGGTTACAAGCGCCTACCATGTCTTTACCGCGTGTCCAGTAAGCAGTACCTGAACCTTGCCATGTATCACCACCGTCTAAAAGAAGTGTTTTATTTGCGCCATGGTCAGCACGTATTTTTTTAACGAGTGTACGTAAATGAGCAAAACCACCGACTTTACCGTACGTTTTAGCCGCTTCTGCATAATCAATATAAGTAAATGCATGCGCTTCTAATGAATCAGGTTTGATGCTGAAATGTTCAAGTAATTTGTTGCCCACTAAATGAGGCGGTTGCCCGTGTGCACCACCGACGCCCATATTTACATTAGGCTCGCGGAAATAAATAGGTAATAACTGTGCATGACAATCTGTCATGTGCATTAAAGTAACATTACCGAATTTCGGAATGTTATAAACATCAGCGGGAGCACTTGTAGCGCTTGTTTCTGAGCCTGGTTTACTATCGCAGCCTGGTAACATACCTGCAGCAGCGGCCATCCCCATAACTTGCATAAATTCACGACGATTAAGTGACATTTTTATCTCCTGACTATTTCTTAATTTTTTTAAAATACGTTTAAAGTGAGTAAAATCTTTTCTTTCTTCTTCTTCTATTTCATAACGAATACTTGAGAAGAATTTATTTAATTCGTTAGCCTATTGAGACATGGCTTAATAGTCACGAATTATGCCATGGCTCATGCATGACATAAAGCAACCTAAAAGCGATAGATAGTAACAGCAAAGCATTCTTTATTGAGGTTAATTACTGAAAAATCATAGAGTTAAGCTATTATCTTCGGGGATTCATAGGAGATTTAGTGCGTGATTAAATCAATTTAAATGCATTTGAATAGCATCTGGTTGCATTTTGCATGTATTGATTTTGTCACTGCGTTTCGAATTTTTTGAGTAGAGTCGACTTGAACCGAAGGAATAATAACGTAGATAAGATAAGGGCATAAATGGTGGGTTCTCTATAGTCTGCTTTAACTAAAAGTAAGAAATGCAGTACCCCCAGTGGCGCTATAACATAAACAAGCATATGCAATGATTTCCATCGTCGCCCGAGGCGCTTCATCATTTTCTTCGTTGATGTTAAGGCAAGTGGAATAAGTAATGTAAACGCCAACATGCCGAATGTAATGAAGGGACGTTTAATAATATCTCTTAATATTTCATCCCAATCAAAGAAGTGGTCTAACCAAAGATAGGTCGTTAAATGAACACAAACATAAAAGAAACTCATTAAGCCAAGCATTCTTCTAAAACGCAGAGGCCAAGCCGCCCCTGTTAAGCGACGGATGGCGCTCATAACCAAAGTAATCAAAATAAATCGTAATGTCCATTCACCGGTACTTCGTGTTAAAACTTCTATCGGGTTTGCCCCTAACTCATCGAGGTATAACCCTCGAAATAAAAGTACTAAGGGCAATAAGCAAAGACAAAAAATAAGCGACTTTAATAATTTGGACATACTTTAAAAATGCTTTTTCAGATCCATCCCTTTATACAATGAAGCGACTTGATCTGCATAACCATTAAAAGGTAATGTTTTACGCTTCAAGAAGTCACCGATGCGTCTTTCTTTCCTTTGACTCCAACGAGGGTGGTCGACTTCAGGATTCACATTTGAATAAAAGCCATATTCACTAGGCGCGACTTTTGTCCAGCTACTGACGGGCTCTTTATCTGTAAAGGTGATTTTCACAATAGATTTAATACTTTTAAAACCGTATTTCCAAGGTACAACTAAACGGAGTGGCGCACCATTTTGTTTAGGCATGACTTCACCATAGAGGCCAATAGCAAGTATAGTTAAAGGGTTCATCGCTTCATCCATACGCAAACCTTCAACGTAAGGCCAAGGCAATACACTGCGATTTTGTCCTTTCATTTCATTGGGACGTTCTAATGTTTCAAACTGAATATATTTCGCTTTCGAGGTTGGATTGGCTTGTTTAATTAAATCAGCTAAAGGAAAGCCGATCCAAGGCACAACCATTGACCAACGTTCAACGCAACGTAAGCGGTATATACGCTCTTCTAAATCATTATTTTTTAAAATATCTTCTAAGTGTATCGTTTTTGGCTTGGCTACTTCACCATCAATGGTGACCGACCATGGATCAGTTGTAAGAGCCTGTGCATTTTTTGCGGGAGAATATTTATCTGTTCCAAACTCATAGAAATTGTTGTAGTTGGTTATTTTGTCATAAGCGGTTAAATCTTCATTTGGATTGAACTTGCTATTTTTATTGAAATTTAGTGCTTTACCCCCATAGCCTGCGCGGGCTTGAGATAAGGGTAATAAGGTAGCGGCGGCAGCGGTCAGTCCGATGGACGAAGTCATGAATCTTCTTCTATCTTGATAAATTTCTGGCGGAGTAATTTCTGAAGAAAGAATGTCTTGCGGTTTTTTAATCAACATAAAAAAATGCCTCTGTGCCAGTCGTTTGGTTATATTACATGATTATTAATTAAGTGGTTTCTAATACAAATCCGTTTTCATTCAGACTATTGATCTAAAATATAGTTCCTATCGTTACACAATTATTATTTTATTGGTATTGTTCTTACTAACATGAGTTTATTTCCTGTAAAATGAGCCTATGAATGAGAAAAAATCAAATTCAAAATTATTACAAGAATCAAGTGCACGAGGCGAAAAGCGAACTTTTGAGATCTATAATAATAAATTCATTAAAGTAGTATCTAACAGTCTTGTTACAGAAAATCATTACCACTTAAATTTAAGTATGTTGGCTCCTTGGCCTGTTAGACACCGTATAATTTCTTGGCAATGGATTTTAGCTGTACTTTATTTTTCAATAACCACCCTCGCCTTTTCCAGCTATGTCTATTATTTTCAAGAAAGCAGTAAATTAGAAAAGTTATTGCCCTTCATTATTATCTTTTTATTATTAAGTTTGGCTTCATTTTTAATATTTTTATACAAATCTCCTAACGTTACGGAATTTAAAAGTCGCTACGGTAATTGTGTCGTTTTAAGTTTGATGTATAACAAACCCAACAAAAAAGACTTTAAAGATTTTATTGAAGAAATTAAATTACGCAGCTTGGCAGCAAGCCAAGTAGTAAAAATGGACAAACAACAAATGCTAGAGATTGAGATGGATGAATTACGTCGATTAAGAAATGAGAATGTTATTAATCAACAACGCTATGCTGATGCAAAGGCGAGAATCATTCAGATTAATTTATAATTAAAGCTGTTGTTATATTTAGTGATGTATTTTTAATTAAAAGTTGCCGAAGTCACACTTATTCAAAACTCTGTCTCTTTTTAAAAAACAAAGTGATACTCAACGCAATTTATCTTTGAGTTAAAGTGACTCCGGTACCGTTCTATATTAAAAAAACTCATTATTTTAAGCAATGGGTGCTTTTTTTGTTGATTTAGTAAAGCTTAACCCTTCTCCTTCTACATCAACATGAATAACATCTCCAGCTAAAAACTTCCCTGACAAAATGTCTTGCGCCAGTGGATTTTCAATCTGCTGTTGAATTGCTCTTTTAAGAGGTCTTGCTCCATAAACTGGATCAAAACCTGCTTCGCCCAACAGATCCAATGCGGCTTCTGTTAATTCAATACCAATTTGCCTTTCTGCTAAACGATCATGCAGATATTGGAATTGAATATTTGCAATATAACGTATTTCTTCCTTCCCTAATGGATGGAAAACAACAACCTCATCAATACGGTTAATAAACTCAGGTCTGAAATGTTCACTGACTGTTTCCATTACGACTTTTTTCATTTCAGCATAATGATCATCTTCACTCGTGTTACCGGACGAAGAGTCTCTAGATGAAATTTCCTGTATTTGTTGTGAACCTAAATTTGAGGTCATCACAATAACGCAGTTTCGAAAATCAACCGTGCGGCCTTTACCATCGGTTAAACGTCCATCATCCAATACCTGTAATAAAATATTAAAAACATCTGGATGTGCTTTTTCAACTTCATCTAATAAAATAATTGAATAAGGTTTGCGTCTAATTGCTTCGGTTAAATAACCGCCTTCTTCATAGCCGACGTAACCTGGAGGAGCACCAATCAACCTGGCAACAGAATGTTTTTCCATAAACTCTGACATATCGATACGAACCATGGCATCTTCCGTGTCATATAAAAATTCTGCTAAAGCTTTTGTTAATTCTGTTTTACCAACTCCAGTCGGCCCAAGGAATAAAAATGAACCATTAGGACGTTGTGGATCAGAAAGTCCGGCACGTGAACGGCGAATAGCATCGGACACAGCTTGCACTGCTTCATTTTGTCCAACCAAGCGTTTATGTAAAACGTCTTCCATTTTTAAAAGTTTATCACGTTCACCTTCAAGCATTTTTGTGACCGGAATACCGGTCCATTTTGAAACCACTTCTGCAATTTCTTCTTCGGTTACTGAGTTACGTAACAAGGTTGTCTCTTGCATTTCAACCTGTGATGCCATATCTAATTGTTTCTCAAGATCTGGAATTTTTCCATACTGCAATTCTGACATACGCGCAAGATCGCTGGCACGTCGTGCAGTTTCCAGTTCCTGGCGAGCACGTTCAAGCTCTTCTTTAATATGTTGGGTTCCCTGAACAGCAGCCTTCTCAGATTTCCATATTTCATTAAGCTCACTAAAGTCTCTTTCTAATACATCAATTTCATTCTGAAGAGTTTTTAGTCGCGCTTTAGATGCTTTATCTGATTCTTTATTTAATGCTTCACGTTCAATTTTAAGTTGAATCAACTTACGTTCCATTTTATCCATTGATTCAGGTTTAGAATCAATTTCCATACGAATGCGACTGGCTGCTTCATCGATGAGATCAATGGCTTTATCGGGTAATTGTCGATCAGTAATATAACGGTGAGATAAGGTTGCTGCAGCAACAATAGCAGGGTCACTGATATCCACACCATGATGCACTTCATACTTTTCTTTTAAGCCGCGCAAGATCGCAATGGTATCTTCAACTGTCGGTTCATCTACTAGTACTTTTTGGAAACGACGTTCTAAAGCGGCATCTTTTTCAATGTACTGACGATACTCATCTAATGTTGTTGCTCCAACACAATGCAATTCACCACGCGCTAAAGCAGGCTTTAACATATTGCCTGCATCCATCGCACCTTCGCCTTTACCTGCACCGACCATGGTATGTAATTCATCAATAAATAAAATAATTTGTCCTTCTTGTTTAGACAAATCATTTAATAGCGCTTTTAAACGTTCTTCAAATTCACCACGAAATTTTGCGCCCGCAATCAACGATCCCATATCAAGTGATAAAACGCGTTTATTTTTTAAACCTTCAGGCACTTCACCATTAATAATACGTTGTGCTAAGCCTTCAACAATAGCTGTCTTACCAACACCGGGTTCACCAATGATGACAGGGTTGTTTTTAGTACGACGTTGTAATACCTGAATAATACGACGAATCTCATCATCTCGACCAATAACAGGATCTAACTTACCTTGCTCTGCTCGCTCAGTTAAATCTATGGTATATTTTTCTAGTGATTGGCGCTGTTCTTCTGCGTTAGGATCATCCACAGCTTGTCCACCACGCACATTTTCTATCGTTTTTTCTATGGCTAATTTATTTGCACCTGCCTTTCTTAATAATTCACCTAGCGTCCCTTTGTCTTCTACTGCTGCAAGAATAAAGAGTTCACTAGAAATAAAAGTATCTTTGCGTTGTTGTGCAAACTTGTCGGTAAGATTTAATTGACGAGAAAGATCATTAGAAAGGTGAACGTCACCGTTTGCATTTTCAATGCTGGATAAACGGTCTAATGCTTCAGATATTTGTGAACGCAAAACATTCACATTGACACCTGATTGCATTAATAAATGATTAACTGTACCGCCTTCTTGGTCGAGTAAGGCACTCATTAAATGAATGGGCTCTATAAATTGATGATCACGCCCCACTGCCAAACTTTGTGCATCAGCAATCGCCAACTGAAATTTACTTGTGAGTTTATCCATGCGCATAATTTATTTCTCCCCATCAGGAATTATTAATAACTACAGCATATATAGGGGCATTCTCTTATTTTTCAAGATCTTTTTTTGCTCTATCAGGAAAAATTATATTTAGCGGCCAGCTAACGCCAGGAGTTTGAACAATTCTTACATGCTCACGCTTAAACTCTCGTGCATTTCCTAAACCACAAGAATGAGCTAATACATTCACTTCATAACACATCCAATGTGCATATTGTTTTACCCTTTCTGCTTTATTTTCTACGACCAAACCACGTTGGCGATATTTACTATGTGTCGCTATTCCCGTAGGGCATGTGTCTTTGTGGCATTGCATTGATTGCACACAACCTAATGAAAACATAAAGCCACGCGCACTTACTATGAAGTCTGCTCCTGCACATAATGCCCAAGCTACTTTTGCCGAATGAACAAGCTGCCCCGATGCAATGACTCTAATACGCTCACGTAAACCATATCCCGACAGCACATCAACAAGTAGCGGCAATGATTCTGTAATCGGTAAACCAACATGATCAGATAGTATTTGTGGTGCTGCGCCGGTTCCACCTTCCCCACCATCGACTGTAATAAAATCAGGTGCTGACTCAATCCCTCGCTTCAAAATAGCCTCACATAAATCTTTAGGAAACTTATCTGAACCAAGCACTGATTTAAAACCAACAGGTTTACCTGTGACCTCTCGAACTCGATTAATCATATCGAGTAAGTCATTTGCACTACGAATTTCTTTATGACGGTTTGGGCTGCTTGATACTTCACCTTCGGGGATACCACGAATAGCAGCAATTTCTGCTGTTACTTTTGCAGCAGGTAAAACGCCTCCTCGACCTGGTTTTGCACCTTGAGACAATTTAATTTCAAACGCTTTTACAAACTGCGAAACCTCACGTAATTTTTCATCACTTAAGTTTCCTTGTGCATCTCGCACACCGTACTTTGCCGTACCTATTTGATAAATAACATCACAACCGCCTTCTTTATGAAAGGGTGATAATCCACCTTCACCCGTATTCATCCATATCCCAGCAGCTGCTGCACCTTTAGAAAGCGCACGAACAGCGGCAGATGAAATAGCGCCGTAGCTCATGCCTGAAATATTAAAAATTGATTTTGCTTCAAAGGGGTACTTACAATCAGGGCCGATGAGCATATTAGGGGCATCGGTAAATTCTTCTTCCAGCATGGGATAAGCGGCATTGGCAAAAATAATGGAACCTGGTTGTCTTAGATCATTGGTTGATCCAAAGCCTTGTAAGCCACCTAATCCTTTTGCTGTGCGATAAACCCATGCGCGCGTTGCTCGGTTAAAAGGAAGTTCTTCACGATCACCGGCAAACCAATATTGACGAAAGTATTCACCCATGTTTTCAAACATATAACGGAAGTGACCAAGGACAGGGTAATTACGCTGAATGGCATGCCCTTTTTGTGTGACATCATGTGTAAAAATGACAGCGATATAAACAAGCAAACCGTAGAAAGCATAAAGAGCAATATCAGGCCATGTTGTATTACTTATAAAGTTTAAATTCTCAAACATGTATTTAACCTCATTGTATTTAACGACTTTAATTTATTTAGCTATGGTTATCTTATGGCATTAAGCATTGTGTTAATTCCTTTAAGCCATCTTTATCTATTTTATTCACACAGTCTAACTCTGGCTTTACCACTAAACGGCATTGGCTCGGCAGTACAAAAGACGGCAGCGTATGCCCTTGGCCACGCATACCATCGACCCTTAAAGGAGTTATCGGCACTTCTGCCAATTTCGCCAGTTTTATTATGCCTGCTTTGAGTTTTCGTGTCGGTTGATCTGTTCGATTAATGCCGCCTTCAGGAAACAGTAGGACGACTTCTCCGTTATGTAAAGCTTCTAAGGTTTTATTGAAAGCCACATCCACCCTTCCCGTTCGTTCAACAGGAATACAGCCAGAAAATTTAAATAACCACTTTAATCCAAAGCGATCATATTCTTCTTTGGCAATCATAAAACGAATAGGATGTTGGCATGCTGCGACCACTAAAAAAGGATCGAGTCCAGAAAGGTGATTGCAGGCTAATAAAGTAGGCCCCTTATCGGAAACAGGAACTGGCTGGTATATAAAGTGATGAAAATGGCGACAGTAGATTCTTATCCAACCATCAACGACGTTAATAATAAAATGATCCCACTCTGCAACGTGATATTTATGACCAATATAAAGGAAGCTGGTAAATAAAACTGAGCTTAGAATGATTAAAAATTCAAGACTAACCATTAATGTCCTTTGTCTATGCTTGTGTAGTTGTTATGTATACGTGATGTAATATCAACTGTATGTAATATCAATTATAGAACAGAGCGAGTCAAATTAAGATTTTTTTTCGTTTAAATAAATCATTGCGTCGACTGACTAAGCGATCTAAAAACAACAAGCCATCGAGATGATCAATTTCGTGTTGTACAGCCCGCGCTTCAAAGCCTTCCATTTCATACTTTTGACTTTCACCCTTTTCATCAAGAGCAGTTAATACAATATTTTCTGCACGAATTACATTGCCAGTAAAATCAGGTACGGACATACAACCTTCACGCCCTTTTTTCATGCCTTGCCAATCTAAAATTTCAGGGTTAATAAGAATAAGGTGACCATGATGTTTAGCCTTCTTCAGCCTTGGGTAATTTGAAACATCAATAATAACAATTCGCTGCATAACACCAACTTGCGTTGCAGCAATGCCTACACCACCGGGACCGGCTACCATAGTATCTTTAAGATCTTGAATAAAGGATTTAAGATAAGCATCAAAAATAGTCACTTCATCGGCAACTTGTTTTAGACGAACGTCTGGGTAAGTGATAATATCTAACACGCCCATCGCGTCTTAACCAACCATCGTATCAATTTCGACTAATTCAACATCAACACCATCTTCTTCTTTAATAATATTCAATGCTGACTCTAATGGCTTGATACCTTCAGAAGCTGAACCTTCAATATGCATAATATAAAGTGGTTTATTAATATCGCCAGCAACATCAGATTCTAAGTCTAAAATATTTAAACCTGCCTCAGCGAGCACCGTAGTAACTTTACTCACGATACCTGCACGATCAGCGCCATAAACTGAAATACGTACATCAGGAATGATATGCTCATGCAACTTTGCATCAATTTTGTCGATGTGAATGTGTAATTCCATGGAGTCGGTTACAGTATTTAAAGCATCTTCTAGATTTTTTCTGCTGCCAGCAAACTCAACCATCATCATAATGGTAAAATTACCGCCAAGACGCATCATACTTGTTTCTCCTAAGTTACCTCCTGCATCATAAATTGCTGCAGTAACATGAGAAACAATACTGGTTTTATCTTTACCAACTAACGTCACCATGTACCATTTTTTTTTGTTATTTGTCATGATGATTACTCCATCTAAAGATTAGACATTTATAAGATTATTCATTAGTGCAGTGCTGAATGTGCCCAATAAACCGTAACGACACCTAAAACAATTAAAGTCATTTGTTGCAGTGTTTCTTTTAATTCTGTTTTCTGGTGTAGCCCTGGTATCAGATCTGCCACGGCGATATAAATAAAACTCGAAGCTGCTATGGTTAAGATATAAGGTAGTGCGTGTTGCATGCCTTGTAAACTGTAATAGGCAATAATGGCTCCCACTAATGTTGCTAAGCTTGCTAATAGATTAAAAAATAAAGCACGTTTTCTTGAGTAGCCACTGTGTAATAATATGGCGAAGTCACCAATTTCTTGCGGGATTTCATGTGAAGCAACAGCCAGCGCGGTAACAATACCTAAATCAATATCTGTCATAAACGCGGTAGCGATTAATACACCATCAACTAAATTATGCACCGCATCGCCGATAATAATTAATGCTCCGCTAGCATCTTTTCCATGAGCATGATGATGTTCTGATGAATCTTTATCATTGTGAACTTCAGCTGGTGTATGCACCTCACAATGACTCGAATGACAATGACGCCACAAGACCATTTTTTCAAGTAGAAAAAAACCAAGCAAACCGATTAAGAGCGTTAAACCGATATCATGGAAATCTATATTTTTATCGATAGATAATGCATGAGGAAGTATTGCTAATAATGCCGCACCAAGTAACGCACCGATGGCAAAACTCACTGTATGTGGCAAAATAATATGTTGATGCTTGTCTTTAATTAATAAAAAAACCGAGGCAGCTATCACGCTGATCACTCCGCCTAATAAACTAAATACAATAATCCAACTGAGTAATGACATAAGGTGTTTTTCTCTTAAATACTAAAATTATTATTCTTATATATAGACTAAAGGTGATACTACAAGCAATAAATAATATGGAATAAACTGTTTATTTGTCAATCCATATCATACTTGCCATACGGCCTGTTGTTCCATCTCTTCTGTATGAAAAAAAATGTTCTTCTTCTGTGTAGCTACAATGATGACCGCCGTAGATATTTTTAACGCCGATATTATTAAGCCTCTGTTTTGCTAAAGCATAAATATCAAATAGCCAATGTCCTTCTCTTGTTTTAGTGAAAGAAGATTTTGCACTGACTTCAACGGCACAAAAGGCATCATAAACATCTTGCCCCACTTCATAAACCTCTACACTAATGGCAGGGCCTAACCAAACTAAACAATCTTGTGTCGCAAACGGTAATTGCTTGAGAGTATTTTCAATAATGCCCTCGCATAAGCCTCGCCAACCAGCATGAATGGCGGCAACGTTACGGCCTTTTTTATCGGTGACTAATAATGGCAAACAATCTGCGGTGAGTACACTGCAAACGACTTGATTCTTATCGGTATAAGAAGCATCGGCTTTTGGAATGGTTTCTGTATTAGGTAATGAAACCGCAACCAGACTGTGCGTTTGTTCTAACCATTGAGTGGTGTTCGGTAAAACTAACTGTAATCTATTTTTATTAACGTCTTCAAGTTTATCACCCACATGCGTGGCTAAATTTAAACTCGTATACGGCGATTGGCTGACTCCACCTTGGCGAAAAGTGGTGCCGGCTTTTATAAAGTCTGCGGCGGGCCAATCTGCTTCTAACCAATCGTGCATTATTTATGTTTTTTTGTATCTAAACGCAAGACGTCTTGTATATCAAGCATGTCTTGAGGGACTTCAACTTCCCAGTCTATAAATTCATGAGTCAGTGGATGTTCTAAACCTAAGTGTCTGGCATGCAGCGCTTGGCGTTTAAAGGCTTTTAAGTTTTGTATAAAATCATCATCACTTGCCGCAGGAATTCTAAAACGCCCAGCATAAACAGGATCACCCAATAAGGGATGACCAATGTGTGCCATGTGAACACGTATTTGGTGTGTCCGTCCGGTTTCTAATTTGACGGTTAACTTGGTATGTAGACGGTAACGTTCACTCACACGAAAATGAGTAATCGCCGTTTTACCCTTGTCATTCACTGCCATGCGTTTTCGGTTAATGGGATGACGACCAATCCGCTCATTGATGGTATTGCCTGCGGTGACGCTACCTTTAATAATTGCATCGTATTCGCGTAAAAAGGTGCGAGCTTGTAATTGTTCTACTAAACATTTTTGCGAGGTTAAGGTTCTCGCAACCACTAAAATACCACTGGTCTCTTTATCTAAACGGTGGACGATACCGGCTCGAGGAATCGCTTCTAAACTAGGATCATAATGCAATAAAGCATTCAACATGGTGCCTTTATAATTTCCAACTGCGGGATGAACTACCATGCCAGCAGGTTTATTTA
This sequence comes from Woeseiaceae bacterium, assembly GCA_045046865.1. Classification (GTDB taxonomy): domain Bacteria; phylum Pseudomonadota; class Gammaproteobacteria; order UBA6429; family Thiohalophilaceae; genus JAGLTQ01. The sequence continues at coordinate 8,403 of JASFYW010000028.1, read as the reverse complement.
CCACTAAAAGCGCCTCATCTTCATAGATAATATTAAGCGGGATGTCTTCTGGCTCCCAGCTGTTTTCTGAGATAAGCGTCACCTGACAAACAACATTTTCTCCACCAATGACTTTTTCTTTGGCGCGTTTCACTTCTCCATTTATTAAGATTTGGCCGTTTTTTAACCACGTTTGTAAGCGCGAGCGAGAGTAGTCTGGAAATAATTTAGCCAGCGCCTGATCTATACGTTGTCCTGCCCATTCATCTGGCATAACGGCTTCAAAATTTTCGGTATTTTCCATTCGTTCTCTCATTTACATGTTCTAGTTAACGGATATTCTACGTGAATAATCATCTAGTCTATAACCCTGTTGCTGATATAAGGTATAATTCTACTCATTATCCACATTGTAAGGTTAGTCTGTATGCGTTTTTCCAGTTTACTCAATTTATCCGCTCTTTTATTGGCTGCATTTTTAACAGGTTGTGCATCATCGGGAGGAATTGATGATGAAACTTATGGCTTAAATGTCTCAGAATTATACCAAGAAGCGAAACGACTTTTAACAACGGGTGAATATTCAAGCGCCATTCAATATTATGAAAAACTTGAATCTCGCTTCCCTTATGGTACCTATGCTGAGCGCGCTCGTATTGAAATGGCCTATGCCTTCTACAAAGATGGCCAACCAGAAACGGCCATTGTTGCCGCCGATCGCTTCATTAAACTTCACCCAAACCATAAAAGTGTTGATTATGCTTACTATTTACGAGGCTTAGCAAGCTTTAACAACTCAATTTCATTTATGGATAAGCTTTTTGATCAAGAACCTTCTGAGCGTGATCCAAAATCTGTACGCAAAGCCTTTAAATACTTTGCTGATCTAATCAAACGTTTTCCTAAAAGCCGCTATACGCCAGATTCCATTAAACGTATGAAAGAATTACGTGAAAGCCTTGCTCGCTATGAAATTCATGTTGCTAGCTATTACCAACGTCGTGGTGCTCACCTTGCTGTTGCTAATCGAGCAAAATATGTTATTGAAAACTACCAAGGTTCACGAGCAATTCCTGATGCATTGGCTTTAATGGTGGAATCTTACCGTACACTGGGTATGCCTGATTTAGCTCAAGATGCATTTCGAGTTTTAGAGCTCAACCACCCTGAGCACAAAAAAACAAAAGCTTTAAAAACTAAATAAATCAATAACTTAAACAAAAAAACCGCTATTGTGATGCTCACAGCAGCGGTTTTTTTTATGTCGGTAAAGTCAACGCTTAGATCGCAGCATCACCCTCTTCACCGGTTCTTATACGAATAACTTGAGCCACATCGCTGACAAAGATTTTACCGTCACCAATTTTTCCTGTGTGTGCTGCCTTTGTGATCGCTTCAATAGACGCATCGACTTGATCATCCGAAATAACAATTTCAACTTTTACTTTAGGCAAAAAGTCGATCACGTATTCTGCTCCGCGATACAATTCTGTATGGCCTTTTTGGCGACCGAAACCTTTGACTTCAGATGCCGTCATACCGGTTACGCCGATATCTGATAAAGCTTCACGAACATCGTCTAATTTAAAGGGTTTTATAATTGCTTCAATTTTTTTCATTATTATTCCTTAGCAATGATCTTGCATTAATAGCGCTTGGCGCAACTTTAACAGGAAAAAGCCAGTGACTGTAGCTCCCTAGACATAAATTAGGCTTATTTTCTATTGCGACCATAGCCAGAAGTAATCGGGTAACGTCTATCTCGGCCAAAGGCGCGAGCAGTAATCCGCACTCCTGGTGCCGCCTGCCGACGCTTATATTCATTAACATCGACTAAATGTAAGATACGGCGTATCGTTTCACGCTCAAACCCCTGCTTAACGATATATTCCAAACCTTTATCTTGCTCAACATAGAGCTCTAGAATTTCATCCAGAATTTCATACTCGGGTAATGAGTCAGTGTCTTTTTGGTCGTGCGCTAGTTCTGCTGAGGGTGGTCTATCAATGACACGTTGTGGAATATTAGCTGTAAGCGTATTACGATATTCTGCTAAACGAAACACAAGGGTCTTTTTAACGTCCTTCAATACATCAAAACCACCGGCCATATCACCATATAACGTGGCATAGCCCACGGCCATTTCACTTTTGTTGCCGGTAGTGAGAACCATCATTCCTTTCTTATTGGAGATAGCCATCAGTAATACACCACGACAACGGGCTTGGATATTTTCTTCTGTGGTATCAACCGCAAGACCTTCAAACTCATCAGCCAATAAATCCAAAAAGCTGTTGAAAGGCTTTTCTATCGGGATAACACTAAATTTAACGCCCAATAAATCTGCCTGTTCTTTGGCATCTTCTACACTCATATCCATGGTGTAACACGAAGGCATCATCACCGCTTCCACCTGTTCTGCGCCCAGCGCATCAACCGCAATACTCAAAGTTAAGGCAGAATCAATGCCGCCAGATAAACCAATGACGACACCAGGAAATCCATTTTTAGTAACATAATCACGCACGCCACAGACTAATGCTTGATAAATGCTCGCCTCTTCTGACAATACCTCAGATATTTCTGAAGTACGTGGTTCCAGTGTTTCTGTATCAAAATCAACAATTCCGAGAATTTCCTCAAAAGCCGAAAAACGGTGGGTTAATTTAGCCGTTTTATTTATAACGAAAGATTGGCCATCAAAAACCAGCTCATCTTGTCCACCAACTAAATTACTGTAAATGATAGGCACATGCACTTCATTCACACGTTGCGCAATCATTGCTTCTCGTTCTGAGGTTTTATGGGCATGGAAGGGCGAAGCATTCATATTGATCACCAGTTGTGCACCTTGCTCAACAACTTCTTTCACTGGCTCGGGGGACCAAATATCTTCACAAATACTGATACCAATCTTCACATTTTTAATACTGAAAACAGCATGTTGTTTTGACGGGATAAAGTACCGCTTTTCATCGAAAACACTGTAATTAGGTAGTTGGTTTTTGCGTGCTCTTAGATTACAGCAGCCATTTTGAATCACCGCAACAGAGTTATAAACGCCTTCACCTGTCATTTCTGGGTAGCCCACTAACAGGGTGATATCTTTAGACTGTAGAGCGAGTGATTCTAAAGATTTTTTAATCCGTTCAGCCATACCAGGACGAAGTAATAAATCTTCAGGCGGGTAGCCCGTTAAAGCAAGTTCGGGGAAAACAATAATATCGGCATGACTTTCATCTTTAGCTCGACGAATCCAGTCCAGCATGCGAGATGTATTGCCTTCAATATCGCCAACCAATAAATTAATCTGGGCAAGGGCAATACGAAGTGTGTTTTCTATCGGGAGATGCATCGTCACAATAATTCGTCTACGTTAAACAAAAATGCAATATAAGCCACAACAGCGGCTGGAACAACATCTAGCCTAATAGTTATGGGTTTTTATCACTAAATTCTTAATATTCAGGAAAACTTAACCTATAATTTTCTCCAATAGTCGCCAGCCGCTACTAATCACGTTATTATTAACGCAGGTTTTTCACAAACACACTATAAAGATAGGAATCTCATGGGGCTTATACGTTTTATTGTCATCGCACTTATTATTTATTTATTGATCCAATTTGCTAAACGTTGGCTTGCCAATAAAAATGCCCAAAATAAAAATTCCTTAGAAGAAAATAACATGGTTCGTTGTCAGGTTTGTCAATTACATGTCCCTGAAAATGAGGCGTTCACAAAAGAAGGACAATATTTTTGTAGCCAAAAACACCTTGATGGTCATCAAGATTAAATAAATGTTTATTTTTAATTCCAAGAAAACGGAATTCAATCCTCCTAACTTTAATGATGCCGCTTACACATGGGGGCCCATTAATTTTTTAAACCTTTACCGTCTCATTATTTCCGGTTTATTCGTTACCTTTTATTTTACTGGAACACCCTTTCCACAATTAGGCTCTCATAATACCAGCCTCTTTTATGGTGCGAGCGGCGGCTATCTTATTGCTGCATTAATTTTTGGTATTATGATTCGTCTGCGTAAACCAGAATTCAACACACAAGTTCATATTCATATTTATACCGATATCATTTTTACCACCTTACTTATGCATGCCAGTGGGGGCATTCAAAGTGGTTTAGGTACCTTAATTATTATTTCTATCGCGGGTGGCAGTATAGTTATTCGAGGTCGATATTCATTAATGTTTGCTTCAGTGGCCACACTGACGGTTCTATATGAAGGGTATTACAGTCAACTCGAAGGCAGCTATGAGAGTGGTAGTTCATTACAAGCTGGAATATTAGGTGTTACCTTTTTTACCACCGCCATCATTACCCATTATGTTGCACAGCATATTCGTGAAAGTGAAGCGCTGGCATTAAAACGTGGCGTTGATTTAGCTAATATGTCTCAACTGACTGAGCATATTATCCAACGTATGCAAACAGGGATATTGGTTATCGATGAAGAACAACAACTACGACTAATTAATGAGTCTGCTTGGCATATGTTGAATATGCCATCCATTAAAAACACGCCTTACCTTTCTGCATTAAATACAGAGCTTAACCAGCAATTAAAAGTATGGTTAAAAGATCATGATGTGCTTTGCTCTCCATTACAACTTTCACCTGAGTACCCCAGTTTATTGCCACGTTTTGCAGAACTGTCTCAAGACAAAAACCCTGCAACGTTAATCTTTTTAGAAGATGCTTCAGCCATGTCTCGTGAAGCACAACAATTACAACTTGCAGCACTAGGCCGCTTAACAGCAAGTATTGCTCATGAAATTAGAAACCCCTTAGGAGCCATCAGTCATGCGGGTCAATTACTAGCTGAATCAGCTAATATGGATAAAGCAGATTTACGATTAACACAAATTATTTCCGATCACTCTAAACGTATGAATACCATTATTGAAAATGTGATGCAATTAGGCCGTGGCAATCAAAGCTATCCACAATTACTTAAAATTAATGACTATATTGAAAGCTTTTTAAATGATTTCAATGCTGGAGCCGCGATAACAGAACGTAAAGATTTTTTAATTGAACTAGAAAATGCAGAGCTAGAAATACGCTTTGACCCTGGTCATCTACAACAAATCTTAACCAACTTATGTGAAAATGGCATACGCCATACCGAAGAAGATTTACAACAAGAGTATAAAGTAGAATTCCACGCAGGTATTTCTGAAAATAATAATCGACCATATTTAGATATTATTGACCATGGTACGGGGATTGATGAAGAAACAGCCGCACACATTTTTGAGCCTTTTTACACTACTGCAACAACGGGCACAGGTTTAGGCTTGTATATTTCTCGTGAGTTGGCAGAATGTAATCAAGCACATTTAACTTTATTAAAAACTGAGCAACAAGGTAGTTGTTTTCGCATTACCTTTTCAGACCCACGTAGACAAATGCATTAAGAGAACATGAAACCAAATAATCATATTGCACTTATCGTTGATGATGAACCTGATATCCGTGAACTGCTTGATATCACATTGTCACGTATGGATATTGAAACTCTCAGCGCAGAGAATATTGCTCAAGCAAAAGAACTCTTAAGCGAGAACAGATTTGACCTATGCTTAACTGACATGCGGTTGCCTGATGGTAATGGCATAGAGTTAATTGAATACATACAAGAAAACGTGCCTCAATTACCTGTCGCCATGATTACAGCTCACGGCAATATGGAGTATGCAATAAAAGCATTAAAAGCCGGTGCCTTTGATTTTATTTCAAAACCTGTCGACCTAACTGTATTGCGACACCTTGTCAGCACCGCACTTAAACTTTCTGACGGCCAGCAAAAAGATAATGGTAATGATGAAATTCAAACAACACAAGACGGTTTACTTGGTCAGTCTGATGCAATAAAAGAAACTAGAAAGAAAATTCAAAAGTTATCTCGTAGCCAAGCCCCCGTTTATATTCATGGTGCATCTGGTGTGGGTAAAGAGCTTGTTGCTAAACTGATACATGAGAAAGGACCTCGAGCAGAAAAAAGTTTTATCCCAGTCAACTGCGGTGCAATTCCAACTGAATTAATGGAAAGCGAATTTTTTGGTCATAAAAAAGGCAGCTTTACGGGAGCAACCTCTGATAAAAAAGGCTTGTTTCAAGCCGCCGATGGAGGCACATTATTTTTAGATGAAGTAGCTGATCTCCCTATCGCCATGCAAGTGAAGCTTTTACGTGCAATTCAAGAAAAAGCCGTACGCCCTATTGGCGAACATACTGAAATCCCTGTTAATGTTCGTATATTAAGCGCAACACATAAAAACTTAAGTGAACTCACTGAGAAAGGTGAATTCCGCCAAGATCTTTATTATCGAATTAATGTCATTGAACTTGAAGTACCGAGTTTAAAAGATCACGCTGAAGATATTCCTCTTCTAGCAGACCATTTATTACATAAAATTGCAGAAGAATGGAAAACAGAGACACCTAAATTAAATCAAGAAAGTTTAGATGCCCTCAATCAATATAGCTTCCCTGGTAATGTTCGAGAATTAGAAAATATTTTAGAACGTGCCATGACATTGCACGAAAATAACATTATCACTAAAGATGATTTACAACTTCCAGATAATACATCTACTGATAAAAATAAAGTCGATCAAGATTCTGATAACTTTTCACTTGATCCCACATTAAATGAAAAAGAAAAAGAAGTAATACAAAAAGCCTTAGAGAAAACAAAATATAATAAAACCGCTGCAGCGAAGTTATTAGGTATTTCATTTCGTGCTTTGCGCTACAGACTTAAAAAATTGGGTATAGACTAGATTAAAACCTGTCATTGCGAGGGAATAAAATGACCGCAGCAATCTCATGGTAATGAGAATTTTTATGGAGATTGCCGCGTTTCGCTTTGCTTTTCTCGCAATGACCTGTATTTTTTTGTTATTAGCGTAATATATGAGCTTACTCAGGCAACTTAATTAATCTAAGAATCAAAGATTAACAGCCCCTAAAATATCACCATAATTTTAAATTTGTAATTAAAACAACTCGTCCCTCGGCATCCTTCCTTCCAAAGAATGACAGCATTTGATCTAGCGCACTGCCTTTTTCTTTAGCTCCCGCTTTAATCGTCGAGTTAAAATGTCCCGTTTTAGATAAAGTTAGATCACCATTCACATTCAGTGGACTGTTAATCACTTTTACTTTTCCTGAAGTTAGACCTTCATTTTCAGCTTTGAGAACGACACTAAAGTCACCAAAATTTTGTTGCTGCGGAGAGGTGATTTCTAAACCAGTGATAGTAAGCTTTCCATTAATACCGACATGTTCATTTTTTAAAAAATAAACAGAAGGGAAGTAACCGGATGCTTGACCTAGGTATGTGACGGGCAAGCCATACGTTAATGGGCGAAGTGAAGAAATATCTAGATTAAAGCGTGTTTCCTCAAGTTCCACACTACCACTTAAACTTAAAACAACAGCAGAAGTAATAAATTCAGACTGTCGATGAAAAGACACATCGGTCGATACATGCCCTATTAATAAGGCTAAAGGATGTAATTCCCAAGACATCTCACCTAATGAAATTCCTGAAACACTCACATCATTAATTTTTCCAGACCAAAGCGTTCCACTGACTGAAGAAGTTCTCACTTCACGAGGCAGATCAATGTTTGAAATAACAAGACTTGCAGGTAAGTTTATTATTAAAAATGAAATGTATAGAGCGAACACCAAAGCAGCGGCTTTAACTTGCGAACGACGGATAGAGAGAAGACTTTCTTTAATAAATTTTATCATTACTTATTACTATTTAACTAGATTCCAAATAAACGCGAACATTAACTAAACCGGTGGTTTCAGTTTGTTCTATATTAATTTCATTGACGCTTAGCCCCTGCTTTAATTCTATTGAAGCTAACCATGCAATCAATTCATCAAAAGCGGCATTTTCAAACCACACACGTACACCTGTCTCACCTTCGGGTTGAACACGCTTCATCATAGCACCAAGACCTGCTTTTTTAATTGAGCGATCAATGGTACTTAAAGCAAACTTTCCTTGTGATGAACTTGATAATGCATTACTGCCTCCAAGACGCTTAACCTCTGTAGCTGCGGCCTTCATCCATGAGACTGTTTTACTTGCTGTTTCAACATTTTTTTTATTTTTTAAATAATTACTGCTAATAGGATCAACAATAAACAAATAAAGCATAAAAATAATAAAGATAGCTGAGGCGGCCTTTACTAAATTCTGTTCACGTAGGGTTAGACTTAAAAACCAGGTTTGTAGAGTCATTTTCATAACGCACCTTCTGTTATCTGTAGGCTTGCTGTTACGGTCTCTTTTCCTGAAGAAGCATTTTGAATTTCAACTTGATAGCCATTACGCTCTTGTAACTGAGATTTTAATTTATCTAAAGCTTGTAAGCT
>JASFYW010000027.1:0-35394 GCA_045046865.1 Woeseiaceae bacterium | reverse complement strand
GTGACCAGCCGTTTAAGCTCAGCAAGAGACTCTTCAGCCTCTGCATCTTTAATTTTCGGGAGACGGATGGAAACAAGTAATGCGCGATCAAGCGCCGCGCTTTTAGTGGACTTCATTACAAACCTCTACTGAACAGACTATTGCCGCGTATCCTACGCTGACGTAGAACCTTTTCATATCAATTAAAGGTAAATTAAAAAACGGTTAGGGCTAACGCTGAGCTTGCGCAATAAGGTATGGGCTCTGTTAAAGGAAGCTGCTCAATATATTTTATTATTTGAGATGTAGCAACTGTTTGTGAGTCGTTATTTGTGGAGTTTGTTGGTATGATTTGGGTATCTAAACGGACTTTAAAAAAAGGATTTAAAATGGAAAACGGCTTTCTACTCCCTAATCAATCTCAAGACCTCTATTTTCACCATGTTACGCCTGGTGATACTCTAAGCGGCATTATTAATAGCTATTATCCTGATCAGGCAAACCGCATGCAGGATAAGATTAAGCAGGTATTAATTGATAACCCAAGCATTAAGAATCCTGATGTCATTAAACCGGGTCAACTTGTTGTGTTACGAACGGCTTCTTCAACGATGTGTCTTGCGCCGATAGATCTCAACGAGACAAATAAGGTGAAGCACCTTTGGAGTGTAATGAGTCCTCAGACTCAAAAAGCCATTAAAGAAACTGCTCCAATTTATAATGGTCTTTCATTAGGGTTAGCAGGTGGCGGTACTGCTTTGTTTACATTAGAAAAAACGCTTAAATCAAATATGGCGTTATTAAATGGGATACCCGATGCATACCACCAATATAAAAGTGGCACGATTACAAAATATCAATTTGATAAAATAAGAACTGCGAAACTAAATTTATACACCAAAAATATTGGTCCAATAATTAATAAAGGTATTTATGGTGATGCTAAAGTTAAAAATGCGTTTAAGCTTCCTCCTGGTCGAAGCCTTAACTCCACTAAAAGTATGACGCAACATTTAAACAAGCTCAGCAAAATATCAAATGCTGTTTCAAAAGGTGGTGTAGTACTTGCTGGTGTTGGTTTAGCTTCAAGTTGTTATCAAGTCTCACAAGCTGAAACACTTCCCGAGAAAAATGAAATTGCTGTTAAAGCAATATCGAGTACTATAGCTGGAGCAGCTATCGGTGTTGTGGCAACTGTATTTCTTGTTAGCACGCCAGTTGGTTGGGGGATTATTCTTGTTGCAGGAGCAGTCAGTGCAGTAGGCTCTTGGGGTGCGGGTGAACTTGCGGGCAGTGTTTATAAATCAAATTTTTCTGATACTGATATCGTGAATAGTCTTGGAATAACCAGTGTCTGTAACTAAGATAAGATTATTATGATTGATAAATATATAGTTATATCAACTGTACTTTTTCTAGGAATGGGATTTGCTATCTTTATAGTTTTATTCCCGCTACTACTAGTACAACATTTTTTTTACAAAAAATTACTTGATCCTCGTTATTTCAATAATAATCACTTTAGCTTGTCTGAGTTAGCTATCTATAATTCATTTCCACTTTTTTTAATTAAAACGATAACGTATATAAGAGCCATAGTTTTCCCTAAAACTATGCTAAAAAGATTCAAAACTAAAATAGTTGATTCCAGAGAAAATAGAGCAGCCTATTTTCTAGCTTGGTTGTCGATGCTTATTATTATTTATTGTGGCGTAGTATTAGTTAACACAGTAGTTATGGCGATATTATTTTATTCAAACAAATAAACATATTAACTATCTCTACTAAACTAAATTTAGAATATAGTTATTATGCTTGACGATTATCTTCAATTATCTTTTATACTACTCATGGCAATGTCTATCATTGCTGTTGTTGGATTTATCCCATTACTGTTAATTCAACATTTTATACATAAAAAAATACTTGATCCTATTTTCTTCAACAGCAAACACTATAGTTCTTATCAGTTAGAAGTTTTCACTTCCTTTCCACTTTTATTAGTCAAAACGATTGGCTATATTAAAGCGATAGTTTTTCCAAGCACAATGAGAAGAAAATTTGAGAGCAATATTCTTGTTCCAAAAAACCACCCCGCAACGTTTGTGTTAGCTTGGGTCACGATGTTGTTTCTTATTGCCGGTAGTTTAATAATGATTAACTCTGGTTTCATGGCATATTTTCATTATCAACAAACACCATAATTTGTTGTTGGTCTAATACCATTATTATTTAGTGGCAAGTTTATTCAAGCAGCCTTTTTTTTAAATCCTGTAGGGTCAGACCACATTACACATCCACTCACTGCTATATGTAAGGTTTGAACCTCTGTATTCTTATTCGGCTCATAAGCAAGTTTTATTGCTTGGAGATTGCCGCGCTATCGCTCGCAATGACGTGGTGTATTAATCTTGATTTAAAATATCTATGTAGGCTGTATATGCGAACACACGATTACGCTTTTGGCCTGTTATTTCTTTTACTATTCCTAACTGTTGTTCTAATGCATCCAATGTTTTACCCACTGTTGCTGCGCTAATGCCTGTTAACTCAATGAGTTTATTAATGCTTGCAATAGGTTGTTCAAACAAGGCATCTAAAATTTTATTGGCTGATCCTACTTGACGCCCTAGTTCAGTTAAACATGCTTTATCATTTTGTCTTAAGCTATTTAACTGTTGTGCTGTTTTCACAGCTTGGCTTGCTGTTTCTGCTACGGCATCTACAAAAAATAATAGCCATGCTTCCCAGGCGCCCGTTAAACGAACTTGATTCAAACGTTCATAATACGTTTGTCTATGTTTTTTAAAGTATACGGACAAGTAAAGCAGCGGTTCGCTTAATACTTTAGCTTCAACTAAAATCAATGGAATAAGTAATCGCCCAATTCGACCATTACCATCCATAAAAGGATGAATGGTTTCAAACTGTACATGCATGAGCGCCGCTTTAATTAGAGGATCAGTTTCTTCAGGTACGTTATTAATGAAACGTTCAAGCTCTGCCCAGCTATCGGCTAATGTATTTGCCGGTGAGGGAACAAAGGTTGCTTCATCTGGCCGATGGCCACCAATCCAAACCTGGCTTTTACGAAATTCGCCGGGGGAACGATTGATACCTCGACCTGATGTCATTAACGCTTGATGTAATTCAGTCAGTAACCGAAAGCTTATTGGGTGTTCTTCTCGTATACGTTGTATGCCTAAACCTAGTGCGCTGACATAACAAGATACTTCCTGCACATCGTCCATTGGTACACCAGGCACCCCCTCCATTTCATATAACATGATGTCACTCAATGAAGATTGTGTTCCTTCAATTTGCGATGACATAACGGCTTCTTTACGGACATAACTGTAGAGGAACAAGTGAGCATCAGGTAAAAATGTGCTGATAGCATCTAACCGACCAAGTGAAAGCATGGCTTGATTGATTCGGCCTTGGAGCTTACTGTCAATTTCTAAAGGTGGATTGGGCGGTAATGGCGCAGGCACAAATGCTTCGCATGCGATTCCGCCTGCTATCGCTGAAATGTATTCCCCTGTTAAACCCCTATTCATTGTTTTGCCTTATTCTTGTTTTTTGGCGAATTAACCTAAAATAAGCTTTTTAGTTATTTTATTTTAGCAGTTAAAGTAAAATAAGAAAGACTTATATTATAGTTTGTGGCTATTTTAGATGTCTTATGTCGATATTATTTGGTTATTTCGACACGTTATTGATCCATGTCGATGGCTTATACATTAACCGGATTCCCGTAGTACCTTTTAAAAGTGAGATATCGAAACTGTCTACGAATCGTTTTTAGTGGAGTTTGTTGGTATGATTTGGGCTCATTAAATGGAAGAAACGACTAATAAAGGGAATTAAAATGCTAACTATTACACAATCAGTGGGTGTCAAAGGAAAGAACCTTAAAGCTGATGTAAAAAAAATTCAACAATCTCTAAATAAAATTAAACCTGCCGTAACAAATATACGATTAGTAGAAGATGGTCTTTACGGTGATAAAACAGGTGCAGCCATTAAAGCTTTTCAGGCCAAACATGTTTTTTTATTAAAACCTGATGGCCGAATTGATGCTGGTGGTAAAACTATACAAAAACTAGCTCAAATGGAAAAAGAACTAGTTGCACCACAAAGAGCTCTATTCCCTCTACAAGCTAAACCTAGTGAAAGTTATAAATCAGGCATTCGTGCTTACGGGACAAATCGTTCAGGCGGTAAACGTAAACATGCAGGCGTAGACTTATATGCTCCTAAAGGTACGGCTATTCGTGCAATCAAAGACGGCAAGGTAATACAACATTACAGTTTTTATCTGGGAACACGTGCGTTAGAGATTGACCATGGTGATATGATTATCCGTTATGGTGAAGTTTCTCATGTGGCTCCGGGTATAACTTCTGGCGCAAGCGTTAAACGAGGCCAAATTATCGCTTATGTTGGCGAGCTAGTTTTTAAAAGTGGAAATAAAATGTCCATGCTTCATCTTGAAGCTTATAAAGGAACAACGACTGGAGCACTGACAGTACGTTCAGCTGCGCCTTATCAAAGACGCTCAGATCTTTTTGATCCAACTTCACTTTTAGATTCAGCAGCACTAAACTAATTTTAAAATTTTATTTATTGAGCGACTAAATCATGAAATATATTTACATTCTTGCATCACTACCCTTACTGCTATTAACGCTGTCATGTAGTGCCGAAAACAATACAAATAATTCAGCAACTGTAGTTAAGCTGATTAATACATTTTTATCTAAACAAGTAACACTAAAGAAAAATGCTTCGCCAAGCTTTAAGCTTGGTGACTTTAATGGTGATGGTTTAGAAGATATCGCAGTATTGTTTACACCTATTTCTAAACCGATTGAATCAGCACAGATTAAAGTAAGCACTCCTTGGATTTACCCTTCAACTATACAATCTAAAAAATATCATAAATCATTAGCTGTATTTCAAAGTGCAGGAGGTGACTGGTTATCTGATAAAACGCGTATTTTTATCATGCTCGATACCAGCGGCGTGCTTGAAACACCATCTTTTAAATTACTAGTAAGTAATAAAAGTGACAAAGACTACAAAGAACATAAGAACATGCTCCCTGTAAAAACAAATAATGACTTAATCATATTGCCTACAGAAGCAGGTATTGATACCTACATTTACTGGGATAAGGGAACGTATAATCTATTTGAACCCGAAGAAATGCCGTAATTAATTATGTTAGCGATAACTTAATTATGAAAAATAAAAATACATTGTATCAAATCTTGTAGGGCTGACCTTACACCACACATCCACTCACGGTTATATGTACGGTTTGAACCTCTGTGTTCTTATTTAATTCAATATATGAGCCAAATAACGAGCCTTATTCGGCTCATAAGCAAGTTTTATTGCTTGGAGTTTGCCGCGCTCTCGCTCGCAATGACAGGCTTTTTGATAGTTAACTGGTTGGTTACCCATGTGCGTAGGAATACAGGACATGTTTAAATTATTCTATTATTTCGATACGTTATTGATTAATGTCGATGGATTCGACATTTACCTGCTTCCTATATTACCTATTAAAATTGAGATGTCGGAACTGTTTATGAATCGTTTTTAGTGGAGTTTGTTGGTATGATTTGGGCTGTTAAACGGAATTATAATTAACTACAAGGAGTCGCTATATGACAAGTACTGCCACAGCTGTTACAACCCCAAATAATATCGATCAGCTTATTTCAATTATTCAATCCGAATTTCCAAATTCTTCTATAAGAATTACAGGTAGAGCAAGAACAATTCGACGGCAAGCTGAACTCATGGCTCAACGCATAATCGCTAACCGAGTTGATTTTTTACAAACTTATACTTGGCGTCAACATATTGGAGAAATGAACCAATTTATTATAAATAATCCGAGAGCGACTCTCGACCAAACAACTGTTCGATTTGAAGCTATTATCAATACAGCCAGACTAAGAGGTGCGCAAGTTTCAAATCATCTTTCAGATACAGCTCGGGATATTTCCATTCCTATAGGTTTACCTGCTACGCAAAATACTATCGAAACACGAATTGAAGCATTAGGTGCTACAGTTATACGTGAACCAAATGCAGCTGGTGGGCCCCACTGGCATGTGGACTGGTAAAATAATTATGACAACTATTATGAAAAAACATACTACATTACCATTTATTGGTATCGTTTTATTATTGGTTTTCTCTTCATGCATGGCAGATAAAAAACCTGACCAAGCATGGTGGTTAAATATTTCAATTGCTCCAGATAAGACCGTTTTAAATAATATCAATATCACTACATATAATAAAAATTGGCGCAGCGCTGTTTTTCTTGATGAAAAACTGATTAAGACACATGTAACAAAGCGGCAATTCTCTGAATTTAAAAACTCAAAATTCAAATTATCTTCAAATGTTGATTTAAATGGAAATAATGAAAAGGAAACAATAAAGGTTGGCGTATATCAGAACAGTAAAAATGATAAAGGAATATTTTTAGCTGTGTTTGAAAAACATAAACTCCTTAAAGTTTTTACTGACAGCAGCAATCAAGGATTTAGTGCATTAATTAAAGATAATAAAAGCATCCGTTGGTATAAATGCATGAACTGTGGTGAATATGAACACATAAATTGGAATGGGAAGAGTTATGTTATCCAGTAATGGATTTAAAACCCTCATGGTCAAACCTTACATTTCACATTCGTCCCTTCGCGGTTGTGTGGTATGTAAAGTTTGACCCTCCGTATTTCTCTCGTATTATTTTAATAATTCTAAGACCTTAATAATATCACTTGGTTCCATTCGTTCAGTGTAGTTCTTGTTGACGTAGGCAGAAATAATTTTTCCATCTCTACCTATGATATATGTTGCTGGGATAGGTAATTCCCAGGTGTCATCACCATTTGCCTTAGGAAGATCTAATCCCCATTCTAAATAAACAGGTCGCATAAATTCTGGAACATTCATGACAATGCCGTATTGACGTGCAAGCTTATTACCAATGTCGGTAAGTACTTCAAACTGGAGTTGATGTTTTTCAATCGTATCAAGTGAGTTGTCGGGTAATTCAGGTGAGACTCCAACCAGATTAGCACCCAGTTCTTTTATTTTCGGGAGAATATCGTGGAGTGATTTAAATTCGAGATTGCAAAAAGGGCACCATCCGCCGCGGTAAAAATTCAATACTATCGGCCCTTGTTCAAGAAGTTTAGAAAGCTTTGTTTCTTCACCTTTGGCATTGGGGAGAGTAAAGTCCGTGGCTTGATCACCTTCCTTTAAAGCATTTTCTCCAAAATCACTGGACATAATATATTCGAATCCTTTCTCCACTGTTGTCAATGTATCTTCTGGTAGGCTTGCCATAAATTCTTGCACGACTTTTTGGTATTGTTCTGCGTAGCTCATTGTTATTTCCTTTTAAATGATGAGTCTTCTCTTGCCAGTGATATAGCGTTTATAAAATAGTTAATTATTCTATTTATATAAGACTAGGGCTTTAGTACGACCGTCCTATATTTGTTATATTAGGACGGCCGTACTATAATGTCAAGGCGAGTTTGGTGTTAAGGTTGGTATTCAGATTATGATGAGCAATATGGAATGAACGAGATAAAACAAAGCCGTCGAGATGATATCGTTGAGATAGCCAATCGCCTGATTTATACCAAAGGTTTCAACCAAACGTCTTTTGCCGACATTGCAGATGAACTGGGGATCACCAAGGGTAATTTACATTATCATTTCAATAGTAAAGATGAATTACTGCAAGCTATTATTACTTTACGAGAAGATACTATTAAATCAAACCTTGCTCAATGGGATGAAGAATTTCCAGACCCTAAAGATAAACTTAAACGTTTTGTGCAGATGTTGTTAAATGAAGAAAAAGATCTGGTACGTTACGGTTGCCCGATAGGTTCTTTAAATATGGAGTTAGGTAAAAATCAGCAAGCCATGCAAGAAAAGTCACGCATCATGTTTGACTTATTTTTAAATTGGATAGAAAAGGCGCTTAAACAATTGGGCAAGAAAAATAGTAAATCCTTGAGCCGGCATTTGATTGCTATGGCACAAGGTGCTGCATTAATGACCTACGTCTATGCTGACAAAAAATTACTTAAGGACGAAAGTGTAAATATTCTTGATTGGATTGAATCACTGTAAGCACCCTTGCCTTACATCTCATAGGCAAGAATAAAGACAAGCATACTGCTCTCTAGCCTTTTTTAAGATTAGCAAACGCGGCGGCCATTGCTCCATTACCTGCGGGCGCTTTATTTTGTTGACGGTTGTTGTTTGCTTGTTTTGATCTGTTCTGCTGCTGTTTATTATTGTTTCTATTGGCCGTATTGTCTTTTGATGCGGGTGCTTTTCTTTCAACTTCTTCTGTTAGACGCATAGATAAACTGATTCGGTTGCGTTTAACGTCTATAGCCATCACTTTTACTTTTACCACGCCACCTGTTGTTACGACTTCGTGTGGGTCTTTGACAAACTTATCGGCAATCACGGAGATATGAACTAGGCCATCTTGATGTACGCCGATATCAACGAAGGCTCCAAAGTTTGTGACGTTGGTGATAACGCCTTCTAAGATCATGCCTTCTTTTAAGTCGCTAACTTTTTCGATGCCTTCTTTAAAACTTGCGGTTTTAAATTCTGGGCGTGGGTCTCTGCCTGGTTTTTCGAGTTCTTGAATAATATCTTTTACTGTTGGTTCACCAAAACCTTCCATCACATAATCGTTTGCGGCGAGTGATGAAAGGAATGATTTATCACCAATCACTTTTGTCATTTCACGATTATTTTTTTCTAATATGTTTTTGACTACCGGGTATGCTTCTGGATGAACCGATGATGCATCCAGTGGATTGTCTCCGGCAGATATTTTCAAAAATCCTGCGGCTTGTTCAAAAACTTTTGGACCTAAGCGTGAAACATTTAATATTTCTTGTCGATTTTTAAAGGCACCATGTTGTTCTCGGTAAGCAACAATATTTTCTGCCATGGAGTCAGTTAAACCAGCAACACGTTTCAACAATGGCACTGAGGCCATATTCACTTCTACGCCAACGGCATTTACGCAATCTTCGACTACGGCTTCTAATTTTCTTGCTAAGTGATGTTGATTAACATCATGCTGGTACTGGCCTACGCCGATTGCTTTGGGATCTATCTTTACCAATTCGGCTAAAGGATCTTGTAATCGACGCGCAATGGAGACTGAACCACGGAAAGTTACATCGAGGTCTGGGAATTCTTTTGCTGCTAGTTCTGAAGCTGAATAAACCGATGCGCCTGCTTCACTCACCACTAAGCTTGTTAGATGCAGTTCAGGATGTTTTTTCATTAACTCATTGGTTAACTTATCGGTTTCACGTGACGCTGTTCCATTACCAATAGCGACGAGATCTACCTTATGTTTCTTGGCGAGATCTGCAAGTACATGAATAGATTGATCCCAATTATTTTTTGGTGCATGAGGGTAAATGACGGCGGTATCAACTAATTTACCTAGCGCATCGACTACCACCACTTTTACACCCGTTCGTAAGCCCGGATCTAAACCTAATGTTGTACGCGCACCCGCAGGCGCCGCTAATAATAAATCTCGCATGTTTTCACCGAAGACTCGAATCGCCTCTTCTTCAGCTGATTCACGTAAACGTAAATTCAATTCTGTTTCTAACTGCATAGAAATTTTTACACGCCAAGCCCAACGTGCTGACTCAAGCAACCAGTTATCTGCTTTATTTTGTTCTTGTTTAAAACCGTAGTGAGTGGCTACTATCGCGTCACACAAGCCCATATCTAAGGGGGATTCTAAATCGTCTTGCTTAGGGATAGAAAGTTTTACTCGTATAATTCCCTCATTACGGCCTCGGAATAAAGCGAGAGCACGATGTGATGGAACCTTTTTAATACCTTCAGCAAAATCAAAATAATCTTTAAATTTTTCACCTTTTGTTTCTTGCCCTTTTATGACACTTGCGGTTAATTCTCCTTGCTCCCAACACGTATCACGTAGCTCACCAACAAGGTTGGCGTTTTCTGAGGCACGCTCCATAAATATTTGTCGTGCGCCTTCGAGTACCGACTTTACATCTTTAAAGTCTGCCTCTTCATTGATATATTCTTTTGCTGCTTCTTCTGGAGATAATGAGGTGTCTGAAATAATGCTATCTAGTAAAGGTTCAATGCCTGCTTCTCGTGCTATTTGTGCTTTTGTTCTGCGTTTTTGTTTATAGGGTGCGTAGAGATCTTCTAAACGAGTTTTTGTGTCAGCTAAGATGATTTCTTTTTTTAGCTCATCACTTAACTTACCTTGTTCTTCGATTATTTTTAATACCGTGGCTCGGCGTTCTTCTAACTCACGTAAATAGGTTAGACGCTCTTCTAAGTTACGTAACTGCGTATCATCTAGGCCGCCAGTGATTTCTTTACGATAACGAGAGATAAAGGGGACGGTTGAGCCTTCGTCGAGGAGTGTCACTGTTGCTATGACTTGTTCTACTTTTACACCAAGCTCGGTGGCGATGCTTTGTTCTATGTTCATATATTATATTTTACTTTTTTATAATTAAGGTACATGTCATGAGATTGCCACGTCTGCATAGAAAACTAGCATTTTCTATGCTTCCTCGCAATGACACCAAAAGCACTATTCACTCAGTTCTTCCCAACGCGCATAGGTTGTTTCAAGTTCACTTTCTACTTCTTTTAACCTATCTAATTCTTTATCAACTATTTTTTTATCTTCTTGATAAAAGTCTGGCTCTGCGATTTTTTCTTGGATCGCTGATTGTTCTATTTCTAAGCTTTCAATTTTTTGCGGCAAGGTATCGAGTTCAAACTGATCTTTATAACTAAGTTTTTTCTTCTTTGACTCTTTTGGCTTATCAGTTTTTTTTTCAGTTTTTTTCTTCGTTACTTTCTGTCCTAAATTTTTACGTTCTTTAGATTGACGTAACCAGTCGTCATAACCACCAACGTATTCATTTACTATTCCATCACCATCAAAAGCAAGAGTACTACTGACCACGTTGTCTAAAAAGGTACGATCATGACTTACAATAATTAAAGTCCCTTCATAATTACATAATAGTTCTTCAAGCAGTTCTAATGTTTCAACGTCTAAATCATTGGTGGGCTCATCTAATACTAATAAGTTTGCCGGTTGAATAAATAAACGCGCTAGCAATAAACGATTTCGTTCACCACCAGACAAAGACTTTACTGGAGAACGTACACGTTCAGGAGGAAAAAGAAAGTCTTGTAAATAACTCATCACGTGGCGTGACTTACCATTAATGGTGATGGTATCACTACCAAAGTTAAGATTGTCTGCGACTGTTTTTTCTGGGTCTAAGGTTGCACGTTGTTGATCAAAATACGCCACGCTTAACTTTGTACCTAATTTAACAGTACCAGTATCGGGTTCCAATTCACCTAATAATATTTTTAGTAATGTACTTTTACCCACGCCATTAGGCCCTAAAACACCAATACGATCTCCACGCATAATTTTAGTGGTTAGCGGTTTAAGTAATATTTTATCTCCGAAAGATTTTGAGATGCCTTCAGCTTCTGCAACAATCTTGCCTGACGACTCACCTTTATCAACTTGCAGTTTTACATTGCCCGCTTTATCTAATCGGCCCGAACGTTCTCGACGTAACTGTTCTAGTGCGCGAACGCGACCTTCATTACGGGTACGGCGGGCTTTTATGCCTTGGCGAATCCATACTTCTTCTTGCGCGAGTTTTTTATCGAACAATGCATTTTGTTGTTCTTCAATAATGGCGCGTTCTTCTTTATTTATTAAATAGGTTGCGTAATTCCCTGGCCATGATGTGATTTTACCGCGATCTAATTCAACAATACGTGTCGCTAAATTTTTAAGAAAGGTTCTATCATGGGTTATAAATAACACGGCGCCATTAAAATTGAGTAGGAAATCTTCCATCCATTGAATAGCTGCAACATCAAGGTGGTTGGTCGGCTCATCCAGCAATAAAACTTCAGGGTCTATCACGAGAGCACGCGCTAACATTACACGTCTTTTATAACCGCCTGATAAAGAGCCCATCTCAGCATCTTCTGGTAAATCGAGTTTGGTGATAACCGTGGTGATTCGCTGTTCTAAATTCCAGCCATCATTGTTATCAATTTCATCTTGTAAACGTGCAAGTTTGTTATTTAATTTATCGGTAAAGTTGGTTTCCATTTCATGTAAGACATGATGGTAGTCCGCTATCACTTTACCCATGTGGTCTAGCCCACCCGCCACGACATCGTAAACGGTGAGATCATCGAGTTGTGGGACTTCTTGCTCTAAACATGCCACGCGGAGATCGGGCTTTTTCCATAAAGCGCCATCGTCCAATTCAGCCTTTCCCTGCATCACACGCATCAGTGTTGATTTTCCAGCACCATTACGGCCAATTAAGCAGACGCGTTCCCCTATATCAATTTGTAGATCGAGCTTATCTAAAAGCGGGACGTGACCGTATGCCAAGCTGGCAGATTCGAGTTTCATTAGAGGCATAGTGAGAGGTTTTACCGAGAATTTGAAAGCCGCTATTCTACTCTATTTACCTAAAAAATGACCTGCATTTTGATGATTTTTGGGATAATCGTTTATACTGCCACCAATAAAACACGAGGGTTTACCAATGTCATTATTCAAACATTTCTTTATTTTTGCTTTAATTCTATCTACTTCTATTAGCTTGAGTGGATGCACGGACAGTACAGATAGTGATGACGATAAGGCACAATCTTCTGAGAAGAAAAATGATCATGTTTGGAAACAGCAAACAGATGCATTACAAAGTGCAAAAGATATGGCAGCCAAATTACAAAAATCTTTAGATCAGCAAGCTGAAAAATTAAACGGCGAATAGCCGTTATATACAATGGGACGATACCGACCTCCTCAGCCTAAATCTTCGCCATACATTACTGCCGAAGGTTACACCACCTTAGATAAAGAGCTCACAGCATTGTGGAAACGCCGTGCTTATGTGGTCAAAATATTAGCTGAGGCAGCAGCGGAAGGCGATCGCTCAGAAAATGCAGAATATATTTACCGTAAAAAAGAATTACGTGAAATTGACTATCGCATCCGCTACTTACAAAAACGTCTTCCTGATTTAAAAGTTGTTAATCAGCCTCCCACTAACTTGTCTCAAGTTTTTTTCTCCGCTTCGGTCACGGTTGAAGATAATGCAGGCTTAGAAAAAACCTACCGAATTGTTGGCCCCGATGAGTTTGACTCCAAAAAAGGCTGGATTTCAATGGATTCTCCTGTCGCAAAAGCACTCATGAAAAAGCTTATTGATGATGAAGTCACCGTTAAAACACCTAATGGGCCTGAGGTTTACTGTATTACAAACATTACATATTCATAAATTTAAGTAAATTTATGATTGAGCTTACTGTTTTAATCCAAAGTTAAAGGCGATGGATAAGCGCGACTGATTGCTTTTATTTTCTGTGACTTCATGCAAAGTATCTGGCGAGAAATAAATAAACGTGCCTTCTTCTGGCTTGATATTGGTTCTGTTATTTTCATCTATAATCACTAAATCACCAGAGTCTTCTGGAACTTTAATATAATAAACACAAGAGAGTTGCTCATCATCATCGTCATGGGTATGTGCCGTTGTGACGTGCCCACTTTTCATTGAGTTCAACCAAAAACCATAACGTAAAGAATTTTTATCCCTTTTAAGAATTGCTGCGGCATGTTCTATTGCTGTGGTAATAACCGGTAACAATGCAGGGATGGTATTTTCTTTAATATAAATATTTTCATATCTTCCATGAAAGAAATGCGTTTCTTCTAAAAAATCGTTTGCTGTTAAGGTGTCAAACGTTATTGCAATTTCATTATTTTTTTCATAACAGCTTTGACAAAATATCTTGGTATACGCACTCACTAAAAATAACCTAACATTCTCATTATAAAATATGACAGCGCAGCTAAAATCAAACCAGCGCCCCATATTGTCAGCCAATAACGCTTTACCTTAATGCCAAAAATAATAAACAGCACACCTATAGCGATGCCTAGAAAAATAGAAAACAAAACTAAACCGTCATCAACCGGCACGCCTAAATTTTGGTAATCACCTGTGTCTCTATAACGCATACTCCGCCCTCTATTTAATTTGGCTTATTTTAAAATTAAGTTTTTTATTATTTTTCAGCTCTTTAATTTCATTAATGTGTTGTCGGCAAATTTTACTGCTGGAAGATTGCTTCAAAAACGCCCCCATTACATTATGGTAAAACGGTAAAGTTAATTGAAAAATAGATTCATAATTTTTCGCTATTTTTTTATACGTCACTGCCGCACAATTTTTAAAATCTTTTTGACTAATAAAATTCATCACCAGTAAACCGTCATCCGACAGGTGTTTATTTAATGTTTCAAACCAGTCTTTATTAGGCTTGGCGACCCTTACTGGTTCACCCTCTTCTTCAGTAAAAATATCATCAATGATCATATCAAATGGTGGCCCCGAGTAAGTGGATATCCATTCAATCGCATCCGCTTCAATTAACTCAGCATGTTTTGAGGTAATACCAAAAAATCGTTTTGCAATCTTGATATGTATCGGATTTAATTCAATACCGATAATTTTTTCTGGCTTAATATAACGCTGTAACTGGTGAATCGCAGCACCGCCGCCCACACCAAGCACCAGAACACGTTGGATTGATGCTTGAGGGTAAAAAAAGGCAGGTAATACCAATAAATCCCAAATTCCACCCATAATCGCTCGATCAGGGTTATATTGGCTATGAAATACACCATCGGTATAAAGCCGCCGCGTTTGACCTGCGGTGCGTACTTCATATAACGTGTTATTTATTGATTTTTGCCATAAAATGGCCATAGTCTGTATCCAGAAAAACATTTCTTATCTCTTATTATTTCAATTTATTACTTTAATATCAATAAGTTAAATGGATATCTATAATTTTATACGTATAAGTGGTTTCTGATATGGTTTTTCAGAATAATTCCTGATAAAATCAGTCAACTTTATTATACAAAATTCTTAATATGCAGGAGATTTACAATGGAAGCAGTCGTAGACGGTAAAACAATTGAGCTCTCTGAAGCAGGTTGGTTATTAAACCTTGATGAGTGGAACGAAGAGTTAGCTGCGGTAATCGCAGTAAGCGAAAACATTGGTGATTTGAATGAAGAGCATTGGAATATTATCAATCTTGCTCGTGAATACTTCGCGGATAACGGCACTGTTTGTGAGCCTCGTAAATTTTCTAAGCTCATGCAAAAAGCGTATGACAAAGACCACTCAAGCCAAAAGTACATTTACTCTTTATTCCCAACGGGTTTAATCAAATGTGCAAATAAAGTTGCAGGTTTACCTCGTCCAAAAGGCTGTAGTTAATTTTTCTGACTTTTGAGTTGTTTTAAAAAAGGAACGTTTTACGTTCCTTTTTTTATGCCTGATACTATATAGCTCTTTAGTTTATTTTTATTAAGTAGCATTTTTAATTTATACTCTACTCTCAATAACAAGAGAGTTTTCCATGACAAGTATCCCTGATCAAGAAGAACAAATTCGTTTATCTCACGCAGTGCTTATTCACCAAGTTGTTCATGCTTGCCAAAATGAAACAGCCAAACAACAGCTCAAACCCATGCTGGATATGGCAACGCAACAAAGCTGGCATGAGTTAGTCACGGCCATTAATAGCATTGTTGCAGGCGAACGAGGTGATAATTTATTACTACCTCTTGATGATGAAGATAAAATTATCGTTAAAAGTATATTGCTTGGCCTACAAAACCCAGCAAGCTTGCCAAATGTACAGCAACAAGCTGATCCCACAATGGCTGCGCCGGGGTTAGCCAGTATGATCAATGCCGCATGTCGTGGTGATATCGGCGCTCTTCAAGCGGCCTCTTTAATGGCAGAGCAAATGACCCAAACGCAAGGCGATATGCGCCAGCTCGGCGGCATTATGAAACGACTCATTGATGGTGAGCGTGATCCAAAAGTCTTAACAAAAAAAATGACAGCTAACGGCAAACAACTGGTTATGCAGTTACTCGATGAACTTAACAAATTAAGCGACCAATAAAATAAATTATACAAACTACTGGAGTTATTCATGAAATATTTAAAATTACTTAGCCTTCTTCCTTTTGTATTTTCTTTATCTAGCACTGCCTTTGCAGAAGAACCGCTGACACTTTCGGTTAAGCGTTTAAAAATGGAGACAGCATTACGCATTGCACAAGCAGCGATTATTCAGTGTCGAAAAGAAGGCGTTCAAATTGCGGTGACGGTGGTTGATCGCAGTGGCCACGCACAAGTTGTTTTGCGTGATGTATTAGCTATGGATATTACTTTACCTATCAGTAAGCAAAAAGCACACACAGCAATGGCCTTTAACTCTGAGCTTTCTAAAATGGAAGGTCGTTTTACCAGGCCATTTCAAGTTGCAAAGCTTGATGGTTTAATGGTTTCTGCAGGTGGTATTCCGATTAACATTGCTGGTTCTATTTTAGGTGGTATTGGAGTGAGTGGCGCGCCTTCTGGTGAAACAGATGAGAAGTGTGCCAAAGCAGGTTTAGCAGCAGTGAGTGAAGATTTAGAAATGGAATAAGTATCCACGTTACAAATTTTTAGAATAAAAAAAGGGATGCTAAATAGCATCCCTTTTTTATTACAAAGAGCTTACTTTATTATGAAGCAAGTTTTGCTTTAATCGCATCAAGAACAGCGTCACTTGATGTTGCATTAACAGAAACTAAGTTGCCTTCATTTTTATAAAAACCGGTTAAAGGCGCAGTCATTTCGTTGTAAACGTCTAGACGGTTACTGATTGCTTCTTCAGTTTCATCTTCACGCTGAGTTACTGCACCACCACATTTATCACACTTGCCTTCTTCTTTAGGTGGGTTAGATTTAACGTTATAAATTTCACCACAACCTTCACAAGTACGACGTGTTGTTAAACGATCTAAAATTACGTCTTTCGCTACTTGAATATCAACAACCATATCGAGCTCTTCGCCCATGTCAGCTAATAATACTTTAAGTGCTTCAGCTTGAGGAATGGTACGTGGGAAACCATCTAATAAATAACCAGATTTACAATCGTCTTCTTTTAAACGTTCGCCCATAATGCCCATGATTAAATCATCAGACACCAAGTCACCTGCTTTCATTGCTGCTTGTGCTTGTTTACCAAGTTCTGTGCCTGCGGCTACTGCTGCACGTAAAATGTCGCCTGTTGAAATTTGAACAGAACCGTCCATTTTTGTTAATAATTTAGCAACAGTACCCTTACCTGCGCCTGGAGCCCCTAAAAGAATCAGTTTCATAATTTTTCCTTAGCTTAAATGTGTTTAGAATTCTAAATTTAGGCGCATTTTGCCTTTTACTTGCTCAAGACACAAGTCAATAACCTTATAGGCTGCCAAGAAAGAGTTAATCCATGGGATTAAGAATTGCCCTCTCAGGAAGAATAAAGCTCGCTAATACACGGTTTGAGTCGAGAATTACTTACTTAAGACGTATTTCTAGATTTTCGTCATTCAGGAGAACTAGCCCAAGGACGGGCATAGGTACGAAGCCAGCGAAACAGCCTCTACTATAGATACTGGATCCCAGCCTGCGCCGGAATGACGGCAGTTTTGAGTTTCTGCAAAGGATAGGAGGTAACCAAAATAAACGGTTAAAAATAGAAGTATTTCATTAAAACCTAATATTAAATCCGTGCATTCACATAACAAAAATGTGCTCTGCACCCTGTTTTAGCCTAAAAGATCCTCTACCATGATTTGGATTATCACCAATCAAAAAGTATGTATATTATGGAACTCACAAGCCTCAACCCATTTATGAACAAGGACAATATGACCTCAAAAACGTCACTTTTATTTAAACTACAAACAAGTATGCCAAAAGTGAGCTTTGCTCTCAGTTTGCTGATAGCAACTCTTGGAATATTAGCATTACTATTATTCCCTTACCTTGTGCTCACCCTACCTTTTGATATTTACAGTGCGGCGATGAGTGCAGCTGAACTAAAAGATTGGATTGATTCAGCAATACTACTTATTGTGTTGGGATTGAGTGGCGCATTTTCATGGGCAATTTATACTCTCAGGTTTTCACTTCCCAAAGGCTTAGATGTAAGCAAAGAAAAATTTCCACACCTTTCAAAATTAATTGATGAGTTAAGTGAAGAATTTGGCAACCCAAAAATTGACCGAATTATTATTTCTCATCAATATGAAATCAAAGTGGTTAAAACGCCTCAAGCACATACACCATTTTTAAACACCAGCACGCTCATTATCGGCTTACCTGTTTTACAAACGATGTCTCCACTGTATTTTAAAGCATTGCTCGCACGCCGTATCGGTCAACTTTCTACTCAACACTCACCGGTAACGACACGACTTTATTTTTTAAATGGTATATGGCAGCAGTTTTTAAAAAGCTGCCAACGTTCTAAAAATATTTTCGCTAAAACATTAGGTTATTTCTTTCGCGTATATAACTCTTTGTATCAGACTATTTTAACGCCATGGCTACAACAACAAGAATTAGAAGCCGATAGCTATGGCATGGATATTATTAATGACACAGATATGGTTGAGTGTTTAGTTTATGAAGAAGTTGTAACAAAATTTTTAGATAACAAGTTTTGGCCTAAAATTTATCACATGGCTAAACGTTCTAAAAAGCCAACCTATATGCCTTACTCACAGATAACGAAAGTGACCAAAGCAGGTATTACTGATGATGAAATTTCAGAAACAATTCAAAAGGCTTTAAAGCAAGACAATAAATATACTTCGATTATGCCAACGCTACCAGAACGACTTAACCAATTTGGTCACTCTAAACCCTTGCCGCCTAAACGTTTAAATAAAACGGCAGCAAGTTATTACTTAGGAAATAGCTTAGAACAAATTATTGCCGTGTTTGATAAGAACTGGTTAAAAACATTAACTAAGTAATTGAACCGAGGTTTTTAACTGAGCAACTTAACCTCAGAATCTACGTGTATTGTTTGTGTTTCATTTGAGTCACTGCCAATGACATTTTGTCCAAAGAAGATTTTTCTTTCTCTCTTTCGAAATGTCGCCAATGTTTTAAGGGGTTCTTCTTCTCTTGTTGCCGTTTCAATATTAATACTCGGTATAACACATCGACTACAGGGTTTAACAACACGTAACTCTACGCCATTAATCTTGATTTTATTCCAAGCATCTTCTGCAAATGCTTCGCAGCCTTTAACAACTATATTAGGTCTAAATCGTTCGATAGAAATAGGGTGGTTTAATCTCATATTTAAATCATCTAACGATGCTTGCGATAAAAGTAAAAGTGGAAAGCCATCACTGAAAGCTGTTTTATCTCCTTTCTTGGCATAGCTTAAATCGACTTGTCGAAATTCTTCATCCGAAAAATAAACTAATCGACATGTAACTGACAATATAGTGCTAAACCACTGTGCTGCTTCATCACCAGCATCTAATGCTTGGCACTCGTCATGCCAGACTTTGACCTTGATTTTATTGTTAGAAGGAATAACGACATGCAGATCTTCTATTGATGCTGAAGATAAAACTAGACCGTCATTAACCAGTTTAGGTTGTATCAAACACATTTCAGACTTTTTCCGTTGCGTGATCATCATACCGGATTCATCTACAACCATCCAACGTCTGTCATGCTTTAAACCAAAGGGTTCAATTTCAGAAGAGTTTAATGAAATACCACGGCATGACTTTACCGGGTAAATAAAAAGTTCACTTACCTCAATATTGGACATTATTTTTTATCCGCATCAATGCATTCTTGTAGTAATGCCTTCATTTTATCTAAACCCTGTTTTCTAGCAAACTCAATATTTCGTTCAGGAATAGCATCCGCATCGGGATAGTTTTCAATTGCTTTTTCAAGGCTGGCTTCACGTAATAAATGAAACATAGGGAAAGGGGATCGGTTTGTATAATTAGCCGCATCATCAAGCTCTGACCCTTGGAATACATATTCTGGGTGGAAACTGGCAATTTGATAGGTGCCATCATAACCTTGCGCCGTTAATAGCTGCTCGGCTAAATGTAAGCGATCGAGAAAAGCATTAAAGTCATGTAAGTTAGAGGGGAAAATAATCAGAGTGGTTTCTGTCCCAGCATTCTCTTCTAACCAAAGACACTCTTTCATGACAGATTCAAGCAAACTATTAAATTCTGTTTCATGAATGATCTGATAACGAACGCGATCAGATTTTATTACTTGTTTTGCAAAGGGACAATAATTATGCGCAATAATTACATTACTTAACCATGCTTTTGTTTGCGTAATGATGTCTGCATCACTTTCGGATTGCATAGGCATAGACTTCTATATAAATTTATATTGGGAAGAGCCAGTATAACTAACTATTCAAGCAAATGAATCACTTCATTTATTTCTTGTTTGGCTTGGGCAACAATCAGTTTGGGGTTCATGTCTTCCAATCCCAAACGTTTAAAAGCAGGGAGATCATCCATTGTAGGTGCACCTACAATTTTACTTCCAATCATTTCGCAAAGAACTTGCGCCACTTGAACAATATCGCAATAATCCGCTTTAATAATATCCCTATCCCACGTTTCTGCTTCACGCGCTGCAATGATCAACTCTGGTTCAAAGCCCCACTGATTTAATAACATTGAACCCACTTGAGTTTGTAATTTTTTTATTAATTTATCAAGTAATTCCATATTTGTTCTTATTTCTTCATGACTATCGGCTTTAATAAGAATAGGCACAATACCAATATCATGAATCAAACCTGCAAGAAAAGCTTGCTCGGGGTCAAAGCCTTTTATTTGTTTGGTTAATACTTGGCACACCACACCCACGCGAATACTATGTTGGTAATATTCAGCCATTCTTTTCTTTATAAAAGTTGAATTTGCCGTATATAAATTCTTTAAAGCAACCGACATAACGATAGCTCGCATTGCACGTAAGCCAATGCGTTGTACTGCTCGCTTAATTGTTTGTACCGATTGGCTGCCTGCATACATAGCACTGTTTGCCACTTGTACAGCGCGTGCCGAAATCATGGGGTCTGCTTGGATGATATTTGTAATACTTTGAATATCTAAGGTTTCATTTTGTACCGCATGATTAATTTTTAAAGCTACCTCGGGCATACTGGGAAGGTCAACTTCTTCATGATGAAACGCGCGACTAATTTCAGCAACGATACTGTCTTCTTTATGTTCATCATCGTATTCTTCTTTTACTTCAGTAAAATTACTTTTACTTGTGCTAATTTGAGAGACATGACGATCTAATGTTTCTTCATTTAACGACAACAAACTAACCGGCGTTAAACAACGCGCACCAAAACCATGAGTATGAATTCTAAAGAGTGTTTGTTTTGCGCGATCTGAACCCGCTTTAATGACTTGTAAAACCTGATCCTCAGATACTATTTCTAACTCGCCTTCAACCAGAAATAAATGTCTATCCATATACTTATCGGCATGCAAAGTTTGGCCTTCTTTTAAAAATTCAGCGCGCGCGTCTTTTGCTAAATCTAGCAAGGCAACACTACCTAATTCATCTAAATCAGGAAGTCCTAATAAGAACTTTAATAAACCTACATTAGAAAACGCTTCAGCCATAAGATGGTCCAATAACAAAGAGTAAGAACACTATATATTTATTGTAATATTTTTCTATAGTATAGCCTAGTACAATACTTAACTCCGCTTTTGAATAGCGATTCTGTTACCATATATCGGTGAAAAGCCACAGCTCTTCTGCTAAAACCATTGCTTTGTCGTATAAAAAGCCATGAACCCCCCTTTTACTCGGAAATATATAAATTTAAGATGAAAAATGTTGATGTCATTATTATAGGTGCTAGCGCTTCTGGTTTAATGTGTGGCATTGAAGCGTCAAAACGTTGCCGAGATGTTTTAATGTTAGACCATGCTAATAAAGCTGGTAAAAAAATCCTTATGTCCGGTGGTGGACGCTGCAATTTTACAAACTACGATGTATCAAGTGAAAATTATATTTCACATAATCCACACTTTGTAAAATCAGCGCTCAGTCGTTTTACACAGTGGGATTTTATCGCCATGGTAGAAGCACATCATATTCCTTATCATGAACGCGAGCATGGGCAACTATTTTGTGATGAAAGTTCTAAAGATATTCTCAATTTATTATTAAGCGAGTCTCGCCAAGCTAAAGTACAGATACAGTTAAATACAAATATTCTAAAAATAGAAAAAC
Organism: Woeseiaceae bacterium; assembly: GCA_045046865.1. Lineage (GTDB taxonomy): Bacteria > Pseudomonadota > Gammaproteobacteria > UBA6429 > Thiohalophilaceae > JAGLTQ01. Next base: position 13,087 of record JASFYW010000027.1, on the reverse strand, counting down.
ATAATGATAGTTTTACTATCACTTCCGACTCAGGCTCTTACCATTGCACCTCTCTGGTTATCGCCAGCGGTGGTTTGTCGATTCCAAAAATGGGCGCAACGCCGTTCGGTTATAAAGTCGCTGAACAATTTAATATTAAGATTTGGCCAACCATCGCAGGTTTAGTTCCCTTTACTCTGCACACGCATGACAAAGAAACCTATTCTGAACTTTCAGGTATTGCAATAGATAGCATTGTTGAAGTTAAAAACACCTCCTTTAGAGAGAACATTTTATTTACTCATCGCGGTTTAAGTGGCCCTGCCATTTTACAAATTTCATCTTATTGGCAAGCTGGAGCGGCAGTACAAATTAATCTATTACCTGGGTTAGATCTTTTTGAACTGCTAACAGAAACGGCAGCATCTCACTCACAAATAAAATTGAAAACACTGCTGTATAAACATTTACCTAAACGTTTAATTAATGCCTTTATTGAAGAAAAGCTGCTGAACAAAACATTACAAGAAATTTCACTTAAACAATTTGAACTCGTTACTAAACAACTTCAAGCATGGCAATTATCACCGAATTCAACCGAAGGATACCGGACGGCCGAGGTCACTATTGGCGGCGTAGACTGTGATGCTCTTTCTTCAAAAACCTTCGAAAGTAAAGAGGTCCCGGGGCTCTACTTTATTGGTGAAGTCATGGATATTAGCGGATGGTTAGGCGGATATAATTTTCAGTGGTCTTGGTCGTCGGGTTGGTGTGCTGGGCAATATGTGTAAATTTCTCTTAAAAAAATCTGTAAATACAGTATAATTAGCCCACAGAAATTGACACAAAAACGGTTATTTTAGACATGAAATATTTTTTTAAGATCTTCTTCAAATCAATACGCTTCATTATTGGCCCAATGATTTTATTTATTGATAAAATCACTACCCCACGCGGTATTAAGCGCCCTATCGAAGAACAATCTAAAATAGACCAAGCAGCCAGTAGTATGGTTCTTTATCAGTTTAAAACCTGTCCTTTTTGTATAAAAGTAAAACGTAACAACAAGCGTTTATCGCTTAAAATCGAAACTCGCGACGCTCAACATAACTCTGCGTATAGAGAAGAATTATTGCAAGGCGGCGGTCAGATTAAAGTCCCATGTTTAAAAATTATTGATGATAGAGGCAATGATAGTTGGATGTATGAATCCAATGATATTATGCAATACTTACAAGAACGTTTCGCTGCCTAGACATGTATGAAGGGGCTGGTGATGTTTTTTCTGAATTACAATCTGATCCTTCACAACTTTTAAAACTTGCTAAATACCGGATGCCTTTCGGTAAGTATTCCAACCGCTTATTAATTGATTTACCAGAACCTTATGTTATTTGGTTTGCCAATAAAGGTTTTCCTGGCGGTGAATTAGGAAAAATGCTGGCGATTGTGCATGAGATAAAAGTGAACGGGCTTGAATACTTATTTGATCCGTTACGTTAAAAAACTAAACACGCGACATAAACTTCGCATTCGTTGTATTCACTTTTACTTCTTGTCCCAGCTCTATATATTCAGGTACTTGAATTTCTAGGCCTGTATTCAAAGTAGCAGGTTTTGTTCTACCCGCAGCGGTTGAACCTTTAATGCTTGGCGCAGTTTCAGTTATGGTTAAGTTAACGGAGTGAGGCAGCTCTATCCCTAAAATGGCTTCATCCATAATTAAAGCAAAAATCCCTTCTAAGCCTTCGGTTAAGTAAGGCACAGCATCTTCAATATCAGCGCTATTAATTGTGTACTGGCTATAATCATCGGTATTCATGAATGCGTAATCATCGCCATCAACATAAGAAAACTGAACTTGAACTCGGTTACAGTCTGCCTCTTTAAGAATCTCATCACCCTTGTGAGACTCATCTAGCTTTTGACCTGTTTTTAAATTCGTATAACGTACCTTATATAACGTAGCACCTCCACGTGAATGAGGGCTTTTTGCGTCAACATTTTTAACGGAGTGAGGCACGCCATTTATTTCTACGACCATTCCACTCTTGAGCTCATTTGCTTTTGGCACTGTACTTTCCTGAAAAATAAAATTATATTATAACCTTATAATATAGAGTTGTATCTACCCTTAAGTTGCGCATTACATCTGGACATTGGGTTGTAGACAATGTAATTTTTGATACAAGAATTTTTTTTGAAGATGCATCTGCCGTCATTCCTAGAAACATAACAATGCCAGAAAGCATTCTGGCTAATACTTTCCATAGAAAAAATAAAAAAGTAACAGGTATTGTATGAAAAATATTTCAGACAAAAATTATTTATGGTTCAGTTTACTACTAAGTTCTATGCTCCCAATAATATCGGGATATACCTTATCTAATCTTTACCCTGACTGGCGTTGGAGTCATTACCCATTTCATTCTATGCTAGAAAGTGTTGGGGCTATTAGTGCGATAATAATAGCTACTCTGATGATTATTATGGTGAGAAACAATCATCTTCCTCAGCGCTATATTTTGGTTGCCTGTGCCTTAATCGCTATGGGGCTATTAGATGGTTTTCATGCTGTATTACACGTTGATGTCTCTTTCGTTTGGCTACACAGTATTGCAACAATGGCGGGGGGAGTCATATTTACCGCTATCTGGTTACCCCCATTATTATTGACTGAAAAACGACAAGATTATTTATTATTTTTTACGATTATTATTACTCTATCTATTGGCGTTTTTTCAATAGTCTCTCCTGAAGTTTTACCCTCGATGGTTGTCGATGGCAGATTTTCTTTGGCAGCAAAAATTATTAACATCATTGGTGGTATTGGGTTTTTAACTGGAGCATTATATTTTGTCCACGCTTTTTATACAGAAAAAGGCAGTAATGAATATATTCGACTAAAGCACAATGAAGAAATAGTTTTTGCAAGCCACTGTCTTTTATTTGGTATCGCTGCACTATTATTTGAGACTTCAGTATTGTGGGATGCCGGTTGGTGGTGGTGGCATATTTTACGATTGTTGGCTTATTTTGTAGTATTAGTGTATTTTTTTACTCTATTTAAAAATGAACAATCACGACTTAAATATAGTGAAATTAAATTAGAAGAGTTAAACAATGAGCTCGAATTACGTGTTAAAGCGCGAACAATAGACCTCGAATCAGAAAGAAAACTTTTAAACAATATACTCAATACTGCAACGGCCATCATTATTATTCTGGATAATCAAGGGCGCATGATTCGATTAAACCCCGCCTGTGAAGAGATAACAGGATTTTCATTTAGTGAGCTTCATAATCAGCCTATCTGGGAGTGGCTCATTCCGCCAGAACAATTTGACGGCATCAAACAAGTCTTTGATAACCTGATGGTTGGAGGAATAGACTCACGTTATGAAAACCACTTAATGCAAAAGGATGGTGGCAGAGTACTTGTCACATGGAATAACTCCACCATCGCAGATGAAAATGGAATAGTACAGTATGTTATTTCAATTGGAATTGATATTAGTGAAAGACAAGCGTCACAACTAGAGTTAGAAAAGGCAAGAGACACTGCTAATAAAGCTAATATTGCCAAGTCTGAATTTTTGTCTCGAATGAGTCATGAACTACGAACACCGTTAAATGCAGTCCTAGGTTTTGCTCAGATACTTGAGGTTGATGAAGGTCTAAATCAAGAACAGGAATCTAATATTAAAGAAATTTTTGATGCTGGTAAGCACCTGTTATATCTAATCAATGAAATACTAGATCTGGCTCAGATCGAATCAGGTAAACTTGAAATTTTTATTGAAACGGTTTCTGTTGATAACATTTTACAAGAATGTACTTCATTGATGCAGCCGCAGATAGACACGCAACAAGTAGAGCTTATCAATAACATCAGCGGTAAAGGATGCTATGTTCACGCTGATATTAATCGACTTAAACAAGTCTTACTAAACCTCTTATCTAATGCAGTAAAATATAATCATGAGCATGGCAGTATAACTTTTGATAGTAAGCTTGTTTCTGCTGTACTAGAACACAACAATATAAATACGGCTGCCATTCCTACAAATAAACAACATCTTCGAATTTTCATTACTAATACTGGAGTAAGCTTAACCCAAGATGAGATAGCAAGATTGTTTGTCGCCTTCGAACGTCTCGATGTAACTAATAATGTTGAAGGTACTGGTATAGGTCTCGTTATCTGTAAACACTTAATTGAACTTATGGGAGGAACTATTGGCGTTGAGAGTAACAATAAGGGTAATACATTCTGGATTGAGCTTGCTGTTAGTCATGAGACAGAAAAGAGAAATTAATTCATAGGTTTTTATGAATAGCTAGTTCAAGTATCGGTTATTTAATTATGTATTTTCGAGAGGTGTTATCGTCGATAAGCGACCATTGTTAAGCCCCAAAGTTCTAGCTCTGCTTACAAGTTAACCTAGTAAAATAGTCAGATATAAAATACAATCTCTCTCCCAGCACAAGGTGAGAGCCATGACATTTTCACTAAAATCAATTCCTCTGCATGATTCATTTTTAAAGCTTGGTGAAGATTTTTTATCTGAAGTTCAGCCAACCGCCTTTAAAAATGAATCAAAACTCATTCATTTTAATCAAGCAGCAGCTAATCTTCTGGGTTTCAAAAAAGGCATTCAGCACGAACAATATTTTGTAGATATTTTTAGTGGCAAACAGGGCTTACAAGATGCTATCCCCTTTTCCATGCTCTATGCTGGCCATCAATTTGGACACTTCAACCCTCAACTGGGTGACGGTCGTGCAATCATTATTGCTGAAGTTAAAAATAAAGCAGATGAAAGATGGGAACTTCAACTCAAAGGCAGCGGCCCCACGCCCTACTCTCGCGGTGCAGATGGCCGCGCGGTTTTGCGCTCCAGCATACGTGAATATTTATGCAGTGAAGCCATGCAAGGACTGGGCATTCCCACTACGCGCGCACTTTGTTTAACCGCTTCTGATGATGAAGTCTACCGAGAAGATATTGAGTCGGGTGCTATAGTTACTCGTTTTGCCGAAAGCCATGTTCGTTTTGGTTCGTTTGAAGTCTTTTACTATCGCCAGCAATATGACCATATGCGTACTTTAGCTAACCATGTCATTAAGCACCATTTCCCTGAGCACCTAGAGACTGATAATCCATACCTTTCTTTGCTCACCGATGTTATTCAACGCACAGCTAAACTTATTGCCTCGTGGCAAGCCGTCGGCTTTACTCATGGTGTAATGAATACCGATAACATGTCTATCTTAGGACTGACCTTAGACTACGGCCCTTATGGTTTTTTAGATCATTATGAGCCAGGCTATATTTGTAATCATTCAGATCACCAAGGTCGTTATGCATTTGACCAACAACCCAACATTGGCTTATTTAACCTCAGTTGTTTAGCGCAAGCACTATTACCTTTATTCGATAAAAGTCCAGACAAGGCCGCCGAACTTGCTAAAAAAGAACTTGAGCAATATCAAGATATTTATATGACGGAATATGCGAACAGCATGCGTAATAAATTAGGCTTAGAACTTGCGGACAAAAGTGACAAACAATCACTAGAGTCACTATTAAACTTAATGCAACAAGATAAAGTGGACTATACAATTTTATTTAGACGATTATCTGATTTTGATTCTATTAATCTTGAAAACAATACATCAATTCGTGATATATTTATCGACAGAGTCAGCTTTGACCAATGGGCACACACCTATCAAAACCGTTTACAATCTGAAAATAGTGATGATAAAAAACGTAAAGTTAGAATGAATAAAGTAAACCCGAAATACATTTTACGTAATTATATGGCAGAAGTGGCTATACAAAAAGCGCAGCAGAAAGATTATTCTGAAATAGAGAACCTATTTAATTTATTACAACATCCTTTTGATGAGCAACCAGAAAATGAGGGCTATGCTGGCTTCCCGCCTGAATGGTCACAAAAAATTTCTGTAAGCTGCTCTTCTTAAACATTTGGAACATCATTTATGAATACCACCGAACTTCTTAATCTTATCCAAACATCACCTTCCGAGGTTGAGTTTGATCAAGTTATTACCGTGATTGAAAATGATTATGAATACACTGCAACGCAATTTTATAATGGCTTAGGTGATAAAGAAGTGGTAAATGAAGCAGGAACAAATGAAGGTTCTTGTAAGATTTTTGCTTTTGCTGATATGAATGACTTAAATGAATCACAAACACTGAGTTGTTTCGGTAAATATTATCGTGAAGATGTTATTTTGAACTTAGGTGGAACAGATCATGCCAATATTAGAAATTTCATGAAGTTTGGTTGGGAAGGCCTTCACTTTGATCAGCCCCCACTAAAATTAAAATAATTTATTCCGCGTCATAATCATTAAACTGATAAGGTTCCATCTCAACATCGATAAGCTGAGCAGCAAGTAGTCTTACTCTGCCTTTATACCGAGACTCCCCTGTGCTCGAAAACTCAAACTCATACTCCCTGTATATAGAAAGTTGACCTTTGGTATTTCGACGTAAGCGTACTTTAGTTATTAGTACCGTATCATCTAAAAATTCAATAAGATTATTTTTGCAGCCGGCTTTCGCATATTCAATCGCATTTTCTTTTGCGCGTATTGCATCTAACCAATAAAAAATAGACGCTATTAAAATAATAATAATGCTTAATTCCATGTTTATACTTTACTCATAAAACAAAGTCAGCCACGTAAGTTCTTTATATAACGACGGCTCAGCATAAAGACAACAATAGAAACAACAAGAACCAACATTGCTCTAATACTTTCTTCTGTATGCGGTTCTAGCCAACCATTAAGTAAATGTGCGACCAATGCAGAGAAGATGATAGCGGCGAACGTAGGCATATTATTCTCTATCCTCAATAAAAATTGTTGGTACAGATAATGTAAAACACGAGCCTTTGTTCAGCTCACTCGTTACCGTTAATTTACCATGAAGATGTTCACTTAATTTTTTAGATATCGCTAAACCAAGCCCAGTTCCGCCATACTTACGCGTCGTAGAATTATCTGCTTGCGTAAACTCTTCAAATAAATATTTTAGGTACTCTTCAGAAATACCATTACCAGTATCACATAATTTATAAAATATCGTATCACCGTTTTCATCTTTACTCACCTCTAATGAAATTTTGCCATCACGTGTGAACTTAGCAGCATTACTAATAAGATTTAATAAAATTTGATATATTCGCATATTATCCGAATACATCATTCCTATACCATGCATGCAATTCACTTCAAATATATTGTTATTTCTGAGTATTAAGAGTTTTGTTTCTTCAACCACTTCTAATATTAAGTTTTCAATATCAAAATCAATGGGGCTAATGTCTAATTTACCTTCTTCAATCTTTGATATATCTAAAATGCTACTAACCAATTTTAATTGGTGATGTGCGGCAGATTTAATTTTTTTCAAATCAGCAACGAATCCTTCAAGTGACTTATCAACCGCTTCTTCTTCAAGAATTTCACTGTAACCGATAATAATATTAAGCGGCGTGCGTAATTCATGACTCATATTAGCGATAAAGTTATCTTTAGCTTTATTTGATGCTAGAGCATCATCTCTGGCCTCAGCAAGCTCATAGGTTCGCTCTTGTACTCGTGCTTCTAGTAATTCATGTGATTGTTTTAAATCTAATATTGCATTGTCCGCTTTTTTAATATTAGATTCATTTAATCTAATAACAAATAAGGCAACCAAAAGTCCAAATATTAAAGAGCTTCCTCCTAAAATAAATACCGACGACTTTGCTTCTTGGTAAGATTTGTCTGCTTCCATTTCGGCTTTTGCACTTGAATTTTGTTGCAAACGAACCATTTCATTAACTCGCTTGGTAACCATTGATTGTTTATCAAACGTCTCCTGCATTTCATCATGAGTAAATTTGTGAGACTCATCAAAAATACTTTTTGTTATAATATTTTGTTGTAGCTCATAGGCATCTGTCATACCTGACATAATTTTTTTAAAAAGTTCTCTCTCTTGCTGACTCAAAGACATACTTAAAAATATGTCGCGCGTTTTAATAACACCAAAGGCGTGTTGATTAAATGCTGTTCTGGCAGCGTCTTTTTCAAAAGGGTCAGACAGCAAGATAATATTTCGCAAACCAATTTGACGTTCATAGATACTGCTTTGAATAGAGACCATGAGGGACTGTTTAACGTTGTGCTCTTTTGTGATCACATCCATCTTATCTTGCATATCTCGCATACGACTCAAATCAAACGTGATCATCACTAGCGATAACCCGAGTACGACAATAAAGCTGGCGGCAATATTTTTAGACTGTTTTGAGATATTGAATTTAAACATCATATTGTGAGCAGTATACCTGCTAAAAATGACAACCAAATAGATAAGTTAACAGCTTGACAATATGTAATATTGTTCTATAATTCGAAATATGTCGAACTATAAAACTATTAACACTCAATCACTGGCAGATGCTTTTAAGGCACTATCTAACCCCAATCGCCTTCAGATATTTCAGCGTTTATTGAGCTGTTGTGTACCAGGAACGGTGTGTTCTGCCGATACTATGGCAGGATTTTGTGTCAGCGAACTCGGTGAAGATCTCGATGTTGCTCCCTCCACGTTATCTCACCATATTAAAGAACTACAACACGCAGGCCTTATCATTACCCAACGCCGAGGTAAAAATATTGACTGTTTTGTTGATATAGAAAAAGTTAAACAACTCAAAGATTTTTTTATTCATATTTAAAGAGGATATCTCCATGTCTGAAGAAACATCATGTTGCACACCAAGCTGTAATGACGACAATGCGTCTCAACAAAATAAACAATCTGATGATATTAGAAATCAGGTAAGGCAAAGTTATGCCAAGGTCGCTGAAGCCAGTAATAATAATGAAGCGACGGGGATTGAAGCTAGCTGCTGTGGTGTCTCAGATGACGTCGACATCAATACCTTAAACTCACTTCGCCTCGGTTATTCTGAAAATGATTTGGATAATGTCCCCGGTGGCGCGGACATGGGGCTTGGTTGCGGTAACCCGCGTGCTATTGCTGAGCTTTCAGTGGGCGAGACCGTAGTAGATCTTGGTAGTGGCGGTGGTTTTGATGCTTTTCTTGCCTCACGCGAAGTGGGTGATTCTGGGAAAGTGATTGGCGTTGATATGACACCAACCATGATTTCAAAAGCACGAAACAATGCTGAAAAAGCAAATTTTGAAAATGTTGAATTTCGACTCGGTGAGATTGAACACCTTCCCATTGCAGATAATACCGCCAATGTCATTATTTCAAATTGTGTGATCAACCTTTCACCTAATAAACAACAAGTGTTTAACGATGCTTTTAGAATATTAAAACCCAAAGGTCGTTTGGCTATTTCTGATGTGGTGGCGAGCTGTGAAATGCCTGAAGAAATGAAAAATGATCCAGCGCTTTATGCGGGTTGTATGGCAGGCGCATCATTGATCGCAGATTTAGAAGTAATGCTAAAAAATGCTGGATTCAAAAATGTAAAAATCACACCAAAAGATGAGTCGAAAGAATTTATAAAAGACTGGGCACCAGAAACGAATGTTACAGATTATGTTTTATCTGCTCACATTGAAGGTATCAAACCTTAAATGTACTGTTAATCACACAGTTCTAATTTTGTGTGATTAACTTCTCCAGTTCTTTTGCTGGGAGAGGGCGGCTTAAATAAAAACCTTGTCCCATATCACAATCATATTCACATAATAGTTTTTCAGCTTGCGCTGTTTCAATTCCTTCAGCCACTACGGTTAAGCCTAAATTATGTGCTAAGTCTATTGTTGAGCGAACAATCGCATCATTGCTTTTATCATTTTCTAATCCTATAACAAAAGACTTATCTATTTTTAATTCATCTACAGGTAGTTGCTTTAAATAAGTCATTGAAGAAAACCCTGTGCCGTAATCATCAATCGAGAGTTTAATTCCTAAGTCATGAATTTCATTTAACACCTCTACCGCATGTAATGGATTTTCCATCATTGCGCTTTCAGTAATTTCTAACTTTAAATATTCACTTGGAAAATGATGTTTTTTTAGCAGTGTTCTTAATTCACCAATAAACTCAGAATTTTTAAAACTAAAGACAGATAAATTAACCGCAATGCCTATAGGCTGTCCGTTATGTATCCACTGAGAAACCTGTTGCATAGCCGTATCTAAAACCCAATTCGTTAGCTCATTTATTAAATCAGACTGTTCTGCAATAGCAACAAATTTTTCAGGAGAAATAGCGCCATACTCTTTATGTTGCCACCTTGATAAGGCTTCAACAGAAACAATGTTTTTTGTTATATTATTGTAAATAGGTTGGAAATAAAGTTCTAATTCATTGCTGGCCAAAGCTGTACGGAAATCTTGAACTAAAGATAACCTTGCAATACTATGTTTATCCGCTTCTTTACTATAAAACTCAAAACCCAATTTATTTCGTTTCGCGACATACATTGCAATATCTGCGGTGCGTAGTAATGTTTGAACATCTTCGCCATGTTGAGGATAAATAGAGATCCCAATACTCACATTAATTGAAACATTTATATTTTCAATTAAAAAAACAGTTTTAAAAGCAGAAAGTATTTTCTGTGCAATGACGCCAGCTTGTTCTTCATTGGTTTGAGTCAGTAATATAGAAAATTCATCTCCTCCTATACGCGCAACCGTATCCACGTCTCTTAAAGAGCTCTTAAGCCTAGCCCCTACATCAATTAAAAGCGCATCTCCTGCTGCATGCCCTAAGGTATCGTTAATTTCTTTAAAATCATCTAAATCAAGAATTAATAAACCCAGTGAACATTCATTTCTTTTTGAAAGATTAATATCATGTTCAATTCTATCTAATAACAAGGTTCTATTAGGTAGCATTGTTAACGCATCATGTAGCGTGCGATATTCTAACTCCGTTTGCCTGAGATGTACTTGGCGACTCATTTCATTAAAGGCGTTAACGAGGTCCTCCGTTTCCTTTGTTTTTACAATAGGCAATGCATCACTGCGTTTCCCCAAAGCCTCTAATTTTAACGCCTGACAAATCGCTGAGATAGGATTAAAAATCAATTTATCTAAAGAAAAAATAATGAAGGCTGTAAAAAATAGTCCAACAAACGCAATTACCCCTATTATTTTATTTTGCGTATCGGCAAGTGAATCTAATCGAGCAACATCATTTTTTGAAGATTCAGAAACAATTTTTTCTAAAGAAAGGAGTATTTCAATAATAGAATCCATTGCGGGTGAAACTTTTTCATTCATTATTTTTGCATCTTGACGCCATTCATCTGAATTATTAATCACTTTTATTTTTTCAAAACCAAAGTACCAACCCTGCGATGATTCCAACATAATGCCGATTGCATCCGTCGTCTCAAAACCCAATAGTCCTGCACCTGCCATTTTTTTAAGTCCAGCAAGATTGAGTTGTAATTCTTCATACAAAACATCAATGCTATGCTCCTGTATAGCTAAACCGCTTTCAAGAAAAGAGCCCACTCTGTTTGCAAGATAAATCCTAAAATTTGAAAGCACTTGTGTCCACAAATGCCTTGCTTGAATGACCGTTCTATATATTTCTGGGCGTTTTGTTTGTGTATTCTCAGCCTTCATTTCATTCATAGCTAAAGCAAAGGCGTCATTTAACTTGACTCTATTGGGTTGTAAAAATTTAGCGGCAACAGCAAGTGAGGGGTATTGATTATTTGAATCTAGGCGTACTTTAATAAGTTGATTAACATCTTTTTCTAATGAGCGTAGTTGGAGGTTTAAATCATCCGCAATTTCTTGTCGGTTATACTTATGAATCCATTCATGCTCAGTCAATTCACCGCCCACACGCAAAACTTCATTAATGCTGACAATAATATTCTTTTGGTATTGTTTGTTTTGAGGTTTAAGTAGAAAATTATTTAATTCTTTATAAGAATCAAGAAGCTCACTTCGAATTAAATTAAAACGAATGAGTAATTCTTCTCGTTTCAGTAAACTTGAAGAAGACTCATCGTATAATGTTTTTACGTTTAAATATCCAGAGATCGAGACAACGACAATCAATAAACTGATTGCAGCAGAGAAAAAAAGTGCACGCTTTCGCAAGCTATGCAAACGGGGGGGATTTGCTTTCACTCGAATTAAACCATATTAAATAAAGGGCAGCTCTAGCATAGAGCTAATTCCAATAAGATAGCATAAATATTAAGGTTTCCCCATAAAAATAGTATTCCATTGCGATATACAATTCTCTATAATCGCCTGTCTTAATACGGCCACATAACTATAGTATTAGGTCTATACTTCTATTAATTCAACTTAGGTATTTCAAGTGTCTTCATTCGATTTTGTTCCCGGCCAACGCTGGATTAGTAATAGTGAAAGTGAGCTCGGTTTAGGCCTGATTCAATCTTTAGATCACCGAACCATTACCATCGACTTTCCTGCCAGTAGTGAAACGCGTACTTATGCCATTGAGCAAGCCCCTTTAAGTCGAGTCAGTTTTGTTATTGGTGATAGCATAAAAAATAGCCAAAATGAAAAATTCAAAGTTACTGCGTTACAGGAAAATGAAGGCATCATTAGTTATGAGGTTATTAGTGAAGATGGAGAAAGCAGTCAACTATGTGAAACGCAATTAAGTGCCGCGATAAAACTAAACCGTCCACAAGATCGATTGTTTACCGCACAATTTGATCCCGAAAAAGCCTATATACTCCGACATGACACGCTGAATATTAATAACGCTATTTCGACTTCTGAAGTTAATGGCTTAAACGGTGTGCGTATGAGTTTAATTCCTCATCAACTCTATATCGCTCATGAAGTAGCTAAACGCCCTTCTCCACGCGTATTACTTGCTGATGAAGTGGGACTGGGTAAAACCATTGAAGCCGGTTTAATTTTACATCATCAAATTATTTCTGGTCGTGCACAACGTATTTTAATTGTTGTGCCAGATGCTTTGTTGCATCAATGGCTTGTCGAAATGCTACGCCGGTTTAATTTAAAATTCAGTTTATTTAATGAAGCGCGTTGTTCTTCACTTGATGAAGAGAATGGTCTTGATGA
>JASFYW010000026.1:0-23449 GCA_045046865.1 Woeseiaceae bacterium | reverse complement strand
TTACCCTACAGAAGCAGTTTATGGTTTGGGTTGTGATCCTAAAAACCTATCTGCGGTAAAAAAGATTCTAGAAGTGAAAAAACGAAGCAAAGAAAAAGGTTTAATCTTAATCGCTGCAAACTTTGAGCAATTGAAGCCCTATCTTCAACCATTAGAAAAAATCATTGAAGAAAAATTATTAAAAAGTTGGGAAAATAAAGTTGGTGCAATTACTTGGTTAGTGCCGGTTAATGAAAATATTTCAGAATATCTAAAAGGGCAGTTTGATACACTGGCCGTTAGAGTAAGCCATCATCCAGTAGTAAAAGAAATATGTGAAAGTTTTGCTGGGGCAATAATTTCCACCAGTGCCAATAAAGCAAAGCAAGAAGCCGCACGAACAGCCGAACAAGTTAAGAAAATATTTAATGATGAAATTGATTTTATTGTTGAAGGTGAAACAGATATTAATGCACGGCCCAGTGAAATTCGGGATGCATTGACGGATAGAGTCATTAGAAAATAAAATTTTTTGATCTTTTTTAATTAGGAATAAGAATGAACGCGCCAGATATAGTAGTAGTAAAAAAATATTTATTGGGCTTGCAAGATACTATTTGCCAAGCTTTAGAAAAAGAAGATGGCACTGGCAAGTTTATCCATGATGACTGGGAGCGTGATGAAGGCGAACATTTATCAGGCGGTGGTCGCACACGAGTAATGGATAACGGTGCCATTTTTGAAAGTGCAGGTATAAATTTTTCTCATGTTTTTGGTCCAGAAATGCCGGGCTCGGCGACAGCACATCGGCCTGAATTAGCAGGGCGTAGTTTTCAAGCGATGGGCGTGTCGTTAGTGATTCACCCAAAAAGCCCTCATGTACCTACGTCTCACGCGAATGTACGTTTTTTCATTGCAGAAAAAGAAGGTGAAGATCCTGTTTGGTGGTTTGGTGGGGGTTTTGATTTAACACCTTATTACACAGTAGAAGAAGATGTGGTGCATTGGCATAACGTGTCTAAACAAGCATGCGAACCTTTCGGCGAAGGGGCGTATCCAAAATATAAGAAATGGTGTGATGAGTACTTTTATTTAAAACATAGAGACGAAACACGCGGTGTGGGTGGTTTATTTTTTGATGACTTAAATGAAGAAGGTTTTGAAAAGAGTTTCGCCTTTATGCAAAGTGTGGGCGATCACTATATTCCTGCTTACTTGCCCATTGTGAATAAAAGAAAAAACACTAAATTCAGTGAGCAAGAGCGAGACTTTCAACTTTACCGCCGAGGTCGCTATGTTGAATTTAACTTGGTTTATGATCGTGGCACGTTATTCGGTTTACAAACGGGCGGACGTACAGAATCTATCTTAATGTCTTTACCGCCACTGGTTAAATTTAGGTATAACTGGAAGCCAGAAGCAGGATCAGCAGAAGCTAAATTATATGAGCGGTATTTAAAGCCTCAAGATTGGCTTGGTGATTAAACAAGCCTGTTACCACGTCATCAGAATCCACTGGTTAATGGGCGGATTTGTAAAATTATCTTCTCGAGTTTCTAGCGAGCCATCGCCGTCAGTGTCCACCATATAGTAAGGGTTGCCGACGTTGGGAGTAATTTTAATAAAACGTACTCGACCATTGACTCGATACTCTTCAATAATACTGTCTTTCTTTCGAATAATACGAACATCTGCTTGCGGAATATTACGACTATCATTTGCCTCGTCAGGTAGCGTGGGTGGTTTTTCCGTTGTTGTGGTGAAGGCGCTTTCTTCTTTATTTAAAGATGGCGGCGGCGGTATATCTTCAGCCGTGACGGTGAATGAAAAAATAATTAAACTGGTACTGAGAAGTAAAGTGTTAAACGCGTTGTTTGTTATTAACATAGTGTTTCCTTGAGTATTTTTTACTTAGCGAATTATAAATGCAATAAGATTTCAGCTTCTTCTGGCGTAGGTTCAAAGCCACATTGTTCATAGTGATCAAAAATTGCGTTAGTAATTTGTTTTGGATCATCAATAATTTTAATTAAATCAAGATCTTCTTTGTTGATAGTGCCTTCGCTTACCATTGTGGTTGCAAACCAATCGAGTAATCCTTCCCAAAAAGGACGGTGTACTAAAATAATAGGGATACGCCGAGATTTTTTAGTTTGTACTAAGGTTAAAATTTCAGCGAGTTCGTCTAAAGTGCCAAAGCCACCAGGTAAGACCACATAGGCTGATGCATATTTTACAAACATGACTTTGCGTGAGAAAAAATGCCGGAAAGTCATAGAAATGTCTTGATATGGATTATCAATTTGTTCGTGTGGCAACATAATGTTTAGCCCAATACTGGGCGATTTACCTTCAAAAGCACCTTTATTTGCTGCCTCCATAATACCGGGGCCGCCACCGCTGACAACAGAAAAGCCAGAGTCAGAAAGTTCACGGGCAATATCCACTGTGAGTTGATAGTAGGGGTGATCGGGCGAGGTGCGTGCAGAGCCAAAAATACTGACTGAGGGTTTAACGCAGGCCATACGTTCAAAGCCTTCAACAAATTCGGCCATTATTTGGAAAATTTTCCATGATTCTCGGTTCAATGAAGAATCATTAATCGGCTGCATACTGGGATGGGTAGATTTGGTCGTCATAATCTCTCTCTGCTGATATTACAAAATAATTTTATGCTGAGGTTTACTTTGCTCTCCTCACAATGAAGCGTAAAATGGCGGCTTCAATTTTGAATCTACTAAGATTAAGTATATGCCAAAAAAATCAAAAACACCTTTTATATTAGTTGATGGTTCGTCTTATTTATTTCGCGCATACCATGCTATGCCGGATATGAGTAATTCTAAACGCGAGCCAACGGGCACCATTTATGGCGTTATTAATATGATGCGGCGCCTATTAAAAGATTATGATCCTGAATATCTTGCGGTGGTGTTTGATGCAAAAGGTAAAACTTTTCGTAATGACATGTATAAAGAATACAAAGCCAATCGTCCGCCGATGCCAGATGATCTACGTGACCAAATTGAACCCATTCACAATATTATAAAAGCCATGGGGCTGCCTTTGGTTTGTGTCTCAGGTGTCGAGGCCGATGATGTGATTGGCACATTATCAGAGCAAGCCACTGCTCTGGGTATAGATACAATTATTTCGACTGGCGATAAAGACATGGCGCAATTAGTCAATGAGCATGTAAGCCTCATAAATACTATGACCAATGTGCATATGGATGTAGAGGGTGTTAAAGAAAAATTTGGCGTGCCGCCAGAAAGAATAATAGATTATTTAGCCTTGATTGGAGACACGGTGGATAACGTGCCGGGCGTGCCTAAGTGTGGGCCGAAAACCGCAGTGAAGTGGTTAGGTCTTTATGATTCAATTGATGGTGTGATGGAACATGCAGATGAAGTAAAAGGTAAGGTCGGTGAATATTTACGAGAGTTTTTGCCTAAGCTGCCGCTTTCTCGAGATCTTGTTACGATTAAATGTGATGTTGCGTTAGACGGCACGCCAGAAACATTAAAACGCGAAGCGCCAAATAATGAAGCCTTGAGTGAATTGTTTTCACACTTTGAATTTAAAACATGGTTCGCAGAAGCAAACGCTGGCGGACTGCAAACAGATGCTTCATCTGCAAATAATAATGCCGCAATAAAAAAATCAGCCGTCAAAGAAATTACCGCGAACTATGAAACGGTATTAACAGAGAAAGCTTTAACGCAGTGGTTAGAAAAATTAAAAAAATCAAACGGCTTTAGTTTTGACTTAGAAACAACCAGCTTAGATTATATGCAAGCAGAAATTGTTGGCTTATCTTTTGCCATAGAAGAAGGACATGCTGCGTATGTGCCGGTGGGGCATGACTATTTAGATGTTCCAAAGCAATTAAACAGAGATGATGTTTTAAGGCAGTTTCAACCTTTATTAGAAGATAAAAAATTAAATAAGATCGGCCAGAATTTAAAATACGATATGAATGTATTAGGTAACTATGACATTAATTTACAAGGTATACAGCATGACACCATGTTAGCCTCGTATGTGATTGATAGTACTTTAAAACATAATATGGATGACATGGCGATTAGGCATTTAAGTTATAGCACCATTCATTATGAAGACATTGCAGGCAAAGGCGCAAAGCAAATAGGTTTTAATCAAGTAGATATTGATACTGCAGCGCCCTATGCCGCAGAAGATGCCGACATTACCTTACGATTGCAACATGCGTTAACGCCTGAGTTAGAACATACCGAATTATTGCAACAGGTTTATCAAGACATCGAAATTCCTTTGCTGTCTGTTTTGTCGCGAATGGAAAGACGTGGCGTGTTACTTGATACAAAAATGCTAGACAAGCAAAGCCTACAAATTACTGGGCGTTTAAAAGAATTAGAGCAAGACATTTATAATATTGCTGGGCAAGAATTTAATATTGGTTCACCCAAGCAATTACAAGTTATTTTATTTGAAAAGTTAGAACTACCTATTATTTCAAAAACACCAAAAGGCCAGCCTTCAACCGCAGAGTCTGTGTTACAAGAACTAGCACATGATTACCCCTTACCTAAATTAATTTTAGAGTACCGCAGTTTAAGTAAATTAAAATCAACCTATACAGATAAATTGCCACAGCAAGTTTGTACAAAAACAAATCGTGTACATACGTCTTATCATCAAGCGGTTGCGGCAACAGGTCGACTGTCTTCTTCTGATCCAAATTTACAAAATATTCCCGTGCGTACCGAAGAAGGCCGACGTATTCGCCAAGCATTTATTGTTGAGCCGGGTTATAAAATGGTTGCGGCAGATTATTCGCAAATTGAATTACGCATCATGGCGCATTTATCAAAGGATGCTGGCCTGATGGATGCTTTTTCAAAAGGGCTTGATGTACATAGTGCAACAGCGGCAGAAGTGTTTGGCGTTAGTGTTGAAGAAGTCACAAAAAATCAACGCCGTTCAGCCAAAGCCATTAACTTTGGTTTAATTTATGGCATGTCTGCATTTGGTTTGGCAAAACAACTCGACATTACACGTCCAGAAGCACAAGACTATGTGGACTTATATTTCAAACGTTACCCTGGCGTTAAAAATTATATGGAATTAACCAAAGAGAAAGCCAAGGAACAAGGCTATGTTGAAACTGTTTTTGGAAGACGCTTATACTTACATGAAATAAATGCAAAGAACGGCATGCGTAGACAATATGCAGAGCGCACCGCCATCAATGCACCGATGCAAGGCACGGCCGCAGATATTATAAAGCGTGCAATGATTTCATTGGATGAAAGCATTATGAATGGCGCGCTCGATATGCGAATGATTATGCAGGTACATGATGAGCTGATTTTTGAAATAAAAGAATCGCAAGTGGACGATGCGATTAAGCTGATTACTGAGCACATGGAGCATGCCGCAGAGCTATCTGTGCCGCTCTTGGTAGACGTCGGTATTGGTGATAATTGGGATGAAGCCCACTAATTTTTCATTTAAGCGCATAAAAGTGGCTATTTCTTGAAATATCTTCAATACTTAGCTATAAGCCTATGAGAAATATAGAAAAAAAAATTAAAAAGAGATAAGCTACTAGCTGTATTCTTGCTAACGCAAAGTTAAACACAATGATTAAGCCATCGTTTGGGATGAAAAATATGCAATTTAAAAATTTATTACTACTTCTTTCTGCTTTATTTGTTTTCGCATGCTCAAGCACAAAGCCCCCTGTTGTCGAAGCAGTAAAAGACGACAGAGTAGAGTTTGCGCAAAAAGGGTTTTTATTGTCTGTCCCTGAAAGTGAAGGCTGGTCTGTGGTAAAGAAAAGTGGCTATAAACTTTTATTAAGCCGCCGCGGAGCAAGAGGCAACGATGGCTATACCATTCAAGCATTAGTGGTTTCACTCCCTGCTTTTGAAAGTGATGAACAGTTTCAAGCTTACATAGAAGATCGTTTAGCGCAACACTCAGGAAATATAGCTGAACAGAAAGCATCGATCTATACCAGTGCAACGAACGCCTGTATACAGACATCAAGCAAACAAGATCGTAACTCTAACACTGGTAACACACTTACATTAGAAACAATCAGCTTTACTTGTCGTCATCCATCTATTCCTGATGCAGGTGTGTACTTAGCCCTTTCTAAAAGTTATGTACCAGAATCTTCAACTGAAGATATGAATGAACAAGCAATC
This sequence comes from Woeseiaceae bacterium, assembly GCA_045046865.1. Classification (GTDB taxonomy): domain Bacteria; phylum Pseudomonadota; class Gammaproteobacteria; order UBA6429; family Thiohalophilaceae; genus JAGLTQ01. The sequence goes on along the minus strand of JASFYW010000026.1, from coordinate 17,273 downwards.
ACTTTATTTAATAACTTATATTTCACTGATTTATAAAGAATACTGACTAACAAAGTGATGGCCTAGTTAACTATTAGCTAAGTCATCGTTTTGCTCATGCCATTCCACCCCCTAACCCCATCGTTTTTTTGCATCTACGCCTCTCGCTTGATTTAAATAAGTATTTATGAATATATTATCAAGATAGAAATAGGTTGTAGCAATGAACAAAAATTTAAATGTTGTTAAATAAATAAAAATATTTGCAACTTATTTAAAAAGTGAGAGTCGAACTCATTAGTAGAAACATTTTATTCCCTGAAATGTTGAACTGCGTTTGGTTGCTCTCAACCAAACATTTATTGCCTCGGTATGACCCCATTCATACCGAGGCTTTTTTATGTTTCAAACGCTAACAATGGTTCACAAATGTTCACAGAAGCTAGCTTTAATAATGGCAGATCTGCACCTATATTTAGTCTATCTGATATGACTTCTAATCCCTTAGTGGTATCAGGTGTCTGGTCCCCAATACCAGACATATTTTTACCCCGGAACGTTAAAGTATGAAGTTAGTTCTTCTGCTCTTCCCCATCCCGGGGCTTTTTTTTGTCTGAAAATCGAGCAATAGCGAATAAAACTATTTTGCAGGAAAATCCAACCAAGCATCTAGGACGTCTTGGGCTTCTTCTAGGCCAGTGCCTTTGAGAGAAGAGAAGAGTTGTACGCTGACGTTTGGTAATTCTTCGATGGTTCGTCTTACTTTGAGTAGAGAGTTTTGAGCTGCACCACGTTTGAGCTTATCCGCTTTGGTAAGCAAAATATGCGTGGGCATATTGGCGTGTAAGCACCATTCGAGCATTTTTGTATCGTAGTCGGTGAGCGGGTGGCGAACGTCCATTAAGAGGATAAGTCCTTGTAAAGACTCACGTTCTCGGAGGTAGCGTTCTAAAGAAATCGCCCATTCTCGTTTTACACGATCAGGCACTTTGGCAAAGCCATAACCAGGTAAATCGACCAGTCGACGGTCATCATCTAAGCGAAAAAAAACTAAATGTTGCGTTCTACCGGGTGTTTTACTGATACGGGCCAGTGATTTATGGGCTGTCAGTCGGTTGAGCGCACTGGATTTACCGGCATTTGAGCGCCCTGCAAAGGCAACTTCTCGGCCAGCATCGTCGGGTGCTTGCTCAGGCGTCGGCACGCTGATGAGAAAATCTGCAATATTGTATCGTGAAGGGTTTTTACTTGATTTAGTCAAAAGGGCTACCAGTATGAGATAAGTTTGCTGTGGGGTATAATCATTATAATCTAAGCACTGCTACATAAATTTAGATATAATACCCAATTATATATTTGAATTAAGCATATTTTAGCATGTCGTATAGACAGCATGTGCAGAAGAATTTAATAACAAGAATTTAAATTAGAGCGTAGGAGTTTTAGAATGAAGAATTTATTATCCGTTTCAATTGCTGGCGTTGCTTTATTTGGCATGATGTCTACAGCGCAAGCTGATTTCCGTGCATACAAAACTGCATGTGCTGCATGTCATGCAACTGGCGCAGCCGGTGCACCTAAAGTAGGCAATAAGGCAGCATGGAAAGCACGTATCGCAGCAGGTATGGATACGATGGTAAATAATGCAATCAAAGGTAAAGGCGCTATGCCTCCCAAAGGCGGGCGCCCTAACTTAAGCGATGCAAAAATTAAATCTATTGTTAAATACATGGTTGCTGAATCTAAATAATTTTAAAGGTAAGTAAGTCTCATGATCTATAAAAGCATATTAACGGGTGTTACTCTCGTACTCGCATTCAGCAGCGCATCAATGGCGGCAGGTAATGCAACAGCAGGTAAAGCTAAAGCAACGAATTGCGCAGGTTGTCATGGTGTTAATGGTAACAGCACAAATCCAGCATGGCCCAAATTAGCAGGCCAACATGCCGGTTACATTGCAAAACAACTTGCTGATTTTAAATCAGGCAAAGCTCGTATGGAACCTTTAATGTCAGGCCAAGTTGCCGGCTTAAGTTCACAAGACATGGCTGACCTCGGCGCTTACTTTGCTAAGCAAGCAAGCTCACAAGGTGGCGCAAGCAAAACGTTAGCGGCTAAAGGTGAAAAACTTTATCGTGGAGGCAACAAGAAAAAAGGTGTTGCTGCATGTATAGCTTGCCATGGTCCTACCGGCGCGGGTAATCCTGCTGCTAAATTTCCTAAGCTAAGCGGCCAACATGCGACGTATGTTGAAAAAGCAATGAAAGATTTCCGTTCAGGCAAACGCCACAATGATGCAAATAAAATGATGCAAAACATCGCAGAAAAAATGAGCGATAAAGAAATTAAAGCTGTTGCTTCATACATTTCAGGTTTGCATTAAGATTTTTAAAACCTTCGTTTTAGATATGCGCTAGGTTTGAAAATAGTAAAAATAAAAAAGGGCGGCTCAACCGCCCTTTTTTTATGCCAGCTTTAAAGTTAAGAGTATAAAAGTAAAACCGTGAATAAAGATAATAAGAAACAATCCCGATTTAATATTCTACTTGAATTCTTTGGCTCGATGAATCTTGCCATTACGATTCTCGTTGCCATTGCGATTGCTTCAGTGATTGGAACAGTACTCCAACAAAACCAACCTTATAATGATTACATATTAAAGTTCGGTCCATTTTGGCATGAAATATTTCAAGTCATGGGTTTGTATAATATCTATGGCGCAATGTGGTTTTTGGTTTTATTGTTATTTTTAGTTTTAAGTACCAGCGTCTGTGTTTATAGAAATACACCTCGCATGTTGCGAGACATGAAACAGTTTAGATTAAATGCTAAAGAGAAATCTTTGCGTTTAATGAGTAATAGTAATACTTGGACAACAGAAAAAAGCTTTGAAGAAATAGAGGATGGCTTACAACATTTTTTAAAGTTAAAAGGTTTTCGACTACGCATTAAACAACATGAGGATCATATTCTCATTGCAGGAATGAAAGGTGCGTGGAATAGAAGTGGTTATATTTTTACCCACGTAGGCATTATCGTTCTTTGTATTGGTAGTTTTTTAGATGGTGGCTTTGGCTTAACCATTAAAGAATGGACGGGAAGAATTATTCCTGAAACACGCGATATTCGTGCTGACCAAGCTCCTGCTACGGCACGTCTAAAGCCTGATGATTCTATTGCCTTTCGAGGTTCTATTTCGTTACAAGAAGGCACCGCAAGTAATATTGTGTTTTTAAATGTTCGAGATGGTTACTTGGTTCAGGAACTCCCTTTTAAAATAGAGTTAAAAGATTTTCGAGTAGAGCATTATTCTTCAGGTATGCCTAAATCTTTTGAAAGTGATATTGTGATTCATGACGATCAACTGGATAAACCTTTAGCAACCACGATCTCTGTCAACCATCCCTTAGTGTATCGCGGTTATGCAATGTATCAGGCCAGTTTTGGTGATGGTGGTTCAACCCTTTCTCTAATGGCATGGTCTTTCCATAATAAAAATATTAAAAAGTTACCGGTTACGGTGGCAGTAAAAGAAAAGCGTAGTTTAGAAACTGGGCTAGGTAAATACCGTTTAGAATTAGAAGACTTTAAAGTGTTTAATATTTTTCCAAGTACAGAAGAAGAAAAAGCCATAACACATAAAAAGTTCAAAAACTTTGGCCCAAGCTTTACCTTTAAAATGCGAGACGCTAGCGGAGCTGCTAAGGAATACCATAATTACATGTTGCCGGTGACACAAGATGAGCGACGTTTTTATTTAACGGGCATGCGCAGTACCATAGCTGAACCTTTTCGTTATTTGCATATTCCAGCAGATAAAAACGATGGTCTAGATCGCTTTATGTCTTTTCATGCTTTATTACATGATCAAACAAAAATTAAAAAAATAGCGATTGCAAGTGTTGCCTCAGCAATGGATCTTGCGAATAAAACAAATAAAAAATTACAGCAAGAAGTGGTATTGTCGATGATGCGCTTATTAACTCTGTTTAATCAGGGTGGCTATGTCGCAATAGATCAAGACATTAAAGACAAAGTCCCTAAAGACAAGCAGGTTAATGTTGCGCAGGCTTATGTTAAGATTTTACAAAATCTTTTGCAAAATGCGTACATTGCATTATTAAAAGAAGAAGGTATCAAGCCAAACGATATGAGCAAGGATGACAGCGTATTTTTTGAAGATGCCATTACTGCTTTTGCAGGCATTGGCGCTTATGGTTCTCCGGTTTATTTTCAGCTGGTTGACTATAAACAACGAGATTCATCAGGTATCCAAATTACTCGTCACCCAGGTCAAAATATTTTTTACTTGGGTTGTTTAATGTTAATCATTGGTATTTTTATGATGTTTTATATTTCATATCAACGCTTATGGATTTTTATTAAACCAGAAGATGGCAACTTAAATATTACTTTTGCAGGCGCGGGGAATCGTAATCAACGCGAGTTCACGACGAGCTTCAATGAGTTTGCAGAAAAAATAGAAAAATTTACCACAGAAAAATAATATCTAAATAATTTATGTTTTAATTAAGACAAGACAGGTGAGAGAAATGCCAGCAACAAATGAATTTATGAGCAGCGAAATTAAGCCCTCATTTTTTAAACAATTAAATATTATGGATTGGGTTTTTGCCGCGCTGTTAGCAATAGGCAGTGTTTATGCCTTTCAAAAATACTCAAACTTAATGGATGTTTATGAAGTAGGAATTTTATTTGGTGTTGCGTTATCGTTTACCGTGATAGGTTGGCTATGGAAACCTGCTCGTACACTCATGATTTATGTTGCGGCGTTAAGTCTATTTGCCATAGCTTTATATGGTTCAGATCTCGCTGCAGGTGAAAACAACTTCTTCCTGAAATTTTTATTCTCAGGTCAGTCAGCCACTATGTGGATGAGTGCTTTATTTGTAATGGCCACCGTTGCTTATTTTATTGAATTATTTACCGGTAATGAATTTACCGGTAAAGTGGCCACCGCAATGACATGGTCAGCCACCGTCATGGGCTTAGTGGGTTTATTGGTACGCTGGCGCGAAACATATTTACACGGTATGGATATTGGCCACATTCCAGTGAGTAATCTTTACGAAGTCTTTATTTTATTCGCCATCATCACCGCCATCATTTATCTTTATTATGAATTGCGTTACGAAACACGTGCTTTGGGTGGCTTTGTTTTATTGGTTATTTCAGCCGCGGTTGCTTTTTTATTGTGGTATCACTTTGAAAAAGGTGCATCAGAAATTAAACCCTTGGTACCCGCATTAAAAAGTTATTGGATGAAGATTCATGTCCCAGCAAATTTTGTTGGCTATGGTGCGTTTGCCATGGCGGCGATGGTTGGAGTGGCTTATTTAATTAAAGATAATGCCGTTAAAAGAAATCCGAATGGCTTAGTTGCTGCACGTTTACCTTCTTTGGATATGATGGACGATGTGATGCACAAATCCATTGCACTAGGTTTTGCCTTTTTCACCATTGCAACCGTGTTGGGCGCCATGTGGGCAGCAGAAGCATGGGGTGGTTACTGGTCATGGGATCCAAAAGAAACATGGGCGTTAATCGTTTGGTTAAATTATGCGGCATGGCTACACATGCGGTTAATGAAAGGCTTGCGTGGCACACCGCTGGCTTGGTGGGCAGTGATTGGTTTATTCGTTACCTTGTTTGCTTTTGTTGGCGTCAATATGTTCCTTTCAGGCTTACATTCGTACGGTGAGCTGTAAATAACATATAAAGAAAATAAAAAAAGCCCAGCCTCAATATTGAGACTGGGCTTTTTTATGTACGAAGAGTTTTCGCTTAGCGCATAATGCCGCCGTACATATATTGGTTAAAGCTGGCGATATCCATACTGACACCACGGAAGAGGTGATCAAGACTCATAATTGCCTGCTCCAAAAGAAGTACAGCAATATAAGGGTGCTGAATACGTAAGCGGTTGTACATCACTTTTGAGATGCGTAAGAGTTTTGTATTTTCACTCATGGCGCGGATACGAGCAGAGCGGGGTTTATCGTCAAAAAATGACATTGAACCCATCAGTTCACCGCTTTCGAGTTCACCAATTTCAACCTCTTTACCTTGGTTGTCATGAAATAAACCGGTCACGCCTTCGATGACGAAAAATAATGCATCACCAATTTCGCCAAAATCAGCAATAATTTCACCTTTTTTAAAAGAGACGGCCTCGGTGAATTCAAGAAAGGTATTAACCTCACTTATTGTTAGTGATTCACAGAATTTGTTTTGGCAAAGCACATCATTTAAGTCGAATGATTCAGTGCTACGAGTGTGAGGCATGAGAGGAACTCCTTGGTGGTAAAATAGTCTATATGGTAACTTTTAGTGTAAATGGGTATCGGCAGCTTGCGCTCATTCTTGAGATTTAATACTCTGAAATTACAGCGCATTGTATAAAAAAAAGGAAAGGAACAAAAATGAAATTTAAGTTAATTCTGGCAAGTTTAGTAGCAGTTCTCATGTTTGGCAGCGCAAATGCCGCAATAGATGAGGGAATTGAATATAAACGTGTTTCACCACCACAACCGACGATTACCAAGAAAAAAATCGAGGTGGTGGAGTTATTTTGGTATGGCTGCCCACATTGCTTCCATTTTGAGCCTCATTTGAAAGAATGGTTGGCGAAAAAGCCAGATAATGTGGTTTTTTATCGTGTTCCTGCTGTTTTTAATGCTGGATGGGCGCTCCATGCTCGTGCATTTTATACCGCAAAATCTCTGGGCCTGTTTGATGATGGAAAGGTCGAATTTCACGAGGCTTTATTTGCTTCAATCCATAAAGACAAAAACCGCCTAGACAATAAAAAGGCTTTACAGAAATTTTTCGCAGGTTTTGGTGTTTCTGCAGATGATTTTAACAATACATTCGAATCCTTTGCCGTTAACACCAAAGTGAACCGTGCTGTGACATTATCAAAACGCTATCAGGTAGAAGGTGTACCATCGCTTATTGTTAATGGCAAATATCGCACAGACGGCCCAATGGGTGGTGGTAGAAAAGGTATGATAAAAGTTTTAGATTTCCTCATTAAAAAAGAAACAAAAAAATAATCTATTAAGTTTTAGGCGCGCCACGCCGATATAATAAGATATAAAAATCATCCTAATGGGTTAGGATGATGTCGTGAGTTATTAGACGAGTACGCAGTTTAATGTTCGAACAAACACTACGCATTTTAAGTTATAACCTTCAAGTTGGCATACAAACAACGCGTAAAGCTCACTACATTACAGGCGGTTGGAAACATCTTCTACCGCATCCACAAAGATTTAAAAATTTAGACAAGCTCACGCCTCTGCTCAGAGGTTATGACATTGTTGGCTTGCAAGAAACAGATGCGGGCAGCCTAAGAAGTAATCACATCAACCTCACAGAATACTTAGCGACGCATGCAGGTTTTACGCATTGGCATCATCAAGTTAATCGAAATTTTGCAAATATAGCAAAACACAGCAATGGCTTATTAAGCAAAGTTAAGCCTTATGCCGTTGAAGACATTCGTTTGCCGGGGTTAGTACCCGGTCGACAAGCCATGTTAGCTAAATATAAATATGGTGAAGAAACGTTCGCCGTCATTATTTTACACTTGGCCTTAAGTAAAGGTGCAAGAATGAAACAGCTTATTGCCGTGAGCAAGATCGTTAATGAGTTTTCTCATGCCGTTGTCATGGGCGATTTTAATTGCAAAACTGAAAGCAATGAGATGAAGTATTTATTTAATAATACGCATTTACGTGAACCGATAGAAAACTGTAATACATTTCCAAGCTGGCGTCCGCAACATCATATTGATCATGTTTTAGTCACATCAAAAATTGATGTTGTAAAAATAGAAGCAGTGCAACATGTATGTTCTGACCATTTACCTTTGATGATAGAAATAAAATTACCAGAGAAGCTAGATAAAAATAAACCTGCAGTTTTACAAGAAGAGGTTGAAGACGCATAAAATGGCAAAAAATAAATATACAGATCTTGATAATGATGCAGAGGATAAGTGGAAGAATAAATATTTAGCAAGTCTTGAAGATTTAGAAAAAAAAGAAATGGAGTGGTCAGGCAGTGAGAAAAATTTACGCGCATTGGTGTCTCATTTAACACGCGCGGCTGATACCTCTTCAGAAAAACTCAATAAACAGCTTGGGGTATTACGCGATGCGATTAATAAAGGCTTTGCAGCAAACAAACTCACAAAAGCGATTGATGAAGTATCAGGCAGCATCTTAGGTTTAGAAGCGATAAGAAAAAATAAAAGCGTAGAGCCACAAACATCTATTGTAAAACTACTTAATAAGATAAAGCCAGCAGGTAAAATCGAATCAAAACTGCTAAAGCTTTCAAGTAAAGTATCTAAAACATCCTCAAGCAAAGAAGTATCTCCCTTGCTTGAAGATATCGCCAAACTTTTGGTCCATGGTTTGGCATTAGCAAAGTCAAATAAAGAAAAAGGTTTTTTCTCGTCACTAGTTAATAAAAAGACGGATGACCAAGTTGAACTGGTAGAAGAACAGCAGAATGAAGAGCCAGAAGAAGAAAACGCAGAAAATTTAAATTTAGCCATTGAGAGTTTAATTAGCTTACTAGGTAGAATGATACTACCAGAAGATTTGCAGGTAGAAGCAAATTTAATTAAAAACAAATTAAGCCGGGCAACTGACAAGATAGATTTTATTAAAGCTATAGAAGGTACAATTAGTATAACTGCCAATATACTCGCAAGAGTAAAAAAAGAAAAAAATGATATTGAAGATTTCTTAAAGCAATTAACAGGTAGGTTACAAGAGCTTGATCACGATATAAGAGAAACAGCAAGAATCAGCGCCTTAACACATGAGCACGGTCAAAAAATGACGCATGGCATGAAGTCAGAAATGCAAACGATGGAAGAAGGTTTAAAGAATATTAATAATCTGGATGATTTAAAAACATCCATCCAATCAAGGGTGATCATGCTGCGTGACCATGTTGATAACTTTATTATAAAAGAAGGTGAAAAAAACAAAGAAGCCATTTCAGTGATTGAACAGTTAAAAAATAAAGTAAAAGAAATGGAAAGTGAAACAGAAGAGTTAAAATTAGAAATTGAAAAAGAACGGCAACAAACATTAAAAGACGTACTAACTCAAATACCCAACAGGCTGTCTTATGAAGAAAGACTCAGCTTGGAAATGGCAAATTATCGACGAAATAAAACCTCTTTTGTTTTGGTTGTTTGGGATATTGATTTATTTAAAAAAGTCAATGACACCCATGGCCATGCCGCAGGCGATCAGGTATTAAAGTTAGTTGCATCTATATTAAATAAAAATATGCGTGAAACCGATTTTATTGCTCGCTATGGTGGAGAGGAGTTTGTTTCATTATTACCCAATACAAACATTAAAGAAGCGCAGTTTGTAGCAGACAAGCTACGTGAACTCATTGCCTCAAGTCAATTTCACTTTAGAGATGAAGATGTGGCTATTACTGTTTCAGCCGGTTTCGCTCAAATTAAAGAAGGTGAAGAAAGTGAAGATTTATTCATAAGGGCAGATAAAGCCTTATATACGGCAAAAGAAAGTGGGCGAAATAATTGTAAGGCGTCAGCCTAATTCGAAGCATTAAATGTGAACTAATCTTCTTGTAAAGTTGAACAGCATCACAAAATATCCGCTGGACGGTAAAGAAAGGTTTCTTGTCACAGTAATTGTTTTCGTAAGATTTATACTCACTGTAAGAATATAAATATTAGAGAATAAATGTGGTAGTGAAAAATATATTTTATCTATACCAGTTTGAGTTTCCAGACGGACACAAAAAATCATTCAATGTTGACTTCGATCAACAGAGTTTACGATCAAGTATTGTAGAAGGTGCTGATTATCCTGATTGGACACAGCTGGAATATAAACAGTGTTTTAATTGTGATCTCACGAGTGATGATTACATATACTGCCCTCTCGCAATAAATTTAGTGCCTATTATCAACTGGTGTCAGGATTTAGCCTCTTATAATGAGGTATCTGTTAGCGTAGCGTCAGCAGAACGCACAGTACATGCCGAAACAACACTACAACAATCCGTTAGCTCATTATTGGGTTTAATTATGAGCAGCAGTGATTGCCCTAAAATGAAATTTTTAAGACCTCTCGCAAGATTTCACCTACCCTTCGCGACACATGAAGAAACCATCTTTCGTGCCGTATCCGCAACTTTTTTAAAAAATTACTTTGATCAAAAAGATAACAAGAATGGTGAAGACGCATTAATAAAACTGAAACAACAATACAGTGAATTACAAAATGTAAATAGATTTATAGCAGAACGGATTCGCAGCGCAACCAAACGTGATGCAGCCGTGAATGCCATTGTATTATTAGACATTCTCTCTAAAAAAGTCTCTTTTAGTATCGATGCCTCGTTAGAGCAAATACGGTATTTATTTGAAAGCACTGTTTCAGAAGATGTCGCATAAATATTTATTGTAGCTGAAAATAAAGATTCCCCTCACTAAAAAATAGTAAATCTCATGTCTAGCAAATCCTGATAAAGCAAAGCAACTTACGTTGCAACATCATATTGACAGGCTATGCTCGTATTTTCAGTGTGAAGTTGCTAAATGCTTGCCAGATTAAGCCCTTATAAGGGAAACCCTTGCTGTATATTGAGCTGTTATTTTCGTATAATACGTTTTATTTTTGAAGCAGTAAGTTAAATATTTTTTTAGAGAGAAACTGATGTCAGATTTGAATGTAGTTGAAACCGAAATAGCGAAGTTAATCATTGAATGCCTCAATTTAGAAGATCTAGATATCTCTGATATTTTACCTGAAGAGGCACTTTTTAATGATGGGCTTGGTTTAGACTCAATTGACGCTCTTGAGCTTTCAATGGCTCTATCTTCAAATTATGGTTTCCAACTTAAATCAGATGATTCGAATAATAAAGAAATTTTTTCATCACTTCGCTCTCTAGCGAAGTATGTTGAGGAAAACCGCAAGTAAAAAGATCGCTTTGATGTTAAAACTATAGGGCATTTTATATAGGCCGTTGTACCCTTCCTAGGCTTGTGGACAGAGCAGTAACGATGGCCCAAGTTCGGATAATGGATTATTAGAAAGCCCAGCTTGTATTTCAATTCTAGCATAGAAAACATATTATTCTGATCGCACAAAATTTTTATATTCTAATTTTTTTTAGTTGAAAACCTTCACTGATGAGTTGTTTTATAAAATTTTCTAAGTGAACAATAAAAAGAGTATTTTTATCATGCCTATCATGTAGGAGAATAATATCTCCGCATTTTATTTTGTTAAATTTTCTTTCCCATGACTTATCATTGAAATTAAAAACACCATCATAAAAACGATGTTGCCACATAATAGGCTTGGCGTTTATTTCTTTCATAATTAATCTTAATTCTGGTGTTCGTATACCAGCGGGAGGTCGAAAACCTACAGACGACTTACCCATTAAGGTTGATATTTTAGTTTCCCCATCTTCAATCCATTTTTTTAGTGACTTTTTACCTTTGAAATAATTTATTGTTTTATGATCAAGCGAATGATTTCCAATTGCATGGCCTTCATCCTTTATTCTATTAAAAACAATGATATTTTCGTCAATTTTGTTACTGATGATGAAAAATGTAGCTTGCGCATTATATTTTTTTAATAAGTCTAAAACTTGAGGTGTACAATATGAATTTGGGCCATCATCAAAAGTCAGGTATATAGTTTTTTCGTTAGTTTGTATGCTTCGAATACATGGGCCTAATATAAAATCTGTCATTTTATTTAGATATACCATACGCCCGCTTCCTGAATTTGCGTGTAAAGAACAATTATTTACAATGTGAGATTAAAGCCATATTCAAAGAGTATGGTTTCATTTTCCATAAGTTTACTTTGACAGTAAACAGAGTGTAATTATTTTATTAGTTCAATGTTTTAATAATTACATATACAATACATTTGACAATATTATTTAGGGCAATGAAGTATGAATCAAGATAATGTAATTAACAAGTTTGCTATTGTTATTCCTGCTTATAATGAAGAAGCAACCATTGCAGAGATTGTAAGACGCGCTTTAACACAGAGTGATAAAGTTATCGTTGTTGATGATGGCTCTAAAGATAAAACGATAACAGAACTTGATGGTTTGCCTGTTACATTAATTAAACATGAATCAAATCAAGGGAAAGCAGCGAGTTTATGGGATGGCTTTACCAAAGCACAGAGCATGGGCGTAGATGCCATTATTACATTAGATGGCGATGGGCAGCATGCGCCTGAAGATATACTGAAATTATTGGCGAAAGCAGAAAAATTTCCAAATGATATTATTATTGGTGCTCGCTTAGCTGATAAATCTGACATTCCGGCAAAAAGATATTACGCGAATAAAATTGCGAACTTTTGGATCGCTTGGGCTGCAGCATATCCTATTCAGGACAGCCAATCAGGCTTCAGATTATACCCGTTACAGTTATTTAGTGATTTGAATATTTCAACTAAACATGGCTTTGTATTTGAAAGTGAGATCCTAATAAAAGCTGCACAAAAAAATATTTATAGTCATCCTGTTAAGATACCTGCAGTCTACAAAAAGAATGCGCGTCCTAGCCATTTCAGAGGGGTAGCCGATATTACGTTGATTACCTTGATGGTCGGCAAATCATTATTCTCTAGAGGTATGTACCCTAAAGGATTATATCGTTCATTTATAAATCCCATTAATGTAGAAAAAATAGCCGTTAAATCTTAGGTGCACTATGTTGCCAAGAAACGATAGTAAAATTGATATTGATGGTTATGCCATGTTGCTATTATCAACAGCGTTGATGATTGCTACCGCAGGATTATCTTATGTGTTTTATTTAAGAAAAATATTTCTTATCGCCAAAAATGAAACGCATTATTGTGATGATGATGTAATGGTGCTTGTTTTAGGTAAGAAATTAATAAATAACAAACCTGATTCAGAATATGTACAGCGCCTTAGGCGTGCCCATCATATTTTAAGTGAAAATGATGAAGCACAAGTTATGGTGTTAGGTGGTAAAACAGGTAAGGCCAATATCACGGAGGCTTATGCGGGAATGTTATTTCTTGAAAAACATGAGGTAGATTCATCACGCATTAATTTAGAAGAGGCCTCTCGTAATACCTTAGAAAATATTAAAAACGCAATTGCGATATTGCATGCAAAGAATAAAAAAATTGTGATTGTTTCAAATCGATATCATTTAGCAAGGGCAAAACAAATGGCTAATGGTTTTGGTCTTGAAGTTGCTCTTTGTGCGGCGGAAGAAAAACTAAAGCTGAATTTAACATCTGTCATTAAACTGATGATGGAGGCGGTACATGTTCACTGGTATTTTAGTGGGCGTTTGTATGCAAAGTTAACGAATAATGCTGCGATGTTAAATCGAATTGGTAGCCATTAATGTGAACTTGGGTTTAGATTTATTAAGACTTAATGCCCTTAAGCCATGGCTCCATTAATACTAATCACCTGACTCGAAATATAGCCCGCTGTATCTGAGGCTAAAAATCCTACTAGTGAAGCAACTTCTGCTGTTGTGCCAGCACGATTCATGGGTACCAGTTGTTTGATTTTATCTTTATTAAAAGCATGTTCAGTCATACTGCCCGCAATAATTCCTGGCGCAACGGCATTTACTGTAATACCGCGTGATGCCATTTCAATAGCTAATGACTTAGTTGCACCAATAATACCTGCTTTTGCAGCAGCATAATTAGCTTGGCCACGATTACCCATTACACCCGCTATGGATGAAAGATTAATAATACGTCCCCAACGTGTTTTCATCATAGGAAGCAACAAAGGCTGAGTGACGTTAAAAAAACCATTGAGGTTAACGTCTATTACTTTATTCCATTGTTCAGGTTCCATGCCGGCCAGTATTGCATCATCATGAATACCTGCATTATTAACGAGTACTTGAATTGGACCTTGTTCAAGTAATTTTACAATGGCCTGTTGTGAGGCGGCTTGCTGAGTAACATCAAAACTAATTGTTTCTGCGCTACCACCGGTTGATTGTATTTTACTAACTACCTTATCTGCTTTAGTCATGTTTTGATTGGCATGAACAATGACATGCAAGCCGGAGCTTGCTAATTCTAAACAAATGGCTTCACCAATATCGCCACTACCACCGGTTACAAGTGCACGTTTAATTTTATTTGTCATATCGTATCTGCAAGTTATTTGTTATGAGAAATAGCAACGACTGTTGCACGTCCCGAGACTAATTCTTTTTCCTCAGATAATACAGAGAAGGTATAAATCATATTGCCACCTTGCGAAAGTATTTTATCTGCTTCAATGCGTAATTCGGTCTGTATGGTGTCAAGCTCACATAAATCAATATCTACATCACGCAATGCAGCTAAATAACCTTCAGTCATTTGCGTGCCTTGTTGACGATCATGCAGTCCTCCATGAACTGCCATGGCTTGAGCAGCATATTCTAAGAGGTGAACTGAAGACAAGCTTTCTTCACGGCGCAAGGGATTAGTTTGTAAAAGATGTGAGTTGCTATAGCAGACTATTTTATTTTCATCCCAGAAATCAACCCGGTCAAGTAAACACATGTCATCGCTATGAGGGATTAAACTACAGAGCTCATCATGACTGATCATAGATTCACTTCAACTTTGAGTTTTGAATTATTGAGGTAAGGCAAATAAAGTGTTGTTGAATTTTTTAAACATAGTGCTTCGAGCAGAGGCAAGCTTTCTGCGATAGGATTAGAGTCTTGTAAAGGATTCAGCGAAGTATTGATGCAGTCACTTTTATCTACATGGTCATGACAAATGTCGAGAGTGATATTGCCATAGCTATTATTTGTTTGTTTTAAGCTCAGCACAAACGCAGTGGCAAAAGCTTCAGTTACATCACTAACTTTATCTAGAGGTGCGATGGCAGGATAATCATAAGCAATATATAAAACATCTTGTTGTTGTGACAAAACTTGGGTAACTGTTTCAAGTAAGCCACTGCTAAATGTGCTGTTTCCCGTCGATATACTGGTTGAGGCCATCTGTGATTTTGCTGCAATAGCCCAATATCCTGAAGGTGCGTTATGCACAGAGTTATGAAATTGGGTTGGTGAAATATGTTTTGGTTCTGTCGTAAGAGAATTGCAGATGTGATTGGTAATATAAAAGTCACCATTTGAAGAAGCAAACACGGTCGGTAGCGCTTGTTCAGCGAGGCTAGCTTCATTCGCAACGTGAAACGCTAATTTAATATAGCTGGTAGTACGGCGTCTTTCATTTGCGGGTAATAGCTGTGGCACAAGCTTTGGGAGTTCAGATGTTTGCCACAGAGTTTTACCTTTCAACACGGGCAAGGCTTGCTCGAGACCAATAAGATTTGCTGCTGCAACACTTAGCGTATTGATGTAAATAGGTTTCATTCTTGTAAACCTAAAATTAAACTACAGTTACTTCCACCAAAACCAAATGAGTTACTCATGACATAGTGAAGTATTTGTTTAGGTTTTGAATTGTCTAATAAAACATGGAAGCTTAGTGCGGGGTCGAGTATTTTTAAATTCAGGTTTGCAGGTAAAAATTGATTTTCAAGTACGAGCATACAAATTAAGGCTTCAGTAATACCCGCAGCACCTAATGTATGACCGGTCCAACCTTTAGTCGAACTACATGGAGTTTGAGTACCCAATATACTTGTAATTGCTTTATCTTCAGAGGCATCGTTTGATGGTGTCGCAGTACCATGCAGGTTTACATAGCTAATATCAGATGCGGCAAGTGCAGCACTGGTCAATGCATGTTGCATGGCATTAGCTGCGCCACGGCCTTCTGGATGTGGCGTTGACATATGATACGCATCACTGCTTTCACCATAACCCTTTAAAAGTACGCCGCGTGATGATTCCGTTGGAACTTCAAGCAGCGCAAATCCTGCTGCTTCACCAATACTAATTCCGTCTCTATTTTCATCGCAGGGGCGACAAGGTTCGCTCGAAGTTAACTGCAATGAATTGAAACCGTAGAGTGATATTTGAGTTAATGTATCAACGCCACCGACAATGGCCGCATCGCAATATCCTGATTCTATATGACGGTGAGCCGCGGCAAAAACTTTAGCGCTTGACGAGCAAGCGGTTGATATAACATGACCAACACCATTGAGACCTAATGATTGCTGGGTATAGTCTAGCAATGAGGTGAAATTATGAGTATGCATAAAGTCATAATCTGCAGGCAATGCACCATTTGCATCGCGATTTAAATAAGCCTTCTCAGTTTCTTCTGAACCGGAGGTGCTGCTGCCAAGAAAAACGCCAATTCGATTTGCGCCATATTTTTGGATGGCTTCAGTAACAGCATGACGAAAGTTATCAGTATCTAGGGCTAGTTTAGCGAGTTGATTATTGCGGCAAATAAAATTTTTCAGGGATTCTTCAAGAGGGTAGTTATCAACATCCTCTACCTGACCCAGCCAAGTAGAAAATTCAAGATTTTTGGACTGTTGTAAGCCTGAGCGTTTATCTTTAAGCGCAGTTAGAGTGGCATCTTTTCCACGACCTAAAGCATTGACCATGCTGCTTGCCGTAATAATAAGTGGAGAAATAGGCATAATGACGTATTGGTTAGGCTTTTTCGTTGTTATTTATATTAAATACTAATGTTAATACAAAACAGCCAAGTACACCGAAAGTGACCGTTTGCCCAAGAGCTGATAACACTGGGATATCAGAAAAGCCAAGTATACCGAAAGTAATCAGGGTTGAGGAAGCGCTGATAAAAATACCGTGTAAGCGGTGTTGGTAATCTTCGGTTGAAGTCCAGCTTCGATCAAAAAATAAGCTGTAATCCAGTCCAATGCCAACGATTAATAATAATGCCAAAATATGGAATAAGGTGAGATGTGTGCCCATCATAATTTGAATACTAATACTCAGTAAAACGGCAAGTACAACAGGCAGTAAAATGATGCCAACCCGAAATGCAGGACGAACGGTAAAGAGTATTAAGCTGATAACAAATGAACCGAGCAGCAATCGCAGTAATGCTATTTGTTGATAATCGGACATCAGTGATGATGTTGCCTCCCTCAAATTTAGATAATAAGACTTAACATCGGGCCTTGAATCTAACCAATTTAATAAGTCAGTTTCGTTTTTAACGCCCGTAAGTCGAACAATAGAAACCCACTCATTATTCTTAAAAAATAAATCTTGCTGCAGGTGTTTATTAAGGGGAGTCGTCAGCACTTTTGCAACAGTA
>JASFYW010000025.1:0-7094 GCA_045046865.1 Woeseiaceae bacterium | reverse complement strand
AAAACATAAAAAAGATAGTTCTTTCCTTAGTGTTTATTTCACTTGCTGCTACTTCAATGGGGGGTTGGTTAGATAGCAAGGGATCTGAATATACCGAGGCTACGTTTAAGCGAGCACTCATTGCTTTTGGAATTGCCAAAGGCTTAAATGGGGTGATATCGGTGGCGCAGGGCACCGAGGTTGCTTTACAGCCTGCTGGTGTTGGGGTGAACTTTACACCGGGGCAAATATTAGATCCTGTCAATGACATGATCGAACAGTTTTCGTGGGTTATGTTAGCCAGTACCGCATCGGTAGGGGTACAACGTATCTTGTTAGCCATTAGCTTATGGCCATGGTTCTCCTATACCGTCATTGTATTATTGTTACTGGCTGCTCTCTCGTACTGGTATAAACCATTAACTGATACCTCATGGCGACCTTTTCTTTTTAAAACAATGTTGGTATTTGTTTTTTTGCGCTTCTCTGTGCCATTAATTGCGATAGGTAGTGAATTAACTTATGAGCAGTTTTTGTCAGAGCAATACACTATCTCTACCCAAGAGCTTGAACGGACGACGAGTAAGATTACAGCAATAAATAAGTTGGATAATAAACACATCCCGCAGGGTGAAAATAATTCTATACTCGATGCAGTAAAAGAAATGTATGGTAATGCTGCCGCCGCGTTTGATATTAGCGCTAGGATTGATCGTTATAAACAGGCTGCTACAGATGCCACCGAGCATGTAATAAACTTGATCGTGGTGTTTATCTTTCAGACAATACTATTTCCAATTATATTTCTGTCAGTGGTGTATCAACTGTTGAAGAAATTAATCAAATTAGAGTGGGTGAAATTCTAAAAATTAAAGAAACATTTGCAGATATTTATGTACAGACTTGGCTTGATAATGAAAGGCCGAATTTAGATAATAGCTCAAGTTTTAACTGAAATTAATTGTTAATGATCGTAGAGAGGAATTGATAACCTTGCATTTGTTCCTCCGCCCTCACGAGGTAGCAATTCAACATCCCATTTATTGGTGTCAGCCAACTGTCTCACTATAGCTAAGCCTAATCCTTTACTGCCTTGTGATTTTTCTAATCGATAAAAAGGTTGGAAAACAGCTTCACGATGTTTTTCTTCGATTCCCTTTCCGCGGTCCATTATTTCTACAATTACTTCATTGTTTTTTATTGAACAGTTTATTGTGATTGGCTGACCTTCACCATAACGTACGGCATTCGTAAGTAAATTAGTAAGAATCCGACGCAATGCAAGAGGTTGAAGAATTTGTCGAACTGATTCAGATTTTGACCAACGTATTTCTATACCATCTGTTTGAATATTTTTAATGATACTATTTATTTCTAAACTAACATCTGTGAGGACGCCTTCCTCTTCTTCAAGCTCTAAACTAATACTTAATGTCTCTCCAATAAGTTGATTTATTGTGACAATATCTTCTTGAATGCTTTCCATTAATATTTTATCACCCCCATCATTAGGTAACATACTTAGTGCGAGTTGAATTTGAGTTAAAGGTGTTCTTAAGTCATGTGAAATTCCTGCGAGTAAAGTAGTTCTATTTGATAAGAGCGTTTTTACTTGAACATTCATTCGGTTAAATTCTTTAGTTAAAACAATAAGTTCTTCAGGCCCGTCTTCATCTATTTTATCTGGCCAATGTCCTCTGCCAACGGCTTTTGCCGCATTATAAAGTCGCTCAATAGGTATGGATAGCCTTTGACTAAGAAAAGCTGTGGCGATAAAGGTAATAATTATTCCGGTGATTAATAATACAAACAAAGCTATTGGTGGGTTTACGCCTATTCTTGAGCGAGGAAAACCAAAGCGTATGAAGTGGCCTGACTGAGGGATGTCGATCCAATACCAATCTTCGCCAGCTTCACTTCTATTTTGTTTTATTAATATGTCTTCTCCAAGCTGCTTATTTAGTGAAGATTTTAAAAAAATAAAATAGGGTAACAGGCTGGTTGAGGTTTTAAGTATAGATTTATCACTTGAAATAATTAAACCATGTTTATCTAACATGCGCTTAGTGAATTCAGTTTGCTGTGATGAGGGAAGTGTTACCCAGGTTTCTGCTGCATGCGTCATAACACTGATAAGATCATTAGCTGCTTGCTTACCTAAAGGTATTAGCATGAAGTAGGAAAATGTAGATAAAAATATTATTTGGAATCCTATCGCAACAAGTCCAATAGTAGTGAAAATTTTCCAGAAATATTTCTGTGATTTAATTAAAGGCATAAATATTGAAGTTTAAACATGAAGGCAAAATATACTTATTAACCATCTATGGTAAATAGGTAACCGGCTCCCCATATTGTTTGTAGATAGATTGGTTCAGCAGGATTAATTTCAATTTTACGACGCAATCGCCCAACACATACATCAACACTACGATCCAGAGGGGAGTAATTATAACCTTTGGTTTTTTCTAATAATTGTTCTCGATTGAGTACACGATTAGGATTTTCAAGAAAAATTCGCAATAGAGTATATTCACCTATGGTGAGAGAGATAATTTCGTCATCTTTAGTAAGTTGATATTTTTCAATATTTAAACAGTAGGGACCAAAAAATAAATTATTTTCAGCCTTTATTTCGCTTTTATTATTGTCTGATTGGCTTCTACGTAGAACAGATCTAATCCTTGCAAGTAATTCACGAGGATTGAAGGGTTTACCTAAATAATCATCTGCTCCCATTTCAAGACCAACAATTCGGTCTAATTCCTCACATCTTGCAGAAAGAATAATGATGGGTAAATTATTTTGTTGACGTAATCGACGGCCAATTGAGAGCCCATCTTCCCCGGGTAACATTAAATCTAATATTACAAGGTCAACATCGTTGGTTTTTAAGTACTGGTCTAAAGATGGCCCATCTTTTACTGCCCCGACATTATAGCCTTCTTTTATTAGATATGCCTTTACCAGTTCTCTTAGTTTTGGCTCGTCATCAACGACGAGCAAATGTTGTGATGATGATTTCATATCAATATCCTAAAAAAACTTACCACTGTTACATTTCTGAAACATTTTAAATACACATAGTTACGAATAGGTAATTAATAAGACATACCTATTTTTTACTATAAGCCTCTTACAATAATTATAATTACGGAGAAAACCAATGTTACGATCAAACTCTATACCGAGCAAGCAAGTTAATAAAACTCGGGCTCGCGTTACCTCATACCTTATCCCTTTAATCTTTGTTGCGACAAGTATGATGGGGGCAAATGCACAAGCAGCAGACTCGATGGATGGCCTGAAGAAAGTAATGAAAGGTCAATTAGCCATTATGAAGCCAAAACTACGAAATAAGGTAGAAAACTTGTCCACTGATACAAAAATGTCTTTGATGTCGATATTAGCTATGCACAGTCGATACAGTGAAAAAGCAACTTTACGTCAAGTAATGTTGGAAGTTTTGGCAGATTATCAAACAATGGTAATGGGCATTATGACAGATAGTTCTGAAATGGCTGCAGATAGTGCGCGTCGACTTGCTAACCATCGAATACCTGTTGGTGGATTGCTTCCATATTTAGGCCTTGAAAATATCACTGATGAACGTTTAGCTGTACTTGATACTTTTAATAGCAGTGTTGAAGGTAATGCCAACAAATTAGCTGATGCTGCAGAAAAAGGTGATATGGCTAAAGCTGCATCATTTCTTGGTCCAATCAGCACGGGGTGTGTAGGTTGTCATCAAGTTTTTAGAGCGTACCCAGGACAATCTGATCTATTAAAAATTAATTAAAATTTTCTTAGGATAATAATATGAATAATAAAAATATATTTTTGCTAATAGCAGGCTTATCTTTATCTTTTGCACTACCTACTTATTCTTTTGCTACTGAAACTAAAGAGGAGGATGATGGATATGCCTCGCGCCTCGCCTTGGCTAATGAGATAAAAAAATATCGAGCGATGAGAAAGGAATTACCTATTCCGCCGCCAGCAGGTCTTTTTGGTGTATATGCCTTTCCTGAGGAAGGCCAATTTGCTGCTGGTATCAATATGCAGAATTTTAAATTCAGTGGTATGTTACAAGGGAGTAATTCAATTTCTGCAGAGGAAGTAGTAGCAAGCGTAGCTAATCCATTTTTTGGCGATGCTGGACAGCCTCCAACCTTAAGAGTAGTTCCAGAGAGTGCTGAGGCGACAGTTATTTATCCGTTTATTAATTATTCACTCAATAAGAAAATTTCGTTGGTAGCAATGGCTCCAATGATTAAAAAAAGTACGGTGTTAGAAACCTTCAATGGCCCTGGGACAGCTAGTTTAGGTTTGAATGAAGTAAATTCATCAGGTTTGGGTGATATAAAAATGGGGGCAATATACAAATTTTTCAATTCCCCAGATCGTAGACACAATGTCATTTTTGATATCGTCTTGGGTGTACCAACGGGAAGTATAACAGAGGAAGATTACAATCTTACCCCTGCTAATACGATGGTTCTGTCCCGCTTAGCATATGGTATGCAATTAGGTTCAGGAACATGGGATGCCATTGTCGGTGGAACTTATTGGGGTAAAAGTCAGAAGTGGGGTTGGGGTACACAATATCTAGCCACAATTCCTCTTGAGAGTTCAAATAGTGAAGGTTGGAAATATGGTGATAAACATGAGCTCACGTCTTGGGTTAGTTATGCCTGGGAACCAACATTCAATAGCTCTCTCCGCTTACGTGGTGAATCCCAAGGAACAATAGTTGGTATTGATCCGAAGATTTATGGTCCTGGCTTAGGTGCTGATACTGATAACTATGGTGGTACTAAAGTAGAATTTATTATTGGTTCTAACTGGATGTATGCAGCAGGCTATAATATAAGCTTGGAATTTTCTATCCCTATTATGGAAGATCGTAATGGAGTTCAACCAGATCAAGACTCAGCTGTAATGTTAAGCTGGAGAACTGCATCATTCTAATTTTGTAAGGAAAAGTAATTATTTCATGACTCCTTTTTAAATAGGAGTTATGAAGTAATCTTTTAGATTAAAATCTTTATCTAAAAAATTCGTTATCTATAAACGTTAAGAAAAATAACGGTCTAAATCTCTTTATCTAAGAATCTTTCATTATGAGTCGGGAGTGGATTCTTGCTCGACTAAAAACATTATTACTAAAACACTGTCGCCCAATTATTATCACTAATGCAGATTATCGCACGTCTTGGTTTAATATCACCTCATTTGTATTATTGGTTTATCCGTATCAGAAATAAGGCAATGATTGGGAAATTGACGAACCTATCCAAACTGAGCAGTTAATGACAAGAGTATTTGAATAAAATTATCATTTAACACGCCTCGCTATTCTTGTATCATGCTAAATACAATTAACCGATATACGGTATAAGCTATCAATACTAAAAAAATAATTATTACTTATGGAACATTTGACATGTTTCATCAAGGTCATCTACGGATATTAGAACGAGCTAAAGCATTAGGTGATTACCTTATTGTGGGTGTGACTGACGAAAATTATGACCGTTCTCGTGGAAAATTAAATGTTATCGAAAATACGCAAACACGCGCGCAAGCCATCGAGGCGTTAGACTTTGTCGATAAGGTCATTATAGAAAAACATAAAAAGCAAAAATCTCAAGACATGGTGAAATATGATGTTGATATTTTTGCCATTGGTGATGATTGGCAAGGTACATTTGATTACCTCAATGAATACACGCATGTTGTGTATTTGCCTCGTACAAAAGGTATCTCTAGCACATCACTAAGAAAAGATAATTTTGACTTGATTAAGTTAGGCATCGTTGGTCTTGGGCGTGATACAAAAGCCTTTATCAATGAGGCTGAGCATGTGTCTAGCTTAAAAATCAATCGTATCTATGCTGCTGACATATGTGCCTTAAAAGACTTTACCCAAAAAAGTGAAAATATTAAGTATGGCCACGATAATTACAATGAGTTTTTAGACACAAGCATTGTTGCTGTTTATATTGATACGGCACTAGAAGAACATTATTCGCTGATTAAGAAAGCATTACTTGCCAAAAAACATGTCTTGTGTGAAAACCCGTTGGCACTGCATAAAAGTGAACTAATAGAGTTACTTTCTTTAGCTAAAAAAGAAAAAGTGTTGCTGCTTTCTGCGCTTACAACGGCATTTTTACCGGCTTTTAACCAGTTGTTAACCGAGTTGAAGAAAGGGATTATCGGTGAGATTAAAGAAGTGAGGGCAACACGTACGACACTTTATAAAGAAAAAGATTACCCCGATACTTTTATGGCTCAGGGTGCGACAAATATTTTATCCTCTTACCCTTCATTACTTGTTAATAAAATTCTAGGTGAAAGCAAAGACATCACTTTTTTTGATCAAGGAAACGAGGGGTATGACGTTTCTAATCTTATTATCAGTAAACATAAGGGCGGTGCTATTGGTATTTCTAATGTCGCAACGGGGATAAAGTCTGAAGGTGATGCCGTTATTTCTGGAACGAAAGGTTATGTTTATATTCCTTCACCTTGGTGGCTCACTAAAAAATTCCATGTGCGTTCTGAAGATGAGCATAAGTGCCAAACTTTCAAGTATGAATTTGAGGGCGGTGGGCTACGCTATATGATTGCCGAATTTGCTTCATTGATACAAAGAGGCATGCGTAAGTCTAAAATGCTCTCACCTAAAGATATGATCAGTATTAATAGAGTGCTCTTAAAATATAATGAAAGAAAATTAAAAGAACAGGAACAAACTAAAAATGATTTATGAGGGCTATGCCATTTTTACTCCCGGCCCTGTGAAAATGTCTGAAGAAATTTTACAGGTGGGGGCAACACAAACGCCTTACTTTAGAAACAGTGAATTTTCGGATGTGACCTTCGCTTGTGAAAATGGGCTTTTAGACATGGTCAATGCGCCAGAAGGCTCTAAAGTTATTTTCTTAACAGCATCGGGTACAGCTGGTATGGAAGCTGCGGTGATGAATTTATTGACTAAATATGACAATGCTTTAGTCGTTAATGGCGGAGGATTCGGTCAGCGGTTTGTTGATATTTGTGCGACACATGCGATACCACACACTAACTTTAAAGTTAAAAACACTAAC
>JASFYW010000024.1:0-3580 GCA_045046865.1 Woeseiaceae bacterium | reverse complement strand
AGAGGAAGTAGAATTTGTTGAAAAATGATGTTTTCGGCCATAAAACCTACGTTATAAGATATTTAAGTATGATCAACAGCTAAATCGAGAACTGCTGCCTTAATGCTGCAAAACAAAGGCTAACGCTGGGCATTGGTGAAAATGAAGTCGCCTTTTGCATCATTAATAGCAATTCCAATGAAAACCCTTTAGCATTTCCAGTAAGGGGCTCTGTCTTAAAAAAATGGTTACGACAGTTGGCAAATAGCTATGATGATTTATTACGAAACGATGATATTACAGAGATAATTGAAACGCTTTGTGCTCTTGCTGCTGTCAGTGAAAATAAAATGATAATTCATCTTCGCACTGCACCGTTAGATTGTGGCGGTGTCGCTATTGATTTATGCCAATCTAACAATGAAATTGTGCAGCTCAAAGATGGTAAAGCAACACTCGTTTCTTTGGGTTCTAAAACATTGTTTACGCGATCATCTACAATGATGAGTCTCCCGTTTCCTGCCAAAAATGGCAATATCAAGAAATTGTTGAAGTATCTTAATATGTCAGAGGAGCATAAATGGCTGTTTATTGCTTGGCTGTCATTTACTATTTCACACCCTAAACATATTACCCCTTATCCATTTTTGGATATTAAAGGTGAAATGGGTTCAGGTAAAAGTTTCTTGTGCAAGCTTGTTATACGCTCGCTTATCGACAACAACTCGTGTGGTGTTCAGACATTTCCAAAGGACGAAAGGGATCTGGCCATAAGTTCACAAAATCAGCTAGTGCTTATTTATGACAACATGCGCAGTTTAAATAAAAAAGTTAGTGATCTATTGTGCACTGTTTGTACTGGTGGCTCATATACAAAGCGTAAGCTTTACACTGATAATGATGAATCTGTTTTATCTTTCCATTCACCAATGGTGCTAAATGGTATTCACAACTTTGTATTGGAGCCTGACTTGGCAAGTAGGTGCATTACTATCCAGATGTTGCGTATAGATAAGGACCAACGTCGCGATGAATCTACTATTTCTAAGAATTTTAATAAGGACGTACCATGCATATTTAAGGGTTTGTTAGATTTAAGTGCAAAATTGCTCAAAATAGCAAACACTGTTGGTGTTATAAACAGCGAGCGCATGATTGATTTTTCTCGCTGGCTAGCTGCGCTGGAAGTAGTAATTAAAAAGCCTATGGGAATGCTTCAATCAATGTATAGCCGTAATATAAAATCGACCATGTTTACCACCCTACAAGAAAACTTCCTTGCAATGGCACTACTAAATTTTTCCGCTAATTTACCTGATGGTAACTGGCAAGGTACGCCAACGGATTTGCTTCAGTCTTTATCGAGAATTACCCCACAACACGTTATAAATAGGCGATCAGATTGGCCTACTAATCCTATTGCAATGTCAAAGCGACTTCGGATCATTGAAAAATCATTGGAGTCGCAAGGAGTTACGTTGGAATTTTCTCAAGGTAAATCTCGGCAAATATCAATTCAATTCACTCAACAATAGCCAAATAACGGTGTAAATATGGTGCGGCTTAATCGCCGTACTCTATTTTACTGCCTCATTTCACAGGAGTTAAAATGAACACTATACACACCACAATGAACCAACTCATCGACAATATATTGTTCCCCTGTGTCGATGACTTTTTGAAGTTCACTGAAACGACTAACCCTGTCACCTTAAAAGACATCTATGGTATCGGCTTTTGGCTGAAACTGACACTGCTTGACAGACGTATGTTTGGCTATCGTTTTCGCTGCATCTGTCACACTTTAGGATTTGAATATACAGGTAAAAAACAAAACCTAGCTAATTTGTACATTTTAAATAACCAAGGAACTAATTATGCCCGTCATAAAATTAACTAATACCTTTGTAAAACAAGCGTTAACCTGTCCTACTGATAAGACTCGTATTGAATGGTGTTGTGATCTAGTGAGAGGTTTTTATGTGGAAGTCCGCAAAAATGCACAAGGTATTGGCACGTATTACTTTCGCTATAAAAACACTCAAGGAAAAACGTGTACAGTCAAAATTGGGTTAACGGGTGATGTTAAGCTCTCTGATGCCCGTGATAAGGCTAAGTTGTTGCGAACTGATGTGAGTTTAGGAATAGATCCTAAAGTTGCCTACCAAAAACGTAATAAAATACCGACACTGGCAGCATTTTTTATTGAAAACTACGTGCCTTTTGCTAAGCAACATAAACGTACATGGAATGATGATGTAAAAATGTTTGAACATCGTTTAAACGCTATTTTTGGTAAATTTCAATTACATGCGTTAAAACGATCATCGGTGCAATCATTTCACACTCAATTGCGTGAAGATGGCCTTTCACCGGCAACATGTGATCACTATATTAAATTGCTTAGACATGTATTAAACCATGCAGTAGACAGTGATGTTATTGACGCTAACCCGTTAATACGCATTAAGCTGTTCAATTGTGATAACAAAAAGGAACGCTATCTTAACGATCATGAATTGGCACAACTCCTGAAAGTGCTTCATAACCACAATAATCACACTGTGAGCAGTATTATATTGTTTTTACTCTATACTGGAGCAAGGCTAAATGAAGCATTAACCGCGACTTGGAATAACATTGATATTGCCACTAAAACGTGGCGCATTAGTGCTGATATATCGAAGTCTAAACGAATGCGTGCTATTCCACTAAATAGTGCTGCATTAACGGTTTTAGCGAGTATGGAAACTCAAGGCAAGTACGAGCATGTGTTCATTAACACTAACACCGCTAAACCTTATACCTGTATTAAGAAAGCTTGGTATGGCATTCGTAAAACGGCTGAATTGGATGATTTAAGACTTCATGATTTACGTCACAATTACGCCAGTATGATGGTTAATAGTGGCCGTTCATTGTATGAGGTTCAGCATATTCTTGGACATTCTGATCCAAAAGTAACCATGCGTTATGCTCATTTAACAACTGAAACTTTGCATGATGCCGCTGATGCCGTTGCCCAAAAAATCGCGCTGGCCGAAAAAGTTGCCGAAATTCTTCCACCTCCCCCAAAAACGGGTCTCAGACTGGTCGCCTCTGGCAAAAACTGAGTTACCCCCTGATGGAGGCCATCCGACACTGCAACGGTGTTGAGAACGGCCACTCTGGAAAAATCCCCCACTACTTCGACTTAGGTTGAGGTGGTGGCAAAAAAATAACAAAAAAATAACAGACAGCCACTCAAAATTTAAAACAGAACTTATCAACTAACTCGTTCACTAACCAGTATTAACCAGTGTTCAGCGTTAATGTTTAGCCTTACTAATATGCTCGGAAGTTGGTTTTCAATATAGCCTGTAATTGTTCTTCATTGATTTTAATGGTGGTGTGCTCATGCTTCTTAAGCCATTTGAATTTATCTTTTTCTAGACATTTATACCACAAGCAAAAAACCGTTTTATCCCAATAAAGAAGCTTCAATTTATTACGTTGTTTAAAACAAAAAACAAATAAAGCGCCTGAGCCTAATGATTGCTTCATGGTTAATTCAACAATCGCCGCTAAACCATCAATTTGTTTTCTAAAGTCTACCGGCTCT